>JBJEUF010000092.1:7307-128304 GCA_051883695.1 Aristaeellaceae bacterium
TGGGAGTAGCCGTAGGTGTCGCGGTAGGCGTGGCTGTGGGCGTCGCCGTGGGAGTAGCCGTAGGTGTCGCGGTAGGCGTGGCTGTGGGCGTCGCCGTGGGAGTTGCTGTGGGGGTAGCCGTAGGCGTGGCTGTGGGCGTCGCCGTAGGCGTAGCAGTGGGCGTGCTCGTAGGCGTCGCCGTAGGAGTCGCCGTAGGAGTCGCAGTGGGAGTAGCCGTGGGTGTCGCTGTGGGTGTTGCACTGGCGAGCGACAGACGGGAATTGAACATAAGATCATCGGCGCCGGGGAGATCAGCCCGTGCCGTGGTTTCCGGTGCCATGCTGGTGTCGATGGTGGAGGTGGGCGTGGGCACCGATGGGGCGGTAGCATCAGGGGTGGCGGTCACATCCGCATCTTCGGCGAGCATGCCGGAAGGACTGGGAGAGTCGGAAGGAGATGTGGTGAAGGTGATGGACGCGGACAGAATGGGATCGAAATGGCCGGGTTCCGTCTGCGTCGCAGAAGTGGTGGGGTCCCCCACGTGCTTCGGATGCTTGGACAGAATGGTCAGGCTTGTGCCAAGCACCACGATGAGCGTGGCAATGGCCACCATGGGAGCCAGGCGGAGCCCTGCCGGCTTGTGCGCACGCTGCTGCCGGATGCGCCGGAACACCTCCTGCTGCTGGCGGCTGTCCCAGACGATGCTGGAAAGGCTTTCATCCAGCGATTTTTTCAGCTTGTCATTCATCGCTCAGATACCATCCTTTCAGCATGGGTTCCAGCAGCTTTCTGGCGCGGTGCAGACGGGTGCGGACGGAGGATTGCGGGATGTGCAGCACCTGCGCAACATCGGCAATGGGAAGCGTCTGATAATAATGCAGGATGACGATCTCGCGGTATTTGTCGGGCAGCGCGCATACGGCGTTGTACACCGTGGAATCGGGAATGAGCGCGTCAACGGAAGGCTCGTCCACATCCTCCAGATTGCTGCCATGGGCGTAATGCCTGTATTCACGGCTGCGCAGGATGCTGCGGCAGGTGTTGGCGGCAATGCGCATCACCCATGCCTTTTCCGTTGCACCCTCCCGGAGCGTATCCAGGGCCTGCCAGGCCTTCATGAAGGTCGTCTGGGCGGCATCCTGGGCCAGGGCGTGGTCATGAAGGTACAGGAAACAGACGCGCAGCACATTGGTGCCGTACGTTTCCATCAGCCGTGTCAGCGTCGCTTCCTTCTGGACGACTGACTGTGGGGCGGTTTGCATGCGCCCACTCCCCCTTCCATGAGGTAATACGCAATGGGGAAGGAAAACATTTCAAAATCAATGAGAATATTTTCGGTATCAGGCTGTCGGCGTTCGACATGGAACGCGAAAAAAACTCATATGCGCAGGCAACGATGACATTCCTGGCATATGAGCTGTTTGGATACAGGTTTCAGCCCAAAAGCATTTGGCCGATGCGGGTGACGGGGCTTTGCATGAGGTACCCGCCCTTGCGCAGGGCGTGGATGCGCCGGAGCTTCGGCAGGCGCTGCGTGGCCAGATAGCCGTCAAGGATAGCGGCGGCGCCTGAGGGCAACGCGCTTCCGTAGGCCTGGCGGAACATGCGGGCGTGGCGGTAGGTGAGGGCGATGCGCTCCCGGACGCGCTTCGGAGCGGTCAGCGCGTCAGCGCTCCGGCGAAGCAGACCGTTGGGGCTTGCGCCCATGACGTTGTTCCCGTGCTGGCGATAGTCCAGCAGCGGCGTATCGAGGCAGACGATTTGCCCGAAGGCGGCGGCAGTCAGGGCGATGAACCAGTCGTGCATGAAAAGCCGCTGCGCATCGGTATGCTGCACCACAAGACGGCGCAGGGCGGCGTTCATCAGGCAGGTGCAGCCGGTGACGTTGTTCTGCACCAGCAGTCGGGGGAGAGTGGTAGCCTGAGCGTCCCAGCCCTGATGGCGGAAGAAGCTGGCGTACAGCTCGCGTCCGTCGGAGTCAACGACGCGGCAGTCATGATGAACGAGCAACGGCGTATCGGCGCCGTATCGGGCCTCGGCAGCCTGCAGGGCGGCAAGGCCGCGTTCCAGCTTGTCCGGGTGCCAGCAATCGTCCTGATCGCACAGGGCGGAACAGGGGGCGTCATCCTGCGCCAGGAGGGAAAGAAAATTGCCGATGGCCCCGAGGTGCTGTCCCTGCCGGGCGGCGGGAAGAAAACGGCTGTCCTGACGCGAGAGGGCTTCCAGCAGCGCGGCGCTGCCGTCGGTGGAGCCGTCATCCTGCCAGAGCACGCGAAACGCCGTGCAGGTCTGTGCCCGGAGGGAAGCAAGCTGCGCAGGCAGGAAGGCTTCGCCGTTGTAGGCGGCCAGCAGGATGCTTACCATTGCCAACCCCATTTCCTGAAATACCGGCAGGTGCTGCGCAGATGCCGGCAGGCATTCCTGAAGCCCTTTGCACTGGCCCGCTGCCAGTCGTGGGTGACGATCAGCTGGGGATGATACACGATGTTGCCAAGGCGCAGTGCCCGGCGGGAAAGATCGCTGTCCTCATGGTACAGGAAGAACTGGGGATCAAAGCCGCCCAGCTGGCGCAGCAGACCGGTGCGGATCATCATGAAGCAGCCGGTGGCAAATTCAACGCTGGTAGGCACTTCGATGTTGGCATCGCGCAGGGTGTATTCGCTGCGCCAGACGCGGAAGGGACCGGGGAGCTTTTCCAGCCGTCCCCCCAGCAGATAGCGGAGGGTCGGGGTGCGCTTGGGCAGGAACTGCTCCGTTCCGTCGGCGTTGAAAACCCGCGGGGTCAGGATGGCGCAGTCCTTGTTGAGCTCCATGTACTGTGCCATTTTGCGCAGGAGCGTGCTGTCAAAGGTCACGTCCGGGTTGCAGATGATGTGGTACTGGCTGTGCAGCTCCGGCAGGACGACGTTGTTGCCGCCCCCATAGCCCAGATTCCTGTTCTGTGCCCGGTATTGCAGCCCCGGGCACTGCCACATCAGCCGCTGACAGACCGCATCCCCCGGCGCGTTATCCACGATGTACAGATCCAGCGGGACATCGCTGTCCTGAAAGCACTGAACGGTGCGTGTGACCTGTGAACCGGAGTGGTACAGCACAATGCACGCGGAAATGGATGGTTCCGTCAACATGGGCAAGCCTCCTTGGCGAAATCGGTCGATGCTCTGTGCAATCATTTTACCCTGATTCAGCCGTTTTGTCTATAAAAGTGTGGAAATTTCTCTGCCAAAATGATATACTGATGAAGATACAGCGAATGTCGCGGCTTGAACCCCGTCAGGCTGTGGAGATACAGGAGGATTCCCATGACCCCGAGCATTCTTGATACCGAAAGCGCAAGCCCGCTCTACAGGCAGCTGATGCAGCGCATCAGAAGCGATATCGCCGGCGGGACGTATCCTGTGCACAGCCGCATCCCCTCCGAGCAGGAGCTTTGCGCAACCTATCAGGTCAGCCGCGTCACGGTGCGCAAGGCCCTTGCGGAGCTGACGCGGGAGGGCCTGCTGCGCCGGATGCAGGGCAAGGGAACCTTCGTGTGCGCGCCCCGCATTCAGCAGAGCCTGAAGGACGTGAACAGCTTCCACGATGCCTGCCGCGTGATGGGCAGCGTACCGGGGACGCGGGTCATCAGCGCACAGGTGGTTCCGGCGGATGCGGAGACGGCGATGCGGCTGCGGCTGCATGGGGATACGGCGGTGGAGCTTGTCCGGCTGCGGCTGGCGGATGAGCTGCCCGTGATGGTGGAGACGAACCGCTTTCCGATGGCCTATGAGAGCCTGCTGGAGGAGAAGTTGGACGGCTCGCTGTATGCGCTGCTGGAAAAGCGCGGCGTGACGGCGAGCAAGGGCATCCATGAAATCAGCCTGTGCTATGCCACGGGCGTGCAGGCCAGGCTGCTGGGCGTGGAGCCGGGAACGGCGCTGCTGCAGCTGGAGCAGGTGATCTATGACCAGAACGGCGAGCCGCTGCATACCTCCCATCAGGTCATCCGCGGCGATCGCTTCACGTTCAGAATCTGACGAAAGGTACTTGATTTATGGCAAAATTTGCAGTCTTTATCGACCTGGAAAACTGCGGCGCGAAGGTCGCGACCCTCGACTCCGTACTGGAAAAGGTCAAAATTCGCGGCGATATCCTGCTGGGCAAGGTGTACGGGTACACTGACCGGTTCTCCGACCTGAAGGAGGTGCTGCTCAGTAACACCTTCACGGTGGTGCCCAGCCTGCGCTACGGCATCGCCCAGAAGAACAACGCGGATATCCAGCTGGTCATCGACGCGCTGGAGGTGGCCTACACCAACGACCTGATCGACTCCTTCTGCATCGTTTCCGGCGACAGCGATTATGTGCCGCTGGTGGGCAAGCTGAAGTCGATGGGCAAGTTTGTGCTGGGCATCAGCCGTTCGGCGGCCACGTCGAACATCTTCCTGAACGCGTGCAACGAGTTCCAGTTCCTGGAGGGCGTGAGCCGCAAGACGACGGTGCCGACCCGCAGCACGAAGAAGAAGGGCACGCCCGTCACCGAAGAGATGGCGGACGAGGCGGAGCTGAACAAGCTGATTGTGTCCATCATCGACGAGGCCACCGGCATGGACGAGATGTATGCCTCGGAGCTCAAGGGCGTTCTGACCCGCCTGCGCCCGGACTTCAACGAGAAAAACTACGGCTGCGCATCGTTCTACAAGCTGCTGGCGAAGCTGTCGGCGCGCTTTGGCGATATCCACGTCAAGAACGACAATTTCAACGTGATGGTCAGCCTGAACGCGAGCATGGAGGGAACGGAAACCCATCCGCAGCTGACGCGCGAGAACTGGCGCGAGGCCTTCGCGGCGCAGCTGCAGGCCTATAAGGAGGGCGGCTTTGAACGGGTCAATCCGTCCATCCTCAAGGCGGATATCCTGACGACCTACCCGGATTTCAACGAGCGCGCCATCGGCTTCAAGCGCTTCTCGGATGTGATGAAGCAGCTCGAAAAGGACGGCCTGGTGGAGGTCGAGATGGACGAGCAGAAGACGATGCTCATCAAGCTGCTGTAAAGGAGAATGCAGATGAACGCAGGAATGAATCGCGAGGCTGCAGTGAGCGGCCTCATGAGGTACAATCACGAGCCCTTTCACCTCCAGCACGCGCTGACGGTCGAAGGGGTGATGCGCTGGTATGCCCATGAGCTGGGCTACGGCGAGGACGCGGATTTCTGGGCAACGGTCGGCTTGCTGCACGACATCGACTTTGAAATGTGGCCGGAGGAGCACTGCACAAGGTGCGTGGCGCTGCTGCAGAACATGGGCGCGACGGAGGAGCTGCTCCATGCGGTGTGCTGCCACGGCTATGGTCTGTGCTCGGATGTGGTGCCGGTGCACGAGATGGAAAAGGTGCTGTTTGCGGCGGATGAGCTGACCGGCCTGATCGGCGCGGCGGCAAGGATGCGCCCGTCCAAATCCACAACGGACATGGAGCTGTCCAGCCTGAAAAAGAAGTTCAAGGATAAGAAATTCGCCGCCGGATGCAGCCGCGACGTGATCCGCGAAGGCGCCGGGCGTCTGGGGTGGGAGCTGGATACGCTGATGGAGCGCACCATCCGCGCGATGGCTGCGACCGAGGGCTGGATGCTGGCGGAGCTGGAAAAGCTGACGGCGGATGCATGAAAACGGCGCGCTGCTTCGTTATGTGAGCGATAGGACATGAAAGGAGCGCGGGCTGCATGAAATATCTGCGCAGGATGGTGTGGCACATTGCATCCCGGCTGCTGATCCTGACCGTTGTGCTGGGCATGATGGTGGTCGGGTTCTATTACGCGATGAACCTCAGCAACATCCACGTGGTGCTCAAGGACGGGATGGCCCGTCGGGCTCAGGTGGTGATGATGCAGGAGGACGTGTCGGAGCTGACGAAGTACTTCCAGCAGAGCTTCCTGAGCCGGGATACGGTGGTGCAGGACGTGGTGAACGGGAACTCGCCCTATCGGGATTACAACATCCGCGGCATTGACCACCGGCTGGAGATGGGGTTCACCTGGGTCTGGCCGTGGGACAACACAGCGAGAGTGGATATTGTGGAGAGAATCCCGCGGATTGACGGCCGCGTGAAGGGCACGAAGGCGGAGGAGTACATTGAGAAGTACGGAGAGGATGCGATTTATCCGCCGGAATGGAACAGCGCACGATATCGGGTGCAGCTGGTGAAGGAGAACGGACAATGGCACATCCGCAGCCTGAGCCTGCTGGAGGTTCTTCCGGATTAGTGCATGTTCTGTGTAGCAGCGTCCCATGGTAAAGTCCGTCACGACACAGAGGGTCTCCCACGCGCGCGGGAGGCCTTCATATACTACCATGATAGCAGCTATGGATGCTCAATACCCCAGGGCTTCATCTACCAGCACCACGGTAAAGGGCCGTTTGCCGGTGGGGTGCTCCTGTATGGCGATGATATTGCAGAACCCTCCCGGGCAATTCGCCTGATCGCACTTGCCCTCCGTGCCACAAGGGAAGGGCAGCCCCAGCCGCTGCGCATTCGGCGGGCAGGCTTCGCGCTTGATCCGTGCCAGCGCCTGCGGATACCCGCCGTCCACCAGCTTGTTCGCTCCGACGACGGCAATCACCTGCTTCGGGCCGTGAATCATCGCGGCAACCCGGTTGCCTGTGCCGTCGATATTGACAAGCTGCCCGTCACGGGTCACCGCGTTGGCAGAGCAGAGGTACACATCCGCTTCCCGCGCGGCCGGGATGGCTGCAGGGCCTTCCTCCGACCAGTGCCAGTGGACGGTGTGTCCGGCATCGCGCAGCATGTCAGCCAATCCCAGCTCCCGGATGGTCATGCTGCCGCCGATGCCCACGGACGCATCCGCAGGCATCAAATCCCGGACGATACGGGCGGCATCCTCCTTCGATGCCGCGTGGAGAACGTTGAAACCGCGCCGCTCCAGCGCGGCGGATACGGTACGCATCAGATCGTTCATGGGAATCCCTCCTGCAATCATTTCTGGGGATGGAATTCGACGTTTTGCCCGGAAACCCTGCACCCATCGCGCGGGATACAGAAAAAAGCCAATGACGGCAGGAAGTTGACAATCGCCTGTCAGAACGGTAAAATAGTGCCGAATCTTTCCCACAAAGGAGCACCTATGAAGCGTATCTACCTTGACAATGCCGCAACCACAGCCTGTGCCCCGGAGGTTGTGGAGGCGATGCTGCCCTATTTCACGCAGACCTTCGGGAATGCCTCGTCCGTCCATGCCTTCGGGCGGGAATCCAGGCGCGCCATCGAGACGGCGCGGCGCCAGGTTGCCCGCGCCCTCAACGTCGCCGCGCCGCAGGAGATCGTCTTCACCGCCGGCGGTTCGGAGAGCGACAACTGGGCCATCAAGGGCGCGGCCTTCGCCCGGGCGGACAGGGGACGGCATATCATCACGAGCGCCATCGAGCACCACGCGGTGCTGCATACCTGCCAATGGCTGGAAAAGCAGGGCTTTGAGGTCACCTGTCTCCCCGTAGATGCGGAGGGCAGGGTCAGCGTGGAGCACGTTGAAAGGGCGCTCCGTCCGGATACGGTGCTGGTGTCCGTGATGATGGCGAACAACGAGATCGGAACGCTCCAGCCGGTTGCACAGATCGGCGGGCTCTGCCGGGAACGCGGCGTGCTCTTTCATACGGACGCCGTGCAGGCGGTGGGCGCGATTCCTGTCGATGTGCAGGCGATGCACGCGGATCTGCTGTCGCTGTCGGCGCATAAGTTCCATGGGCCGAAGGGTGTGGGAGCACTGTATGTCCGCAAGGGCGTGAGGCTGGACAACCTGGTTCATGGCGGCGCGCAGGAACGGGGCTTGCGCGCCGGGACGGAGAATCTGGCCGGGATTGTCGGGCTGGGCAAGGCGATCGAAATGGCGACGGCGCACCTTGAAGACAACGCGGCTCATATGACGCGCCTGCGCGACCGGCTGATTGCGGGCATCATGGAGCGGGTGCCGGAGGTGCGGCTGAACGGCCATCCCACCGATCGTCTGCCGAACAACTGTAACCTGTCCTTTCAGGGTGTGGAAGGGGAGGCACTGCTGCTTCGGCTGGATCTGGCGGGCATTGCGGGTTCCTCCGGTTCAGCCTGTACCTCCGGGACACTCGATCCCAGCCATGTGCTGCTGGCGATCGGACTGCCGGTAGCGATGGCGCATGGCTCCCTGCGGCTGACACTTGGGGCGGATACCACGGAGGAGGACATTGATGCGGTGCTGGAACGCTTGCCGCCGATTGTGGCGGATCTGCGATCCATGGTTGCTTCCCATGGCGGATCGCCGAAGGGATGATGAAACGCGCAGGGTATCAGGCAATCCAAAAGCGCTGTCCGGAACTCCGGACAGCGCTTTTGGGAAACTTTGCATTTAGTGGCACGCCGTGATGGCTGAATCCCAGCCGTCTTGCTTCTGCTCACCATCGCGCCGCCATATGGCTGCAGCGCCGCATTGATTATTCGCAATGATTCAGATAGAAACCGCAGCTTGCGAGTGTGCAATGGAAGCCTACATAAAGGGAAGCGACAGCCGCGAGGATGGAACAGAGATAGGGGACGGCGGAAAACGTGGCTGAGCCAGCCGTCAGCCAGGACACCAGCAGGCAAACGAGGCAGAGAGCCGTATCAATCAGCCAATAGGGGAGGAGCAGCCTGAAGTACTGGAACTTGCGGCCAATCATGATCCGGCGGCTGGAATCAACGGCTTCCATCACGCTGAAACCTGCGCTGTCCTCTGCAAAGATACAGAAGGACATGCTGAAGCGGAAAAGGGCAAGAACTGTCATGGCGACAGCGGCAAGGTAGCCGGCGACCGACAGCAGGATGCCCAGCGGAATGCACCAGCCGGGAACCGCGGTGCTCATGGCGATGAACAGCCCCACAACAGCCACCGCTGCGCCGGGAAGGAAATAGAGGATGATCCTGATGGGAACCCAGAGGGTCATACCAAGACAGCCAACGATCCGGTTGAAGCAGCTGAACAGCATTCCCAGGCCGGGATGCTTGTTGTTGTAAATAGCGATCTGTGCTTTAAGCAGGCCATAGCTGAAGACGTTGATAAGCATCAGACTGGCAATCAAACCGATGGCGCCGACAACAAATGTCAGAAAGGCGGAGGAGATGCCAACCTCTACAAGAAAAACGATGCCCGTAAAGATGCCAACGGTGGCCAGGGAGAGCAGCGCATATACGGCATACAGGCAGACCAATTCGCCCAGATGTGCCTTCACCATGGCGGCTGATCGCTGGCGGATGGCGGGATTGTCGTTCTTGATAATCATCGGGTTTCACTCTCTTTCATCGGTGTTGCCTTTGCAATGGGAATACCATAACAGTAATTCGCTGCGGGTGCTGATGATTCCTGCTGCACGGGAAAATTTTCTGGCGGAGAAGGGGGAACGGGCCCGGCATCGTGCAAGGGACGGGGAGGACTCGCTATGGCGGCACAGGTGAGCTTCTCTGCGGGCTCTGCGTCAGGAGAACAGCTTCTCCAGCTCCTCGTATTTCTCGTGGGTGATCAGCGCGTCCTGCTGGATGCCCTTCAGGCGGACGACGTAGGTCCAGCGTCCATAGGGCGTGATGTTGCTGATGTAGTTGAGGTTGATGATATAGCTCTTGTGACAGCGGAAAAACACATTGGGATCGAGCCGGGCTTCCGTCTCCGAGAGGGAATCGCCGGTGACGTAGCGGCAGCCGGGCTGATCGTCCCCTGCGGTGTAGATGACCGTGGCGCGGTCCTCGCGCTGGATGAGCACGATATCCTCCGTGTTGACGAAGGATACGCCCTCCTTGTGGTGCAGCATCAGGCGGGCGGCGGGCTTGCGGGCTTCAGCGGGCGCGGCGGGGACAGGCAGGGGCGCCTCGTCCTTGTCCGGGTTCAGACGGTCGCGGGCGCGTTCCAGCGTCTTCAGCACCCGATCCACCTTGAAGGGTTTGATCAGGTAATCGAAGGCATAGACCTCGAAGGCGTCGCCCATGTACTGGTCGTGGGCGGTGGCGAAGATCATGATGATGCCGGGATCCATGTCCTGAATGACGCGGGCGGCCTCCACCCCTGTCTTGCCCGGCATCTCCACATCCAGAAACACGATCTGCGGATGGAGCTTTTCCACCAGCTCCAGCAGCTCCAGACCGTCCTTCGCCTCGCCGACCAGCTCGAAGCCCTCGACCTTGCCGATCATCTTCCGCTCGATGCGGCGCATGTCCTCGTTGTCATCGGCAATGATAACCTTGATTGCATCCATATAAAGTGCTCCTTTTGTGTTTGCCCAATATGATACCATAAACGGACAGGAAAGTATACACGGAAATTGTAAAATCAAAGACAAGAATCGGAATGGCACAGAAAAGAGCGGGGAAGCTGCTGTCGGGCAGCGGTTTCCCCGCTCAAGCGTTGTATCAGATTCGGCGCGGCTTGCGGTCACAGGGGCGCGTGAGCACCTCCTGCATCACAAAGGCCTTGACCATCGCGTCGCCCGTCCATTCCAGCGTCAGACCGGGCTGGACAGCTTCCGCAGTGTCGACGGGGCGGCTGTGCGTCAGCTGCTCCTCATGGCAGGGATCCTTGCCCTCCATGCTCGTGACGCCAAGGCTGCCCGCCTGATCGTGCGTATCGCAGTCCGGCTCAAGGTGCTCGTGCACCAGGGGCTGGGCCGGGGCAATCGGCGCGACCGGGGCGGCCGGTGCGACCGGTGCGACCGGCGCTGCCGGGGCGGCCGGCTGCGGAGGCAGCATACTCGCCATGGAAACCGGTGCTGCCGTTTGAGGCTGAACGGGTATGGCTGGCTGATAGACGGTTTGCGCGCTCGCGGCAGCAGACTGCTTTTTCTTCTTGTTCTTTGCGTTGCCGTTGGCAATGGCGATCAATATGCCGACGATGACGACAATCAGACCCCCTAAATCTTCCACGGGCGTCCCTCCCTTCCTGAAGTACAGGCCATCGCAGCCTTACTTCTTGTCGGGCTGGACGGTCTGCTGGGGCTGGCTGGCCTTGGCGATGGAATCGCGCATGGTGGTGTCAGCGATGGTGTTCTGCAGCTGGTAGTAGTCCATCACGCCCAGCTTGCCCTCGCGCAGCGCGGCAGCCATGGCACGCGGCACCTCGGCTTCGGCCTCGACGACCTTGGCGCGCATCTCCTGCACGCTGGCCTTCATCTCCTGCTCGTGGGCGACGGCCATTGCGCGGCGCTCCTCGGCCTTCGCCTGAGCGATGCGGCGATCCGCTTCGGCCTGATCCATCATCAGCTGTGCGCCGATGTTGCGGCCAACGTCCACGTCCGCGATGTCGATGGACAGAATCTCGTAGGCGGTACCGGCGTCCAAACCCTTGGCCAGCACGGTGCGGCTGATCAGATCGGGGTTCTCCAGAACGGCCTTGTGGCTGTCGGCAGAGCCGACGGTGGTGACGATGCCCTCGCCGACACGGGCGATGACGGTTTCCTCACCGGCGCCGCCGACCAGACGGCTGATGTCGGTACGCACGGTCACGCGGGCCTTGGCGCGCAGCTCGATGCCGTCCTTGGCGATGGCGGCGACCACGGGGGTCTCGATGACCTTGGGGGTGACGCTCATCTGCACGGCCTGGAACACATCGCGGCCCGCCAGATCAATGGCGCAGGCCTTCTCGAAGGGCAGGTCGATGTTTGCGCGCTGGGCGGCGATCAGGGCGTTGATGACGCGGTTGACATTACCGCCGGCCAGCAGGTGGGTTTCCAGCTGGGAGATGGTGATCTGCAGACCGGCCTTGCTGGCCTGAATGAGGGACTCGACCAGGCGCTTGGGCTGCACCTTGCGCAGCCTCATGCCGATCAGGGCGCCCAGGGACACGTGCACGCCGCTGACCAGCGCCCGGAACCACAGGCCCAGGGGCACAATGGACAGGAAAACGCACAGTACGACGACGGCGATACCGACAATACCGTAGATGATGATCTGTTCAGTTGGCATGATGTTACCTCCCCTATACTTCCTGCCGTCGGATGACGGCTTGATATACGAATGTATGCATTATACCCTGCGGACGAGCACCTTCTGCCCTTCAACGCTGATGATGCGTACCCGGGCACCGGTCTGCACGAAGTCTCCCTCGCTGGAGACGTTCAGGCGGACGCCGTCAAAATCAGCGATGCCTGTGGGGCGCAGGACGGATGTGGCAATGCCCTCGCGTCCGACGAAGGCGCTCATGTCCTCCGCGGAACGATAGCCGGATTCGTTGCTTTCCGTTTCGCTCAGCACCAGCTTGCTCCGGCTCAGCTTCCCCTTGGACAGGCTCCGCAGCGATGCGGAAATCGCGATGGCCAGCGTGGCCAGCACAATCAGCAGCAGGCCGATGGTGGCGATGGGGCCGTGGGCGCTCCAGGCCAGCGCCAGTGCGATCACTTCCAGCACGATGCCCGTGATGCCCGGTACGCCGAAGCCCGGCATGAACGCTTCCAGTATCAGGGAACCGATGCCAAGCACGAAGCAGATGATGATGGGCAGGTTCTGTGCGCAGAAATTCAGAATCTCATTCACGATGCTTACCTCCTTTGCTCAGGATGGGGACAGCGTCCCTTGGGTCTGATACGCTAGCAGTATAGCACAGGCGCCCTGATTGCGCCAGCGGTTTTGATCCAAAGATACAATTTTGCGTCCCAAATGTCAGGGGTGCGCCGCGGCGGACCAGGGCGGCCTCATCCAAAACAGATAGCAAGCAAGGATGCAGCCGAAGGGGTGGAGGGGGCGACCGGAAAGCCCCCTCCTCGCTTCCGCAGAAGCGAAACACTCTCTCTGCCAAAGGAACTGCGCCTGCGAGCGCGACCAAAGGGTTTTCCAAGTCCCAACATCGCTGGTAGCTTTGCCATGGTCAACGCCCCACCGGGGAGCTGCTTCTGCACGATGGCCTTCGGAAGCCCTCTGGCTTGCATGGTATGCATCGGACAGACCGGTCCGGCGCTTCACGTCCCAAATGTCAGGGGTGTGCCGCATCGGGCAGACAGGCCCGGAGCCGGAGCAGATCCTCCTGATAGACCGACTGCAGGGAGCGGTTATAAATGATGCTTGCCGGGTGATACAGCGGGAACAGCGGAAATGACGCCGACTGCTTCCCGTGGGCGACGGTGGCTTCGGTCATTTCCCCGTGCATCGCGCCGATGACGGCTTTGCTGCCCAGCAGGGCCCTGAGCGGCACGTTGCCCAGGGTCACGATGACGCGCGGCTGCACCAGCAGAATCTCTTCGTATAAAAAGGGCGTGAACAGCGCCAGCTCCTCCCGGTTGGGCGGGCGGTTCGAGACGCGCCCCTTCTCGCTCACCCGGGTGGGACGAATCTTAACCACGTTGCTGATGTACAGCGCCTCGCGCTGCAGTCCCACAGCGTCCAGAAAGCCGTCCAGATTCTTCCCGGCCTTGCCGACGAAGGGACGGCGCTGCAGCGTCTCCTGCTCGCCGGGCGCTTCGCCGATGAGCATGATGGCCGGTTTGTCGCTTTGCCCTTCGCCAAAGACGAGCACCTTTTCCTCCGCAGGCCAGAGCGAGGAGAAGAAGCGCGTCATTTTCTGCTGAAAGCCTTGCAAGGGGACACCCTCCTTTCATTTGATCGGTGCCGGTTCCGGATAATGCAGGCACCAGGTCATCCCGTCCACGGCACAGGAGGTGTCGGGGAAAACCGCCTGCGCGTTGGGCAGGAACTCCAGCGGGTCGTCGATGCTGGTGCTGAAATGGGTCAGGACGAGCTGCCCGGCTTCCGCATCCCTCGCCAGCGCGGCGGCCTCGCGGTAGAGCATGTGGTGATTCCGGAGCGCCAGCGGATGCTTCTCCTCCGCGCCGTACATGCCCTCGAGGAACATCATGTCGCAGCGGAAGCCGAGGTCGGCAATCTCCGGGACGGGCCGGGTGTCGGTGGCATAGAGCACGGTGATGCCGCGGCGCGGCGGGCCCATGACCTGTTCCGGACGGAAGGTCACGCCGTCCGCCTCCACCGTTTCGCCCTTTTGCAGGCGCTTCCACAGGGGCAGCGGAATCGCCAGGGATCGCGCCTTCTGCGGATCAAAGGCGGCGGGCCGGGGGAGATGCAGCCGGTAGCCCAGACAGGGCATCCCGTGATCCAGCGGGAAGGGCGTGATCTCCAGCCCGATCAGGGGGAAGGCGGCTTCCGTGCCCTTGAGCTCATGCAGCACAACGGGGAAGGTCAGCTGCGGCGCGATGACCCGCAGTCCTCCGACAATATAGGATAAACCAACCGGGCCGTAGAGATGCAGCGGCTCCGTGCGCTGCGCCTTGGTCAGCGCCAGCAGCATCCCCGGCAGGCCGGATACGTGATCCGCATGGAAATGGGTGATGAGGAGGCCGTCGATGCACTGCATTCCCCAGCCCAGCCGCTGTACGCCCACCTGCGTGCCCTCGCCGCAGTCGATGAGGAGCGCACGGCCGTTGACCCGGACATACAAAGAGGAAAGCGCACGGTCGGGCATGGGCATCGTTCCGCCGGTGCCCAGGGTACACAGGTCGAGCATGATGGATTCCTCCCTGATGGATGATGATGATGTATTCGATGGGCGGGATGAAATTCCTGCTGCGTGCAGGGACAAAGAAGGCGTGCCGACCGTGATGGCCGGCACGCCCGTGACGTAAGGGGAAATCAGCTCTTCATGATCTTCATCACGCGCTTGCCGACAAAAACGGCCAGCATAATGCAGATCAGCGTATCAGGAATCAGGTAGGTGCCGTTGTAAACCAGGCTTGCCCACGGAGCGGTATCCCAATACAGAATACCGGCCAGCGTGGCAGACAGTGCACGGCCAAGAGCACCCACGATCATGCAGGCGTACAGGCTCCAGCTCTGCCATGCCTTGGGGAGATACTTATAGACGCCGGCAAGGCCGATGAGGGCAAAGGCAATAGGGTAGTCCAACAGGAACTGAATCGGATGCACAAACCAGCCGCCCTGCAGGTACTGCAGCAGACCGTAGGCAGCGCCGGCCAGCAGGCCGGGACCGACGCCATATGCGGCGGCGAACAGCATGATCGGCAGCATGCTGGCAAGGGTTACGGAGCCGCCCTGAGGCATCTCGAACATCTTGACATAGCTCAGCACGAAGGAAAGGGCAATGGACAGTGCCGCATACGCCAGAGACTTGGCAGTCCATGTCTTGCGGGTGATGCTCATGCCGATCATGATGGCAACCAGCACGATCAGGGAGATGACGGTGATCCAGCCGGTGGGTCCAAGGACATCGAAACGCTCTAAGGGAGTGCTCGGGTCAGCCGTCCCGGCTGCGACGATATCGCTGACAGTAGCAATTTCTTCCGCCAGTGGGGAGCTCGTCTCGGCTTCAACGATATTGCTGACAGAAGCTATTTCTTCTGCCATCGCATGAGAGAACAGGAACATTGGGTTTCCCTCCTTTTTAATGTCGCATCCATGGCATGAAAAAACCCGCGTTGTGACGCGGGAAGGCAGGATAGCTTCTGCTGTATTCTGCACGATCCGGATTCGCAGCAAAACACAGGGCAGTCTGCTCCGCTTCCCTACGGTAGGATGACCTACACAGGTTCCAAGGGTGTATCTCAGCGGCAGCGGAGACCCGCGCCGCACCCCCAGCGGTGAATGCGATTTTCGGTCTTTATTATAGCATGGAAGGATATTTTGTCAATACATTGCCGAAAATCTTTGAAAGCTCTCGCTATTTGAGGGATTCTGCGGTACAATGGATACGTTAGATTCTTGGGAGGTGTGAGGATGCATCACTTTTTTGCTTATGTGGCGCGGCTGCGCTATATCCGCCGCTGGGGGCTGATGCGCTCGGTGATGCCGGAGAACGACGCGGAGCATTCCCTGCAGGTGGCGATGATCGCCCATGCCATCGCGGTCATCGGCAGGGAGACCTACGGACGGGAATGCAACCCGGAGCACATTCTGGCGCTGGGGGTGTACCATGACGTGTCGGAGGTCATCACGGGCGATATGCCCACGCCCGTCAAGTACCATTCGCCGGAGCTGCGCGGTGCCTACAAGGGCGTGGAGCGCATGGCGAACGAGCGGCTGCTGACCATGCTGCCGGACGGGCTGAGGCCGGTCTACGCGCAGTATCTCACGGAGCCGGAGGGCTATGAGCGGGCGGTGGTCAAGGCGGCGGACAGCATCAGCGCGTATACGAAATGCATCGAGGAAAGGCGCGCGGGCAACCGGGAGTTCGAGGCGGCGGGCATTTCCATCCGCAAGGGGCTGGAGGAGATCGCATTGCCCGAGGTGCAGGACTATATGCGGATGTTCCTGCCGTCCTTCGAGCTGTCGCTGGACGAGCTGAACGGGGGGAATGCCCAATGAAGCTGGGCATGAGCAGCGCGGCGTTTTACAGCCGGTATGAAACGGAGGAGGCAGCGGCGGCGCTGTCCGGTTACCCGCTGGATACCTGCGAGGTGTTCGTGGAGACGCCGTCGGAGTACTGCGCGGCGTTTGGCAGAGTCGTCCGGCGCAATCTGGGGACGATGCCCTGCACGGCGGTGCATCCGCTGGGGACGCAGTTTGAGGCGCAGCTCTTTGGGCGCTCCCGCAGGCAGGTGGAGGACGCGTTCCGCCTGTTTACCGGCGTATGCGACGCAGGCCGGGAGCTGGGGGCGCGGTATTACGTGTTCCATGGGCCGTTTGGGGTGCATTCGCCCCTGAAGCCGGAGCGCATCTGGCGCTTGCCCGAAACCTTCCGGCGGATGCAGGAGATCGCCGCATCCCGCGGCCTGCGCGTGCTGTGGGAGAACGTGCACTGGTGTGCCCTGAGCGGCCCGGCGGAGGTGCGGACGCTGATCCGCCTTTTGCCGGAGGTCGAGTTTGTGCTGGACACGAAGCAGGCCCACCGGGCGGGCTTCACGCCGACGGACATGCTGGAAGCGATGGGCGACCGGGTGCGGCATGTCCATGTGCTGGACATTGCCCCGGACGGCACGCTCTGCCTGCCGGGGCAGGGGACGATCGACTGGCGCGGCATGCTGAACCGGCTGCGTTCGCAGGGGTTTGACGGCGCGGTGACGCTGGAGCCCTATGCGGATCAGGCCCGGAACGAGGCGGCGCTGAGGGACAGCCTGGCTTACCTGCGCGCCTGCCTGTAACAATCATCGACACGCCCTTGCAATTTCAGACACAAGGCGATATAATAACGGAAGTAAACAGAAGCCGCAAGGAGGAACCCCAACTATGAAAGCAATGAAGAAGCTGACGGCTCTGCTGCTGGCGCTGGCGCTGCTGCTGAGCATGCCCGTGCTGGCGGAGGATACGGCGGACGGCAACGGGATCGTCGTGGTGGACGGCGTGGCGATTGATGCGAACGGCGAGGAGATCGAGGGCTTCGTGATTCCCGACGAGCTCATGGAAATTGTGGATATCCTTGATGCCGAGGTCGACACCACGGTGGATGTGGGCTCGCTGGAGATCAACGAGAACCTGCCGGACAACGTGATCAACATCCTGCTTATCGGCATCGACAGCCGCACGGCGTCGCTGGATGAGTCCAATCAGCACGGCGATGTGCAGATCATCGTGTCCATCAACAGGGACGACGGCAGCATCAAGCTGACCTCCATCCTGCGGGACCTGTATGTGACCATCCCCGGCTACAAGAGCAAGAACCGCATCAACGTGGCCTATCAGCGCGGCGGCGGCGAGCTGGCGATGCGCACGATCAACCACAATTTCGAAATGAACATCGAGCATTATGTGGTCATCAACTTCTTCGGCCTGGCTTCCATCATCGACAGCCTCGGCGGCATTGACATCGAGCTGACCAGGCAGGAGGCCGGCGCGATCAACGCCTACATCAAGAAGAATCCGCCCAGGTACGACAATCAGGGTGACGACTATGTGCGCGTTCCGCTGGAGAAGGTGGACGGCGTGCAGCATCTGGACGGTATTCAGGCGGTCATGTACGCCCGGCTGCGCTCCATCGACAATGACTTTGCCCGCACGGCCCGCCAGCGCAACCTGCTGGAGCTGCTGCTCCGGAAGGTCACCGAGGGCGGCATGGACTTCACCAAGCTCTTCGGGCTGCTGGAAACCTGCCTGCCCTATGCCCGCACGAACATGAGCCTGAGCGATATGGGCGGTCTGGCCATGTCGGTGCTGCAGAGCGGCCTGCTGGATCGCGTGAAGGAGGGCGGCAGCCTGCTGGAGCAGAACCGCATCCCGCTGGATGACACATGGAAGTACGACACCACCGATGCCGGCGCGTCCGTCGTGGTCTTCCGCACCTCCAAGCGCCTGCAGGAGAATATCGAGGCCCTGCATGAGTTCATCTACGGCGAATATTACCCTGCGGATTGATGATTCCCAAAACAATACCCCCTTTGATGGCTCTTATGCGCATCAGAGGGGGTATTGTTTTGGGAGAATCGCTTATTCTCTCTCGGCTGCCGCCCATTTCAGCACGGCTTCGGCGGCGGCCTTTGTCATGCCGGGCACGGCAAGGAGCTGCTCCTCCGTGGCCTCGCGGATGGCCTTGAGGGAGCCGAGCTTTGTCAGCAGGGCCTTGCGGCGCTTCGGGCCGATGCCGGGGATGTCCTCCAGCTGGCTGTGGATGCTGGCTTTGCCGCGCAAAGAGCGGTGATGGGTGATGCAGAAGCGGTGCGCCTCGTCGCGGATGCGCTGGATCAGGTGCAGCTCCGGCGTGTGATGATCCAGTAGAATCGGCTCCTCCCGGTCGGGCAGGAAGATCTCCTCCTGCTTTTTCGCCAGACCGAACATCGCCACCTCCGCGCCCATGTCCAGCAGCGCCTGCCGGGCAAAGCGCAGCTGCTGCGGACCGCCGTCGATGAGCACCAGGTCGGGCAGATCGCTGAATTTGCCGCCCTTCGCCGGGAGCCCGGCGGCTTCGCGCTCGGCCCTTTCCTTCAGCCCGTGCGCGAAGCGCCGCCCCAGCACCTCGTTCAGGGAGGCAAAATCGTTCGCGCCCTCGACCGTTTTGATGCGGAAATGGCGGTATTCCTTCTTCGCCGGTTCGCCGTCGATGAACACGACCATGCTGGCCACGCTCAGCACGCCCTGGGTGTTGGAGATATCGTAGCCCTCGATGCGCCGGGGCGGCTGGGACAGCCCCAGTGCTCTGCCCAGCGCGGCGGCTGCGCCGGTGGTGCGCTCCTCGCGGACAGCGGCTTTGGCGTTGCGCTTCTCCAGCGCGTCGGCGGCGTTCTTTGCGGCAAGGAGCACCAGATCGTGCTTTTCACCGCGCTTGGGGGTCAGCAGCGTCACCGCGCTGCCCTTTTGCTGGCGCAGCCATGCTTCCAGCTGCTCCCGGCTGCCGTCGGGCAGGGCCTGCACCAGCACGTTGCGCGGGATCAGGTTGCCGTCCTCGTAATACTGGGTCAGGAAGCCGGCCAGCACCTCGCCGGGCTCCTCGCTGCCCTCCCGGGGCAGGGCGAAGTGGTCGCCGCCGATCATGCGTCCGCCGCGGACGTAGAAGATGTGCACCATGGCGTCCAGCCCATCCTGTGCCAGGGCGATGATGTCCTGCTCGCTCCGGTCGGTCTGGATGGCAATCTGCCGCTCCATCAGCCCCTCGATATCGCGGATCCTGTCGCGCAGCGCGGCGGCGCGCTCAAACTGCATACGGGACGCGCAATCCAGCATTTCCTTTTGCAGCACCTTCAGCACCTGCTGGTAATCGCCGCTGAGGAAGGCCAGGACACCGTCCATCATGTCCCAGTAGGCTTCCTCGGTGCATTTGCCCGCGCAGGGCGCCATACACTTGCCGATTTCGTAGTTCACGCAGGGACGGCAGGGGCTTTTCAGCGGCAGATCCTTGCGGCAGGTGCGCAGGGGGAACACGCCGCGCACCGCCTCGATCACCTGCCGGACGGCTGTCGCGCCGATGTAGGGGCCGAAGTACTTCGCGCCGTCCTTCTCCATCCGCCGGGCCAGCTCCAGCCGGGGGAAGGGCTCCTTCAGGTTGACGCGCAGGTAGGGATAATGCTTGTCGTCCTTGAGCAGGATGTTGTAATGGGGCTTGTGCCGCTTGATCAGGTTGCACTCCAGACACAGCGCCTCCAGATTGGAATCGCACAGCAGAATGTCGAAATCCGCGATGTTGGAGATCATCGCAGCGACCTTCGGCGTGTGCTCCGTATCCCGGAAGTAGGAGCGGACGCGGTTTTTGAGGTTGACCGCCTTTCCGACGTAGATGATCGTGCCCTCCGCGTCCTTCATCAGGTAGCAGCCGGGGGATTCCGGGAGCATGGCGATCTTGGTTTCCAGCTTTTCGCCCCAGTCCAGTCGGGCCACGGCATGTCACCGTCCTTTCCATATAGGGATATTATACGGGATGCGGTGGGGGAAGTCAACAAAAAGGGCGGCCCCGTGCGGCTGCCCTCAGACTGTTAAAAAAGCCTTGGGAGGTGTCGGAGGGCCCGCAGGCCCTCTGACTGGATTCGTATCGACCGGCTTTGCCGGTCGGGCGGGGCGTTTCCGGCTCTGCCGGAAGCTTTCCTTACACGGAGGAACGGCCGTCAGGGCTGCTTGCAGCCCTGACAGTGACGGAGTGCAATCCCTCGAAAAAGTGCCGGAAGCACTTTTTCGACACGCAGAGGGCGGCCCCGTGCGGCTGCCCTGAGGAATCACTCGAACTGCCCCTGGGTGTAGGTGCCGTCCAGCAGATCGGCAATGCCTGCCAGCAGCATGATGAGTCCCTGCACGCGGTGCGGCTGGATGATATAGCTGCCGCGCTGGTTTTTGTCCTCGATCACCAGATCGGCGGTGAGCAAAGGCTTGAGGTGGTGATAGACCTGCCCGGTGGAGGAGAAGCCGCAGTCGCTGACCAGCTCCGCCACGGTGCGCGGCTTGCGCAGGATGGCCAGCAGCAGGTTCAGCCGGTCGTTGGAACCGACCACGTGCAGGACGCGCTCGGCGGTATGGTTCTCAATCAGCGCCAGCAGGCTGTCGGTGTTCAGGTCGTTTCGGACCCATGTGGACTGGCGGCCGCCTGAGGCGAAGACGCCGGCGTAGGTGATGCGTCCGGTGCAGCCCTGGGTGCCGCAGCTGTTCTCCAGCTGGTCGAGGATGGCGGAGATATGCGCGTCCGGGTGCATACCGACCATTTTCTGCACATGCCCGACGGTGGGCTTGGGGCCGGCCTGGGCGCAGGGAGGCGTGGGGATGGCGTCCATGGGCGTCTCCGTGACGGCGTCCATCCCGGCGGAGGGCTGGGCCGTCAGGTGGGTCAGCATCTCCCGGAGCTCGTTGATCTGGGCCTGCAGCGCGTCAATCTCGGCAGCGTAGTTGCGTTCCATGGTTCTGTCTCCTTTCGGTCACGTGTTTGCGGGAATGCGGAATTCCGTAAAACCATAATACCAGAAAGCAGAGCGGATGTCAACAGGAAAATTCGCAAAATCGTAAATACGGAAAAACGAAAAAATGCACCCGCCTTGACGGATGCATCATTCGGAATACGAATCAGTCCTTCAGCCCTGAATCCTCCAGCGTGCTGGGGATGGTATGCCAGAGCACGGCTTCCACATGGCCGACGATCATGTCGCGGGAGATCGGGCCGACGTCGTTGCTGCGGCTGTCGTTGGAGTTGTTGCGGTTGTCGCCCATGACCAGGTACATGCCTTCGGGCACGGTATAGGGGCCGTCGGCGCCGTCCATGAACTTTTTGCGGAAGGATGGCGTGGGCCAGTCGCGCTCGATGCGCTCGTGCAGGAACTTCTCCTCCTGACGCACGCCGTTGACATAGAGATAGCCATCCTTGATTTCAACGGTGTCGCCCGGCAGGCCGACCACGCGCTTGACGAAGTTGGTGCGCGCGCCGGTGTTGCGATCGGTCCGGTTGGGGAAATTGCAGACCACCACGTCAAAACGCTCGGGCTCGCCGCCGACGGTGAAGTGAACGCCGATGTCGGTAAAGGGGATGCCGAAGAAGGAGGTGCCGTAGGAGGTCTTGGAGACGTACATGATTTCGCCGTTGTGCAGCGTGGGATACATGCTGTCGCCGTCCACATAGACGGGCTCGAAGATAAAGGAGCGCACCACGAACACAATCAGCAGCGCGACGGCAAAGGTGAGCACCCACTCCAGGAGCTCCCGCTGCCAGGACTTCTTTTTCTTGCCCTTCTTTTCCGGCTCCGCTTCTTCGGCAAGCTCGGCAAGGGGCTGCGGATTGGCGTCCTCTGTCCTGTAGGGAACGGCGTCCTCTCCCTGCTTCTGTGCCGGGGACTGGACGTCCAGTTCGGTATCGGTCATGGTTATGTACCTCACTTTCTGAATCAGGAATACAGTTTTCTATCCTCAAAATATGAAACGGAGCAGAAGACCAATCATATGCATGGAAAATCTGTTCCCTCTAACAGATGATAACACAGAACGAAGCCGGATGCAAGCCCCCAATGACTGGGAGGTACATCCGGCAGATGGTCATCAGGCGTCGCCGTTGAGCCAGAAGGCGGGCTTGACCAGCGCGCTCTCCGTGTCCGGGTCGATGTCCAGCACCATCAGGCTCTTTTCGCCGGTGACGCGCTTCTTCAGCGGCTTGGCGGTGGACATGACGAAGGTCATGCCGACCACCGTCACGTCAAACTCCCGCATCAGATCCACCATGCCCTTGGCCGTGCCGCCGCCCTTGAGGAAGTCGTCGACGATCAGGCACTTGGCGCCTTCCCGAACCGCGCGCCGGGACAGGCTCATGGTGCCGATGCTGCCGGAGCCGGAGACATAGTTGATGTTGACGGCACTGCCCTCATAGACCTTGGAGGCGCGGCGGGCGATCACCAGCGGCACGCCCAGCGCGTTCGCCGTGGCGTAGGCTACGGGGATGCCCTTGGTTTCCATCGTCAGCACAAAGTCCGGCGCGGCGGCATAGTACTCCGTCGCCATGATTTCGCCCATGCGGCTCACGATGTCCGGGTCGGCCAGTACGTCGGAGGTATAGAGGAAGCCGCCGGGCAGCACGCGCCCGGTGCCCGAGAGCTTCTGGCACAGATCGCCGATGAACTGCCGCGCCGCGGGACGCTTGACCTTTGTGCGGTAGCGCACGCCGCCGGCTGCGCCGGTCACCGTCTCCAATTCGCCCAGACCGAACTGGGTCACGACCTCCCGCAGGATGTCGATGTCCTCGCTCATGGTGGACTTGGCGGCACCAAACAGCTCACAGAACTGGGACAGGGTGAAAATGCGATTCGGCGAGCCGGTCAGTATCTTCATCATGGCGCTCATGCGCTCGTTGCGGCGGATCTTCTCCACGGGTTTCGACGCTCCTTTGCCATAGCCGGTGTCATGATAACCTGCGCCCACTGCACGCGGCGCAGGGGGGGGAATCCCCGGTAGTATAACACACATCTGCGAATATTGGAATATGCGATTTGGGAAAATGTTCGTCTTTTTAACGGGGATTGCTGTATTTTCTGTGTATGAAGCGCCCGCCTTCTCCGGAAACGCGGCTGCTGTCCTCCTGGATGGCACGGGGTCATTGGGGCTGGGCTTCCTCCAGCGCCGTCAGGATAAACTCCCGCAAACCGGCGCAGACCTGGGGCCAGTGTGCGGCGCTGCAGCGAGCCAGATGCTCATCCGGCAGCGACATGAGCAGGTCGATGCCGGGCGTCACGGGATCATCCGTCAGGGTGACGAGCCAGTCGCTCACGCCGCACTGGCGGACGGTGTCGCTGTCCTCGACCTCCGGGGCGGACGCGTCGGGATCATAGGCGGCGGTCAGCTGCGAAAGCACCTGGCTGTAGACCGATTGCACGCAGGCCCGCCACCGCTCCGGCAGGAAGGTGAAGGAGCGTCCGTTGGGCATGTAGAGCATCACATCCATCAGCGTGGCAGCCTTGTCCAGCAGCCGCAGGTGAACGCACATGCGCCCGTCCGGCAGCGTGAAGGATTCCGCCGGGGCCATCTGCTCGGTCTGGAACCGGTCGCGCCACTCTCCGGCGCAGGCGTCGATGACGGCGCGGCGGCTGGCGGGAATGCGGCGGACGAAGCTGTCCAGGATATAGTCTCCCTCGCCGGTGATTTCAATCAGGTTTCCCAGCGGATGGGCCCGCATGGTAATCTGCCCCTGCTGCTCCATCCCGGACAGGGCCAGCTGCATGGTGATGTAGTTCATCAGGTCGCTCTCGGCCATGGCCTGCAGCAGCTGCATGGACGTGACCGGGCCAAGGCGGCGCAGGGCATAAAGGATGACCAGCCGGTTTTCGGTTTCGGGGATATGCTTACGTTCCATTTTGACTGCTCCCGTATGAAAACTTCCGATGGGACTATTGGACATGAAGGGGCGTATTCCTGCCGGAGTGCGAAAAAAGCGGGAAGAGGTTCCCGTGGAATTGCGCGGCACAGAGAAAACCCCCATGCCGTTTCAGCACAGGGGGGAATGTCGTCAATCGTGCGGGGACGGCGCAGGATGCTTCCGTTCCGCGGGAAACAGCGGGATCAGGCGATGAAGGGCTTGATCTCGTTGAGCAGCTCGTCGCAATCCTCGGCGTAGATCTCCATGGTCACGGGCTTGGACCAGTCCAGGGAGAAGATGCCCAGAATGGACTTCGCGTCCACTACGTGGCGGCCGCTGCGCAGGTCCATGTCGTAGGGGTATGCGCCGACGATCTGCACGAACTTCGCGCCATCGGTCATCAGGTTCAGCTTGATGTTTACGGACCTCATTGGGTAGCACCTCCTAAAATTCTCGGTACGCATACATTATACTATCTCCCACAGCAAAATGCAAGCGCTTTTGTGTAAATAATTTCACAATCTGTGGGCAGAAATGCTTGAAATCCCTGCTTTGTTTTGGTGAAAACCGGATAAGCGCAAGAAGGTTTCCGGCGGACGCCGCAAATGAAAATCAGGCATTTTCTTTTGGCCCGGGCTGTGGTATACTATGATGGATTATGTAGAAACCGGAAGGAGACGGCGGCATGGAGCAGGTGGAGGCGAGCATCCTCGGGACGGTCTACCGGAACGAGGAAAACGGCTATTCCGTCGTGACGGCGCGGGAGGGCCGCCGGGAGATCACCGTCGTGGGGACGCTGCCGGAGCTGACGCCGGGGGAACAGGCTGTTTTTACCGGCGAATGGGTGGAGCATCCCACCTACGGGCGGCAGCTCAAATGCACCGCCTGCACGCTGCAAAAACCGACCACGCGGCTGGGAATCGAGCGCTATCTGGGCAGCGGGATGATCAAGGGCGTCGGCCCGAGCACGGCAAAGATGATCGTCGCCCACTTCGGCGAGGAGACCCTGACCATCCTCTCCGAGCATCCCGAGCGTCTGCAGGAGCTGCCCAAGATGGGCAAAAAGCGCTGGATTCAAATAGCCGAGGCCTACCGGGAGCAGCAGGGCGCGCGGGAGGCGATGGTCTTTCTGCAGTCCTACGGCATTCCCGCGACGCTGGCAGTCAAAATCAGCAGGCTCTACGGCGACCGCACCCCGACCGTCATCCGCGAGAACCCGTACCGGCTGTGCGAGGATCTGGACGGCGTGGGCTTCCTGACGGCGGACCGTATCGGCACAGCGCTGGGCGTTGCGCCGGACAGCGAGGGACGGATCGCGTCGGCGCTCAAATATGTGCTCAAGGACATGGCGGTTGCCATGGGGCATGTGTATCTGCCGCGCGGGGAGCTGCTCAGCCGCGCTTCCCAGCTGCTGCGGGTGGAGGAGGGGCTGATCGACCGTCAGCTGAAGCGGCTCTGCCTGCTGCGGGAGCTGGTGATCGCCGGGGAGCCCGGGGAGGAACGCATCTACCTGCCCGCCTTTGACAGCGCGGAAAGGGAGGTCGCCACCCGCCTGTGCGAGCTGATGGCGGCGCTGCCCTCCGGCCGGGACGCCGGGGCGGAAGGCGAGATTGACCGCTTTGAGCGCCGCCACGGCATCCGGTTCAGCGCCCGTCAGCGCGAGGCGATCCTCTCCGCCCTGGGGACGGGCGTGCTGGTCATCACCGGCGGCCCCGGCACGGGCAAAACGACCATCATCAACTGCATCATCAGCCTGCTGAGCCGCGACGGCGAGGTGATGCTGTGCGCCCCCACCGGCCGCGCCGCCAAGCGCATGAGCGAGGCGACGGGCGTGGAGGCCAAAACCATCCACCGCCTGCTGGAATCCGGCGGCGAGGAGGGACAGTTTGGCCGCAATCAGGACAATCCCATCAAGGCGGACTGCGTGATTGTGGACGAGATGTCCATGGTGGACATGATGCTGATGCGCTCGCTCCTGCGGGCCATCGAGCCGGGAACAAGGCTGATTCTGGTGGGCGATGCGGATCAGCTGCCCTCGGTGGGCGCGGGCAATGTGCTGGGGGATATCCTGAGCAGCGGCGCGGTGCCGGATTGCCGTCTCACGGACATCTTCCGGCAGGGAGAGACGAGCCGCATCGTCGTCAACGCCCACCGCATCAATCACGGCGAGATGCCGCTGCTCAACGAAAAGGGCACGGACTTCTTCTTTGAGCGGAAGAACAGCTTCCCGGAGGCAGCGGCGGCCATCGTCGCGCTGGTGACCCAGCGGCTGCCCAAATTCATGAAGCTCCCGGAGGATCAGCGGACGGCGCAGGCGGTGCGCAGCATACAGGTGCTGGCCCCGGCCAAGAAGGGCGAATGCGGCGTGATTGCCCTCAATCAGCTGCTGCAGGCCGCGCTGAATCCCCCCGCGCCCGCAAAGCCCTCGCTGCTGTACGGCGAAACGGTCTTCCGCCTGGGAGACAAGGTGATGCAGACCCGGAACGATTACCAGATGGAGTGGCGGCGCGAGACCGCGACCGGCTGGGAGGACGGTACGGGGGTTTTCAACGGCGACGTGGGCTTTGTCACCGATGTCGATCCGGAGGAGCATGCGCTGACCGTGACCTTTGACGAGGAGAAGGCAGCCGTCTACGCCTCCCAGCAGCTGGAGAACCTGGATCTGGCCTATTGCCTGAGCGTGCACAAGAGCCAGGGCAGCGAGTTTCCGGCGGTGGTGATGCCCGTGGTCGGCGGCCCGAAGATGCTCCTGACCCGCAATTTGTTCTATACGGCGCTCACCCGTGCGCGTTCGCTGGTGGTGCTGGTCGGCCGGGAGGACGTGGTGCGCCTGATGGTGGAAAACGACCACATTCTCCGGCGCTATACAACGCTGTCCGAGCGCCTGACGCAGGTTGCGGCGCTGATCCCGGATCACTGAGATGGAGGAATCTGACCATGAAACGGCTTTGGATGCTGCTGGCGCTGCTTTGCTGCTGCATACCGCTGGCGGCGACGGCGGACACGGCGGAGGATATCACCGCCGAATGCGTGATCAACAACCGTACCTACAACAGGTTTGCACCGGATGACCTGCGCGACAGGGATTATTACACCTTCTATTCCGGCAGCGCGGTGACGATCGAAGCGCCGGAGGGCAAGACCATCGGTGCCCTGGAGCTCAAGTGGCGCACCATCGAGCCGCCTGCGGCAATCATCAAGACCCAGCGGAACGGTCAGTGGGTCGAGGTGCTGCGGGATGGCCCGAACTACGCCGCGCAGTACATCCTCCTGCCCGAGGCGCTGCAGAATGTGCGCATCACCGCCCAGTCGGGCAAGCTGGAGCTGTGCGAAATCACGGTGCTGACGCCCGGCGATGCGCCCGCCTACGTACAGGTCTGGCGGGACGCGCCGGAAAAGGTGGACATGATGCTCTTTTCCACCCATCCGGACGATGAGGTGCTCTGGTTCGGCGGCCTGCTGCCCTATTACGCCGGAGAGCTGAAGAAGGATGTGCTGGTGGTCAACGCGGTGTATGCGCACTATTTCCGCCGTCAGGAGCTGCTGGCGGCGCTGTGGACCTGCGGTGTGGATATCTACCCGGTGATGCTGGGCTATCCCAATCAGCAGGACAGCGTGAGCGAGGTCATCCGGGAATGGGAGAACAAGAAGCGCGAGCCCAAGGACAGGATGGTGGCGCTGATCCGCCAGTACAGGCCGGATGTGGTCGTGCTGCACGATGAGAACGGCGAATACGGCCACACGGCGCACATCGCCTTCTCCTGGCTGGGACGTCAGGGCGTGGAGAGAGCCGCCGACCCTGCCGAGCATCCCGAGTCCGCGGCCCAGTGGGGAACCTGGGACGTGCCCAAGACGTACCTGCACCTGTACGCGGAAAACCGGCTCCGCATGGACTGGAAGCAGCCTCTGGCGGCCTTTGGCGGCAGAACCGGGCTGGAGGTTGCGGCGGAGGCCTTCGCCTGCCATGCCTCCCAGCAGGAGCGCTGGCAGCTGAAGGACGGCGGTGAATACGACAACGCGCTGTTCGGGCTGTGGCGCACCCGCGTCGGGCTGGACGAGGAGAAAAACGACCTGTTTGAGCACATTCCCGTGGAATGACGCGCCCGGTGCGTGCGCAGAATACACTCGGGAGCGCCCTGGCTTTTTCGCGTTTTTTCGGGCGAAAACCGTTGACAAGGCGGGGGACAGCCTGTATGATGGAAAACGGTTTCGCTTTATGACTGTGGATAGATGGAGGAGTTCCATTATGAAGAAGATCGTCACCAAGTTCGGCGGCAGCTCCCTGGCGGACGCCGGGCAGTTCGCCAAGGTCCGGGATATCCTGCTGATGGACGAGGCGCGCCGGTACGTCGTGCCCTCCGCGCCGGGCCGCCGCCACAAGACCGATGACAAGGTCACCGACCTGCTCTACAAGTGTCACCGTCAGGCGGAGAACGGCGAGGACTATCAGGAGACCTTCGACCTGATCGCCGCCCGGTACATGGACATTGCCGAGGAGCTGAAGCTGACGGTGGATCTGGGCGCGGCGCTGGATGAGGTGAACGAAAGGATCGGCGCGGGGGCGAACGCGGATTACTGCGCTTCCCGCGGCGAGTACCTGAACGGACTGCTGCTGGCGGATTATCTGGGCTGGCGCTTTCTGGACTCGGCGGCGGTCATCAAGTTTGACGACAGGGGCAACCTGGACGCGGAGCTGACCAACCGGCTGATGTCCGAGGCGCTGGCGGACGGTGTGCCCACGGTGGTGCCCGGCTTCTTCGGCAGCTATATGGACGGCACGGTGCATACCTTCTCCCGCGGCGGCTCCGACATCACCGGCGCGATTGTGGCCCGGGCGGTCAACGCGAGCGTGTATGAGAACTGGACGGACGTGTCCGGCTTCCTGATGGCGGATCCGCGCATCGTCGAGGATCCCCGTGAAATCGGCATGATTACCTACAAGGAGCTGCGGGAGCTGAGCTACATGGGCGCCTCCGTCCTGCATGAGGACGCGATGTTCCCCGTGCACAGGGCGGGCATCCCCACCAACATCCGCAACACCAACGATCCGTCCCATCCCGGCACGATCATCAGCCTGGATGCGCCCTTTGACGCGGCGCATCCCTCCATCACCGGTATCGCGGGCCGCAAGGGCTTCTCGGTCGTGAGCATCGAAAAGGCGATGATGAACAACGAGCTGGGCTTCGGCCGCAAGGTGCTGGCTGCCTTCGAGGATCACGGCGTATCCTTTGAGCACCTGCCAACGGGCATTGATACGATGTGCGTGGTCGTTTCCGGCGAGGCGCTGGAGCCCGTACGGGATCAGGTGCTGGCGCAGATCGTCGCCACCACCAACCCCGATACCATCACCGTGTACGATTACATGTCCATCATCGCCACCGTCGGACGCGGCATGGTGCGCAACTGCGGCACGGCCGCGCGGCTGTTCAGCGCGATGAGCAAGGCCGGCATCAACGTCCGCATGATCGATCAGGGCTCCAGCGAGCTGTCCATCATCGTCGGCGTGGACGACGCGGATTACGAGGCTACCATCCGGGCGATCTACAATGCCTTCGTCCGGTAAATCGCATAGGACACAGGCGGGGCGTCGGCATCACGGCGCTCCGTTTTCCCCGTTCATGCGGGATGGATACGGGAGTGATTTGCATGGAACTGACCTGGCAGATGTACCTGATTGTCTGCCCGCTGGTATTTCTGGCGGGCCTCATTGACGCCATTGCCGGCGGCGGCGGACTGATTTCTCTGCCGGCGTACTACATGGCGGGCCTGTCCCCCGCGCTGGCGGCGGGGACGAACAAGCTCTCCGCGGGGCTGGGCACGCTGTCCTCCTCCACACGCTTTGTCCGCGGGAGAAAGGTGGACTGGCGCGTGGGCCTCATCGCGGCGGCGGGCGCGACCCCGAGCAGCTGGCTGGGTTCGTTGGTGCTGCAGTGCATTCCGGAGGATACGGTGCGGATGATGATGATCGCCGCGATTCCGCTGGTGGCCTGCGTGGTGCTGCGCCGCCGGGACAGCCTGAACGCGCAATCGTTGGTACCTGTGCGCTGGAGGGCGCCTGCTATTCTTGTGATGGGCATTGTTATCGGGTTCTATGATGGGATGGTTGGCCCCGGCACGGGCACGTTCCTGATCCTGTGCTTCACGATGCTCCTGGGGATGGAGGCGGTCATGGCCAGCGGCACGGCGAAGATTGTGAATTTGGCGAGCAATATCGCCTCTTTCGCGTCCCTGGCGCTGTCGGGCAATGTGCTGCTCGGCCTGGGGCTGCCGGCGGCGGTGTGCGGCATGGCGGGCAACTGGCTGGGCGCGTCCCTGACGATCCGGCGCGGCACGGGCTTCATCCGCGGCGTGCTGCTGGTCGTGCTGGCGCTGCTGCTGATCAGGATGGTATACGATCTGCTCGCGGGCGCATGACGCGCTTGCCAAACGCCCCTGTTCTGTGGTATGATAGGATGTAAACATATATCATGGGAGGGGATTGTGCATGAGGAAGCCTGAAATCAGCCTGCGCGTTCCGGCGAAACGGGAGTATGCCCTGGTGCTGCGCCTTGCGCTGGGCGGCGTGGCTATCCTGAAGGATCTGGACGCCGGTGCGCTGGATGACCTGCGCAGTGCCTCCGATGAGGTGTGCGATTGCCTGCTGCATCAGGCGCGGGAAGCGGAATGGCTGGAGCTGAGCGTCTACGACGAAGGTGAAAGGCTGACGGTGAGCATCGCCGCCGCGCTGATGGAGGAGCCGGTGAGCCGGGCGGATTGCGCGGATGAAACGGAGATATCCCGCGCGGTGCTGGAGACGCTGGTGCCTGTGGTGCGGATGTATGAGGAGCCCTGCGGGTGCGTGGGCCGGATTGACCTGACGCTGCCCAAGGCGGTCTTTGTGGGGGCGTGACGTATGGACGACGCGCGTCTGACCCGGCTATTGACCGAATATGCCCAAACGCGCGACCGCGAGGTGCTGTCCCGGCTGGTGGAGGGGTATCTGCCGCTGTGCAGGGCCATCGCGCGGCGCTTTCGCGGGCAGGGCGTGGAGCAGGAGGATCTGGAGCAGGTGGCTGCGCTGGCGCTGATGAAGGCGCTGGACCGGTTTGAGCCGGAGCGGGGCTTCCGCTTCACCACCTTTGCCACGCCGACCATCGTGGGCGAGGTGCGCAATTATATCAGGGACAAGGGCAGCGCGATCCGCGTCAGCCGGGATACCCGCGCCCGGCTGTACCAGCTGCGCCGGGTAAGCGAGCAGCTGACGCAGCGGCTGCAGCGCGAACCCTCCCTGAAGGAGATTGCGCAGGAAATGCAGATCACGCCCGACGAGCTGCTGGCGCTGCTGGATGCGCGCGATGCATCCGAAACCGTGTCGATGGACGCGGTGCTTGGCTCCGATGAGGATGCGCAGCGGCTGGAGGAGAAGCTGGGCGTGAGCGAAAACGGCTATGAAACCGTGGAGCAGAAGCAGTGGATCGACTGGATTTTCCAACAGGTGACGCCGCAGGAGCGGCTGCTGCTGGAAAAGCGGTATATCGAGCGCCTTGGTCAGCGGGACACGGCTGCCGCCATGGGCGTGAGCCAGATGCAGGTCAGCCGCATGGAGCGCCGGCTCCTCAGCCGGCTCAGGAACATGACGGAGCAGTGGCAGAGCGTGCAGTAGGACGCTCCCGGGAGGTTTCGCTCCCGACCCAGGCATGAAGGGGAGTTCAGATGGATAACGAGTACAACCAGCCGGGCGGCGGCTATCCGCCGCAATCTCCGGCCGGACAGCAGAATACAGGCTTCGGGAATCCGGCAGACCCCTATGGTGTGCCGCAGCAGGGGTATGCGAATCCTGCCGATCCCTATGCGATACCGCAGCAGGGGTATGCGAATCCTGCCGATCCCTACGGTGCGCCGCAGGGATACCGCAACGCCGCGGAGAGCTATGGCACAACGGCGCAGTATGCGGATATGAACACGGGCTACGGCGCGCCGCAGGGGAATCAGAACCCGTATGCGGCCAATGACGCGTATCAGCAGCCCTATGCGGATCCCGGCGTCTATCAGCAGCCATACGCCGATCCCGGTGCCTATCAGCCGCCCTATTCCGACGACGGCTATCAGCACCTGTTCAATCAGGAGATGCCGCCGCAGCCGCCGTCCGGCTTCCCGCCCCAGCAGCTCAAGCCGGAAAAGCGCCGCCTGACGAGGTCGGACATCGCGCTGATCGTGGTGGCGCTGGCAGCGGTGCTGGGCTTCGCGGTGTGGTACCTCTATTCGACCTATGCGCCGGAGGTGGCAAAATATGGCGTGATCGCCTCAGGGGCGCTGTCTGCCAACCATGCGGGCAACTGCCTGATTGTCCGCAACGAGGTGCCCTATGACGCGGAGGGCGTGACCTCCATTTCCTATCAGGCGAAGGAGGGCAGCCGCGTTGTCCGCAACGACAGCGTGTGCAAGGTGTATTCCACCGGCTACAGCACCTCTGCGGTCACGCAGCTGCAGCAGTACCGCGAGGAGATACGCGATTATCAGGAGAAGCTGATCGAGGAGAGCACCACCTATGACGGCAAGCTGATCCGCCTGAACACCGAGGTGATGAGCCTGGTGACCCAGGTGCGGGAGCTGATCGCCGGCGGACAGGGCTCCCTGACCAATCTGGAGGAGCAGCTGACGGCCAAGGTTGAGGAGCGCCAGCAGTATCTGGATCAGAAGTACGCCTCCGACCAGCGCTTCTCCCGGATGCAGGACGATGAGCGCACCCAGACCCAGCGCATCGACTCCTGGACGAAGCCCTACACGGCCACGACGGAGGGCCTGGTCAGCTTTTATTCCGACGGGTATGAGTACAGCGTCAACGCCAATACCTATGCCGGCTTCGAGCCCGGCGAGGTGCGGGCGATGATCGGCGGCAAAAAGCCCGAGCAGACCACGCTGCAAAAGAGCAAGACGACCATCTACCGCCTTGTCAAGGACGACGGATGGTATGTGCTGTTCCTCTCCAACGATACAGACTGGAATCCGGTCAACGGCGAAAGGTATGAGCTGCGGCTGGAGCGGTTCGAGAATACGACGGTCACCGCGGAGGTGGTCAGCTTCACCCGCTCCGGCGGCGAGCTGCTGGTTCGATTGCGGGTCACGGACTCCGTGGAGCCGGTGATGTACATGCGCACCTGTGAGGCGGTGCTGGGCGAGAGCATGTCCACGCTGATGGTGAACGAGCGCGCCATCTATGTGCAGGACGGCATGACCTGTGTGGTCGTCGTGGAGGGCTCAACGGAGTCCTTTATTCCCGTGAACGTGATCCACTACAAGGATGGCTATGCCTATTTCCAGGCCATCCAGCAGGGGCTCCTGTTCGAGGAGATGACGGTGCGCCTGTTCTGACGCGCCGCATTTCCGGGCAGCCCCCGGAGGAGGAGAAGAACATCATGCAGGAGGATCTGATCCGGGAGCGCCTGGCCCGCATCCGCACGGTGCTGGACACCGCATCGGAGGGACGGTATGCGCCGCCCAGGCTCATCGCCGTCACCAAGACCCATCCGGCGCAGGAGATTCTGCCGCTTGAGCAGATGGGCATCACGGATGTGGGCGAGAACCGGGTGCAGGAAATTGTGGAAAAGCTGCCTGTGATCGGGGAAAAGTTTCGGATTCACCTGATCGGGCGGTTGCAAACCAACAAGGTTAAGTATATAATAGATCAGGTGTGTATGATCCAGTCGGTGGATCGGCTGTCCCTGGCGCGGGAGATTGACCGTCAGGCGGAAAAGCATGGCATTGCGGTGCCGGTGCTGCTGCAGGTGTCGCCGGCCGGGGAGGAGCAGAAGGGCGGTATGCCTCCGGAGGAGGTCCGGCCCTTTCTGGAGGAGGTCCGTCATATGCCCAGGCTGTCCGTGCGCGGCCTGATGGCGGTGATGCCCAACACGCCGGATCGGGAATACCTGTCCGGGCTGTTTGCCGGGATGCGTACGCTCTTTGAGCAGCTGCGCGGGGAGGCGCCGCAGGGCGTCGCGATGGAGGAGCTTTCCATGGGCATGTCCGGCGATTATGCGCTGGCGGCCCGGCACGGCGCGACCATGGTGCGCATCGGCAGCGCGCTGCTGGGCGCGAGAGATTCTATGAAGTGACCTTTGCAGACAGGAGCAGGCGGCTCCGGAAGGATGGAGATACATGGCTTTCAAGGATACGGTACAGGGTCTGCTGGACAAGGTGAAGACGCGGAGGGCGGACGAGCAGCCCCAGCTGATGTCCAACCGGCCCAACGGCGGCTTCAGTGGCTATCAGCCCAGGATGCCCAGGAGCAAGCCGGCGGAGAACGCTGCCCCGGAGCATCCGGCAACCGGGTTTTCCGGCATGATGCCGGGCGGTGTGGATGCGAGCGTGATGCGCCAGTTCCAGCAGGTCGGCGGGCAGACGGGGCAGATGGCTCCGCAGCCGATGGCGCCGCAGGGCCAGCCGATGCAGGCGCAGGCGATGCCGCAGGGCCAGCCGGTGCAGGGTCAGCCGATGCAGCCGCCCCAGCCCCATGCGCGTCAGCCACGGGCCCAGCAGATGGCGCAGGGGATGCCCCAGCGCCCGGCACAGCCCATGCAGAACACCGGCTACCAGTCCTTCCGTCCGAATCCCGCGCCCCAGATGATGCAGACAGGATGGCAGAACGCGTATCCGCCCCAGCAGGCTCAGCCGCCGCAGCAGCCGCTGCAGCAGACGGGCTGGCAGGGCGCCGCACAGCCCCGGCAGGCAGCCCAGCCGGTGCAGGAGCCGCAGAGCGTGGACAACGGACTGCGCTATTTCCCCGGCTCCTATGTGGACACGGATGGCAGCGTGTACGAAATGGTGATGCGCGTGACGCAGATCACCGGCGTGGCCAGCTGCTACCGGCTGATTGAGTTCATGCAGAACAACGAGGCGATCATCGTCAACGCGGAGCAGATCGCCGATGTGATGGAGGCGGATCGCTGCATGGATCTGCTCTTCGGCGCGGCGTATGCGATGAACCAGAATTTTGTGCGCATTTCCGGCAAGATGATTTACCTGATCGCCCCCAGGCAGATGCAGGTGATTCCCTTCGACGGGATGCTGAACATGAGCGACGAGGATATCAACCGTCGCTGGCCCGGATCCAACCGGGGCTATACCGACGGCCGCTTTGCCGCCGGGCAGGGCCGGCAGGAGGATTTCGCTCCGGCGTACGGACAGCGCGCATCCCGCAATGCCGCAGCGGGTGCGTATACGGATTACGGCGGATTCGGTTCGCGCCGCAGATAAGCTGATGAAGGGCCCCATCGACAGAGAAGGAGCGTGTGCGTATGATTGGTTTCATCCTGAATGTGATTCGTTTCCTGCTGGGCGTGTATAACCTGCTGCTGATCGTCCATGTGATCCTATGCTGGATCAGCATCCCGGCCAACAAGTGGACGGAGCTGCTGCGCAGCATCATCGAGCCGGGCCTGATGCTGGCGCGCAAGCTGATGGATCGCTTTCTGCCGCAGCTGCGCAAGCCGGGCATTGACTGGTCGCCGCTGGTGCTCTTTGTAGCCATCGTCCTGCTGCGCATCATTCTTGGCTGGCTCTGATGAAAACGGAGCAGGCCGGGCAGACCGCGTTGCGGCTCAGGCAGGGCGCGGCCCGGGCCGAGCGGATGGCGCTGCCTGTGCCGGGGCGCTTTCTGGCGGGCGAGGAACGGGCGCTGGCTGTCCATGAAGCGCGGGCGGCAGGCGTTGCGGTTTCCTTTGACGGCGGCTGGCCCGATGCGGAGCGCGTACAGGTTTGCTTCCACCCGGCGTGGGCGGAGGCTGAGTTCACTGCGCGCTGGCTGGAGATTCGCTGGGCGGCGCGGTTTGCCCGCGTGACCCACAGCGATCTGCTGGGCAGCCTGATGGCCCTGGGGATGGATCGCAGCTTCTTCGGCGATCTGATCGCCCTGGCTGACAGGGCGTATCTGCTGGCGCTGCCCGAGGCGGCGCGGCGGCTGCCGTCGGAGTGGGACAAGGCGGGCCAGGTGCCCGTCGGCGTGACGCTGCTGGAGGCGCCGCCCGTCTTTGAAGCGCCGCGCGGGGAGGAGATGCGGGACACCGTTGCCTCATTGCGGCTGGACAGCGTGCTGGCCAGCGGGATGCGTACCTCCCGGGCGAAGGCGGCGGAGCTGATCCGCGCGGGCCTCGTGGCGGTGGAGCATATGCCGGAGGAACGGGTGGATCGGTTGCTGACGGCAGGTCAGCTGCTGAGTGTGCGCGGCTTTGGCCGCATCCGGCTCACGGAGGTGGGCGACAGGACGCGCAAGGATCGTTTGCCGGTGACGCTGGAGGTATTCCGGCGGGGATAGAATCGTATGATAACGCGAGAGCGCGAAAGGAGAATACCGGAATGTTGGAGAATCAGGAAACCGCCCGGCTGACCATTGAGGACATTGAAAAGAAGGAGTTCAAGCGCGTGGCCTACGGCTATGAGCAGCGCGCGGTCGATGAATTCCTGGACAGCATCTGCGATGAGATCGAGCTGCTGCAGGGCGAGGTGGCTGAACTGAAGCGCAAGCTGGCGATGGCGGATGCGCAGGCCCGTCAGGCGGAGGCTTCCGGCGGCTTTGTGCGTCCCGCGGCGAGCGGCGCGCAGGATGCGTCCTTCCGCGAGATCCTCGAGATGGCGCAGCGCGTCAAGGAGCAGACCATCGCGGATGCGCAGGCCAGGGCAGCGGAGATCGTCGCCAAGGCCGAAACCGAGGCCAATGCCCGCATCGGCGGCCTTGCCGAGGAAAAGGAAAAGCTGGAGGCGGCGCTGAGCACCCTGAAGGCCTCCGCCGGCGCGTACAGGGAGAAGTTCGCGCAGATGATCAGCGAGCATCAGGCGGTGCTGGAGAGCATCAGGCTGGACGACTGATCGTACCTTCAGACCGGCCGGTGGCCGAATCGCACGGCAGGCTGCGGCGTCATGGCCGTGGCCTGCTGCGTTTTTGGGAGGGAGGCGGAATTCGATGGAGCAGCTGCGGACGGCGGTGCGCACCCTGGTGGAATTCACCCTGCACGGATCGGATATCCGCTGCCTGGGCGGTCAGATGCGCGACCTGCAGGAGGGGATGCTGGGCCACAAGGCACGGCAGGCGCTGCTGGGCGAAGCGTGGCAGGCGGAGGTGCCGCTAAGCCTGACGATTCCCATTGAGGATGAGAACGCGGAGCTGCTGCTGAGCGGACGTATGGACGCCTTCTGCGACGGGGAGGTGCCGGTCATTGAGGAAATCAAGCTCTGGCAGCACCGGGAGCCGCCCCAGACCCCCTTTCCGGCACATGAGATGCAGGCGGTCTGCTATGGGCACATGCTCTGTCAGGAACGCGGTCTCCGGGCGGTTCTTATCCGCGTGGCGTATGTGGATCGGGCGGGACGGGTGCGCGGGCAGTTTGACACGCCGCTGACGGCGGAGGAATGCCGCGCACGCTTCCTGACGGTGCTGGAGCCCTATGTGCGCCGTCTGCGGGTGGTGCGCCGGCACCGCCGCGCGCGGGACGCCTCGCTTCGGGCGCTGACCTTTCCCTTTGACGGCTATCGTCCCGGACAGCGGGAGATGGCCATTCAGGTCTACACGGCGGTGAAGCAGCGGAAGCGGCTGTTTGCGTCCATGCCTACGGGCACGGGCAAATCCGTGGCGGCGCTGTTCCCGGCGCTCAAGGCGCTGGGGGAGGGCCTGACCGGACAGGTGTATTACCTCACGGCCCGGACAACCCAGCGGCAGGGCGCCTGGGAGGCCCTCGGGCGGATGCGCCGTCAGCCGCTGCACCTGTGGACGCTCACGCTGGACGCGAAGGACAAGCAATGCCCCGCGAAAACCCTCTGCCATCCGGATTACTGCCCGAGGGCCAGGGGGCATTTTCTGCGGGATCATGCGGCGATTGACGAGATGCTGCAGGCGGACGACTGGTCGCCGGAGCATATCCGCGAGGTGGCGGACCGCCACTGCGTGTGCCCCTTCGAGTTCAGCCTGTCGCTGGCGGAGCTGGCCGACCTGACCATCTGCGACTACAATTACGCTCTGGATCCCGCGGTGCATATCCAGCGGATCTTCGACATGACCTCGGACGTGACGCTGCTCATCGACGAGGCGCACAACCTGCTGCCGCGCGTGCGGGACATGCTCTCCGGCTGGGTGGACGGGGGACGCATCCGCCGCCTGCGCACGGTGGTGGGCAAGGCAGCCGGGCGGAAGCATGACCTCTACAAGGCCATGACCGGGGTGCTCAAGGCCCTTGATGATCTGCCGGTTCCATCGGACGAAAGGGACGAGGGCGAGCTGGATACGCTGCCCCAGAGCCTTGACCGGGCCTGCATGGAGCTGACGGACGCGTTCCTCAGCGCGCAAAACGAGCCCTTTGCCTGGGATGAGGTCGGAGAGAAGCTGGGGGATACGCTGCTGCCGCTCCTCTCCTTTGTCCGGGCCCGCAGGCGGGAGCCCACCGGGTACGCGTGGCTCTGGCAGGGCCGGAAGAACCGTACGCTCCATGCCTTTGCGCTGGATGTGGCGGACTACTTCGCGCAGGTGACACAAAGGCTGCACGGCGTGGTCTGCTTCTCGGCGACGATGCATCCGCTGGAGGACATGAAAACCCTGCTGGGCGGCAGCGGGGAGGACGCGTGCTTCGCGATGCCCTCGCCCTTCCCCAGGGAAAACCTGCTCCTGCTGCAGCGGGACGTGAACACCCGCTACCGCAGCCGGGAGACCGCCTGCGAAGCGATCGCGGAGGCCATCCGGATGATGGTGCAGGCGCATCCGGGACGGTACATCGCCTTCTTTCCCAGCTTTGCGTTCATGCAGCAGGCGGCGGCGCAGCTGGACATCCCCTTTCAGATGCAGCGCAGCGGCATGACGGACGCGGAGCGGGCGGCCTTTCTGGCGCCCTATCAGGCGGGCACGCCGGGGACGGCGCTGTCCCTGTGCGTGCTGGGCGGCGTGTTCGCCGAGGGCATCGACCTGCCCGGCGACGCGCTGGACGGCGTCATCATCGTGGGCGTGGGCCTGCCGCAGGTCAATCTCTTTCAGGAGACGCTGCGCGCCTACTACGAGCGTACGCTGAACGCCGGGTTCCTCTATGCCTACATGCTGCCGGGGATGCAGAAGGTGGCGCAGGCGGTCGGGCGCGTCATCCGCACCGAAACGGACCGGGGCGCGGCGCTGCTGCTGGACGACCGCTACCGGCAGAGCGCGTACCGCCGCCTTTGTCCGGAGCACTGGGAGCTTCGCCGGGGCGATGCGCAGCGGCTGCTGGCGGCGTTCTGGCGGCAGGAGCCCTGACGGGTGGCATATTGTCCTTTTCGTGTACAGCCCCTCGACAATCCTTCGCCGATGGGCTACAATAGACCGTGCGATGCATCAAATGCCTGAAGGGAGCATGAAGCCTATGAAATACATCCTCGTGATCGGCGACGGCATGAGCGACGACCCGGTGCCGGAGCTGGGCGGCAAAACGCCGCTGGAATACCTTGACCTGCCGTACTTTGGCGTCCTGGCCGGGAGCGAGACCGGCACCTGCCAAACCGTGCCCGAGGGCGTTCCGGCCGGCAGCGATACCGCCATCCTCAATATCTTCGGTTATGACCCCCGCTGGAGCTACACGGGCCGCAGCGTGCTGGAGGCAGCCGGTGTGGGCGTGACGCTCAGGCCCGGCGAGGTGTCCATGCGCGTGAACCTCTGCGCGGTGGAGGAGGTGGACGGCAAGCTCATCATCCACTCCCACAACGGCGGCAACATCGAGGGCGACGAGGCGGAGACGCTGATGAACGACCTGCTCAGCGACCCGCGCTTCCGTCCCGCCATGGAAGCCGCGAAGCTGACCGTGCATGTCAGCCGCACCTTCCGCCATATCGGCGTGTTCGCGGATGTGGACGAGCAGGCCGTGTTCAAAACCACCGAGCCCCACAACGTGCTGGAGCAGGACGTGGCGCTCCACTATCCAACCGGCGCGATGAAGGAGGAGATCACCGCGCTGATGAAGGCCTCCTACGAGGTGCTGAAGGATCACCCCATCAATCGGGCGCGCATGGCCGCAGGGAAGCTCCCGGCGAACATGATCTGGCCCTGGGGCGCAGGCCGCGCGATGCTGCTGGACAATTTCGAGCGGAAGTACGGCCGCATGGGCACGGTGATCTCCGCCGTGCCGCTGGTCTGGGGCATCGCGGAGCTGGCGGGGCTTAAGCATCCGCTGGTGGAGGGCGCGAACGGCGATCTGGACACCAATTACGAGGGCAAGGTCGAGGCAGCCATCGCGGCGCTGAAGGCGGGCGACGATTTCGCCGCCATCCATGTGGAAGCGCCGGACGAGATGACCCATGCCGGCAAGCTGGCGGAAAAGCTGGAGGCCATCCGCCGCCTGGATCAGCGCGTCATCAGGCCGCTGCTGGAGAAGCTGCCGGAGCTGGGCGACTTCCGTATCCTGCTGCTCTCCGACCACAAGACCCTGATGTCCACCCGCACCCATGACGGCAAGCCCGTACCCTACGCCATCTACGACAGCCGCAGGCCCGGTCAGCCCAGCCGCCTGGATGAGGCGACCGCCGCCGGAGGCGAATGGCTTCCCGAGGGCCGGTTCATCATGGGCCGGCTGCTGGAGGTCGACGCGTAAGCATTGATGATAATGGAGAATCCCCTGAGGAGCGCTGGCTTCTCAGGGGATTTCGAATGGTGGGTGTTCTGCCTCCTTGCGGCTGGGGGAGTTGTTTCCTGAATCCGCCGGATTCAGGAAAGACGCATGGGGCTGGTTTTGCGCTGCGGCGCGGGGCTCCGGCGGGAAGGGGCCATTCAACATTTGCCTTCCGCTTTCGCCTACGGCGAAGTTTCCACTGGGGACGCGTTCCAGGCAAATGCCCCTTGACCCTTTATGCGCCTGCGGGCGCGGGTACCCTTCACGATTCAACGCTCTCCAGCCACTTTTCCAACGCTTCCTGTGTGTCAAACCCCTTGCCCTGCCGCACCTCGTCCTGCAGGCTGTCCGGCAGCTCCGACACCGCAAGGCCCAGCTCCTTCACCAACGCCAGCGCATCGCCGTAGCGGTTCACCCAGATGCAGAGCATCCCGCCCTCATCCGGCAGCAGTACCGCATGGGACGGGCAGTACATGGCGAGGGACTGCTCCATGCGCACCTCGGTCGGAGCGAAGGAGGTCACCTGCCATGCGTCGTAGACTGCGGCAAGCTCTGCGCGGGTTTTCCCGGCCAATTCGCCCGGCAGGGCCTGACGGCGGGTCAGGCTGTGTCCGCAGGGTGTGTAGGTCAGGTGCTGGATGAGAATGCAGTCAGCCTGCAGCGTCTGGGCGGCGTCGAGGGCGACCTGCGTGTCGTCTGCTTCGGTTCCGGGCGCCTGGGCGCTTTGCGGGATGAGCGAGAGCACCATCAGCAGCGCCATCCCCATCACCAGGGCGCAGCCGGTCAGCAATCGGCGGCGGTCGATGGTGGGACGAACGGCAATGGGCTTGTCGGGGCGCTGCGGTCGCTTGTACTGATCGTTGGAATCGTGCATGGGTCGGCCTCCTTCCATCTGCGGTCAGTATGGACGGATGGGCGGGCGGCTATTCCCTCTGACGGAATGCGCCCGGTGCATACTGTGCTGATGGGACGCTTCTATGGCTTATAATGCATATCGGTGGGCATCAGCTGCAACATCATGTCCCGGATCGGGCGGCGGAAGCAGAGCTTTTTTCTGGGAGCGCTCATTTTTGTGCAGGGTTTTGCGCCTGTCCATCGTATATACTTCATAGAACCATCACACAAAGGGAGAGAACCATGTACAGGGCTGTTTTGTTTGACCTTGACGGCACGCTCACGGACACCCTTGCGGACATCGCGGCGGCCATGAACCATGCGCTGCGTGCGTATGGGCTGCAGGAGTGGCCGGTGGAGGCGTACCGCTATCTGGTGGGCGATGGCGCAAAGGTGCTGTCCGAGCGCAGCGTCCGGGAGCGGATCGAGCTGGCGCCTGACGTGCGCAGGGCCTATCAGGCGTATTATGAGACGCATAACCTGGTGGCGACCAGACCCTATGACGGCATCCCGGAGATGCTGCAGGCGCTGGCGCAGCGCGGTCTGGCGCTGGCTGTGCTGTCCAACAAGCCCGATGCGGATACGCAGCGGGTGGTGCGCCACTTCTTCCCGACGGTGCCGTTTTCCGTGGTGCGCGGGCAGATCGAGGGCGTTCCGACGAAGCCCGATCCGGCGGGCGCGCTGGCAGTGGCGAAGCAGATGGGCATCGCGCCGGGGGACTTCCTGTATCTGGGGGATACATCGGTGGACATGCGCTGCGCACTGGCGGCGGGGATGCATCCCGTCGGGGCGGTCTGGGGCTTCCGCACGGCGCAGGAACTGCTGGACAGCGGCGCGAAACGGCTGGCTTTCGCCCCCTCAGATATGTTGAAAACATGACAAATGTAACAAAAACGTCATATTCATTTACAAACGATCTGAAACCTGCTATACTGGGAAACGAATCAAACGGTTCCAAAACAACAGCAGACGAATCCGGCTTTCGGATGAGCAATACTCGGGAGGGAAGAACCATGATGAAGAAGCGAATGGCGCGCGTGCTGGCGATGGCACTGGCGGTGATCCTGCTGATGACCACCGGCGGCATGGCGGAGATACTGCGCCGCAACAGCACCGGCGAAGCGGTCGAGCGGCTGCAGGAGGCGCTGGTGAAAACCGGCTTCTATACCGGTGCGATCGACGGCGTATACGGTCAGGGTACCGAGCGCGCCGTGCGCAGTTTCCAGAGCAAATACGGCCTGACGGCGGACGGCAAGGCCGGTGCGGCGACGCAGTACCAGCTGCTGCTGCTGACCGGCATCAAGATCAGCGACATCGCCACGGCGGAGGACGCCAGCGGCAACGTGGGCGGCTCCGGCTCCGGTGCCACGACGGGCAGGAAGGGCCTGTTCGGCGGCGATTACACGAAGCTGGTCTATGGCGCGTCCTCCAGCCGTGTCCGCATCCTGCAGAACGCGCTGATCGCACTGGGCTTTGACGTGTCCAAGGCGGACGGCGTTTATGGCACCTCCACCTACGCGGCGGTCAAGGAGTTCCAGAAGATCGTGGGGCTGGAGGCGGACGGCAAGGCCGGCCCGCTGACCCTGCAGAAGCTGGAAAGCTATTTCGACGAGGACGGCAACGTCATCAGCGGCCCCATCGTGACCACGCCTCCCGCGGCGGACGATGAGAACCTGCAGTACGGCGTGCCCCGGCGCATCCTGCGCCCCGGCATGTCCGGTCTGGACGTGCAGTACACCCAGGACCGGCTGAAGACGCTGGGCTACTACACCGGCACCTCCGACGGTCAGTACGGTTCCGGCACGGAGGCGGCTGTCCGCGCCTTCCAGCAGAAGAACGGCCTCACCGTGGACGGCAAGGTCGGTACGAAGACCTCGCAGGTGCTTTTCTCCGACGGCGCTCTGGGTGCCGGGGAATCCGCGACGGAGGCGCCCTCTGATGACCGTACCCTGCGCGAGGGCATGGAGGGCGAGGACGTGGCGGCCGTGCAGGCTCGCCTGTCCCAGCTGGGCTATTATGCAGGCAAGATTGACGGCAAGTACGGCTCCGGCACCGTGGCGGCGATGAAGGCCTTCCAGGCGCGCAACAAGCTGACGGCGGACGGCGTTTGCGGCCCCAACACCGTGGCTGTGCTGTTCTCCGGCGCCGCGATTGACAACGGCAGCTCCGTCACGCCCGCGCCCGATCCCGTTCCCACCGACAAGCCGACCTCCGTCCTGCGCCCCGGCGACGAGGGCGATCAGGTCAAGTCCGTGCAGAAGCGCCTGCAGGAGCTGGGCTATTATGCCGGTTCCATCGACGGCGTGTACGGTACGGGAACGACCGAGGCTGTGCGCTTCTTCCAGGCCCGCAACAGCCTGACCGTGGATGGCCGCGTCGGCCCCAAGACGGTGGAGAAGCTCTACTCGAACAGCGCGATCCCCGCCTACAGCGGCGATGGCACCGCGACGCCCACACCCACGCCCACGCCGGTGCCCCAGGTTACGCCCGGCATGACGCTGCGCCTTGGCGCACAGGGCAATGATGTGGTGCTGCTGCAGGTGAGGCTGATTGCGCTGGGATACCTGTCCGGCAAGGCGGACGGCGTCTTCGGCAGCGCGACCGGCGCGGCGGTGGCGGCCTTCCAGCTGCGCAACGGCCTGACGGCGGACGGCATCGCAGGCCCCAAGACGTACAAGAAGCTCTATTCCGACGATGCGATTCCCGCCCAGAATGCGGCGACCACCACGCCGCCTCCCAGCTCCCTGTATCCCGACCGCAACCTGTACAACGGCTGCTCCGGCGAGGACGTGAAGATGCTCCAGCAGCGGCTGAAGGATCTGGGCTATCTGGATGACAAGGTGGACGGCAAGTTCGGCAACAACACCGAGCTGGCGCTGCGGGCCTTCCAGATCAAGAACGGGCAGACCGCCACCGGCATGGCTACGCAGGCGACCTACCAGCTCCTGTTCTCCGTCAGCGCGATCCCTGCCAACGGCATCCAGACGGGCGGCGACACCTCCTCCGAGACCTACACCAATCTGCAGCTCGGCTCCACCGGCAATGCGGTCATCCGCCTGCAGCAGATGCTCTCCACTCTCAAGTACAGCGTGAGCATCACCGGCACCTATGACGAGGCAACCCGCGCGGCGGTCATCGCCTTCCAGAAGCGCAACGGGCTGACGGCGGACGGCATCGCCGGCGTGCAGACCCAAACCAAGCTGTACTCCGGCAGCTGCGTGACCGGCGACACGACGCTGCCCGAGGATAACACGTCCTCCGGCATCACCGGCAACGGCGGCGGCCCGGCGATCTCTCAGGTGAAGCTGCTGCACTGGTTCAACGATATCAAGCCGACCATCAAGTCCGGTCAGGTCGTGCTGGTGTATGAGCCTGCCAGCAACTCCAGCTTCTATCTGCGCCTGTATTCCCTGGGCCGTCACGCGGACTCCGAGCCGCTGACCGCCAACGATACGGCGATCATGAAGGCGGCTTGGGGCGGCTCCTTCTCCTGGAGCGAGAAGCCGGTGTATGTCCGCTTGCCCAATGGCACCTGGTGCATCGCCTCGATGCACTCCATGCCACATCTCTCCGGCTCGATCAGCAACAACAACTTCGACGGTCATCTGTGCGTACATTTCCCGCGCACCATGACCGAGTGCCAGCAGAACGACCCCAAGAACGGCGTGCGGCATCAGAACGATATCCGCAAGCACTGGCTGCAGATCACCGGCGAGGAGATTCCGTGGTAATCCCCAAATGAAATAAGCCGCAGCAGGACAATCACCCGCTGCGGCTTATTTCGTGTTATTCTGATACTCAGTATAGATGTTACACTCGCACAGCACCTTTTCCGCCCTGGCTGCGCTTGTAGGTAACGCCTCGCTTCACGCAGCTTTGCCAGAATGAGAATTCGCCGCGCTCAGTGCAACGTTTTAACGACCATTAGAGTGATTTCTTTCTCAGCACAATCTTCACGAAGTTCAGGTACTTGCCGGCGCCGGCGTTCATGGACTTGCGGTCGCCGATGGCGTAGGGGTTCTCCTGCCGCAGCCAATCGGCCCAGACCTCCTCGTTGGACGCCATCTCGCTGACCTCGATCACCTCGGCATCCCGGCTCTGGCTGACCATGCGGCGCCAGTAGGCCACATCGTGCATCGTTTCCAGATCCTCCGGCGTCCAGGACAGCAGCAGCTCCTGCGGCAGATGGTCGTGGCAGTCCTGCTTCATGCCGGGGATGGCGATGTAGAGATAGCCGCCCCTTTTGACGAAGGGCAGGAGCTTTTGATCCAGAAACGCCGGGTCGCGGCCGAAATAGTGGTAGGCATCCGTGCTGACAATGGCGTCGAAGGCTTCCGGCTCAAAGGGCAGCGCGGTCGCGTCGGCCTTGACCGGGATCAGCTCCGCATCGGTCAGCCCCATCTGCCGGAAAAAGCGGCGGTTGTCCTCCGGGTCGGTCCACAGGTCGGCCGCGCAGACGGTGAAGCCGTATTCCCTGGCAAGGAACACGCTGGTCAGCCCCTGCCCGCTGCCCAGATCGCAGACCCGGCTCCCGGCGGGGATCAGGTGATCGGTCAGCAGCTCCTCCAGCAGCTTGAGCGGGTTCGGCCCCATGATTTTGGACATCAGCTCGGGCGTGGCATATTTTTCGCTTTTCGGGTAATTCATCGTTCAGACTCCTTTCGACGGTTTTTGTTGTATTTGGCAATCCCCTTGAATTTCCTTTCCTTGACGGCCAGATAGCCCTCCCGGTCAGCATCGTAGGCCTGCTCGCTGCTCAGCTTCTGATAGGACTGCCAGCGGTCGCCGTCCAGCGCACCGCTCCGGAGGGCCTGGCGAATGGCGCAGCCGGGCTCGGTTGTATGGGAGCAGTTGCGGAAGCGGCACCGGGAAGACAGTTCCTCGATCTCCGCAAAGGTCTGTCCGATGCCGCAGGACGCATCCCACAGGCCCAGCTCGCGCATACCGGGGGTGTCGATGACCATCGCGCCGCCGGGCAGCACCAGCAGCTCCCGATGGGTGGTGGTATGGTGGCCCCTGTCATCGTTGCGCAATCCGTCGGTCGCCAGCCGATCCTCGCTCAGCAGGCGGTTGATGAGCGTGGATTTGCCCACGCCGGAGGAACCCACAAAGGCGACGGTTTTTCCCGGCGCGAGGTAGGGGAGAACCTGACCATAGCCGTCAGAGGCCATGGAGGAGACGGTCAGAACCGGTACGCCAACGGCGATGGCTTCCACCTCGGCCCGCTTTGCGGCGGCATCCTCGCACAGATCGGCCTTGGTCAGCAGCACCACCGGGCTGGCGCCGCTTTCCCATGCAACGGAGAGATACCGTTCCATGCGGCGCAGGTTGAAGTCGTTGTTCAGGCTCATGCACAGGAACACCGTGTCGATATTGGCGGCAACCGGCTGCTCCGATGCCGCTTTGCCGGCGGCTTTGCGCACGAACAGGCTCTTGCGGGGCAGCAGCTGATGGATGATGACCGTGTCGGGATCGGCGCGGCTGAACAGCACATAGTCGCCCACGGCGGGAAAATCGGACGCGAACCGGGCGTCAAACTGAAAGCGGCCGGAAACGAGGGCATTCCATTCGCCCTCGCCGGTGCAGAGACGGTACATGCCCTTTTCCTGCAGCGTGATCCGTCCGACGGCCCATTCCGGGTGCCGGGCGTCCGGCTGCGTCAGGTGTTCGGGAATACAGAAGCTCATGGGTTCCACCTTTCCAGATGGGCGTCCAGCATTGCCAGCACGGACGCCTTTTCTTCGGCTTGATCGTAGACGCTGTACAGCAGGTACATAGGCCCGTAGAAGGCAAGGGCTTCCGATCCGGAGCCCAGCAGATCGGCCACGTACCCCAGCGGCCCCGCGCCGAGATACTGGTGGTACAGGCGGTTCATTTCTGCGCTGCGGTACTGCTCGATGGTCAGCATCCGTCGGAAGGCGGAAGCGAACGCATCCTCCGTCCAGTAGCGGAATTGCTTTTTGCTGTAGGCGACCAGCGAGGCTCTGGTTGTGTGCTTGTAGGCTTCGGGCGTGTCTGCCGCAGTGCCTTCCGGCACGGAGCAGGCTATGGCACGTTCCTGATCCTGCTGTTCCATATGGCGCAGGATGGAATCGAGAATATCGCGCTTGCTCCGGTAGTGCTTGTAGAGCGAGGGCGCCTTGATGCCGACGGCGCCGGCGATCTGCTCCACGCTGACGGCTTCGTAGCCCTCACGGGAGAACAGGCGGACGGCTTCGTGCAGGATGCGCTGGCTGGTTGTGGTCATACTTCCTCCGCGGCTAATAAGCATTAGCCTTATTATAGACGAAGGGGCATGGGTTGTCAAGGGCTGTTTTTGGGTTCGGCAGGACGGCTGCATATAGAAGATAGGGTAGGCAGGCTTGCACCCGAAGGGTGGATGGGGAGATCGGAAAGCCCTTCTTCTCGCTTCCGGAGAAGCGAAGCACTTCCTTTTGCAGGGGGGATTTCGTGCCTGCAGGTGCTGGGATGCCTGCGGGGAGGCCGCTTTCGCCCGTCGAAAGCGGCGGAAAGCCGCCGGGGGGACGCGAAACGCGCGTCCCCCCGGACCCCCCGCCGGTTCCCGACGCGTTGGAGAGCGGCTGCATTCGGGGCGGCTCCGGCTGGAGAGGATCGCCTGAATTTCCGCTGACGCGGAAGCGATCCTCTCCAGAGTCGCCGCATTGCTCCTTTGGAGGCTTCGGTGCAGCCGCTGCGGCGGGTGGGGGCGGCGGAGAAGGTGAGCTGCTGTCCTTGGATTGGGGGATGAAGTGGCTGAGAGTTGCTGCGTTGGCCTTGGTGAGGCTTGCAGCCGCTGCGGCGAGTGGGGGCGGCGGCGGAGGTGCGCTTCTGCCTACAGATTGGGCGGTGAAACGCTGGTAGTTGCTGTATCGGATGATTCAATCCGGCGCAGTGCAGCAGCGGGTACAGAAGTCCTCAACGATATCCAGAATCGGGGCGCTGAAATAGGCGGCTCCACCGTGGGCATCGTTGTTTTCCAGCTCGTAGTACTCGACCTGATGATCTGTTTCTTCCAGCGCCCTGTAAAGCGCTCGGCTGTTTTCGACCGACACGATCGGATCGTTGTCGCTGTGCAGGAGGCACATGGGCGGAATCGCTGCGTCCCGGGTGACATAGGGCACGGCGGAAGCCTTTCGTGCAAGCTCCTCGTTGCCTTCGATGGTCTCCACGCCCAGCAGCACGGTCGATGGACGCACCTGCATCCAGGGCGGCAGGGGCTCGCTGGCGCAGATCAGCAGATCGGTTGAGCCGCTTTCGCAGATGACGCCGCGTACCCCCGGCAGCTTCGGGCACAGGCCATGGGCGTCAAGGAGTGCCGCCATGACGGCGATGTGACCGCCGGAGGAATTGCCCATCAGGAACAGCCTGTCCATGTCCAGATGGAACGGCCCGGCCTTCTCCCGCAGGAAGGACAGGGCGTTCGCCACGTCCTCGACCTGCGCCGGGAAACGGGCGATGTCCGATTCGCGGCATTCCAGCGCGGCGATGGCAAAGCCGCGTTTGGCCAGCCCGGACAGCTTGGGGAGATCGTTGTACATCTCCTGCCTGTGCCATGCGGAACCGGGAATGAACAGGATGAGCGGAAACCGCTCGCCGTCCTTCCACTGCCGGCGGTAGGGGACGATCATCTGCAGGTGACGACAGCACTGTCCGTCGCGGTAGTACTCCCAGTCCGGGGAATACAGCCATTCCAGATCATCGCAATCGACGCGGATCCTTTTCATCATGGCGCATTGCTCCTTTACGCGGCATCATGCCTTCCCGAACCAGTCCAGCACGTCCTTCAAATGCTCCTTGGATACATAGCTGGCGTTGCTCCTGAGCAGCTCCAGAATGCGTTCGTCCTGCGCGGTGCGTTCCTTTTGGTTGGACAGTCCCTTGGTGAGCATGGAGATGATGAGCTTGTCAAAGCCCTTCTGCCGGGTGCTGTCAAAGCCGCCCTGCAGCGTGAACAGCGGTATTTCCGCGGGGATGGACGAGGCCTTGCGCACCTGGTCGGTCAGCGTGCCGGTGTCGCACAATCCGACGCCGCAGACGGCGCACAGGGTAAAGCACTTTTTCGCCCGGGCGTAGCCCTGAACGCGGTTGGCGCGCAGCCAGCCGAGGTAGATCACGGCGCTTTTGTCGGGAAGCGCGGCCCTCGCTTCGTCAAGGGAATGGACGGGGAGCGCGAGGCTTTCGGCCAGCATGGCGGCGTATTGGCGGGTGTGGCCGGTCCTGGAGGTGTACACAATGGCGGTGGGCTTCATAGAAAGACTCTCCTGTCATGCGGCAAAAATGTTGCAGAACACAGTTCCGCGTTCCCTTTCATGATACACGGCAGATGGTTCGGATGCAAGGGCGTTTATGCAGAGAAATGTGCCTGTTTTATAGATTCGCGTGAAAATCTGCGCAGCACGTGACGAAAGGGCTGTCAGTGCCGTCTAATGGGTGTAACGTTACAAGGAGATGAGCCAATGGACAAGGATTTCTTCACCCGGGAGCTCGAAGCCCACAGCGGGATGCTGTACCGCGTGGCCTATACGATCCTGCGGGATGACGACGCGTGCCGCGACGCGCTGCAGGATGCAGCCCTCAAGGCATGGGAGAAGCGCGGAACGCTCCGGGAGGAACGGTATTTCCGGACGTGGATCACGCGCATCCTCATCAACACGTGCTACGACACGGTCAAGAAGCGCCGCCGCATCGTATCCATCGAGGAAATCCGGGAGCAGTCCGCACCTCCGCCTGATCTGACGCTTTCGCTGGCCCTGCACAATCTGCCGGAAAAGCTGCGGCTGCCGCTGGTGCTCTGCTATGCAGAGGGCATGAGCTATCAGGAGATTGCGGATGCGCTGCGCCTGCCCATGGCCACCGTGCGCGGAAGGATCCACCGCGCCAAGGGAGAACTGAAAAAGGAGCTGGATGCAGAATGAAGCGCGATTTTGAGAACCTCAATCTCCGGGATGCCTTCAGGCCGGAGCCTGAAGACTGTCACGCCGCGCTGATGAACGCGGCCCGCTCCGTCAAGGAGGAAAAAGAGATGAAACGAGCATCCTTCCGCGTGGTGCTGATCGCAGCGGCGATCCTTGTCAGCATGATGGCTGTGGCCTTTGCAGCCGGCGGGCTGATGGGCTGGACGGATTTCCTGGGAAACTATACGAATGTGACGATTCCGCAGGGTGCGGTGGAGCGGATGAAGGTGTCGGAGGAAATCTCCTGGCAGGTCGGCCCGATGACCTTTACCGTCACGGAGCTGCTGACGGATGAACGTATGGCGATCAGCGCCATCCATGTGCGTCCCACGGACGGCACGCAGGCGCTGATGTGCGTCGACCCGTCCGACGTGATCGGCTGCAATGGGGAGAATGGCCGCGCGCTGGCAGCGAAGCTGGGCGTTGATCCCATGACCCCCTACACCGAGGCGGCGCAGCAGCTGAATCTGCCGCTGTACTGCGTGCGAGGCATACTCGACATCGCCTCGGAGTATGCCGGCGGCGACGGCATGGAGGATCCGCTGTGGAACGAGGACGGCAGCCTGACCTACTTCTCCATGCTGTCCCTGAATCGCGATGCGGTGCAATCGGAGCTGCCTGCGAGGTTCTACCTGCGCGTGGCGCAGCTGGATCCCGCGACGGGCGAGGAGGTTGAAAAGTGGGTCGACCGTGACCGGAGCGTGACCGTTCCCGTATCGCCCGTGCTGGAGACGCGCAGCTATGTGCCCGAGCAGGAGACGGTCATTGCGGGCCACAGGCTGCTGAAGGCGGAAGCGGAGCGCTATGTCACGGGCGCGTACCTGACCCTGACATTTGAGATGAATTACATGGACGTTCCCGAGAGCGCCTACGGGCTCTACGAATTGAAGCTGCGCGACGCGGCGGGCAGCGAGCTGCCCGAGGGCATGAACCTGAGCCGCGCACTGCGCTTCCTCATCGAGGAAGAAGTCATGCTGGGCGTGGAGACTCTGCCCGACGTCATCACCCTGACCGACGAGGTGCTGCCCGAGACCATCCCGGCGGACGCCCCTGTGGTGCTGCTGGCGAAGTAAACCCTGCTCAGATCATCACCCGAACGACCCGCGCCGGAGAGAATTGCCGCTCTCCGGCGCTTTCCCATGGCGGGGCAGGGGCTTTCCGGGCGGATTCCCCCTGCCGCATGCAAATTGTCATGCAAAACCCCTTGACAGCCGGGACGCTTTTGTGTATAATGGTCGAGCGTCAATGAGAACTCCTTGACAGCGCCGCAAAGGAGGCAGGCCCCATGCGTGAGGAGCGGATGGCAGACGAGGTCAGCCGGAAGGTTGAAATCGCGTGGCTCATGGCCTTCTATGGCGGTATGCTGACGGACAAGCAGCGCGAGGTGCTGGCCCTGCACTGCGAGGAGGACATGTCCCTGGCGGAGATCGCCCAGGAGACGGGCGTGAGCCGACAGGGGGTGCACGATATGCTCACCCGCAGCGCACAGCGCCTGCTGGACATGGAGGATAAGCTTGGCGTGGCTGCACGATTCCGCCGGATGGAAACCGGGCTGGAAAGGTGCCGGGCGCTCCTGCGGGAGAAGCGCTACGACGAGGCCGAAGGCGTGCTGGACGCGCTCATCCGGCTCGATCAGGAGGAAAGCAATGGCCTTTGAGGGCTTGACAGAGAAGCTGCAGGGCGCCCTGCGCAAGCTGAGCAGCAAGGGCAAGCTGACCGAGGACAACGTCAAGGAGGGTATGCGAGAGGTTCGCATGGCGCTGCTTGAGGCCGACGTCAACTATGCCGTCGCAAAGGATTTCATCAGGAAGGTGACGGAGCGCTGCATCGGTCAGGAGATCGGCACCGCGCTGACCGCCTCCCAGCAGGTCATCAAGATCGTCAACGAGGAGCTGACCGAGCTGATGGGCGGCACCAACGCCAGGCTCACCTGGTCCTCCAGCCCGCTGACGGTGTACATGCTCTGCGGTCTGCAGGGCGCCGGCAAGACCACCATGGCTGCCAAGCTGGCGAACTGGCTGGCCAAGCAGGGCAAGAAGCCCATGCTGGCTGCCTGCGACATCTACCGTCCCGCCGCCATCAAGCAGCTGCAGACGGTCGGCGCACAGGTCAATGTGCCGGTCTACGAGCACGGCACGCAGGATCCTGTGAAAACCGCGAAGGAAGCCGTCGAGCGGGCCCGGTATCTGGGCCGCGATGTGCTCATCATTGATACCGCCGGCCGCCTTCACATCGACACCGAGCTGATGGACGAGCTGGCCCGCATCAAGGAGACCATCAGGCCGCAGGAAATCCTGCTGGTGGTGGACGCGATGACCGGTCAGGACGCGGTCAACGTGGCGCAGAGCTTCAATGAGAAGCTGAACATCGACGGCGTGATCCTCACCAAGCTGGACGGCGACACCCGCGGCGGCGCGGCGCTGTCCGTCCGGGCGGTGACGGGCAAGCCCATCAAGTTCTCCGGTATCGGCGAGAAGCTGTCGGAGATCGAGGTCTTCCATCCCGAACGCATGGCCAGCCGCATTCTGGGCATGGGCGACGTGATGACCCTGATTGAGCAGGCCTCCGAGGTCTTTGACGAGAAGGACGCGGAGAAGATCGCAAAGAAGGGCCGCACGGGCGACCTGACGCTGGAGGACTTCCTGGAGCAGATGCAGTCCATGAAGAAGATGGGCGGCATCAAGTCCATGCTGTCCATGCTGCCGGGTATGTCCGGCAAGGATATCGAGGTGGACGAGAACGCGATGAAGAAGCCCGAGGCGATCATCCGCTCCATGACGCCCCGCGAGCGGCGCAATCCCAAGCTCCTCAACGCCAGCCGGCGCAAGCGCATCGCTGCAGGCTCCGGTACCACCGTGCAGGATGTCAACCAGCTGATCCGCCAGTTTGAGCAGGCGAAGGAAATGATGAAGAAGATGACCAGTCAGATGAAGGGCGGAAAGGCCTCCCGGCTGATGGGTCGCTTCGGCGGTCTGCGCTGAGCGCAGAGGAACCATATGGCGTGGTATCATATAGCAATACGCGTATGATTTCCATATAGATGACTACATACAGCTTTGAGGAGGAAACAAACATGGCAGTCAAGATTCGTCTGAAGAGAATGGGTATGAAGAAGAAGCCCTTCTACCGCGTTGTTGTCGCTGACATCCGCAGCCCCCGCGACGGCCGCTTCATCGAGGAGATCGGCTACTACAACCCCATGACGCAGCCCGCTGAGATCAAGGTTGACGGTGAGCGTGCCAAGTACTGGCTCACCTGCGGCGCTCAGCCCACCGACACGGTTCGCATTCTGCTGAAGAAGACCGGCGTGATCGAGAAGTAATCGGACACCGTCCGCTTTCTTCTCAACGGAACGCCTCAGACGCGGTCGACGCGGCCTGGGCTTTCGTTGTGCGCCAGTCGGCAGAAAGGACAGCCTCATGCAAGAATTGCTCACCTTCGTGGCGAAGTCCCTGGTGGATCATCCCGACCAGGTCGTCGTCCGGGAAACCGAGGGCGAGGCCATCATCCTGGAGCTCAGCGTAGCGGAAGAGGATATGGGCAAGGTCATCGGGAAGAACGGCCGCATCGCCAAGGCCATCCGCGCGGTGGTCAAGGCCGCGACCACCAAGAACAGCAAGCCTGTTTACGTCGAGATCGTCGACGAGCACCAGTAAACAACCTACAAAGGGCGCGGGAAAGGTGATTTCCTGCGCCTTTTTCAAAGGATTCGAGGAGAGGACCCATGAATGAATACCTGATGATCGGCGAGGTGCTCAAGCCCCAGGGCGTCCGGGGCGAGGTGAAGGTGAAGCCCTTCGCCGCCAATCACGAGGACTTCCGCCGCTGGAAGACCCTGTACCTGAAGCAGGGCGAGAGCTACACGCCCGTCAAGGCCAGGTGCTCCCGGGTACATGACGGCTTTGCCTACGTCACGCTGGGGGAGTGCGCGTCCATGGAGGAGGCGGAGAAGCTGCGCGGCGTACAGCTGTGGATTGACCGCGCCCATGCCAACCCGCTGGAGGAGGACGAGGTGTATATCTCCGACCTGATCGGCTGCGAGGGCATTGACGAGGAGGGCAAATCCATCGGCGTTCTGACGGACGTGCTGCAGCACGGCGTGGTGGACGTATACGTCTTTGACAGCAAGGGCAAATCCCTGATGGCGCCGGCGCTCAAGGCGGTGTTCCCGACGGTCAGCGTTGCGGAGAAACGCATCAGCGTCGTGCGGGAAAAGCTGAATGAGGTCGCCGTCCGGGAGGATTGACATGAAGATCACAATCCTGACCATCTTCCCGGAGATGTTTGAAAGCGTGCTGAACGCCAGCATCCTCGGGCGTGCCCGGGAGCAGGGGCTCATCGAGGTGGAATGCGTCGATATCCGCCCCTTTTCCGACCGCAAGCACAAAAACACCGATGACTATCCCTTTGGCGGCGGTGCGGGCATGGTGATGCTGGCCCAGCCGATCCTGGATGCGATGGCCAGCGTGACCGGCGGGGATTTCCACGGGAAGCGCATCTACATGGGCCCCCGGGGCACGACGCTGACCACCGCCAAGGCGCGATCCCTGGCGCAGGAGGAGCAGCTGGTGCTGCTCTGCGGCCATTACGAGGGCGTGGATCAGCGGGCGCTGGACAGCTGTATTGACGAGGAAATCTCCATCGGGGATTACATCCTCACCGGCGGCGAGCTGGCGGCGATGGTGCTGACGGACTGCGTGGCGCGCTTCATTCCCGGCGTGCTGGGCAGCGCGGAATCCCCGGAGGAGGAGAGCTTCTCCGACGGGCTGCTGGAATACCCGCAGTATACCCGTCCCCGGGAGCTGAACGGCATGGAGGTGCCGGAGGTGCTGCTGTCCGGTGACCATGCAAGGATTCGGGCCTGGCGGCGGCAGGAGTCGCTCCGGGCGACGAAGCGCTTCCGCCCCGACCTGCTGGAAAAGGCGGAGCTGAGCGACAAGGAAAAGCGGATGCTGGAGGAAATGTGATGTTCTTGCGCAAGCTGGTGGTGATGGTGGTGCCGCTGCTGCTGGTGGCGCTGCTTTGTCTTGTATTCCCGCTGCTGACGGGCCTGGGATTCTGGACGGACGTGCTGATGGGAGCGATTCTCGGCGCGTGTCTGGCACTGCTGCTGCCCCTGTCCGGCGCATCGAAGCGCCGCGAGCCCTTTGCGGGGCTGATGGGACTGCCGCTGCTGCTCCTCTGCGCGGTGGTGACGGGACAGTATCTGGCGGGCATCGGCATCGAGGTGCCCGTGCTGAGCCTGTTCCGCACGTCACAGCCCTCCGCCGTGCTGGTGGAATGCGCCTTCATCGGTTACATGGCTGTACAGCTCATCCGCACCCAAAAATGACGGGCTGGGAAGAAATCTCAAACTTCATCCGTTGGATGGGCAGAGGGACACGCTTCGTGTTCCCGATGATCCAATAAAGGAGGAATGCCCCAATGAAGAAGCTCCTGATGCTGCTGGCGGCGCTGCTGCTGGCGGTGACTCCTGTCCTGGCTGAGGAGACCGCTGAAACGGCGATTGTGCCTGTCCGGATCCTGCCCCAGAGCGAGCATATGCTCTATATGGCTGACGCGATTGAAAAGGCGACGGCTTCGCTGGCGGTGCTGCCCGCGGATTGCCTGACCCGGGCGGAGCTCGTCCAGATGAGCGACGAGAGCTGCCAGTGGATCGTGACCATCTTCGACCTGACGAACTTCTCCGACGGCTGGTGCATCGCGGTGGACGCGGCGTCCGGGACGGTGCTGACGACGGATACCACGGACATCGGCTATTTTACGGAAATCAGCCGGCGCTGGCAGGCGGTAAAGGGCGTGGAGGCCCTGTGGTCGCTGGAGGACAAGCTCCTCTTTGATACCCTGTACACCATGCAGCCGAACTATGGCCTGCCCATGGAGGGCGACATGCCCCAGGGCGAGGCGCTGGTGAAGGCGATGGCCACCGTGGGCGTGACCAGCGCGAACGACTACCAGATTGGCTACGGCTACATCATGGGCATGGGCGACGGCCAGACCAACGGCGTGTGGGAGATCTGGTTCATGCAGGGGGACGAAATGATCTACAAGGTCAACCTCGATGCGGTGACGGGTGAAATCTACCTGATTGAGCCGGACGAGGAAGGCAACGGCTGATGGGCAAACGGTAACCCCGACACGGCTCTGTCCGTTCCGCGCGGAATGGGCAGGGCTTTTTGCGTCCGGATACGGCGCTCGCACGGCGTCTGTTCCGCCATGGCTGCTCCGGTGCGCCCCGCTTCACCCGGCTTTGCCGGAGCGAAAGTTCCGCCGTGTCCGATGACACATCGAATAACAGCTTTCGCCCCGAAGAATGCTTCTTTTCTCTTTACGCCGGAGCGCTTGTGTGGTAAAATAAACTGAATTCGTATGCGCCTGCCGGAAGAGGCAGTGGCAAAGGGGGCATGAAGCGCATTGAACCGGAGCAAGTGGAGCAAAATCATCAGCATAGCGGTCATCCTGATCTCCCTGGGCGTGGTGCTGTATATCGCGTTTGCCAATCAGGAGCTGGCGAATGCGTGGGAGGTACTTTTCACGCTGAACCCGTGGTGGCTGCTGGGAGCACTTTTGTGCTACGTGGGATATGTGTATGCGGAAGGGGCGGGGCTGTTTGCCTTCCTGCGGATGGAGGGCTTCCGGGTGAAGCTGTCCTCGGCGGCGCATTTCTCCTTTGCGGGCATGTTCTACGGCAACATCACGCCCTCGTCCACCGGCGGTCAGCCGATGCAGGTCTACCTGATGACCCAGCGGAAGATTCCCGGCGGCCTGGCGACCTCGGCGCTGACGGTGCGGTACTTCTTCAATCAGCTGACGCTCGTGGCGATGACGGTCGTGCTATGGCTGCTGAACCGCGAGTATGCATCTGCGCAGCTGGGACATGTGGCGGGACTGATTGTGCTGGGCTGTGCGGTCAACTTCCTGTGCGTGCCGCTCATCGTGGCCATCATGCTCAACCGCCGCCTGGTTGAGCGCATCGCGCTGTGGGGCGTACGGTTTCTCTCGCGGCACAGGCTGTGCAGAAACCCGGAAAAATGGGAGCACAAGGCGCTGGAATCCATCGACCATTTCCACACCTCCCTGTTCAATCTGGTGGGCCAGCCCCTGCAGATTCTGATTCAGCTCCTGCTCAGCGTGCTGGAGATGACTTGTCTGATGCTCGTGCCGCTGATGGTGTACAGGGCCTTCGGGCTGAGCGGCACGCCGGTCATGCACATCCTCATGGTTTCCTTCATGCTCTTTGTCTCCGCCAGCTACACGCCCCTGCCCGGCGCGTCAGGCGCGCAGGAGGGCGGCTTCCTGGTCTACTTCAGAGGCATCTTCACCGACAGCACCATTCCGCTGGCGCTGCTGGTGTGGCGCTTTATGACCTATTATGTGTGTCTGCTGGCGGGCTGTGCGGACGCCGTTTATACCGGATTGCGCAAGAAGCGCAAGCCCATCGAACGTGATGAAAGGATCAATACATGAAGCAAGAGGTCAATGGCAACCTGACGGGCATCCGCGATTCGGTGATTGCGTCGCTGTCCCAGCTGTATGACTACGAGGTGGAGGACGGCGACTTCCTCCCGCGGGAGCTGATGCAGCTGCTGGCAAGATTTAGCAATGCGCTCAACCGGGAGATCGCCGTGTACATCACCCGGGACGGTGAAATTGTGGATGTCTCCGTGGGCACGGACCGGGACGTGGAGCTGCGGGACTACCGGCTGCGCCGCAATGCCCAGCGGCTGTCCTGCGTGCGGTGCGTGCATACCCATCCCAACGGAGACGGGCGCCTGAGCGATGTGGATCTGTCGGCGCTGCGTTCCTTCCGCTATGACGCGATGGTCGCCATCGGCTGCCTGCGGGGTGAGCCGACCTTCGTGCAGGCGAGCTTCCTGACGGAGAAGCAGAACATCCTCATGGACGAGCCCGTGCGCTGGTACAGGGTGCCGGACGCGGAGTGGAACCGTCAAATCGAGGAGAGTGACCGCATTGTCGGCTGGGAGGACGAGCGGAGCAATCCCCATGCCCGGGAACGCGCGGTGCTGATGGGCATCGAGAGCGAGGAGAGCCTGCAGGAGCTGGCCCGGCTGGCCGATACCGCCGGTGCGGAGGTCGTGGGGACGTTCCTGCAAAAGCGCGATAAGCCCGATACGGTGCTGTTCATCGGCAAGGGCCGCGCGGATGAGCTGGTGCGCCAGTGCCAGGCCCTCGAGGCGGATCTCTGCATCTTTGACGAGGAGCTCAGCGGCATTCAGATGCGCAATCTGGAGGATATGCTGCGGGTGAAGGTGGTGGATCGCACGACGCTGATCCTGGATATCTTCGCCCAGCGTGCGTCCTCGGCGGAGGGCAAGCTGCAGGTGGAGCTGGCGCAGCTGCAGTATCAGTCCACGCGCCTGATCGGTCAGGGCTTGGTGCTGTCCCGTCTGGCGGGCGGCATCGGCACCCGCGGCCCCGGTGAATCCAAGCTGGAGATGAGCCGCCGCCATATCCGCGATCGCATGACGGAGCTGCGCCGCCGTCTGGACGCGGTGGAAAAGCAGCGCGAGCTGCGCCGCAGGAACCGGGAAAGGAACGAGGTTCCCGTGGTGGCCCTCGTGGGCTACACCAACGCGGGCAAATCCACGCTGCTCAACCGGATGACCGGCAGCGATGTGTATGTGCGGGATCAGCTGTTCGCAACGCTGGATGCGGTGTCCCGCCGCATCGAAACGGCGGAGCACACGCCCTTCCTGCTGGTGGATACGGTCGGCTTCATCCGCAAGCTGCCCCACGCGCTGGTCAGCGCCTTCCGCTCCACACTGGACGAGGCTGCGCTGGCGGATGTGCTGCTGATCGTCAACGACGGCGCGTCGGCTGAAATGCACCGGCAGCACGAGACCGTGGAGCAGGTGCTGGCGGAGCTGGGCGCAACGGAGCAGCCGCGGATTGAGGTCATCAACAAGTGTGACCTGGGCGTGGCGGAGCCGTCCATTCCCGGCGCGGTGATGGTCAGCGCGGTGACCGGCGAGGGGCTGGACGAGCTGCACCGGCGCATCGCGGCGGAGCTGCAAAAGACATTCGCGCCGGTGACCTTCGCGCTGCCCTTCAGCCAGTATGGGCTGGTCGGACAGATACGTCCGCTGGGCCGCGTGGTCAATGAGGCGTACACGGATGACGGCGTGGAGCTGACCATCGTGATCGGCCATGCCGACCGCGACCGGCTGGTGGCGAAGTACGGCAAGGGGATCATCAAGGAGTAATCTTCCGGCTGCATTCCGTTCCGCACAAGCTGACCAGAGCGCACAAAAAGCCGACAGAGCACGCACGCTCTGCCGGCTTTGCTTTTAATCGCAGAAACCGTTAGCATTCCAGCGAAGCACCGTTTGGTATCCCAGACGGGCGTACCAGTGCCCCACGCCGGTGTAATGAATCCAGCTCAGGTCGTAGCCGTCCGCCTTGAGCTGCGCGGTGGCCAGCTGAATCATGCGCAGGCCGATGCCCTGCCTGCGTCCGGCGGGTACGGTGCCGACGCAGCCGGGGCCGCCGATCTTCACGCCGTCGTGTACCCCGAAGTCCTCCAGCAGGCAGAAGCTGAGGATGCGTTCCCCGTCCATGGCGACAAACACGCGATCCTCGGGATGGTAGAACGGCACCCAGTCAGGGTCGACCGACCGGACGGCTTCCGTCAGGGCGGCGTGGTCGCCGGTGTACAGGCCATAGGTGATGTGCGCGGGCGCGGAGATTGCCGGCGCATGGGGATCGTAGTCCTTCAGGAACAGCACCTGCTCCTCGTAGACGTCCTCCGGCGGCAGGGTGCGGATGCGCAACTGCCGGAAGAAACCGGGGTGGATGCGGTCAAACAGGGCGGCGTAATCGTAGGGCATCGGGGGTGTCCTCCTGTTCTCGGGGTTGAACGAAGCAATGTTACTCCATGGCAGCGGAATCCGGCTCGGGCGTGGGCGTTACAAAGATCTCCAGATGGGTGAAGTTGTCCTGCGAAAGCCAGACGGTATCCTCGGTGGGTTCGGGCGCGGGCGTGCTGATGGGGACGAGGATGGGTGCGTCCGCGCTGCCGGGTCGGGCGAAAATGAGCGTCATCTGTATCCAGTTGCGCTGATCATGGAACTGGTCGGGAAAGTAGGCGAAATACGCGCGGGGCTGGGGCCCCTGCAGGGGTTCGACTTCCTCCTCAAAGCCCACGTTCGGGGCGGAGAGCACGCTGGAGACATACGCATCGGCGATTGCACGGGCCTGTTCAAGGCTCACGGCGGTGGGGCTGGACGCATACAGACAGGCTGCCGCGACAGCGGCGAAGCGCTCCACATCCTGCATCCGCAGCTGCAGGGAATACAGCCCGTCGCCCTGCATCACGAAGTACATCTCCACCGGCATGGTGAAGCTGGCGAGGGGGTTCTCGGGCATCTCAACGCCGTTCATGCCAAGGCTGGCGAAGGTGGAGTACATCTCGTACTGCATGTCAATCACGCCCGCTCCGGCGCTTGCAAGCGCTTCATTGGCCGCTTCCACGAAGGCTTTGAGCTGCGACTGACCGGAGGACAGGCTGTCGGGCCATTCAATCTCCGCAAGGGCTGCGGAGGTCATCATCAGCATGGACAGCAGCAGGGCTGCGAGCTTCTTCATGCGGTTCTCCTTATCGGTGTTATTTGGCGGATTGCTCGCGCAGCTCCAGGAATTTCAGGATCAGCGCAACGGAACCCTCCACACCCAGAACGCCTGTGTCGACCACCAGATCGTAGTTCTCCACATCGCCCCAGGTGGCCGTGGCATAGTAATTGTAATAAGACGCACGCTGCCGGTCGGCCTTACGGATGCGCTCCTCGGCCTTGTCGGGTTCCACGCCGTAATACTTCACGGCCCGGTCAATCTTGCTTTCCATGTCCGCCTTGACGAAAATGCTGGTGGCGTTCGGGTCGTCCCGCAGCACATAGTCCGCGCACCGTCCGACGATGACGCAGGAGCCTTCCTCCGCCAGCTTGCGGATGGCGTCGAACTGCGCCAGGAAGATGCGGTGGTTCAGCGGCATGTCCATGTAGAACGAGCCGGAGCCGACGTGCTGCTGCATACCGGTCACCAGGCTGAAAAGAAGGGAACGGGTCGGCTTCTCGTCATGCTCCTCGAAGATCTCCTCGCAGATGCCGCTCTGCTTGGCGGCTTCGGACAGCAGCTCCTTGTCATAGAAGGGGATGCCGAGCTTTTCAGCCAGCAGACGGCCCACATACCGGCCGCCGGAACCGAACTGCCTGCCGATGGTGATAATGCATTTCCTTGCCATAGGTTCTTCCTCCTATCTGCCAACGCTCGATGTACAAAGCGCAGGGGCTTTGTTTGTAAGAACAGTATACCACAAATCTTCGTTTGCGGCAACGCCTTTTCTGTGAAGGATGACGGATACGGAAAAGCCATCGCGCCCGGCGACAGAAAAGGGGCTGTTGCCTTGGCGGAAGGGAGCAGACGGCGCAGGACTTCCGTAAATGGTCGAAATTTCGTCGGGAATGCCATTGACAAGCACGCTGCCTTTTGTTACAATTCATTTCAACCATATTCACTACCGAGATTGGCGAGGAGGATTTGCGCTCATGCTTCAGAAGGTTGTGCGGGAAGGTCTCACTTTTGACGACGTGCTGCTGGTTCCGGCCCGCAGCGAGGTGCTGCCCAAGGATGTTGATCTGTCGATTCAGCTCACACCTGTGATCAAGCTGAATATCCCTCTGATGTCCGCGGCGATGGATACCGTGACCGATGCCCGGATGGCGATCGCCATGGCCCGTGAGGGCGGTCTGGGCATCATCCACAAGAACATGAGCATTGCCGATCAGGCGGCGCAGGTGGACAAGGTGAAGCGCTCTGAGCATGGCGTCATCACCGATCCCTTCTTCCTTGCGCCGCACAACCTCATTCAGGATGCGGAAAACCTCATGGCTCGCTATAAGATTTCCGGCGTGCCGATCTGCGAGGGCGGCAAGCTGGTGGGCATCCTGACCAACCGCGATCTGCGCTTTGTCACCGATTACAGCCGTCCCATCCATGAGTACATGACCAGCAAGAACCTGATCACCGCGCCGGTGGGCACCTCTCTGGAGGAAGCCAAGATGATTCTGGCCCGTCACCGCATCGAAAAGCTGCCCATCGTGGACGAGGACGGCGTGCTGCGCGGCCTGATTACCATCAAGGACATCGAGAAGTCCACCAAGTACCCGAACTCCGCCAAGGACGCCAACGGCCGTCTGCTGTGCGGCGCTGCTGTGGGCGTGACCCAGGACGTGTTCGACCGCATCGACGCGCTGGTGGACGCCAAGGTGGACGTGATTTCCATCGACACCGCGCACGGCCATTCCGTGGGCGTGCTCAAGCAGGTCGAGGCCATCCGCAACCGCTATCCCCACATTCAGCTGTTCGCAGGCAATGTCGCCACGGCCGGCGCGACCCATGACCTGATCGCCGCGGGCGTTGACTGCGTGAAGGTCGGCATCGGCCCCGGCTCCATCTGCACCACCCGCGTGGTCGCCGGCATCGGCGTTCCGCAGATCACCGCTGTGGCGGACTGCGCGGAGGAGGCTGACAAGTACGGCATCCGCGTCATCGCGGACGGCGGCATCAAGTACTCCGGCGATATCGTCAAGGCGCTGGCCGCCGGCGGCTCCGCGGTGATGCTGGGCTCCATGCTGGCCGGTACCGACGAGGCGCCCGGCGCGACCGAAATCTATCAGGGCCGTTCCTTCAAGGTCTATCGCGGCATGGGCTCCCTGGCGGCGATGGAGGCGGGCTCCAAGGATCGCTACTTCCAGGCGGAATCCAAGAAGCTCGTTCCCGAGGGCGTGGAGGGCCGCGTGCCCTACAAGGGCGTGCTGGCGGACACCATTTACCAGATGATCGGCGGACTGCGTTCCGGCATGGGCTACTGCGGTGCACCCAACATCGACCACCTGCGCAAGAACGCGGAGTTCATCAAGATCACCGGCGCGGGTCTGGCGGAGAGCCATCCCCATGACATCTCCATCACCAAGGAAGCGCCCAACTACTCCCGCAACAACTGACGAAATATCCCTCCGGCTCATGACGGGCCGGAGGGCTTTTGTGTCTGGTTACCGCAGCTTATTCCTGTATCAGCCGGAACGCGTTCTTTTCCAGATAGAAAACCTGATGTCCGTCCACGGACACCGCGTCGAACAGCACGCCGAACTCATGCAGCGCGACGGTATGCACCGTGCCGTCCACATCTGTGAAGGTATAGACGGTGTGAGGCGGCGCGTCGGAGGCATCCCCGTCTGGCAGCACGCCGGAGACGCGGACGGTGATCAGCTGCTCATAGGCGGCTTCAAAGACGGCGTACTCGAAGGGCTCGCCGTTGCGGGTGACCGTCACGTCATAGACGGGGGTATCGTCCGGATCGGTAACGAGCGCATTGTTCCTTGCAACCTGCTCGGTGCGCGTCAGCTCGTAGGTGGTTACGCTGCCGTTTTCGGTGATGGTCAGCGTGGAAAGGTTGCCCAACGCGGTCAGCACGGGATACCGGTTCAGCGTGGATTGCGGATCAATGGAGAGGAACACACCGACGGTAAAATGGCTGCTGACGTAGATGTCCCCTTCGTAGAGCACATAGTCCACCAGATCGCTGCGTTCGCCGCCGATGGTGAAGGTGACGGTGCCTTCGGGCCAGTCCTGGGTGACGAAAGCCCCCGATGCGTCCGTAGTGCCGATGGTGCCGGCGGCCATGTGCAGCTCAACGGTCAGGCGAGGGGGATCAAAGCCGCAGCGTGTGAGATTCTCAGGCGTGCCCTCGCCCACATACGCGCCCAGACGCAGATTGGCGGCATTGGCCAGCAGCTTGCTGATGCTGTCGGCAGCGGCGGGGTAGGAGAAGGGCGCGGTGAGCTGCCAGCGGTCGAGGGCGTCGTCGGCGGTGATGGCGCATTGCAGCGCCCATTCCGCCGAAATGCTGCCGTCGCTGCCCCGCAGGGTGATGCGGTCGATGCGCGCCTTGTGGATGAGGGGCTGCGTCACATCCCGCAGGGATTCGCGGCTGACGAACAGCGCGTCCACGCTGCCCGTGCCCAGTGCATACAGGCAATCGTCGCCATCCATGGTCATGTAGTACCAGCTGCTGGCATGGGCGGTCGGATGGCCGATTTGCAGCTGAACGCTCGTGCCGTCCCGGAAGGTGATGCGGGCGGTGCGGCTGGGCGCATCCAGACCGAAATCCGCCAGATGATCCGCGTATTCCGCCGGATCCTCGGAGAGCACCTCCTCGCAGATCATGCTGTGCGCAGCCTGCCGCAGCTCGGCGGTGGTCTCCTCGGAGAGGGTGAAGCCGTCCTCACCCTCCAGGACGAACAGCCCGGAGGACGCGTCCTCGGCGACCGTCCAGCATTCATCGTCCGGGCGCTGCACGGTAATGGCGGTTACATCGGCTTCGTCCTGTTCATAGAGCACGCGCGGGGTGGAGACGCGGGCGGGGATGGAGGAACTGTCCGAACGGGTGAGCAGGCGGCTGACAAGCAGCGTGCCTGCCAGCGTCAGGACAATCGCGGCGAGCAGGAGCAGCCGTCCGTTCCGGTGCGGGGCGCGATGCTTCTTCTTGCTGACGGATTCCATGATTTACATGTGCCTCCTTGGATACAGGATGAGGAAGGCGGCTGCCAGAACAGCCAGCGGCAGGCTCACCAGCATCAGGCTGCCCATGGAAAGCGCGTCGGCGGAAAGCGACGGACGGTAGGCCACCTTGGGCGCGATGTTCAGCTCGGCGCTGCTGCTGCCGGACAGGTAATCCATCACCCGCAGGATGAATTCCCGCACGTTGGCACTGCTGTGGGCTGCCTCGCTGGTCAGCATGGCGGTGGAGCCCAGCGCGACGGCGCGGCTCACCTCGCCCGTGGAGGAGAAGCGGTAGGCCTCCAGCGCCAGGGCAAAGGGCCCGGTGGGGTCATCCGCCGTCTGCTGAATGCTCGGGTTCTCCCGGCTGGTGACGTGCAGATAGGCGTGCTCGCCGGAGAGGGCCAGGGGCGTGAGCTGCCGGTTATCCGTTTCGGGCATCTCAAAGGCCAGACACAGGGGCATGGAAAGCCTGGTGAGGTTGGAAAGCGTCATAGCCAGGGTGATCTGCGCGGGCTGCAATTCGGCCTGCAGGCTGTAGCGGTAGGTGCCGTCATAGGAGCCCTTGTCGCTCTCGGAGGCCCAGACCATGCCGTCCAGGGGAATGAAGCCGTACAGGCGCAGCAGCTCGCGGTAATTCGGCATTCCTGTGGGCAGATCGGCGGAGCCGTTGATGGGGTCATAGGCGGAGGCGGCGAACAGCACGCTGCCGCCCTTGTCGATGAAGTCGGATACCTGCAGCATCTCGGCGGTGGTCAGGTCGTACTGGGGCGAAAGGAAAACCACCACGTCCTCCGCCGTCAGCTCGATCTGGGAGAGAGGGGCGTAGCGCACGTCGTAGTGGCTGTCCATCAGCAGCTCATTGAACAGGGCGGCGTTGTCATAGGCGACCTCATCATGCCCCTGAACGACGTAGACCACGGGGATTGTCTCCTGCGTCACATAGGAGATGGCAGCGGTCAGGGCAGACTCGTAGGTCAGGGAATCAATGACATAGCTCATGCCGGAGCTGATGGACACGCTGACCAGATTTGCCCCTGTCAGCACCCGGAAGCGGCCTGTTTCGGCGCAGTATACGACCAGGCTGTCCGAGGTGACCTGATTGTCGGAGGTCGTGCCCTGAAAGGCTTCCGCCATGGTCGGGTACAGGCTCAGGGGCGTCTGCTCCCACGTCACCCTATCGGACGCGGCGCAGTAGCGGTTCAGCAGCTCCATCAGCTGCGTGTCCTCATAGCCGCGCTCCCACATGGCGAAAACCGTTACCGGCTGTTCAAGGGCGGACAGCACCTCCGCCGTCGCGTCGGAATAGGTCGTGATCCTGTTGAAGGACAGGTCGACGCGCCACATGTACCTGTTTTCCAGCGCGGTGAAAAGACCGTTGAGCGCAAGCAGCGCCGCCAGCCCCAGACAGAGCAGCAGCGTCGAAAGGCTGCCGTAGCGCCAGCGGGGATTGCGCCAGAAACGGAAATCAAGCTTTTTCATGCGTCATGCCCCCCTGTAGCGGCGGCTGTCCAGCACATGGACGGTCAGCACGAGGAACGCGGCGGAGATGGACAGGAAGTATCCAACCCCCGTGAAGGAAAGCTGCCCCATCATGAAGCTCTCGCTGCGGGCGTACAGGCTGAAGAAGGACAGCGCATTGCGCACAAAGGCGCTGCTGACGGAGGTTTCCAGCATGTCCAGAATCCACAGCAGGAAGTTTGCGCCAAAGGCCATGACGGCGGCGGTCACCTGATTGCCCGCGCAGCCCGACAGGAACAGGTCGATGGCGATGAACGCACAGCCCTGCAGGATGAAGCCGAGGTAGCTGACCATCAGCTCCGCCGGGTAGACCTGCCCGTAGATGGCGACGATGAGCACGAACAGCAGCGTCAGCGCGACGGTAAGGAGCATCACGGTGACCGCGGCCAGGTACTTGCCCAGCACCACGCCCGGCAGGGAAACCGGGCTGGTCAGCAGCAGCTGGTCGGTGCGCCTTTGCCTTTCCTCGGCCAGCAGGCGCATGGTCAGCACGGGGCACAGCAGCATCCACAGATAGCTGAGCATCCCGATGAAGGTCGGCAGATCGCTGGAGCGGTTCTGCATGATGGAGACATAGAACATCACGGATGCGAGCAGCAGGAATACGCCCATGAACACATAGCCCACCGGTGTGTAGAAATAGCCCTGCAGCTCACGCTTCCAGATTGCACGCAATCAGATCACCCTATCCTGTCGCATCGTTCACATGGATTCGGCGGCGTTGTCCCCGGCGGTCAGACGCAGGAACGCCTCCTCCAGCGTGTCCTTCTCCTGCGTGAGCATCCGCAACGGCGCGTTTAGACCGCACAGGAGGTTGAACAGCTGGGTCTGGGGGTCGGGAGAGGCGTCCGGAGCGCACTCCAGCAGCACCTCGGTGACGTCCCTGACCGTGCCGGGCAGCGCCTTGACCCGCCGAACGCAGGGGAGGGACTGCAGGGCATTCAGCAGCTGCTTCTGGGGCAGCTGAATCGAGGCGCGCAGCCGCAGCGTGCCGCTGTGCTCCGTCAGGGCGGTCATGTCCGCCTCCTGCACCATGCGCCCCCGGTGAAGGATGATGACCCGCTGGCAGAGCTGCTGTATCTCGGGCAGCATGTGGGAGGAAAAGAGCACGGTGTGCTGCTTGCCCAGCTGTCGGATGAGCTGGCGAATCTCCACGACCTGCCGGGGGTCCAGACCGACGGTGGGCTCGTCCAGCACGAGCACCGGCGGCGCGCCGCACAGGGCCTGGGCGATGCCCACCCGCTGGCGATATCCCTTGGACAGGTGCCCGATCACGCGACCGCGCACCTCCGTCAGGCCGCAGGTGTCCATGATCTGCGCGATGTGCCTGCGAATCTGCCGCCTGTCCACCTCCTTCAGCTCGCATACGAAGGCAAGGTAGGACTGGACGGTCATTTCGTCATACAGCGGCGGCTTCTCCGGCAGATAGCCGATGCGGCGCTTGCACGCCCGGGCGTTGGTGAGCATGTCCAGCCCGTCGATCAGCACCTGACCGGAGGTGGGCGGCATATAGCCGGTAAGGATGTTGAGCGTGGTGGTTTTGCCCGCGCCGTTCTGCCCCAGCAGCCCGATGATCTGTCCCGCAGGCGCCCGGAAGGATAGATCGCTCACGGCGGCGGTGGCGCCGTAGCGCTTGGTGACCTGCTTCAGCTCAATCATGACCATTCCTCCAATCATAACGGGAACAGTATAGCAGAAACGAGCGCGGAATGCATGAACAAAGTGTAAAAACCGTCTGAGACACAGAAAAGGCCGGACTTTCGTCCGGCGCAGCGTGTCGAAAAAGTGCTATTGGCACTTTTTCGAAGGATTGCACTCCGTCACTGTCAGGGCTGCAAGCAGCCCTGACGGCCGTTCCTCCGTGTAAGGAAAGTTTCCGGCAGAGCCGGAAACGCCCCGCCCCGCCGGCAAAGCCGTCGGATACGATGAGCGTCAGAGGGCCTGCGGGCCCTCCGACACCTCCCAAGGCTATTCTGACAGTCTGCACAGAACTTTCGTCCGGCGCAGGGAAATCCGATGCTGGCGCTCATGCCATCTTCAGGCGGTAGCCGTGCTTGTAGACCGTTTCGATGCAGGAGGGCCCCAGCTTGCGGCGCAGGCGCTGCACATGCACATCCACCGTGCGCGTTTCGCCGATGCCCTGATAGCCCCATGCGGTGCGCAGCAGCTCCTCGCGGGTCAGCGCCGCTTCCGGCGAACGCATCAGTGCGTGGAGCAGGGCGAACTCCTGGGCGGTCAGGGTCAGCTGCTCGCCGTCCAGGGTGGCCTCGTGGCGCTCGGTGTCCAGGCGCAGCGGGCCGATGGTCAGCAGGCGATTCGTTTCGGCCAGGAGTGCGGTAACCGCCTCCTCAAGCAGATCCGCATCAAACGGAACGGACAGCACGGCGCAGCAGCCCTGATACAGGGAGCGCAGATGCTGGCTGTTTCCGGCTTCCGACGTGATGAACAGCACCGGCCAGCCGCGCTCCTCCAGCACGCGCAGCAGGTTGATGCTCTCCGTCCAGGGCAATCGCGCGTTGAGAATGGTCAGCAGGCGTGGGCAGCTTTCGAGTATCTCCACAGAATCGGCGATGCTGGTCACGGCATGGCAAACGTGGCCTTGCCGGGTGAGGGCTTCGCGCATCTGACAGCTTATGTGCAGGTCGGGCTCAATCATCAGGATATCAGCCATTGTGTTTCACCTCGTTGTCTCGGGCGTGGATGCAGCGCACCCGTCAGCGCAGGCATAAGCGCTGCTGCGCCGGATGATGTCATTTTCAATCAGGCGAGCGCCGCGGTTCCGCCGCCTTTCATCTGTTATGACGTACAAGGGGGTGATTTCGTTTCACTTTTCCGGAAAATTGTGAAATTACCACAAAAAAAGCGAAGAATCCGGCGATGCGTTTGTCGGAAAAGACGATTTGCGCCTTGGCGAATGGCGGGGTGGGGAAGTGTCATCCGGATCATCAGGGCGAATTGCGCCCAGACCGGACAAGCGCATCGGCCCGGGCTCCCGGAGGCTGCCGGCGGAAGCGGCGGAAGGAGCTCTGGCGAATGCGGGAAAAGCCTTGCCAATTTCCGAAAACAGGCGTATAATATCGGGCGTTGCGGCTTCATAGACACGACGGATGAAAAGGTGGCATTCATCATGGCAAATGATTCCAACTACATGCATATATCCCATAGCCCGTTCCACGTGGGGCAGCGGAGCATCAAGACGGCAGCGGCGGCAACGCTCTGCGCCCTGCCCTATCTGATTTTGGGGGCAGACCCTTCCTTCGCGTGCATCGGCGCGATCTTTGGTCTGGGCAGCGATATGTCCATGTCCAAGCTCAACGGCGGCAACCGCTTCTTCGGCACGATCATCGGCGGCTTTATCGGCATCATGCTCTACCGGATTTATCTGCTTCTGGTTCCCGAGGGCGGGCGGACGCTCTGGCAGCTGCTGTTCCTGTTCGTGGGCGTGGTGCTGCTCATCATGTGCTGTCAGCTGTTCAAGTGGCCCGGCGGCATCCAGCCCGGCGGCGTGGTGCTGTGCATCGTGCTGTTCCAGAAGAATCCGGACATCTATCTGGAGTACTCCGTCATGCGCATGATCGACACCGGCGTGGGCGTGGCCTGCGCACTGTTCGTCAACTGGTACTTCACCCGGCCAAGGGTGGAGCGGATTCTGACCGTGCTGCATATACCGCACAATGCCGATGGCAGCGTGTTCATCTTCAGGCGCGATGGGGCGGACACAGCCGGGGAAGCTGCGGAGGTCGTCGCCCAGCCGGAGGATAACGAAATCGCATAAAGAAGCGCTCCGCAGGACAAAAATCCTGCGGAGCATTTGCGTTGGGCGTATCCGGTTCATGAAGGCTGAAAGTGCCGGAATCAATCCGAAGCCGCCTGTTCCCTGCATGCAACAGACCGACTCTACGGAACGTTGATTGCCAAAGGGCGCAGGAGATGCTATCCTGCCAATCAAGGAGGTGGATGGCATGAAATTCACTGCCATTGATCTGGCACAATGGCCAAGAGGGTCCGTATTCTACTATTTCTCGCAAATGGCGCCGACGGGCTATTCCCTGACCGTGGACATGGACGTGACACTTCTGGTCCGTCAGCTCAGGCAGATGGGCAGGAAGCTCTTCCCGACCTATCTGTGGCTCGTTACACGATGCATCAACAGACAGCCCGAGTTCAAGGTTGCCTATCAGAACGGTCAGCTGGGATACTATGATACCCTTACGCCGCTGTATGCAACACTTCATGAGGATGATCACACAATCTCCATGATGTGGACGGAGTATGACGAGGATTATCAGACCTTTTACAGGCGCTACATGGACAATCAGGCTCAGTATGGCCGGCATCACGGCATTCTGTGCCAACCGCAGCTGCCGCCGGCCAATGCCTACACCGTATCCTGCGTGCCGTGGATATCCTTCAGGCACTTTGCGGTGCATGTGTATGAGAACAAGCCGTATTTCTTCCCGTCCATCGAGGCGGGCAAAATCGTGGAGACAGACGGACACATGCGGATGCCGCTGTCCATCACCTGCCACCACGCCACAACGGACGGATACCATGTCGCCAGATTCCTGGAGGAGCTGCAGGCCGAAATGGATCTATTCTCAATAGGAGGTGATGAGGACGAATAAAGAACCGGGGCGGAAATGCGTATCCGTCCCGGTTTTATGATAGGTTTATTTCACGCCGTGCTTCACGCGGTCGCGTTCCTCGGCGCGCTTGGCGTTGTTGAAGCGATCCAGCGTACCGACCAGATAGCCGGTGATGCGGCGGATGCGCTCAAAGGGACGGCCTTCGTTCTCCCTGCGGTGGCAGTGGGGGCACTCATCGCCGATGATGCCGTTGTAGCCGCAGATCGGGTCGCGGTCAACGGGATGGTTGATGGAGCCGTAGCCGATGCCGCTGTCGTGCATGAAGCGCACGATCTTCTCAAAGGCATCCAGGTTCTGCAGCGGATCGCCGTCCATCTCCACATAGGAGATATGGCCCGCGTTCGTCAGCGCGTGATAGGGTGCTTCGATGCTCAGCTTGTGGAAGGCGCTGCAGGGGTAGTACACCGGCACGTGGAAGGAATTGGTGTAGTAATCGCGGTCGGTGACGCCCTCGATGACGCCGTACCGCTCGCGATCCATGCGGATGAAGCGGCCGGACAGCCCCTCGGCGGGGGTCGCGATCAGGGTGTAGTTGAGACCGGTCCGGGCGGACTGGCTGTCGCAGAACTCGCGCATCGTGCGGATGATCCTGAGACCCAGCTGCTGGCTGACCTCGCTCTCGCCGTGGTGCTTGCCGGTCAGCGCCTTGAGCGCCTCCGCCAGACCGATGAAGCCGATGGTCAGCGTGCCGTGCTTGAGCACCTCGCCGACCTCGTCCTCCCACGCCAGCTTCTCGGAATCAATCCACACGCCCTCGCCCATCAGGAACGGGAAGTTCTTGACCTTCTTCTTGCTGATGATGGCGAAGCGCTCGTTCAGCTGATCGATGACTAGCTCCATCTTGGTCTGCAGCTCCTGGAAGAACCAGTCGATGTCGCCGTTGGCGCGGATGGCCAGGCGGGGCAGATTGATGGAGGTGAAGGACAGGTTGCCGCGGCGGGGCGCAATCTCGCGCTCGCGGTCGTAGACGTTGCCCATCACGCGGGTGCGGCAGCCCATGTAGGCGATTTCCGTCTCGGGATGGCCGGGCTTGTAGTACTGCAGGTTGAAGGGCGCGTCCACAAAGGAGAAGTTCGGGAACAGCCGCTTGGCGCTGGTGCGGATGGCCAGACGGTACAGATCGTAGTTCGGCTCGCCCTCGTTGAAGTTGACGCCGGACTTGACGCGGAAAATCTGGATGGGGAAGATGGGCGTTTCGCCGCCGCCCAGGCCGGCCTCGGTGGCCAGCAGCACGTTCTTCATGACCAGACGGCCCTCGGGAGAGGTGTCCATACCGTAATTGATGGAGGAGAAGGGCACCTGCGCACCGGCGCGGCTGTTCATGGTGTTCAGGTTGTGAATCAGCGCCTCCATGGCCTGATAGGTGGCCTTGTCGGTCTCCTGCTCGGAGCGGCGCTGGGCGAAATCCAGGATGCGGTCCGCATCCGCCTCCAGGCCGATGGCGACCAGCTCCGCCCGGAGGGCGGCGCGGTGCTCGGGCTGCTCCTCCAGCGTGGGCGCCAGATCGCGCTCCTTCAGCGCGTCGATGAGCTGCGCGGCGAGCTCGTCCGCGTCCTCGCGGCCGGACAGCAGCTCCAGCGCGCGGGAGAGGTTCAGGCGATAGCGCTTGATGAACGTCTTTTTCACGCCGGGGGCCATGCCGTAATCGAAGTCCACGATGGCCTGACCGCCGTGCTGATCGTTCTGGTTGGCCTGAATGGCGATGCAGGCCAGCGCGGCGTAGGACGTGATGTCCATCGGCTCGCGCAGATAGCCGTGCCCGGTGGAGAAGCCGCCCTTGAACAGCGTCTTCAGCTCAATCTGGCAGCAGGTGGTGGTCAGGGTGTAGAAGTCCAGATCGTGAATGTGGATATCGCCCTCGCGGTGCGCCTCGGCAAAGCGGGGATCCATCACATAGGTCTCGTAGAACTGCTTCGCGCCCTCGGAGCCGAACTTGAGCATCGAGCCCATGGCGGTGTCGCCGTTGATGTTGGCGTTTTCGCGCTTGATGTTGGAGTCAATCGCGTCCTTGAACACGATCTCCTCAAAGGTGCGCATCAGGCGCGTGTTCATCTCGCGCACGCGGCTGCGCTCGGCCCGGTAAAGGATGTAGGCCTTGGCGCTGCGGTGGAAGCCCTTGTCGATCAGCACCTTCTCGACGGTATCCTGCACCTGCTCGACGGTGGGGATGCCGGAGATGCTCTCATCGTGCTCCATCATGTCGACGACGATGTCGGTCAGGTAGGCGCTGGTCTCGTGGCCCTTGGCGCTGCCGGAGGCCTGGAAGGCGGCGAAGATGGCATGCTCGATCTTGCTGCGGTCGAAGGCCACCTCGCGGCCGTCGCGCTTGCGGATGCTGACGATACTCATGTGTATTCTCCTCCTGAAGCGATGCGGACAGCCTCTGTCCAGTGCCCGGTACAGACGCCTGAAACGCCTCGCAGCGCCCTTGCGGGGCTGCTGACGGGTCATCGGTGCCTGCAGCGTATCATCGCATAAATTGTGTTTATGGGCGACAATGGAAACTATATCTTGTGTGTTTCTTGGACGACGGTAGCCATTATAGACCCTGTTCGCCTTTCTTGTCAATGTCTATTCTGGCAGAAATCTGCGACATGTGTGCCGAAGGTGGCGCGAACCCTTGTGATTACTGAATCTGAAAATTTCTGGCAATTTTCAGATTTCCTGATACCTACCCCCGTATGGGGACATTTCGGGAAAAACGGGTATGTTTTGGGAGAAATGATGGGAATGACCTGACGGGTCAGAGGACAAACAGGCACAGAAAGGGCTGTCCCCGCGAAACGGAGACAGCCGTAACAACACAAGATATGGGGATCCTCAGCGCATGAGATACAAGCAGGTGAGCAGCAAGCCGATGCACAGCAGCAGGAGTCCGAAGGATACGCTGACCGTGAGGGTGCGGGTGTCCTCCTTGATCTCGTGCCAGCTGGCGGCCAGGACGTACTCGAAGTCGGTGCGCATGGGCCTGCGGCGCAGGAGCGTGCAGTTCAGCAGCCTTGCAAGGGCGTTGAGCGCTTTGCCCAGCGCGTAGGTGACGGGCGTGCCCACGGGGATCGCCTTGCGGGTACGGCGCTTGCTGAAGACGGTGCGGCGCCCCAGCAGGACAAGGTTCTCCGGCAGCTCCGCGAAGAAGCGAATCACGCCGGTCACAATGCCGGGGATGACCACCTTCACCAGCCTGCTGTCGGGCAGCCGGGCCAGAGTGCCGACGACCAGATCGGCGGCACCGGGCAGCACCTTCAGCAGCAGGGGACGGTAGACCAGCTCCTCCAGATCGAGCTTTGAGGGCCAGCGGTTGAGGTATTTGCCCTTGCGCATCAGCAGGGGACGGACGATCAGCAGGTATGCCGCAAGACCGATGGAAATCGAAATCGCCGCGCCCTCCAGATTTTCCAGGGAGAAGTAGGCAATGGTATGTTCGACCGTGTGCTGCCCGAAGAAGGATGCGGACTGCGCGCCCAGATAGCCGAGGGTGTGTTCCGGCAGCACGCCGAGGACGGGCAGGACAATGGCGCTGGCGAGGATCGCGAAGGCGCTCAGCGGGCGCATGTATCGGCGCTGGCTGTCATACTCCTCCTGCCGCGTCGGGTTCTTCTGCCAGAACAGGCAGATGTACAGCTTGATCATGTAGGCCACGGTCAGACCGCCGCTGATGAGGAAGAGGATTTCCGCCGCCTTGTAGGGCATCCAGGCAAGGCCGTGCTCCTGATTGTGGGCGATCAGCTCGAGGATTGCTTCATGCAGGAGGCTCTTGCTGTTGTAGCCGCTGCCGATGGGCGGGATGCAGGCGATGGAGGTCGCCCCGAGGAAGAAGGCGATGTGCAGCAGGGGCTTTCTCCGGCCAAAGCCGCGAATCTCGTTCAGGTCAAGGGCGTGGGCGTTCATGTAGACCACGCCGGCGCACATGAACAGCACCAGCTTGATCAGCGAGTGATTCGCCATGTGCATCACCGTGCCGTAGGCGGCCAGACTGCCGTGCTCCCCCAGCAGCACCATCATGGACAGGCCCACGGCGATGAAGCCGACCTGACTCATGGAGGAGCAGGCGAGGGTACGCTTGAGGTCTGTGGAGAACAGCGCCAGCAGCGCGCCCAGGAACATCGTGATGCAGGCGAGCACCAGCAGCGCGTTGCCAAAGGCGGCATTGCCGGGCATCAGGCGGCTGCAGATGACGATCAGGCCAAAGATGCCGGACTTGGTCAGGATGCCGGAGAGCAGCGCGGAGGCCGGCGCAGGGGCAACCGGGTGCGCCTTGGGCAGCCAGATGTGTACCGGGAACATGCCGGCCTTGCCTGCAAAGCCCACCAGCGTCAGCCAGGAGGCGACGGTCAGGATGGGCTGATCGCCCGCAGCCGCCATGGCCTCCCGCAATCCGTCAAAGGACAGCGTGCCGAGCTGATCGTAGAGCAGGAACAGGCCCATCAGGGTCGTCAGACCGCCGATGACCGCCACGGCCAGATAGGTGTTGGAGGCTTTGAGCGCACCGGGCGTTTCTTCCTGCGCAACCCAGACGTAGCTGGTGAAGGACATGATTTCAAAGAAAATGAAGGTGGTGTACAGGTCATCGGAGAGGAACACGCCCAGCGTCGCACCCAGCGTCATCAGGTTGAAGAAGCTGTAGCGGGTGCGCGCGTGCCCATGGCTCATGTAATCCGGGGTGAAGAAGCCGGTCATCATCCACATGAAGGAAGCGACGCAGCAGTACAGCGCCCGGAAGCCGTCGGCCTTCAGGTACAGGCCGAAGCCGCAGAAGGCGGGGACGGTATACGTGCCGCCGTCCTGCACGGCAACCAGCACGCACAGGCCGAAGACCACCGCGCCCGTGAGGCTCACCAAGCCGTCCCGCAGGGCGTGGCTTTCCCGACCGGCGACGACGGCAACCAGCGCCATCGCCATCGGCAGGAGGATCAATACCGGAAGCAATGCCATAAACCAGATCCTCCTTTCTTACTGGATCAGCCCGGAGGCCACGCCGCGCAGGAAGGTCACCAGCGGCTGGGACCACAGGCCCAGCGCCACGATGGCGACGCACAGGATCACCAGCGGCAGCTTCATCTGCCAGCCGGGATCGCGGTTGAAGCCCTCAAGGCCCGCCGTATCCGCGTTCAGCGGACGGCCGTACATCGGCAGCACCACGGTGAAGAGGTACACAGCCGTCAGCACGGCGGAGATAATCAGCGCGATCACCGCCACCGTGCCCATCACAAGGCCGCTGTCGGCGGCGGCGGTCAGCAGATTCCACTTGCTCACGAAGCCGGACAGGGGAGGAACGCCGGTCAGCGCGACGCTGCCCACCAGGAAGGCGCCGCAGGTCAGCGGCATCACCCTGCCAAAGCCGCGCAGATCCTGGACGTACTCCTTGCCCGTGCGCACCAGAATCGCACCGGCACAGTAGAACAGGGTGATCTTGATGACGCCGTGGATGATGAGATGGCTCAGGCTGCCGACCATGCCGCCCTCGGTCATCAGGGCCGCGCCCATGAGCATGTAGGACAGGTTGGAGATGGTCGACCAGGCCAGACGGCGCTTGAAGTGCTGCTCCCGCACGGCCATTGTGGAGCCGAAGACGATGGTGAAGCAGGCGAGGGCCAGCACAATCGTCTGGGCCCAGGTGCCGTAGAGATTGTCCATGCCGAAGGAATAGTAGATCAGGCGAAGCACCGCGAAGGCGCCCGCGTTGACCACGGCAACCGCGTGCAGCAGCGCCGTCACCGGGGTGGGCGCGACGGAGGCGGCGGGCAGCCAGGCGTGCATCGGGAAGAGCGCTGCCTTGGTGCCGAAGCCGATGAAGGCCAGCACGAACACCGTCAGCAGCAGCCCGCCGCGCTGGCTCATCAGCTCCTGCGTCACCACGCCGCCCAGCGTGAAGTCCGTTGTCCCGGCCAGGGAAATCAGCACCACCAGCGCGATGAAGGCAAACGCTGCGCCGGTGATGGAGTAGGTGAGGTACTTGCGGCCTGCGCGGATGGACATCGCGTCCTTCTTGTGAATCACAAGGGGCAGCGTGACCAGCGTCAGGCACTCATAGAACACATAGAGGGTGAACAGGTTGCCGGCAAAGGCGATGGCCAGCGTCACGGCGTAGGACATGGTGTACCACATGAAGAAGGCGTTTTCGCGCTCCTCGTGGTGCATGTACTCAAAGCCGTACAGGCTGGCGATGGGCCACAGCAGGCTCACCAGACCGGCGAACACGCAGCTCATGCCGTCCACGCGGAACATCAGCGGCAGCTTGTCCGTCAGGTAATAGGGCACGAAGGGCTCCTCCGTGCGGGAGAGCAGCACCGTCCACACCAGCAGGGAGGTGGCGATGACCACCGCCTCCACGTAGATGCCACGGGCCTTGGCCGTTTTCGGGCGGATGACGCCCAGCAGTGCGCCGCCCACGAGCGGGACGAGCAGCGTCAGCAAGATCAGCATCGTCGCGCCTCCTTACAGCGTGGGCATCAGCACGCTGGCCAGGTTCCCGAACAGCTCCGTCAGCGCGCCGGGGAAGGCGCCCAGCGCCACGCTCCGCACCACCAGCACCAGCATCGGGATCAGCATGGACCAGGGCACGTCGTCCCGCTCCGTATGCGGATCGCCCTTGAAGAAGGCTGCCGAAACAACGGGCATCAGGTATCCGGCGGTCAGCAGCGCGGAGGTCAGCAGCACCACCGGGCCCAACCAGGTGAAGAAGGACGCAACGCCCGTCGCGGCCAGGCTGCCCTGCGCCAGATACCACTTGCTGATGAAGCCCATGCAGGGCGGAATGCCGATCAGGCCGAGGCTCGCCACGGTGAAGCAGCCCATCGTCACGGGCATCCTGCGGCCCACGCCCGTCAGATCGCGCACATCGGTCTTTTCGGTCTTGAGGATGATCGCACCGGCGGACATGAACAGCGTGTCCTTGACCAGGGAGTGGCAGACCACATGCAGCAGCGCGCCCACGAAGCCTGCGGGGGTCAGCGTGGACAGGCCGAAGAGGATGTAGCTCACCTGAGAAACGGAGGACCAGGCCAGGCGGCGCTTCAGGTGATTTTCCCGCAGCGCCAGCAGGGAGCCGGTAAAGACCGTCAGCAGCGTCAGGGACATGAAGGCCGTCTGCACCCAGCTGCCGCGCAGGAAGTCCGCGCCGAGGTAGCAGAACAGCAGACGCGTCACGCCCAGCACACCGGCCTTGGTGATCACGCCGGAAAGCACGGCGGAAGCGGGCGAGGGCGCGGCAGGGTGCGCGGTGGGCAGCCAGCCGTGCAGCGGGAACAGACCCGCCTTGGCGCCAAAGCCCATCAGCATCAGCAGCGAGAAGGTCAGCACGAGGCCCTCGTGACCGGCGACCTTCTCCATATCCAGCACGCCGCCGACCCGGAAGGAGAAATCCGTCACATAGGGGCTGAGGACGAACACGCCAAGCAGCACCAGCGACGCGCCCAGCACCGAGTAGATCAGGTACTTCAGGCCCGCCGCGACGGACTCCTTTTTGCCGGAGTGCATCACCATGGGCATGGTCAGAAGCGTCATGCCCTCAAAAAACATGTAGAAGGTGATGATGCTGCCGGAGAAGCACAGGCCCATCAGGATGCCCAGGCTGATGAGGTAGAGCGCGTAATAGCGCTGCTCCTTGCCCTCGTGCGCCATATAATGGAAGGAATACAGTCCCGCGACCGTCCACACGAATGCCATCACGCAGGCGAAGATCTTGCCCAGCGTATCGGCGTGGAGGAAGATGGGCAGCGAATCGGACAGGGTGAAGAGGGTCAGCGTCAGCTCGGGCTGGCACAGCACGGGAAGGAGCAGCCCCACCGTCGCCACCAGCGCGACAACCGTCAGGAGGGTGCGGGCCTTCGGGGCCTTCAGCGCCGGGATCAGCAGCAGCATCAGGCCGCAGAGGACCGGCGTAAGGATCGGAAGAAGAAGCAGGAATGACATGGCTTGTATGCCTCCTATGTAGTCTTGGGAAACTGTGAACCATTGCGGCGGAGCGGGTTGCCGGATGATTCAGAGGTTTTCTTAGCCAAACATGCCGAGACCGGCGGTAATCATGTACACAACGGCCTGGCTGAATACGCCCAGCGTGATGTTCAGCAGCGCCAGCAGCACCAGCGCGGCGTTGAAGCAGAAGCCACGGCGCCCCCTTTCGACCGGGTAGGAGACGTTCTCCAGCGGCTTGCGGTATAGCGTGATGACCGTGCGCAGGAAGTACATCGTGTTGAGCATGGTCGAAATGGCCAGCGTGACCAGCACGAGACCGGCGCGGACGGGGCTGAGCTCCAGACCGGCCAGGGCGAGGTTTAGCTTGCTCACGAAGCCGCCCAGGAACGGGAAGCCGACCATGGACAGCGCGCCGATGGTGAAGGCCACGCCCGCGATGGGGCTGCGGTAGCCGGAGCCGCGCAGGTCGCGGAAGAGCTTTGAGTTGCCGCTCGCGTCCGCCAGTCCGCCCGCCGCCAGGAACAGCATGCTCTTGCATACCGCGTGGCTGAACAGGTGGAACATCGCGGCCATCATGCCCGCCTCGGTGCCCATGGCCATGCCGAGGTAGATGTAGCCGATCTGCGCGACGGAGGAGAAGGCGATCATGCGGCGCACGTCGTTCTGGCGCAGGGCGGATACGGAGCCCATAATCATGCCCGTGATGGCAAAGACGAAGAGCACATCATCAATGCCCGTGGCGGCGATTACATCCAGACCGATCACGCGGTACATGATCTTGATCAGCAGGAAGATATAGCCCTTGCTGACAAGGCTGGAAAGCACCGCAGCCGAGGTGGGTGTGGAGAAGCCGTAGGCGTCCGGCACCCAGGTGTGGAAGGGGAACAGGGCGCTCTTGATCGCCAGACCGATGGCGAACAGCGCGATCACGACGGTCAGCGGCTGTGCGTACGCGCCGGTGGCGGAAATGGCTGCGACCTGATCGTGGATATCCTCCATCAGCAGATGGCCGGTCAGATCGTAAAGGATCACGATGCCCAGCAGGAACAGACCGGAACCGATCAGGTTCATAATCATGTAGCGCGTGGCGGCGACCAGCGTGCGGCCGCGCTTGCGCACCGCGATCAGCGCGCAGGCGGAGAGCGTCATGATCTCAAGGAAAACATAGGAGGTGAACAGGTCGTTGGTGTAGACCTGCGCCATGAGCGCGGCGGTCAGCAGCAGCAGGACGACGTAAAAGAGGTTCTGCTTGTTCTGGTCGAGGTGCTCGTCCAGCTTCTTCATGCCGCCCATGAGGGACAGCAGCATGATGGTGGAGAAGAACAGGGCGGTCAGCGCCTCGAGGCTGCCGGCGCGAATCTCGTTGCCGATGGGCGCGTAGTAATGGCCCATGGGGAAGACGTAGCTGTCCGCACCGTGGAAAAAACGGACGGTGATCACGGCGGACAGCGCGGTGACGATCATCAGCACAAGCATCGTCCACCGGCGGGCGATGCGGGGCTTCATCACGCTTGCGAAGGCGGCGGAGGCCAGCGGCAGGATGATGCAGAGGAAGGGGATGTTCTGCCAGAGGGCAAAGTGCAGTTCCATCACTTCTCGTCCTCCTTGCGGCACTGCGCGGTGATTTCGTCGATATCAAGCGTGTGATAGCGGCGGTAGAGGCGGATGGTCAGGGACAGCATGACGGCCGTGACGGACACGGAAACAACGATGCCCGTCAGCACCAGACCGGCGGGAATGGGGTTGACATAGGCCTCGGCGGACTGCACGCCATCCACGACGATGGGCGCGACGCGGCCCTCGATATACCCCTTGGCTGCCAGAAAGAGGAAGATGGCGTTGTCCATGATGGAGAAGCCGATGATCTTCTTGATCATGTTCTTGTGCAGCAGCAGCGTCGTAAAGCCGATGCCGAAGAGCACCATGGCAGCCAGCTCCACATAGTTGGTCAGGAAATCCATTTACATGTCCCCCTTTCGGAAGAGGGTATAGAAGGCGTACATCGTGCAGCAGACCACAAGACCCACGGCGATGTTCAGATAGGGGATGAGGCCGGCGGAGAAGAGCATACCGGGCGTGCCGGGCGTGAAGATGCTCGTGAGGTGGTTCGCGCCGGTGAAGAAGGAATAGGCCTTGGAGCAGGCATAGAAGGCCAGCGCCATGAGGCTGACGATCTGGAAGGTTCTGAAGGTGAAGAAGCGCTCGGTCTTTTTGAAGCCGAAGGCGTTCAGGTACAGGATCAGGCCCGCGCCCATGATGGCGCCGCCGGAGAAGCCGCCGCCGGGGCTGATGTGGCCGTTCATCACCACATAGACGCCAAAGAGCAGGATCAGCGGCACCAGCAGGCTGGCCTGATGCTGCAGGATCATGTCGTGCTTGGGCTCGTACATGCGGTCGTCCGCCTCGGCCTCCAGCTGCTCGGTGGTGGGCTTGCCGTCCCTGCTGGGGGCCAGACGCAGCAGGATCAGCACTGTCACCGCCGCGATGAACAGCACGTTGGATTCGCCCAGGGTGTCAAAGGCACGGTAATCCAGAATCATGCCGGCAACGATGTTGACCGCGCCGGTCTCCTGCATACCCTGCACGATGTAATGGGCTGAGACCTCGTTGTTGACCGGATTGTCCGGATTGCCGTAGGGCGGCAGGTTGGCCGCGGTCGTCAGCAGCAGGGCGATGATGCCCACGCACATGACCACGGACATGAGGACATAGAACCAGCGCATGAGCTTGCTGCCCTTGTGCTGCGCCCAGTCGTGGATGTGATCGTACATGAGCCTTTCGCGGTTGAGGGCGGCGGAGCGGCGGTTCTCCTGTGCCTGCTCCTCAGCGGCGTGCAGGCCCTCTCCATCCACCAGATGGTCGGCGCTCTTCGCGTCCAGCTCCGCGGTCAGGGCGTCGTCCAGCGCGGTGGAGCCGGTTTCCAGCCAGCGCAGCAGCCGCGCCCAGAAGCTGCGATCATAATCAGGCCTGAGCTTCGCCATCGCCGGACACCTCCTTGTCGGCTTGCGCCTCGTTCTCCTTTTCGGTAGCCTTCTGGACGTCGATCGCGTGGATCTTCTTGAGGGTCACGAACAGCAGCAGGCTCGTGATGCCCGAGCCCACGGCGGCTTCGGTGATGGCCAGATCGGGGCTTTCCAGCAGGATCCACACCACCGACATGGCCAGGGACTGGCTCATGAAGATAATCAGCGAGGTCAGCAGATCCTTCGTCATGGAGACGCTGACCGCGCAGCAGATCGCGAAGATCAGCAGGATGATCCCAAGGACGTTCATTTACTGCGCCTCCTCTTGGGTGTCCGGAGCTGCGGCCTGAGCGGCTTCGGGCTCCTTCTCGTGTTCTACATAGGCACGGTCGCGCACCTGTGCATCCTTGTCCAGCTCATCGTTGGTGGCGACCTCCAGGCGGCCGATCAGGTGGCTGGAGACCGGGCTGGTCAGCCACAGGAAGGCGATCACGACCAGCATTTTGCCGGAGGCGACGGTCACGCCGGTGGCGACGATTACGCCCAGCAGCATCAGCAGGATGCCCACCGTGTCCAGCAGCGCGGCGGCGTGGAGACGGCTGAGGGCATAGCGGAAGCGGTAAACGCCCACCACGCCGGACAGCAGGCAGAAGAGCCCGCAGACTGTCAGCGCGGCGGAGAGAATAAAGCGGATGGTATCAGTCATCGTTCCTGCCCTCCTCGCTCTTGCGGTGCTTCTCGCGGTAGATGCCCATGTACACCTTCGTCAGCAGCACCACGGCCAGGAAGGAGAGCATCGTATAGATCATGGCGATATCCACCAGATACCCTTCGTTCATCAGAAACGAGAGGATGCAGATGGTGATGACGATCAGCGTGCCCATCATGTTGACGGCGATCACGCGGTCGGCGATGCGGGGTCCCCGGATGGCGCGGACGAGGCAGGCCATCAGCAGCAGCCCGATGAGGATGAGCGAAGCGGTGTAGAGCCCCTGATAGGCGTCAGTCATTGTCCGTGGCCTCCCTTCCTGTGCCTTCCAGCTTCAGGACACGGTTCTCCATTTCAAAGCCGTCCTGTCCCATGTCGAAGGAGGTGTCCAGGCAGTGAATGAGGAATTCGTCCTCCCGTACGTCGATGGTGATGGTGCCGGGGGTCATGGTGATGGAGTTGGCCAGCACCACCTTCCCGGCATCCGTGCGCAGCTTGGTGCGGAAGGAGGTGACCTCCGGCTCGATGACCATTTTGGGCGACCAGATCAGCTTCATCACGCCCCAGGCACTCTTGAAAACCTCGCCGACAAGATAGAAAAAATACCCGATAATGCGCGGGAGACGGCGAGCAATCGCCCACTCCCTTCTGGGTGAGTACCCCATGAACGCGCACAGGAACGCGTACAGCGCCGCGCATACGATCAACCCCACGATGGCGATTTCCGCCGTCCATTGACCGTTCAGCAGCACCCAGAAGCCAAACAGCAGGAAATACATGCAAACAGCCTCCCAATTCTCGACCATGATTGGCACATTCCGCGCCGCCCGATATTGTAACGCTTCATATTAGATAAGTCAAGCGGATTCGGAAATCTTCCGGGTACTGATAGACGGAATGCAATCGGGACGGCAGTTGAAGGGGCGCCCCCGAAACGTTTACATTTCCCCATTGCCTGACGGCTGAAAAGATGCTATAATGATCGTGATTGCCTTACATCCTACGAAAGGAACGAACGACGAATGCTGAAGCGCATCATCGCCCTGATTCTGGCTCTGATGAGCCTGACAACCCTGTCGGCATTGGCGGAGGAACCCTCGGGAGGTGTGGAGAAATCTCCGCTCCTGGATGCGGCCCTGTCCATGCTGGAGGAAGGAAACGTCTTTCTTGAACGCTACAATGAGCTGACCGGCTCTGATGTGGCAGCCCGGTTTGAGCTGGGGATGCCCTATTTCTTTGGCGGCAAGCATGATTACAAGCTGAACGGCAAGCAGCTGATCTTCTCCCGGGAGCCGCTGTATGCCAAACGCGTGTGCTGGGAGCAGACCCGCTTTTATGACAAGGGCAAGGAATACCTCTACGGCTTTGACTGCTCCGGCTTCACCCAGTGGGTATTCTCTGAGGTGGGCTGGGCGGAGCATCCGCCGCTGGATCAGATGATCCTCAACTACGGCAAGTATGGCAATAAAAACCACGTCTACAGCCACCGCAAGGGAAAGGAAATGCCGCCCTACGATCAGCTGGCTTCGACTCTGAAGGTGGGCGACCTGCTGGTGGGCAAGAACCGTGCGCGCCATGTGATGATGTTCATCGGCACGCTGCGGGACTTCGGCTTTACCGAGGAGGAGCTGCCGGAGCTGGCCGCGTATCTGGATTACGCGCTGGTTATCCACTGCGGCCCGAACCTGATGTATGGCGAAAGGATGCAGCGCTTCCTCGACGCGCACGCGGATGATTCCTACTACAAAGGCGTGCTGGTGCCCGATGGCGGCGTTGCGGTGTCCATCATCGGTGTCCCCTTTGAGGATGCGCCCAACCATGCGCATGAGGGCATCACCGATTTCGCCTGGTTCGACATGCCGGACGGCTATAAACTGACAATCTGGGATCTGCCGGCCTGCACCAGCTTCTGCTGGTTCCGCGCCAATGGAATCTGATGGATGGACAGGATAGGGGAGCGGCGCTGCCTTGCGGCACCGCTCCCCTTGCTGTCGATAGCCGGTGCGCCGGGTCGCAGCAGAGAAAGCTGCGAGCCGCCCAGGGGATCTGGTTGAGGGGCACAAAAAAGCCCTTGAAGCAATGGTGCTTCAAGGGCTTTGACGTGGCTCAAATAGGATTCGAACCTATGACCTGCCGGGTATGAACCGGACGCTCTGGCCAGCTGAGCTATTGAGCCAAATGGTTGCGGGGGCAGGACTTGAACCTGCGACCTCCGGGTTATGAGCCCGACGAGCTACCAAACTGCTCTACCCCGCGTCATGCTTGCCAACCGTTTGATTGCGGCGACAAGAGATATAATACACGGAATCGAAGGATTTGTCAACCCCTTTTTGGATGAAATTTTGAAAATTGTCCGGACCGGGGCACAGGGCGGCTGCTCCGGTCGTATCATCATCCTTTGCTGACTTTTCATCAACCCTTGCGCCGCCCCTTGACGGATGGCGCTTTTCCATGTATGATGAATGTTGGAATACACCCCGTTGAACCAAATAGAGAGGAGCTGTCCTACGATGAAATACGTTCTGGGTATTGACCTTGGCACCTCCGGCACCAAAACGGTGCTGTTCGATCAGACCGGCAAGGCGATGGCCTCGGCGACGGTCGAGTACCCCATGTACCAGCCCCACAACGGCTGGGCCGAACAGGACCCCAGGGACTGGTGGAACGCCGCGGTCGAGACGATCAGGACCGTGCTGTCCAAGTCCGGCGTTGACAGGGATGACGTGGTGTCCCTGGGCATTTCCGGCCAGATGCACGGCCTGGTCATGCTGGATGAGAACAACGAGGTGCTGCGTCCCTCCATCATCTGGTGCGACCAGCGCACCGCGAAGGAGTGCGACGAGATTCACGAGAAGGTCGGCAAGGAAAAGCTGATTGCCATCACCGCCAATCCCGCCCTGACCGGCTTCACCCTTTCAAAGATTCTCTGGGTGCGCAACAATGAGCCGGATGTGTATGCCCGGTGCCGCCACATCCTGCTGCCCAAGGATTATGTGCGCTTCATGCTGACCGGCGATTATGCCACCGAGGTCAGCGACGCCTCCGGGATGCAGCTGCTGGATGTGCCCAACCGCTGCTGGAGCGATGAGCTGCTGCAGATACTGGACATCGACAAGTCCATGCTGGCGAAGGTTTACGAATCCTGCGAGGTGACGGGCCATGTGTCCGATGCGGCGGCGGCCCTGACCGGTCTGTCTGCGGCGACCCTCGTGGTCGGCGGCGCGGGCGACAATGCCGCGGCGGCTGTCGGCACCGGTGTGGTGGAGGATGGCAAGGCCTTCGTGACCATCGGCACCTCCGGCGTGGTCTTTGCCCACACCGACAAGCTGGCCATCGACCCCAAGGGCCGCGTGCACACCTTCTGCTGCGCGGTGCCCGGCGCATGGCATGTGATGGGCGTGACCCAGGGCGCCGGCCTGAGCCTGAAATGGTTCCGCGACAACTTCTGCGCGGCCGAGAAGGATGTGGCTGCCCAGATGGGCGTGGATCCCTACGACCTGACCAACAGGGAAGCCGCCCAGAGCCCCATCGGCTCCAACAAGCTGATCTACGCGCCCTACCTGATGGGCGAGCGAACGCCGCACCTGGATCCCGACTGCCGCGGCATGTTCTTCGGCCTGAGTGCGATGCATACCCGCCGCGATCTGCTGCGTGCGGTGATGGAGGGCGTGACCTTCTCCCAGATGGACAGTCTGAGCGTGCTGGCGGAGATGGGCGTTGCGCCCGAAACCATGCTGGCCTGCGGCGGCGGCGGCAAGAGCCCGCTGTGGCGGCAGATGCTTGCCGACGTGTTCAATGTGCCCGTTGCCACCACCGTCAACACCGAGGGCCCCGCACTGGGTGTGGCGATCCTTGCCGGCGTGGGCGCTGGCCTGTACGAGAGCGTCCCCGCTGCCTGTGCCGCGATGATCAAGCGCAACCCCGCGCAGAATCCCATCGCCGAGAATGTGCCGAAGTACGCGGCTGTATATGAGGTGTACAAGAAGCTGTATCAGGCGAACAGGCAGCTGTTCAAGGATCTGGCAGCGCTGTGATGGGGGATACACCGCTGAGCGTGTGTTCCTGAGCTTGCCGGACGGCCTTCTCGTTTATTCAATCCTGGTATCCGGTTTTGCAGGTATTGGCAAACCGCTCGCTTCATCAAGGCGGGCGGTTTGCGAATTTGGGCAATGCGGATGGGGCCCAGGCATGTCCGGCTGTGCGTATCGTCCCAAATGAAAAGCCTTGAAATGCAGCGATTTCAAGGCTCTTTTCAGTGCCGGTGGTGGGACTCGAACCCACACGGGTGTTAGCCCAGCGGATTTTGAGTCCGCCGCGTCTGCCATTCCACCACACCGGCAATTCCTGAAACAGTATAGCACATTCTCTGCGGCATTGCAAGCACAATATCAAATTCCACGGACGGCTCACGTTGCCGTTTTACCGTCTTCATAGAGGGAAAGCGGTATTCCCATATGAAAAGAGCCATCCCGAAGGATGGCCCGATAGGGTTCGGATGCAATCAGGCCTTGCCGGCGCAGCCCAGAACGTCCACGATCTTGTGAGTGACCATGTCCTTCACGGCCTGACGGGCGGGCTTGAGCCACTGACGGGGATCGAAATGATCCGGATGCTCCGCGAAGTACTTGCGGGCGGAGGCGGTCATGGCCAGACGGATGTCGGAGTCGATGTTGATCTTGCACACGGCCAGCTTGGCAGCCTGAGCCAGCTGCTCCTCGGGGATGCCGATGGCGCCGGGCATGTTGCCGCCGTACTTGTTGATTTCCTCCACGAAGTTCTGGGGCACGGAGGAAGCGCCGTGCAGAACGATCGGGAAGCCGGGCAGGCGCTTTGCGCACTCCTCCAGCACGTCGAAGCGCAGCTGGGGCTTGGTGCCGGGCTTGAACTTGTAGGCGCCGTGGCTGGTACCGATGGCGATGGCCAGGGAGTCACAGCCGGTCTTGGAGACGAACTCCTCGACCTCCTCGGGACGGGTGTACATTTCCTTGCCGGCCTCAACGACGACCTCGTCCTCCACGCCGGCCAGGGTGCCCAGCTCAGCCTCGACGACAACGCCGTGGTCGTGGGCGTACTCGACAACGCGCCTGGTCAGCGCAATGTTGTCGGCGAAGGACTTGGAGGAAGCGTCGATCATGACGGAGGTGAAGCCGCCGTCGATGCAGCTCTTGCACAGCTCGAAGGAATCGCCGTGATCCAGATGCAGCGCGATCGGGATCTCGGGGTTCTCGATGGCAGCGGCCTCCACCAGCTTCACCAGATAGGTGTGGTTGGCGTAGGCGCGAGCGCCCTTGGACACCTGCAGGATGACGGGAGCCTTCAGCTCACCGGCCGCCTCGGTGATGCCCTGAATGATTTCCATGTTGTTGACATTGAAAGCGCCGACGGCATAGCCGCCTTCGTAAGCCTTCCTGAACATTTCCTTGGTCGTTACGATAGCCATTGGAATTGCCCTCCTATTCAGTCGTGTACAGTGTGCGTACATAATCATTATAGCACATTATGCCGATGGTGAAAAGGGGGTTGACTGGAATTTCACAAATTCCCTTGGCGAAAACGTCATAAAGCAGCATATACGTCATAGAATTGTTTCATTTGTAACACTTTTTCTGCCATATTGACAAGAATGCCGGCAGGCATTATCATGGACAATGAAAAGTTGTCGACAGGAGGAACAGATCGCCTATGAGGAAACTGGTGCGGATGCTTGCCGTGGCGCTGGCGCTGTGCGTCATGGGGACAGCGGCTTTTGCAGAGGCGGACAGGACGAAGCCCTATGCGCTGAGCAGCACAGTGGGCGACTTCACGGTCACGGATCATACGGGACGCAGCATCGGCCTGTCTGAAATGCTGAAGGATAAGGACATGGTGCTTCTCCATTTCTGGGACGGTTCGTCGGCGGGAATGCTGGAGATGGCTATCATCGAGATGGCTGCCAGCGGCTATGAGGACGAGGTGGCGGTGCTCGCCCTGTGCACCGATGCCCAGAAGTCTGACGCGGAGCTGGCAGCGGTGGCAAGCTCATTGGGCTTGCATTACGCGCTGGCCTCCGACCTGGCGGGGCTGGCGGCGAGCTTCCTCGGAAGCGCTGTGCCGGTGTCCGTGGTCATTGACCGCAATGCGCAGGTGGGCTTCCTCAGCGTCAGCGCCATAGGCTCCGCTGATGCCTATGCACGCCTGTTCGATGCGTTTGCGGGGGAGGATTATCAGGATGGCCGCACACTGACCGGCATTCCCGGCATCAAGCCCAACATCCCGCTGGCTGCGGTTGACCGGCTGGCGGAAGCGCTGAATGCTGCCGGTGGGGATATGCGATTCACCAATCCGGCGGATGTGTACGTCTGGCCCATGATCCCCGCGGAGGAGGACGGCCGCCTCTGCCTGATGTCCACCAATGCCGGTGTGGACATGAGCGTGGCGGCGGTGTATACCACCGTGGAGGCAAAGGCCGGTGACGTGCTGTCCTTCACCTTCAAGACCTCGACGGAGACGGCTTGCGACCTGCTGGTGCTGCGTGTCAACGGCGAAGCGGTCAAGGCGTTTGGCGGCGTGAAGGACTGGATGACCTATGCCTGGAGCTTTGCGGAGGATGGCGTGTACGAGATTGCGCTTTCCTATGAGAAGGACATGCTGGGCGCCGAAGGCCGGGATGTGGTCTATATCGACGATGTTGCGCTGCTTGGCGGCAGCGCGGCGGAGCAGGCGCTCGGCGCGAATCCGGCGTATCCCGCGGCGGACGTGACGGAGCTGATGGTGGAGGGGGCGCGGCAGATCATCTTTGACGACCCGACCTACGCGCTGATCAGCCTGTTTGGTCTGGCGGATTACTGCATTGTGCCGGCTGAGGACGTGCAGGTGCAGGTGACGCTGGCGGCGGAGGTCGATCCGGAACGGGCGTATATCGTCAATTACTATAGCGGTGAGGAAATGGGCCTTGTCCAGTCGATGACCGCGACCGGCTATGCCTTCACGACCCGGCTGGACAGCATGGAGACCACCGGCTTCCCCTATACGAACCTGAGCCTGTATCCGGCGGCAAACTGCGGGATCATGGATGTGCGGACGGTTGTTTGCTTTGTCGGGGAGGAGAACGCCAATGCGTTCGTGGAGCAGATGACCGGCTACGGCTATGGCATCCAGGGCTGGAGCTATCCGGACGGTCAGGAAGCGGAAACGACGGGTCTGCCCGGTGAAGGGCAGGACAGCGAGGTCTGCTATGTGGTCACGGTGATCGACCAGCAGGGAGAAGCGGTTCCGGGCGTGACGATCAGCATCACCGATGGCAGCATGTGCGAGCTCATGACGTCGGACGGTGACGGCGTGATTGAGTACACAGCTGCGGCTGCCTCCTATCAGGTGCATGTGGTGAAGGCGCCCGAGGGCTGCACCTTTGAGGCGGAGCGGGTCTGGACCTTTGAGCCGGACGGCGGCGAGGTCATCATTGACGTGACCCGGGAGATCAACGAGGAAGAATAACGAATACACATCAAGCGCGGCGCTTCCGCAAAGGGAGCGCCGCGCTGTTTGAATGAAGAAGGATTAGCGCTTTCGGAACAGGAAGGACAGCTGCGTTTCGCTCACGATCACGCTGATGAAGATCAGCCCGAAGCCCAGCAGCAGGGGGAGGGAGAGGGATTCCCGCCCCAGCAGGACGGAGAACACGACGCCGAACACACTTTCCAGCGATAGCAGAATGGCTGCCTGAGATGGCGGCGTGCGGCTTTGACCGATGGACTGCAGCAGCAGCGTGACGGCGGTGGCGAACACGGACAGGTACAGCAGCTGCGGCCAGACGCTTGCGGCCGGGAAGGGGGAACCGGCTTCGGTCAGGAAGGAAAGCCCCCAGGCGAGCAGTGCGGTTGTGCCGAACTGCACAGCGGTCAGCGGGAGGGGATCATGCTTCTGGCTGAAGCGGCTCAGCGCGATCATGTGCAGCGCGTAGAAAACGCCGCCCACAAGCGTCAGGCCGTCGCCTGCGGAGATCGTCAGGTCGCCGTTCAGGGACACAAGGCCGATGCCGGTCAGGCACAGCACGGCTGCCGCCCAGTTCCAGACGGTCGGCTTCCTGCGGAAGATCAGCCATCCCGCAAAGGGCACCAGCACGCAGTAGACCGCCGTCAGAAAGGCATTCTTGCCCGGGGTGGTGCCGGTCAGACCAATGGTCTGGGTTGCGTAGGCGCAAAGCAGGAGACAGCCGCAGACGGCGCCGTCCCGGAAAAGGGGAAGCCCGGCACGCCGCAGACGTCTGAAGCAGATGATGCCCAGCAGGGCGAAGGCGATGCTGAACCGGATGGCGAGCAGCATGAAAACCGGGATGTTGCTAACGGCGTCCTTCATGACGATGAAGGAGCTGCCCCAGATGAGGGCGGCGGTCAGCAGCGCGAGCCGTCCGACATGAGCTTTGCTGTGCAAGGGAATCCCTCCTGACAAAAGGATGGCAGACGCGGTAGCCACGTCTGCCCAGCGTGTCGAAAAAGTACTTTTGGCACTTATTCGAGGAATTGCACTCCGTCACTGTCAGGGCTGCAGGCCCTCCGACACCTCCCAAGGCTTTTGGAAAGCCGAACAGACGCGGTAGCCACGTCTGCCGTGATGGATGGCAAGAATTCTGCTTACTTGAACAGTCCCTTGATGCCGCCGAGCACGCCGCGGGTGATCGTGTTGGTCACGGTGCGGGTGGCGGTGTTGATGGCGGTGTTGGTGATGCGGCCCAGAACGGAATCGTTCTTGCGGGCCCGGGCGGCGCGTTCCTCGCGCAGCTCATCGGCGCGCTGGCGTCGCTCCTCGGCCTTGCGCTCCTTTTCCATGCGCTCAGCCTCTCTGGCAGCCTTCTCCTGCTCCTTGCGCTGCTTTTCCAGCTCCCGGGCGGTCAGCTTTGAGGGCTGCTGGGCGGCATTGGGCACGGGAACATAGTTGCCGGTGGCGGGGTCAAGCTGCATGGCCATCATCTGTTGACGGTACTGCCCCGTAGTGGGATCATACACCATGACCGGCATCTGCTGCGTCTGTACGGCCGGCTGCACCTGCAGGGTCGGAACCGGCGCGGCGGCTGCGGGTTCCGGCTCAAAGGGATTGAAGACCGGTGCGACAGGGGCGGCGGCGGTCATCTGCGGCAGGGTCATCTGCGGCAGCTCCCGCTGGACATAGTCGCCGGTGACGGGATCAAAGACCATGAAGCCCTGGGCCTTCTGCAGGGTGGGCGCGGCGGTGGTGATCTTCACCTCGGAGGCGCTCAGCGGCTGGAAGGCAGGCTTCTGGAACGCTGCGGCAAGCTGCTCATAGGCGCTCTCCCGGTCGATGGCCTGATCGTACACACCGGCAAAGGGGCTGTACCGCAGCTCCTCCGCGCGGGTGGCCGCGTCGATGGCGTCCATGGAGGACTGCGGCGGCAGGATGGTTGCACGCTCGACGATACCGGGCGCGCCATCCTCATCCAGGAAGGACACGAGGGCCTCGCCGGTTTTGAGCTGGGTGATGGCTTCCTCGGTGTCAAAGCCCGGATTTGCCCGGAAGGTCTGGGCGGCGGTACGCACGGCTTTCTGATCCAGGGGCGTATAGGCGCGCAGCGCGTGCTGAATGCGGTTGCCCAGCTGGCCGAGGATGCTCATGGGAATATCGCAGGGATTCTGCGTGACGAAGTACACGCCCACGGCCTTGGAGCGGATCAGCCGGACAACCTGCTCCAGCTTTTCCAGCAGCGCCCTGGGACAGTCGTTGAAGAGCAGGTGCGCCTCGTCGAAGAAGAACACCATCCGCGGCTTGTCCAGATCGCCGGCCTCGGGCAGCAACTCGTACAGCTCGCTGAGCATCCACAGCAGGAAGGTGGAATACATCTTCGGGTGCTGGAACAGCTGATCCGCAGCGAGAATGTTGATCACGCCGCGGCCGCTGCCGTCCACCTGCAGCCAGTCGGAGATTTCCAGCGCGGGCTCACCGAAGAAAAGGTCGCCGCCCTGATCCTCCAGCTGCGCCACGGCCCGCTGAATCGCGCCGATGGAGGCCTGGGTGACGTTGCCGTAATCCAGCGTGTAGCTGCGGGCATTTTCGCCCACATAGGCCAGCATGGCCTTCAAATCCTTCAGGTCCAGCAGCAGCATCCCCTCGTCATCCGCCACGCGGAAGAGGATGTTGAGCACGCCGGTCTGCGTGTCGTTCAGGTCAAGCATCCGGGCCAGCAGCGTCGGGCCCATCTCGCTGACCGTGGCGCGGACGGGATGGCCCTGCTTGCCGTACACATCCCAGAATACGGTGGGAAACTCCTGATACTGGAAGCTGGGCACGCCGCATTTTCCAAGGCGCCTGGCGATGCCGTCGGAATGCGCGCCGCTTTCCACCATGCCGGAGAGGTCGCCCTTGATGTCCGCCAGAAATACCGGCACACCCATCTCGCTGAAGCCCTCGGCGAGCACCTTCAGGGACACGGTTTTGCCCGTGCCGGTCGCACCGGCGATCAGTCCGTGACGGTTTGCCATCTGCGGCAGGAGACACACCGGCTTATCGCTTGTGCCGACCCAGATTTTTCCTTCGTAAAGCATCCAAAACCCTCCTGTTCCTGTTGCGTGAACGACAACGTTATCATGGATTATACACGATGCAGCGGTCCGCGTCAAGGAAAACGGTTATTCCTGCGCTGCGCTTCGTCGCCGCTGTCCCAGGTTCTCTCGGAAATGATGTATCTGGGCCGAGCCTTGACCTCCAGATAGATCTTGCCGATGTATTCGCCGATCACGCCCAGGAACAGGCACTGGATGCCGCCCATGAAGCACACGATGCACGCAAGGCTTGCCCAGCCGGCGACGGACTTGCCCACGAGCGCGGCGATGACCGCCCAGAGGATGCCGATGAAGGACAGCAGCATGATGAACAGCCCGATGAAGAACACCATCCGGATGGGTTTGACGGAGAGGCTGGTGATGCCGTCGAAGGCCAGTCCCAGCATCTTCTTGAGCGGATAGTGGCTTTCGCCCGCCAGACGCTCGTGGCGCTCATAATAGACGCTGGTTGACTTGAAGCCCACCAGCGGCACCATGCCGCGCAGGTACAGGTTGACCTCCTTGAAATTGGCGAACTCCTTCAGGGCCCGGGCGGAGATGAGGCGGTAATCCGCGTGGTTGAACACCACCTCCACGCCCATGGCGGCCAGCAGCTTGTAGAAGCCCTCGGCCGTGAAGCGCTTGAAGAAGGTGTCCGTGTCCCGCTTGGAGCGCACACCGTAGACGATCTCGCAGCCGTTCAGATACTCGTCGACCATCTGATCCATGGCGTTGATATCGTCCTGACCGTCGCAGTCGATGGAGATGGTGATGTCGCACCTGTCCCTGGCTTCCATCAGGCCGGCCAGCACCGCCGCCTGGTGCCCGCGGTTCCGGCTCTGGGCGATGCCAATGAAATGCTCGTCCTGTTTGGCCAGGTCGCAGATGATCTCCCAGGTTTTGTCCTTGCTGCCGTCGTTGACAAAGAGGACGCGGCTGTCCGGGCTGATCTTCCCGGCGGCGGACAGGTCGTTGATCTTGCTGAGGAACATCCCGCTGGTCAGCGGGAGTACCTTTTCCTCGTTGTAGCAGGGGATCACAATGTAGAGTACGGGCGTATGCATGGCTGCACCTCCTTGGCGTATCTGATATGATTATACCATAGATAACGGGGCTTGAACAGTCTTTCTTTCCAATTCCCGATACCTGCATTCCTGAATACAAGAAAAAAGCGGCGCTCCTCTTGCAATCCGTCGCGAGCCGTTGTATAATAGGCGCTGTACATAGGCCCGTTTGACGGAAAACGACCTTTCTCCCGACTTCTCAGAGAGCTGATGGAGGGTGCGAATCAGCAGGCGGCGAAGGGCTTTCCATTTCCGGAGGGCGCAGGCGATGAGTCTGCCGGGAGTCGCCCGATACAGCGCAATCAAGGTGGTTCACCGTGGCTTTCGGTGAGCAAATTGGGTGGCAACGCGAGCTTCTCGTCCCAGCATACGGGGGAGAAGCCTTTTTTGCGCCACAGGACATGAACAGGAGGAATCAGTCATGCTGGATATCGCACTGCTCCGCACCAATCCGGAGCTCGTCAGGGAGAACATCCGCAAGAAGTTTCAGGATCAGAAGCTCCCGCTTGTGGACGAAGTGATCGAGATGGACAGGGAATACCGCGCCGCCATCGGTCAGGCGGATGCGCTCCGCAATCAGATCAACGTGGCCTCCAAGCAGATCGGCGGTCTGATGGGCCGCGCCAAGAAGGGCGAGGCGGGTGCCGCCGAGGCCGCCGAGGCTGCCAAGGCGCAGGTCGCGCAGTACAAGGCGGAGCTGGAGGGTCTGGCGAAGAAGGAGGACGAGCTGCAAGCGGAGATTCGCAAGCGTATGCTGGTCATCCCCAACATCATCGACCCCAGCGTCCCGATCGGCAGGGACGACAGCGAGAACGTGGAGGTGCAGCGCTACGGCGAGCCCGTCGTGCCGGACTTTGAGGTGCCCTATCACGTGGATATCATGGAGCGTCTGAGCGGCATTGATCTGGATTCCGCCCGCCGCACCAGCGGCAACGGCTTCTATTACCTGATGGGCGACGTTGCCCGGTTGCACAGCGCGATCCTGAGCTATGCCCGTGACTTCATGATCGACCGCGGCTTTACGTATGTCATTCCGCCCTATATGATCCATGGCGACGTGGTGACGGGCGTGATGTCCTTTGCCGAGATGGAGAACATGATGTACAAGATCGAGGGCGAGGATCTCTACCTGATCGGCACCTCCGAGCACTCTATGATCGGCAAGTTCATCGACACCATTCTGGAGGAGAAGGATCTGCCCCAGACCCTCACGTCCTACAGCCCCTGCTTCCGCAAGGAGGTCGGCGCCCACGGCATCGAGGAGCGCGGTGTGTACCGCATCCACCAGTTTGAAAAGCAGGAGATGATCGTCGTCTGCAAGCCCGAGGAGAGCCCCATGTGGTTCGACCGCCTCTGGCAGAACAGCGTCGACTTCTTCCGCAGCCTGGATATCCCGGTGCGCACGCTGGAATGCTGCTCCGGTGATCTGGCGGACCTGAAGGTCAAGTCCGTCGACGTGGAAGCCTGGAGCCCGCGTCAGCAGAAGTATTTCGAGGTCGGCAGCTGCTCCAATTTGGGCGATGCGCAGGCGCGCCGCCTGCAGATTCGCGTCAAGGGCGAGGGCAAGCAGAAGTACTTCGCGCACACCCTCAACAACACCTGCGTGGCGCCGCCGCGTATGCTGATTGCCTTCCTCGAGAACAACCTGCAGGCGGACGGGCGCGTGCGCATTCCCGAGGCGCTGCGCATCTACATGGGCGGTAAGGAGTACATCGGGTAAAGACGGCGCCATCCGCCCATGTGAAGATGGGGCGAAGCCCCTGGGCGGGAAGAAGTACATCGGCTGAGGACTGCGGCATCCGCCCATGTGAAGATGGGGCGAAGCCCCTGGGCGGTAAGGAGTACATCGGCTGAGGACTGCACTACTGTGGTCAGAATCGCATAACGATCCGGACGGTGCGCCATCTCCATCAGGGAATGGCTGACCGTCCGGATTTCGTGTCCGCTGTGATAATTTCTCCCTGCCGCCCCCTTGTTTTGCGGCGCCCAAGAAGGTATAATGAATATTGGGGGTCTATGACCCTTTATTCAGGATGGCTATTTTCATTTCAGGGGGTGATAGGAGATGTACGCGCAGGTCATTGTGGACATTGTGCATGAGAACGTAGCCCGTACCTTCTCCTATCGCATTCCCGATGGGATGCAGCTCTCCGTCGGTCAGCGGGTGGAGGTTCCCTTTGCCCGGATGATCAAGGAGGGCGTGATCGTCGGCTTTGCCGATACGTGCGATGTGCCGCCGGAAAAGCTGCGGGAGATTCGCGCGCCGCTGGAGGAATATCCCGCCATTCTGCCCGATCTGCTGAGGCTCGCCCGCCGGATGTCGGAGGATGCCCACTGTCCGCTGGCGGAGACGCTCCGGCTGATGCTCCCGGCTGAGATGCGCGGCGGGCGCGTCCATGTGAAATCGCAGCCCGTGGCGCAGCTGGCGATTGCCCCGGAGCAGGCCGATGCGGCGATTGAGGCACAGGGTCGCTCGCGCAAGCGGCGGATGCTGCTGAACCTCCTCCGGGACGGCGGAACAAAGACGGTCGGCGAATTGAAGATGCTCGTCCGGGAGCCGCTGGAGGCCCTCCGACAGCTGGAGGAAGCCGGGCTGATCGTCATGCGCCAACAGGAGGTGCTGCGCCGCCCGGGCGGCGACGAGCCGGAGAAAGCCGTGCCCGACCCGACACTCACCCCGCAGCAGCAGGAGGTTCTGGACGTGGTGTTGCCCGCGATGGCGAAGGGGGAGGGCCGGTTCCTGCTCCACGGCGTGACGGGCAGCGGCAAGACGGAGGTGTTCATCCGCCTGGTGCGTGAGGTGCTCAAGCGCGGCAGGGCCGCGATGATCCTCGTCCCGGAAATCGCGCTGACGCCGCAGATGGTCAGCTGGTTCCGCTCGCGCTTTGGCGCGGTGGCGGCGGTGCTGCACTCGCGGCTCTCGCCCGGCGAGCGCTTTGACGAATGGCGGCGAATCCGCCGGGGGGACGCGCGGGTCATCATCGGCGCACGCAGCGCGGTGTTTGCGCCCTGCGAGCGTCTGGGGCTCATCGTCGTGGACGAGGAGCACGAAACAACCTACCTGTCCGATAGACATCCCCGCTACGATGCGCGGGATGTGGCGGCCTGGCGCTGCGAGCAGGAGGGCGCGACGCTGCTGCTGGCCTCCGCAACGCCCTCCATCCTGTCCTTTGCACGGGCACAGCGCGGGGACTATACGCTGCTGGAGATGCCCAATCGCGTGGGCAACCGTCCGTTGCCGCAGGTGACGCTGGTGGATATGCGGCAGGAGATGGAGGCGGGCAACCGCAGCGTGTTTTCCGGGCTGCTGAAGGCGAAGCTCCGGGAGTGCATGGCCCGCGGGGAGCAGGCGATGCTGCTGATGAACCGGCGCGGCTACAGCTCCTTCGTCAGCTGCCGCAGCTGCGGGATGACGATGAAGTGCCCCAACTGCGATGTGGCGCTGACCTATCATCTGAACGGCGGCGACGGCAGGCTGCACTGCCATTATTGCGGGCATGTGGCCGATACGCCCCAGCGCTGTCCCTCCTGCGCGAGCCGGTATATCCGCTACTTCGGGGCCGGTACGCAGAAGGTGGAGGAGGAGCTGCAAGGGCTCTTCCCCGAGGTCAGAACCGTGCGCATGGACGTGGACACGACCGGCGGGAAGGACGGTCACGCGAAGCTGCTGGACGAGTTCCGCAGCGGACGGGCGCGCATCCTTGTGGGCACGCAGATGATCGCCAAGGGCCTTGATTTCCCGAGGGTGACGCTGGTGGGCGTGGTGGCGGCGGACATGACGCTGAACCTGCCCGATTACCGCAGCCGGGAGCGCACCTTTCAGCTCCTGACGCAGGTGGCGGGCCGTGCCGGGCGCGGCGGCATTCCCGGCGAGGTTGTGATTCAGACCTACAAGCCGGAGGACGAGACGATCGTCGCCTCCGCCCGGCAGGATTACCGCGCCTTTTTTGAGCAGGAATTCCAGCGGCGGCGGACGGCGCTGTATCCGCCCTTCACCATCATGGCGCGGCTGCTGGTGGAAAGTCCGGCGGAAGCGGCGGCGCAGCGGACGGCTGCCGCGCTGCATGAGCGCTGCCGGAAGCTGCTGGAGTCCCATCCCCTTTGGAAGAAGCGCACGCTGATGATGCGGCTGGATCAGCCGGGCGTGAAGGTGCTGCGGGGCAAAGCCCGCTGGCATGTGATGTTCAAGCTGCTTGTACACCCCCAGACAGAGGAATTTGTCGCCGCCCTGACAGAAATGGCCCGAGAGCCCTTCGAGGGCGCCGAGGTGTACTTTGAATATAATCCGACAACGATGATGTAAGGAGAGAGAACCGATGGCGATTCGTAAGATTGTGCGCATTGGCGACGACACGCTGCGCAAGGAGTGCCGCCCGCAGGAGAAGTTCGACCTGCGTCTGGCGATCCTGCTCAAGGATATGGCGGATACCATGTACCGCGCCGAGGGCGTGGGCCTGGCCGGGCCGCAGGTGGGCGTGCTGCGCCGGGTGGCGGTGATCGATATCGGCGATGGCCTCGTCGAGCTGGTGAACCCTGTGATTACCAGCCGCGACGGATCCCAGACGGGCCGCGAGGGCTGCCTGTCCCTGCCGGGCCGTCAGGCGGTGGTGACCCGTCCCAACCGGGTGACGGTGACCTATCAGGATCGCCACGGCGAGAAGAAGGAGCTGACGGCCGAGGGCTTCTTTGCCCGGGCGGTCTGCCATGAGCTGGATCATCTGGACGGCACGCTGTACATCGACGTGATGGACCGCGAGCTGACGCCGGAGGAAATCGAGGGACATATCCCGGAGGACGACGCGCAATGAGAATCGTTTTCATGGGAACGCCGGAGTTCGCGGTGCCGTCCCTGAAGGCGCTGTGTGATAACGGCTACGAGGTCGTGGGTGTGTTCACGCAGCCTGACCGTCCCAGGGGGCGCGGCAACAAGGTGGCGTTCTCCCCGGTCAAGCAGCTTGCGGCGGAAAGGGGCATCCCCGTGTTCCAGCCCCAGCGCATCCGCAGGGACGGCGTGGAGGATTTGAAGGCGCTTGCGCCCGACCTGTGCGTTACGGCGGCCTTCGGGCAGATTCTCTCGCAGGAGATTCTGGACATCCCGCGTTTGGGGACCGTCAATGTTCATGCATCGCTGCTGCCGCGCCATCGGGGCTCCGCGCCCATCAACTGGGCGATTCTGCAGGGGGACGAGACGGTGGGCGTGACGACGATGATGACCGACAGGGGCATCGACACCGGCGACATGCTGCTCAGGGCGGAAACGCCCCGCATTCCGGGGGAGACGGCGGGCGAAATGACCCTGCGCATGGCGGAATTGGGCGCGAAGCTGCTGATTGACACGCTGCGGCAGCTGGAGGCCGGGACGCTCGTACGCATCCCGCAGGATCATGCGCGCATGACCTATGACCCCATGCTGACCAGGGAGATGGGCGTCATCGACTGGACACAGGATGCATCGGCGATCGTGAACCGCATCCACGGCCTGAATCCCTGGCCGGGCTGCTCAACGGCGATCCCCGGCGGGCGGCTGAAGCTGCTGCGGGCGGAAACCGCACAGGGCACGGGTGTACCGGGCGAGATTGTCACGGCTGACCCGAAGGCGGGGCTGACCATCGCCGCGGGAAGCGGCGCGGTGACGATCACCCAGCTGCAGGCTCCCGGTGGCAAGCCCATGCATGCGAAGGACTATCTGCGCGGTCATCCGATGACCGTCGGCAGCGTGCTGAAAGAGGAAGAGAGCAATGGATAATCAGAACAGGGGAGGCCGGAACGGCGGCTCTGGTGGGAACAGACCTGCGAATCAGGGCGCAAAGCGTTCCTTTGGTGGAAACAAACCGCCGTATGGCGGCAAGAATGGTGGCCATGGTGGTTTCAAGGCTGCGAATGGCGAGAATAGGGACACCTTCGGTGGAAAGCGAACCTTTTCGCAGGGCGCAAAACCGGCCTTCGGTGGGGATCACGCCCAGAATGGCGACAGGAAGCCTGCCTTCCGTGGGGAGAAGCCTGCATACCGTGGGGAGAAACCTGCGATAAGTGGGGAAGGAAGCCAAAACCGCACCCCGAATTCTGCGTTTGGTGGAAAGGAACATGCGCGTCCTGCGGGAAAACCAGGGTTTGGTGGCAAGCCGGTGGGGAATCGTCCCTATTCCGGTACTGGTCGTCCGGGGATGCGTCCGGCGCGCCCTGCCGCGGAGCGCAAGCCCCGCCCCGAGCAGCAGGAGGGGCTGCCGGCTCGCCGTCTGGCGCTGGAGGTCATCCGCGCGGTGACGGAGGAGAACAAGTTCATCCACCTTGTCATGGACGAAAAGCTGCGCAGCTGCGGCTTGCCGGTCATCGACCGCCGTCTGGCGGCGCGTCTGGCTTATGATACCATCGAGTGCAAAATCTATCTGGACTGGGTGCTGGATCAGATCATGGCCAAGCCGGATACCGACATCAAGCTGCGCAACATCCTGCGTCTGGGCGCGTGTCAGATTCTGCTGGAGGATCGCATCCCCGAGAGCGCCGCGTGCAACACCTCCGTGGTGCTGTGCAAGGAGCTGGGCATGGAGGGGCTGGCGGGCGTGTGCAACGGCATCCTGCGCAACCTTGTCCGCCAGAAGGACGAATTGAGGTTCCCGGATCCGCAGGCGGAGCCGATCAAGGCGCTGTCCATCCGTCACAGCGTGCCGGAATGGCTGGTGGAGAAGCTCGTGGCCGACTGGGGCGACATGGCCATCGACCTGATGAGCACCCGGAGCCACGACAGCTACATCACCGTGCGCCCGAACCTGACCCGTATGGATGACGCGGCCTTCGAGGCCTTCCTGTCCGAGAAGGTCTGGGAGCATGAGCCCGGTCGGGTGCCCCACGCCTGGCGCATCCGCAACATGGCGGAGATCGCGCATGACGCGGGCTTTGTGGGCGGCAAATTCTCCATCCAGTCCGAATCCTCCATGATGGCGGCGCTGGCGGTTGACCCCCGGCGCGGGATGCAGATCCTGGACTGCTGCGCGGCGCCGGGCGGCAAGAGCTGCCTGATGGCGGAGATGATGGGCGCGTCCGGCCGCGTGCAGGCGTGGGAGCTTCATGCGCACCGCACCGACCTGATTGCCGCGCAGGTCAGGCGGCTGGGCCTTGAAAACGTGCGCCCGATGCAGCGCGATGCGACCGTCTACCGTCCCGACCTGGAGAACACGATGGACGCGGTGCTGCTGGACGCGCCCTGCTCAGGTCTGGGTGTGATGGCGGACAAGCCCGATGTGAAGTACCGCGTGACGGCGGAGTCCGTGGCGGAGCTGGTGGCGCTGCAGGCAAAGCTGCTGGATACCGTCGCACCCTATGTCAGGCGCGGCGGCACGCTGGTGTATTCCACCTGCTCCGTGCTCAAGGACGAGAATGTCCGTCAGGCGCAGGCGTTTCTGGCGCGGCATCCGGAGTTTGAGCTGGCGCCGCTGCCGGAGAGCATTCCGGCGGAATTCCGTGAGAAGGCGGACGTGGGGCTGCAGCTGCTGCCCAACCGGGACGGCGTGGAGGGCTTCTACATCTGCCGGATGCGGCGCAGGCGCTGATTTCATTTGTGGAGGATCGCATTGATGACCGAGCTGACAGGGCTCTTTCTATCCGAGCTGACGGACTGGTGCCGGGAGCGGAAGCTCCCTGCCTTCCGGGCGAAGCAGATTTTCCGGTGGATCCATCAGGGCGCGGATTTTGACGGGATGACCAATCTGCCCCTTGCACTGCGGGAGCAGCTGAAGGCCGAAGCCGTCGCGCAGCCGGTTCGCATCCTGCAGGAGCGGCGCTCGGAGCTCGACGATACGGTGAAGTTCCTTTTCGGATTGCGGGACGGGAATTGCGTCGAAGGCGTGCTGATGCACTATCATCATGGGTATACCCTGTGCATTTCCACGCAGGTGGGCTGCCGGATGGGCTGCGCCTTCTGCGCGTCCACGCTGGAGGGCTGCGTCCGCAGCCTGACGGCCGGAGAGATGCTGGGGGAGGTGCTGTGCGCCAACCGGTATATCGCGGACAACGCCCTGCCCATCGAGGAAGGACAGAGCCCGCGGGTGCACAACCTGGTGCTCATGGGCAGCGGTGAGCCGCTGGATAATTATGACAACGTGATGCGGTTTCTGCGGCTCCTGCGGGAGCCGGAGGGCGTGCAGATCGGCCTGCGGAACGTGAGCCTGTCCACCTGCGGCATCGTGCCGAGGATGTACCAGCTGGCGGAGGAGGATCTGCCGGTGACCCTCAGCGTGTCCCTCCATGCGCCCAATGACGACATCCGCCGTCAGACCATGCCCATCGCCAAAGCGTATCCGATGGACGAGCTGCTGAAGGCCTGCCGGAACTACGTGGAAAAGACCGGCCGCCGCGTCATCTTTGAATACGCGCTGGTGGGCGGTGTGAACTGCGAGGAGAAGCACGCCGTTGAGCTGGCTTTGAGGCTGCGCGGACTGCAGTGCCATGTGAACCTGATTCCGCTGAACGCGGTGGAGGAGCGCGATTTGAAGGGCGTATCGGAGGCGACGGTTCGCCGCTTCATGACCACGCTGGAAAACCTGCACATTTCCGTCACCCGCCGCCGGGAGATGGGCGATGATATCGAGGGCGCCTGCGGCCAGCTGCGCCGCAAGACCCTGCAGCAGAACAACGACGAAAAATGATGGGAGAGCAGCCATGATCCGCAAGTATCACTTCACCCGGGACTCAAGGAAGCGTCTGACGGATTTTGCAAGCGACAGGGAAGCCGCGGTTCCCGCGAAGGAGGACACCGGAGCGGTGCTGATCGAATGCGGCGTTACGCATGTGGGCAAGGTACGCGCGAAGAATCAGGACGTATTGCTGGAAGCGGAGGAGATCGGCCTGTACGGCGTGGCGGACGGCATGGGCGGCCACAACGGCGGTGAAACGGCCTCAGCCGCCGCCCGGGACGAGCTGCTCCATGCCCTGCAGGGCCAGAAGCCCTCGCTGGATGCGCTGCGCAGCGCCTTCGAGGCGGCAAATACCGCGATCTACAGGCAGCAGCAGGAGGACGAAAAGCTCTCCGGAATGGGCACCACGCTCTCCGTCCTGTGGATGAGCGAGTTCTTCGTGTACATCGGGCATGTGGGGGACAGCCGCATCTACTGCCTGCGGGAGGGCAAGCTCCAGCAGATGACGGACGATCACTCCCTCGTGGCTGAACTGGTGCGCCTGGGCTATCTGACGCCGGAGCAGGCGGAGAATCATCCCAACCGGAACGTGATCACCCGCGCGGTGGGCACGGAGGAGAAGATTGACGTTGACCTTGCCGTGGAGGAACGCCGCTCAGGTGACATCTGGCTGGTTTGCTCCGACGGTCTGCACGGCTGTGTGTCCGATGCGGAGATGGAGGCGGCGCTGAAGGAGAATGAGCCGAAGGAGGCTGTGAACAGGCTTTTGCAGGCGGCGCTGGATGCGGGCGGACGGGATAACATCAGCGTGATCGTCCTGTGTGACGGGGAGGCCGCGCGATGAAGGAAAGGATACTGGCCGGGCGCTATGTGCTGGTCGAGCAGATCGGCGTGGGCGGCATGGCCATCGTCTATCGGGCGATTGACCGCAACACCGGGCATTCCGTCGCGGTAAAGGTGCTCAAGCCCGAGTTCAACCGGGACGCGGAGTTCGTCAGCCGCTTTCAGCGCGAGGCGGAAGCGGCCTCGAAGATGACCCACCATAACATCGTCAACCTCCTGGATGTGGGCATGGACGGCGAAAACCGCTATCTCATCATGGAATATGTCAAGGGGCAGACACTCAAGGAGGTCATCCGGCAGAACGGGCGGCTTCGGCCCGTGACGGCGGTGCAGATCACCATCCGCATCCTGTCGGCGCTCCAGCACGCCCATCAAAACGGCATCATCCACCGGGATATCAAGCCGCAGAACATCCTTGTCCACGCCGACGGTCACATCAAGGTTGCGGACTTCGGCATCGCCCGCATGGCCAACTCCTCCACGCTTACCCGGGGCGATTCTGTCATGGGCTCCGTGCATTACTTCAGCCCGGAGCAGGCCCAGGGGCAGGGGACGGATGTGACCAGCGATCTGTACTCCGTGGGCGTGACGCTCTACGAGATGCTCACCGGGCGCGTGCCCTTTGACGGCGACAGCCCCGTTGCGATTGCCATGCAGCACCTGCACGCCCAGCCCGAGCCCATCCAGCGCTATGCGCCCGATGTGCCGGACGCCATCTGCCATGTGTGCATGAAGGCGATGGAGAAGAATCCCCAGTACCGCTACCATTCCGCCCGGGAGATGGCCTCCGAGCTGCGTATGGCCCTGGAGGGCCGCGTGCAGGAGATGCAGCCGCGTCTGGTGCAGACCATGCAGCAGCCGCAGCTGACGACGCCGTCGGCGGTGCCCGCAACGGGGAGCCGCGTGCGTCAGACAACCGGCCGCAGCCGCGCTAAAAAGCCCGACGCGAAGCTGTGGCTGATGACGGCTGTGCTGGCGATGGTGGTGATCTACGGGATCTATGTGGGCACGTCGGCGATTGTGGACAAGGTGGTCAACAGCGTGACGGTCGATTTGTACCGGGACAGCGAGGTGAACGCCGCAATCCGTGAGATCAAGCGCATCGGCCTGAATGCGGAGGTGGTGGAGGCCTATCACGATACCATAGCGCCGGGCATCGTCATCACGCAGATGCCGCAGGAGGATTCGACGCTCCGCAAGGGCGACACCGTGAAGCTGACGGTCTCCAAGGGCCCGCAGACGCGGGAGCAGACAGTGCCGGACATCCGCAACAAGACGCTGGAGGATGCCACCACGACGCTCAAGGCCTATGGCCTGACGCTGTCGGTGGTGGAGCGCGTTGTATCCCGCACCCATGACGTGGACTTCGTGCTCAAGCAGGTGCCGGAGGCGGGAAGCGTGTGCCAGCAGGGCGACGTGATTCAGGTGACGGTCTCCGGCGGCATCGCGTATGTGCCGCGGGTTCAGGGACAGAAGCTGAAGGATGCGATGGAGCTGATCAGCGCGGCCGGGCTGACGCTGAATGAGGAGATCACCTATGTGGACACGGAGGATACATCCCTGCATGGCCGCGTGGGATACCAGTCGATTACGGCGGATACGGCGGTCATTCAGGGCACGGTGATCTCCCTGAGCGTGTACCGGGTGCAGTCGCTGCTGCATCGCGCCAGCGTGGAATTGGAGCTGCCCGCCAGCGACAGCCTGCTGACGGTGCGCGTGACGCTGGTGGCGGATGCCGGCGAGGTGACGGTCTACCAGGAGCTTTACCCGTCCAACGCCAGCCGCCATCCGGAGGTGCCGCTGGTCAGCGATGAAGCGGGGGAGTTCACCTACAAGGTCTATGTCAACAACGTTTTCAAATACGCCAATACGGTGAGGTTTGAATGAGCGAGGAGATTCTCAGGCAGGGTGTGCTGGTGCGCGGCTTCGGCGGCTTTTACGTGGCGGCGGATGACGAGGGTACGGAGCATATTCTGCGCTGCAAGAAGAAATTCCGGCGGATGCACATTTCGCCGCTGGTGGGTGACCGGGTGCTGTTCCTCCCCGGCGAGGGGGAGGAGCATGGCTGGCTGGAGGAGATTCTGCCGCGCACGAGCGAATGCATCCGGCCGCCGGTGGCCAATGTGAGCCTGCTGCTGGTGGTGATCTGTCCCTCTCCGGAGCCCGATCTGCTGCTGGTGGACCGGCTGCTGATCCGGGCGCGGCTGCAGGACATCAGGACCGCCATTGTGGTCAACAAGTCCGAGCTGGACCCGGCGCTGGCGGAGCGCATCCGCCGCAGCTATCGCGGCGCGGAGTGTCCGGTGCTCACTGCCAGCGCGAAGGAGAAGCAGGGGCTGGACGAACTGCGCGCGCTGATGCAGGGCGAAAGCTGCTGCTGTCTGACCGGGCAGAGCGGCGTGGGAAAGTCCACATTACTCAACGCGCTGCTGGGGCTGGAGCTGGAAACCGGTGATATCAGCGAGAAAATCCAGCGGGGAAAGAACACCACGCGCCATGCGCAGCTGCTGATCCGCAGGAGCGCGGCGGGCGAGATTCGCGTGCTGGACACGGCGGGCTTCAGCCTGCTGGAGCTGGATGCGAAGCTGGAGCCGGAGAAGCTGCGGGAGGCCTACCCGGAGTTTCTGCCCCATGAGGGCTGCTGCCGGTTCACGCCCTGCCTGCACGACCGGGAACCGGGCTGCGCGGTCACGGCGGCGGTGGAGGCCGGGGAGATCGACCCGGAGCGGGTGAGCCGCTACCGCCAGCTGCTGGCGGACGTGCGGGAAACGTGGAAGCAGCGCTACAACTGACGCGATTTGGAGGATAAGCATATGAAGGTGGCTCCTTCCATCCTGGCAGCGGATCTGCTGAACATGGAGCGCGACGTGCAGCGCATGATCGACGCGGGTACGGACTGGCTCCATGTGGATATCATGGATGCGCATTTTGTCCCGAATCTCAGCTACAGCCCGGCGCTGGTGGCGGCGCTGCACAAGCGCTTTCCGGCGCTGCCACTGGATGTGCATCTGATGATGGACAACCCGGAGCGGTATGTGGATGTGTTTTGCGATGCCGGCGCGGCGGTGCTGACCATCCATGTCGAGATTCCCGGCGACGCGGCGGCGGTGCTGCGGCATATCCGGGCTCGCGGCGTGATGGCGGGGCTGTCCGTCAAGCCCGGCACGGCGGCGGAGGAGATTCGCGATCTGCTGCCGCTGGCGGACATGGTGCTGGTGATGACCGTGGAGCCGGGCTTCGGCGGGCAGAGGTTCAACGCCGACATGCTGGGCAAGCTGGATGACCTGCGCCGCATGGGCTATGCGGGCTTGCTGGAGGCGGACGGCGGCGTGTCGATGAAGAATGCTGCGGTGCTGCGGGCGCACGGGCTGGACGTAGCGGTGATGGGCACCGCCATGTTCGGCAGTGCAAATCCTCAGGCGGACATGGATACCATCCATGCGCTGTGACGGCTGATGCGTGAATCCGGCGTTTCCCTCTGCAAAAGGGGCACGGTGCGTTCACACGGAAGTGAATGAAGCATAAATGGCATATCCTGCGGATATACTGCGTCCAAAGGAGGCGGTATCGTGCAGGAAAAGCCCCGGAAGCTCTTTGAATGCCCCGGAAAGAAGAAACGCATGTCGCGCCGGCCTGCGCGGCACTGACGTACAAAGGAGAATTGTCCATGCTGCCAGCCATTCCGGCGCTGCTGACGGAGCGCCTCAATCAGCAATACGGCGAAGCCCTCGCGCGGGAGATCTGCGCGGGCTTCGTCCGTCGCCCGGTGACGCTTCGGGCCAATCCGCTCCGCAGCGATGCGCAAGCCGTGATGACGGCGCTGGATGCGGCAGGCATTGCCTATGAGCGGCAAGCGTGGTATGGGGACGCATTCGTCCTGCCGGGCGTCCGGGAGGAGGCCGTGCAGGCGCTGCCGGAATATGAAGCGGGCTGCATGTATCTGCAGAGCCTGTCCTCGATGATGCCTGCGCTGGTGCTGGACCCGCAAAAGGGGGAGTCCATCCTGGACATGGCGGCGGCGCCGGGCGGCAAGACCACGCAGATGGCAGCCCTCAGCGGAAACGGCGCGCTCATCACAGCCTGCGAGAAGAACCGCATCCGCGCGGATCGCTTGCAGTTCAACCTCGACCGGCAGGGCGCGACCCGCGTCCATGTCATGTGTACGGATGCGCGTCAGCTGAACGACCTGTTCAAGTTTGACAAGGTGCTGCTGGATACGCCCTGCACCGGCAGCGGCACAATCCTGATTGCCGAGGGCGAGCCGGAGCGCCGCATGACGGCGGACTGGGTGGCAAAAACGGCGAATACGCAAAAGGCCATGCTGAAAAAGGCCCTGACGCTCCTGAGCGCCGGGCACGATATGGTCTATTCGACCTGCTCGATTCTCCGGGAGGAGAACGAGCAGGTGCTGCAGGCCGTACTGCCGGGAATGCAGGCAGAAATTGTCCCGATTGCGCCGGAGACGCTGGGCCTGACCGACGGGATGCTGCTCCCGACGGTGTTGCCCGGCGTGGTGTGCGTCAAGCCCACGGCGCTGCATGAGGGCTTTTTTGTGGCGAAGATCAGGAAGCGCAAAAAGTGACAGGGAGAGATGCGCCCACAGTCTGTTCAAAAGCCTTGGGAGGTGTCGGAGAGCCCGCGGGCCCTCTGACTCGTATCCGACGGCCGGGAGCATAGCGATCAGGCGGATTTGCGCCGTCCGCATGCGGCGTGCCTTCTCCTCAATAATAGTGGCCGCAGCCGCTTTTTGGACACGCTGGTGCTGCAGTGCAGGTATGCAGCGTGTTTTGCCTTTCTCGGGATGCTTGCAAATGGAGGCGATCTCATGAAGCTCATGACGCTCAATACCCACAGCCTCATTGAGGAAAACTACGGCGTGAAGCTGAAGATGTTTGCGGAGGGCGTGCTGGCTGAACGGCCGGATATCGTCGCGCTGCAGGAGGTGAATCAGACAATCGCTGCGCCGCTGGCGGAGGAAGGGCTGCAGGCGGGCTATGTCCCGGCACAGCAGAGCATTCCGCTCCGGGCGGACAATCACGCGGCGCATGTGGCGCGGCTGCTGCGGGAAGCAGGCGTGGATTGCAGCTGGACCTACCTGCCCATCAAGGTGGGCTATGGAAAATACGATGAGGGCCTGGCGATTCTGTCGCTGGGACGTAAAATCACCCATGTGGAGAGCTTCCTCATCAGCCGCTCGGAGGAGTACAGCCGTTGGAAAACCCGAAAGGTGCTGGGCGTGCAGGTCGAGGGGCTGATCGACTGGTTCTACACTGTCCATATGGGCTGGTGGGAGGACGAGCAGGAGCCGTTCCTGACCCAGTGGAAGGTGCTCAATGCCTTCCTGACCAGCAAGCCCCGCCATGCGCCTGTCTGGCTGATGGGAGATTTCAATTCACCGGCTGAGCTGCGCGGCGAGGGCTATGACAAGATCGCGGCTGCCGGTTGGTATGACACCTACATGCTGGCGGCTGTGAAGGACGACGGCATGTCCATGCCCGGTGCGATTGACGGCTGGCAGAACAGACTGCCCGATACGGCGGAAAAGGGGATGCGGATCGACCATATCTGGTGCTCCATGCCGGTCAGGATCCTGACATCCTGCGTCGTATTCAATGGCGAAAAGCTGCCGGCGGTGTCCGACCATTATGCGGTGATGGTCGAAACGGAGTCGCAGGATACAGAAAAAGCGGATGTTATCGAACCCTCCTGGGCAGACTATGAAGCGGATGCGGAGGAGGAGGATGGATGAACCGTGCCGCAGGGATTCTCCTGCCTGTCACAAGCCTGCCGTCGCGCTACGGCGTTGGCTGCTTTGACAAATGTGCCTATGATTTTGTGGATTTCCTGAAGGGGGCGGGGCAGACCTTCTGGCAGATGCTGCCCCTCGGCCCTGTGTCCTATGGCGATTCCCCGTATCAGAGCTTCTCGACCTTCGCCGGGAACCCGTACTTCATCAGCCTTGAAGCGCTGCAGGAGGAGGGCGTACTGACGGAGGCGGAGTGCGACGCGGCCGATTTCGGGGAGGACGCGGTGGACGTGGATTACGGGAGGCTGTATCATGCCCGGTATCCGCTGCTCAGGAAGGCATGGGAGCGCAGTCGCATCCATGAAGATGCCGGTTTCCGGCGCTTTGTACAGGAGAATGCCTGGTGGCTGGAGGACTATGCGCTGTTCATGGCGCTCAAGGAGGGCTTCGGCGGTCGGAGCTGGCAGGAATGGCCGGAGGAGATCAGGCTGCGCAGCCCGGAGGCATTGGCCCATTACAGCGGGCAGCTGCGCGGCGAGATCGAATTCCAGCAGTACCTGCAGTTCAAGTTCTTCCGGCAGTATGCTCAGCTTCATGCCTACGCGCATCAGTGCGGTGTGCGGTTCATCGGCGATATCCCGGTTTATGTTGCCATGGACAGCGCCGACGTTTGGGCCAATCCACAGCTGTTTCAGCTTGATGAGCATTGCAGGCCCGTGCAGGTCGCCGGCTGTCCGCCGGACGGCTTCTCCGCGCAGGGACAGCTGTGGGGGAATCCGCTCTACCGCTGGGAGGCCCATCGCGCGTCCGGCTATCAATGGTGGCTGAGCCGTCTGGCGCACTGCTTCCGGCTTTATGATGTGACGCGCATTGACCATTTCCGCGGCTTTGACGCATATTACAGCATCCCCTACGGCGCGGAAACCGCGGTGGACGGGCATTGGGAAAAGGGCCCGGGGCTGGAGCTGTTCCGCACGGCAGAGCAGCAGCTTGGGGTCCATGAGGTGATTGCGGAGGATCTGGGCTATGTGACGGATTCGGTTCGCCGGATGGTGCAGCGCAGCGGTTTTCCGGGCATGAAGGTGCTCGAATTTGCCTTTGATGCACGGGACAGCGGCGCTGCCGACGATTATCTGCCGCACCGCTATCCGGTCAACAGCGTTGTCTACACCGGCACCCATGACAACGAGACGCTGCGGGGCTGGCTTCAATCCATCCGCCCGGAGGAACGGCGCATGACGCGGGACTACCTGTGCGATCACTACACCCCGGAGGAGGCGCTGCACAAGCCGCTCATTGCCCTGGCGATGCGCAGCGCGGCAAAATGGTGCATCATCCCCATGCAGGATGCTCTCGGCCTGGACAACCGGGCGCGGATGAACAGACCCTCCACCATTGGAACGAACTGGCGCTGGCGGCTGACAAGGGAACAGCTGAACGCGGAGCTGATGGAGGAGCTGTACGGGATGGCGAGACGCTACGGACGGCTGAACGGTCAGGACGCCTTGTGAACGGCAGGAAGGAGCGATAGCTGTGAAACGGTTTACATACACGGTGAGCGATGCGCTGGGGATTCATGCGCGCCCGGCCGGGCTGCTGGCGAAGGAGGTCAAGGCGTTCCCTGATACGGTGATTACGGTGGAGAAGGACGGACAGACCGCCAAGGCAAGCCAGCTGATGAAGCTGATGACGCTGGGGGTGAAGCAGGGGGACACGGTGACGGTGACAGCCGAAGGCCCGCAGGAAAATGAGGCCATCGCTGCCATGGAGTCCTTCTTCAAGGCCAATCTGTGATCGCAACGCGGAATAGAGAAGAAACCGAACCGAACGCATCCAAAGAAAGCCACTTCGCAGTCGAGCGAGGTGGCTTTTTCGTGGTTGTGCGGACGTGATGATCCTTCCGTCACATCAGGCACGATGAATATCCGCTATCAGCAATCCGTGGTGCCGGATGAGCAGCTGATCGCCCTCCTGATAATCAGGGAACTGCTTCTGGGCATCAAAATAGAAAAGGCGGTCATAGGGGCGGCCTTTGCCATCCACATCCAGACAGGTCATGGAGCGGTAGGCGACTCCGTCCACCAGATTCACATCCTCGCTGATGGAGACAAAGGGCAGCGTTACGGCGTGGATACGGCCGTGAAGGACATTGTCCAGATGCTTGCGGTAGCAGTTCAGCGGACGGATGGCCAGATCAAAGACGGCAATGAGGAGCCCGCCGATCAGGATGGTGCAGGCGGTGGTGATCCATTCAAGGCGCTGTGTCAGCGACCAGATCAGGATGCCCAGCAGCAGCAGGCAGGGAATGCAGACGATACGCCAGCGCTTCCGTATTTGACGGCATATGCTGGACAGATCGGACTCGGTATACAGGGGGGTGAGATTTTCGTCAGCCATACGGATGCTCCTTTGTGTCATCGGACTTCTTTCGATGCTATGATACGCCAAAAGTATGAATTATGCAAGAACAAACTGTGGAAAACCGGAAGTTGGTTGTTGTCAGGACATGTCGATTATGCTACAATATACTGCAGACAACCTGCGGAAGGCCGGGTATGAGCTGCGGCAGAAAGGAGTATTCCCCCTTGAAGAAAACACATGGGCAGATGATGCGGGTCACGCTGACGAGTCTGTATGCCTATATCTACTGCATGATGGTTTCACAGGCGCTGACGGCGATGCCGGTTTATGGCGGCGCTCTGTTTATGTGCGCTCAGGTGGCTACGGTGTTCGGGCAAACCTTCAATGCCCGTGCGGAGCGCTATCTGCCGCAGCGTGCCAAGGCGCTTCGCTGGGTGCTGCTGGTGCTGATGCTGCTGCTGAGCCTGTGCCTGATTGTGCTGTATCCGATGACGCTGCTCAGCCCGCTGGTGTGGCTGCTGTTTGCCCTGGTGCTTTCGATGCAGGTGCGGGACAGCGTATGCCAGTGGCTGGCACGCTTCAGCGCTTCCGGACGGCTCACGGAGCCGCGCTTCCTGACCTATGCCGGGATCTGGCACGGCGTGGCTGCGATCATTGTGCTGATCGTGCTCCTGTGCAGCTTGCAGCTGGAGCTGTCTCTACCGATTTTTGGCGGCTATGTGCTCTGCAGCCTTGTTTCCTTCTTCGAAATGCTCAAGGAGCGGGACCGGCTGCAGGAGGAAAAGGCGGAACCGGATAATGGTGCGGAGCTGTTGGGCCAGAATGTCCGCAGGGCGAATGCCTTTATCGTCTTTGAGAGCCTGACGTCCTGGATCGTGGCTGCGATGGAAATGACGCTGATTGTCATGTACACCTACCTGGCTATGACGGCGGAGCAGCTGTTGATTCGCATGGCGATGGCTGTGCTGATGACCCTTGTGGGCAGCGAAGCGGCGGGCTGGTTCCTGCGCTGGAGGAAAAAGAAGCAGCGCGGCGCTCATGATAATCTGATCCTGGTAGGCCTGATGATGTGGATTGCCGCATTGTCGTCCTTCAGCTGGATGCTGGGATCAGGTCAACCTGATCTGACGAATACCTATGTATGTCTGGGCCTTTGCTCCATTGGCTGCGCGCTGTGCGCGGCAAGTCTGGAGGAGATGGAAAAGCCCATGCACGCCGTGGCACGCTTTGCTTACGGCGATGACCTGACGGGCTACAGGCAGCTGCGTGCGGCGAACAGGGAGCTGGCAACCCTGCTGGGGCAGATGCTGGCATTGGGTGCGCTGACGGCGCTGTGCTTCCTGTCGGGAAGGCAGGAGCTGCCGGATTCGCTGCCGGATATCCTGGCCAGGTTCCAGCCGGTGATGGTTGTGCCGGCGCTGCTGGTGGTACTGATGGCGCTGATCTGCGCGCTGCGCTTTCCGCTGAGCAGCCGGTATATGGACAAGGTGATGCGCTTTCTGCACATCCGGGAGAGCGGCGGGGAGAATCCCGCGCTGGAGAAGCAGCTGGAATCCGTCGTGATTCAGCGGCACACGCAGCCGTGGCTGATCCGTGCGCTGATGGCGATTTTGCGTCCGGCCTTCCGCCATACCCTGAAGGATGCGGATCACGTCCATCCGGACGAGAGCAACCCCATCGTCTTTCTCTGCAACCATGGCGAGGTCTATGGCCCTGTGGCCGGAATGCTGTTCTGCCCGGTGCCCGTGCGCTCCTGGAGCATCAGCGACATGATGATCGACCCGAAGGAAGTGGCGGAGTATACCTACAAGTACACCTTTTCGCAGATCAAGTGGCTGGGCCCCTTGCGCTGGCCGGTGGCACGGCTGCTGGGATACATTTCCGTCTGGGGCATGAAGAAGCTGGAGGCGGTGCCCGTGTACCGCAACAAGCCCCGGGAGCTGATGCAAACCTTCCGGCAGTCGGTGGAGGCGATGCAGGCGGGCGACAACCTGCTCATCTTCCCGGAGAACCCGGACGCTGACCCGAACGCGCCGGGCTACCTGAGCGGCCGACCGGGCGAGCTGTTCCGTGGCTTCCCGATGCTGGGGCAGGTGTACTACAACAAGACCGGCAAATGCTGCCGCTTCCTGCCGATGCTGGCGCACAAGGGAATGCGAACCGTTTCCTTCGGCACGGAGATCATTTACGACCCGGAGGCGGCGCCCATCGACGAGCGCAACCGGATTGTCGACGAAGCGACCCGACAGATGCAGGCCCTCTTTGAGCGGGAGGAAGCACTGTATCAGAAGAAAAAAGAGAAATAGGCAGCGAGAAGCCCCGGGTACGCCGGGGCCTCGTCAGTCTGTCAGAATAACTTGGAAGGTGTCGGAGGGCCCGCAGGCCCTCTGACTGTATTCGTATCGACCGGCTTTGCCGGTCGGGCGGGGCGTTTCCGGCTTTGCCGGAAACTTTCCTTACACGGAGGAACGGCCGTCAGGGCTGCTTGCAGCCCTGACAGTGACGGAGTGCAATTCCGCGAAAAAGTGCCAAAAGCACTTTTTCGACACGCTGGCAAAGCCAGGTGTAGCCGGGGCTTCGTTTACAGGCTGTATTCCCGATGGCAGGCGCCATCGAAATCCATCCAGCGGAACAGGCCGTTCTCCAGCGTCATGTAGCCATGCCAGCTGTTCTCCTTCGGGATGGATACGCTGCCGGGGTTGAGGATGGTCACGTCCTCGCGAACCTCACAGAGCGGAACGTGGGTGTGACCATGCAGCAGCAGATCGCCCGGCACCAGCGGCGGCAGCTGCGCACCGTTGTAGACATGACCGTGGGTACAGTACATCAGCCGATTCCCGACGGGCAGTACCGCGTAATCCGCCAGAATCGGGAAAGGGAGGACCATTTGGTCAACCTCGGTGTCGCAGTTGCCGCGGACGCACAGGATGCGCTCCTTGCGTTCGCTGAGCATACCAATAACAGCCTTGGGCGCGTATTCCGCCGGCAGGTCATTGCGGGGCCCGTGATACAGAATATCTCCCAGCAGCAGCAGCCGGTCAGCCTGCTCGCGGTCGAAGGCGGTGAGCAGCTCGCGGGTGTATCGGGCGGAACCGTGCAGGTCGGAAGCAATCAGCCATTTCATGTCAATCATCCTTTCTGTTCCATTATTGTGCATCAGATCAGGCGGAATGTCAAGAGCAAACAGATGATACTAATTCTCAATAAAAATGTTACATTCGCGCAGCGCCTTTTCCGCTCTGGCTTTGCTTCGTTCCGCTCAACGTACTTCCAGTACGCCTCGCTTCACTCAGCTTTGCCAGAACGAAAAATTCACTGCGCTCGATGCAACTTTTTTAACGAGAATTAGTATGAGTATGGGAACATAACGAATCAGGAAAATAATGGATTGCGCATCGCAGCTTTTTTTCATTGTGGGCATCCGGAATCTCTGGTATACTGCGGATGGATCGGAAGGGAGGAATCGGACATGATTCAGATTGAAGGAAAGCACAACACAGCGCTGTGCTATGCATCCGCGATCGAAGAGAAGGCGGCAGAGCAGATTCGCATGGTATGCAATCAGGAAGTCTTTGCGGACAGCCGCATCCGCATTATGCCCGATGTCCATGCCGGAAAGGGCTGCACCATCGGAACCACCATGACGCTGACGGATAAGGCGGTTCCAGCCATGGTCGGTGTGGATATCGGCTGCGGCATGGAAACGGTGCGGATTCGGGAGCGTGAGGTTGATTTTGCACAGCTGGATGCCGCGATTCGTGCGCACATCCCGGCAGGCCGGTGCATCCGGGGGTCCCGTCATGCGCTCTGCAAGGAGATTGATCTGGAGGCGCTGCGCTGCGCTCAGGAGATGGATCTCGACCGCGCGGAGCTGAGCCTTGGCACCCTTGGCGGCGGCAACCACTTTATCGAGATGGACCGGGATGACGAGGGCGCGTTGTATCTGGTTGTCCATTCCGGCAGCCGCAATCTGGGCAAGCAGGTTGCCGAGTACTATCAGCGCGCCGGATGGGAAGCGCTGACCGCGAAGGCACGGTGTACCAGCAGCGTTGTAGCCCGGATGAAGGCGGAAGGGCGTGCGCGGGAAATCGAGGCGTATCTGAAGCAGACCCGTGCGGAGCGGCAGGTGGATATCCCGCGGGAGATGGCGTATGTGGAAGGAAGCCTGTTCGATGATTACATCCATGACATGCGCATCACGCAGCACTATGCGGCGCTGAACCGCAAGGCAATGGTCGATGTGATCCTGGGGAGCATGGGCCTGCATGCGGAGGATGCCTTCACCACCATCCACAACTATATCGACACAGAGCGGATGATCCTGCGCAAGGGCTCTGTCTCTGCCATGGCGGGAGAACGGCTGCTGATTCCCATCAACATGCGCGATGGCAGCCTGATCTGCATCGGCAAGGGAAACGAAGCATGGAACTATTCCGCACCCCATGGCGCAGGCCGCCTGATGAGCCGATCAGCGGCGAGCCACACCCTGACCATGGAGGAGTACCGCCGCGAGATGGAAGGCATATACACCACCAGCATCGACCTGTCCACACTGGACGAATCCCCGATGGCCTACAAGCCCATGGAAGAAATTGTGGCGCAGATCGGCCCGACGGCGGAAATCGTCTGCCGGATCAAGCCGGTATACAACTTCAAGGCGGGGGAGTAAACCGACGTATTGCAACGAGGCTTCGAATATAGCCGCACAGAAAACGGCCCGGAGGCGATGCTTCCGGGCTGCTTCATGTCGGTCAATCAGTCGAGGAGGGTGATGAGTTTTTCAAGGAAGGTCATCGCGTCGACGACCGTTGCATCGGCAGGTGCGACAAAGGCTTCCGGCGCGAGATCGAGGGTCAGCGTATACATGGGAACGGCGGCTTCGGAGACATCGGTACCGTCGTATAGCTGGGCGATGACGGTTGTGCGCGTCTCGGTCAGCACATACGTCATGATGATCTCGCCATTCTCCGCAATGGTAAGGGTCGTCTTGTTGGGATCATCGGTTTTGACCGGACGGATGGCGTATTCCGTGCCGTCAAGGAAGAGGTCGATGCCGTTGGCGTGGAGGCTCATGCGGTAGGATTCGCCGGAGGATGTGTTCAGATAGCCCGTGACAGAGCTTTCATTCCAGCTGTCCACATAGCTCAGGCCGAAGGCGGTGCGAGCATGATAGTAGGAGTCAAAATCAATGAGATAGCCGTTGAGGACAAAACCCTCGCGGTTCTCAGCGTAATCAATGCCGCCCAATGTGGTATCCAGGTTGAAGCTGGACTCGTCAACGTGCAGAGCAGTGAAGAATTGCGGGCTGTAGAGGTCGAAATGCAGGGCATCGTTCGCATCCACACGCAGAGATGCGCTGATTGCGCCGAGCTTGAGCTCCAGGTGCTGCTCGAAATCCGAATACGTGGCTCGCAGTACATTGGTATCGGTGGTCAGGTTCCAGCTCATCCATCCGTATATGTCGTTCATGTAGAATGTCAATGTACGGAATCCCAGCAGGTTCTCGCTGCAATGAACGGTGCAGGTGAGGCCGTCATCATAGCTTTCAGAGTAGTCCAGGGAGAGAACGAAATCATTGTAGCGATCGGGATAGGCGAGCGTGAAGGAAGCGGTGGTATCCATGGAATTGGTACAGATCACACCGTTCAGCGTGACGGCGCCCAGATAGCCGTCGACTGTATAGTCCCGGGTCCGCTGATTGCAGGTGATGCAAAGCTCGCCGGTCAGGGCGGGGAGGAAAACCGTGCCTTTGTTGAAGGTATCAATCAGGAACCTGGCAGAAAGCCGTTCAGCCAGGGATTCATCCGTCAGGGCAAACCAGCTGCGGTACTTGTTCAGCAACTGATCCACCTCGGTGCTGTGCATCGCGAAGGTGTATGCCAAACCGCGATTGAGATCCCTGGACAGTGTGGTGGTATCGAGCTTACAGGTCAGGGTGTCAATCCGATGACTGGACTCGTTTACCGTGTTTGTCTCAACAACGCTGAAAGCATCGGTTGTGATCTGCTGCGGAACTTCGGCAAGGATGGCGGCGATGGTGGCGAAGTCGGCTGTGTCGATGGCATAGATGGTGCCGTCGGCAGTGGTCACAGTGGCGGACAGATTTGACTCGGAGATGGTGGCCATGAAGGAAACATCAGCCACCTGACCGATCAGCATGACGCTGTTTCTGGACTGGATCACGCTGAGCTGGGCGCTGAAGCCTGTTTCCACCTGATCCAGACCCAGCTGGGGCCAGACCTCGGCCAGCTGCGCGGAGGTGATGACCTCGCCGAAGAGGTAGGGGGAGTACTTTTCTAAAACGGGATCCAGGTACGATGCATAGGTGTTCAGCATGGTCGGAACGCCGGTGTGCAGATAATCGCACAGCTTGTCCACGTTCACGGAGAAGGAAAGACCGTTGCCAATGACGGACATGCTGACGGCATCACGGGGCGCATTGCTTAAGAGGCCGGTCGCGAAGGCCATGAGCGCCATCATGTCTTCCTCGGTGGGCGCGGGGACGGACATGGAGGAAGCCGCCAGCAGCTGCAGCAGCTCCTCAACGGGGACGGCGTAGCTGGTGCCCGCGATGGTGACATAGGCCGTGTCTCCGGTGGCGCTCAGGCCATTGCCGCTGGCATCCAGGAAGATCGCAGGGGAGCCATCGGCTGTTAACGTGAGACCGCCGGAGAGGGACAGGCCATCGGCAGATTCAAGGGTTATCGTTGCAGGCGTGATTTCGCAGTCGCTGGCAGTCAGCGCAGCAGGTGTGAAGAACATGCACAGGGCTAACATCATGGATATGATCGAAGAAGCGGACATCTGACAATTCCCTCCATTCGTTGTTCATTGAGCCAATACTACCATGTTGCAGCTGGAAAGTCAATAGGGCATGATGATTCCGGGGCGATTGCCCCTTGCGGAGCTTCCGCGAAGCGAGTATAATAAAGAAAAACGCTGGAGGGATTCCCCATGAAGGATCAGAACTGCGGTTACTGTATGCGGGGCGAGCTGCTGGATGCGTTCGGCATCGTCATTTGCGATTTGTCCGTTTCCACGCTCATTCTTTTCCGTGAGCAGAGTCATCCGGGACGCTGCATCGTGGCCTACAAGGATCATGTGAGTGAAATGGTCGACCTGTCCGACGAGGAGCGCAACGCGTATTTTGCCGACATCAACCGTGCAGCCAGGGCCATCCATGCAGCCTTCCATCCGGACAAGATCAACTACGGCGCGTATGGCGACACCGGCTGCCATCTGCACTTCCATCTGGTGCCAAAGTACCGCGACGGTTATGAATGGGGCGGCGTCTTCGCCATGAATCCCGGTCAGGTGAAGCTGACGGATGCGGAATACCAGGACATGATCGCGAAGATCAAGGCCCATCTGTAACGGACGGAGGAACGAAGCAATATGGCTGAATGCAAGAAGATCCTGCTCCTCGGCGACAGTCGGCGTCAGGGCTACGAACCGCATGTTCGCGAGCAGCTGGCGGGCCGCGCCGAGGTCTACGGCCCCAGCGAGAACGGCCGCTGGGCCGGTTACACGCTCAATTCCCTGCGCTTCTGGCTGAACGAATTCCCCACGCCGGACATCGTACACTGGAGCTGCGGCTTGTGGGATCTGGGCGACGATTACCACATCGGCCGTCCCTTCTCCCTGCCGGAGGAGTACGAAAGCGCCGTGGAACGCACGGTGATCGTGCTGCGCAAGCTGTTTCCGGGCGTGAAGATCATCTTTGGCACCATCATGCCCGTGGGCGACAGCGATGCCACCGGCATCCAGTCCTACAACGCGATCATGAAGCGCATCGCCGGGCGCGAGGGCATCCCGGTGGATGACCTCTTTGAGCTGATGCATGACAGGATGGTCGCCTATGACCGCGGCGACGGCCTGCACCTGAATGAGGAAGGCAACGCCATGTGCGCGCGGCTGATTGTCGGCACGATTGAGAAGTACCTCTGAGCAGGTCGCGCTTTATCGAAGGAACGCTTCCTCCGATACCGATATGTGGACAACTGATACTAATTCTCAATAAAAAATGTTGCATTCGCACAGCGCCTTTTCCGCTCTGGCTTTGCTTCGTTCCGCTCACCGTACTGTAAGTAACGCCTCGCTTCACTCAGCTTTGCCAGAACGAAAAAATCGCTGCGCTCGGTGCAACATTTTTAACGAGAATTCGTATGAAAACAACCGGCACTCATGACGAATGCCGGTTGTTCTTTATCTTGCAGGTTCAGTTTGATTACTTGTTGGCGTTCTCCACAGCCACAGCCACGGCGACGGTCGCGCCGACCATTGGGTTGTTGCCCATGCCGATCAGGCCCATCATCTCCACGTGCGCGGGCACGGAGGAGGAACCGGCGAACTGGGCGTCGGAGTGCATACGGCCCATGGTGTCGGTCATGCCGTAGGAGGCGGGGCCGGCGGCCATGTTGTCGGGATGCAGGGTACGGCCGGTGCCGCCGCCGGAGGCCACGGAGAAGTACTTCTTGCCCTGCTCGATGCACTCCTTCTTGTAGGTGCCGGCCACGGGATGCTGGAAGCGGGTGGGGTTGGTGGAGTTGCCGGTGATGGAAACGCCCACGCCCTCATGCCACATGATGGCAACGCCCTCGCGGACGTCGTCGGCGCCGTAGCAGTTGACCTTGGCGCGCTCGCCGTCGGAGTAAGCGGTGGTCTTGACGACGGTCAGCGCATGGTCTTCCTTCACGTCGGCAGACAGGTAGTCATACTTGGTCTGCACATAGGTGAAGCCGTTGATGCGGGAGATGATCATGGCGGCGTCCTTGCCCAGGCCGTTCAGGATGACGCGCAGGGGGTTCTTGCGCACCTTGTTGGCGTTGCGGGCGATGCCGATGGCGCCCTCGGCGGCAGCGAAGGACTCGTGACCGGCCAGGAACGCGAAGCACTCGGTCTCCTCGTCCAGCA
>JBJEUF010000093.1:0-46872 GCA_051883695.1 Aristaeellaceae bacterium
AGAAGCAGACCGGCGGTCACGGCCAGTTCGGCGATGTGTGGATCGAGTTCTCGCCCGTGCTGGACGGCACCACCGATATGGTGTTTGAGGACGCGGTCGTTGGCGGCGTTGTCCCGCGCAACTTCATTCCTTCCGTAGAGAAGGGCCTGCGCGAGTGCATGGTTCGCGGCGTGCTGGCGGGTTATCCGATGGTTTCCGTGCGCGCCAAGCTGTATGATGGCTCCTATCACCCCGTGGATTCCTCCGAAATGGCGTTCAAGACCGCTGCCCGCATTGCCTACAAGAAGGGCTGCGCGGAAGCGTCCCCCGTGCTGCTGGAGCCCATCATGCACGTGGAGGTGCTGGTGCCCGATGAGTACATGGGCGATATCATGGGCGACATGAACAAGCGCCGTGGCCGCATCATCGGCATGGAGCAGGTGGGCGGCATGCAGCAGGTTGTCGCGGAGTGCCCGCAGGCGGAGATGTTCAAGTACGCCACCGATCTGCGCTCCATGACGCAGGCCCGCGGCTCCTTCACCATGACGTTTGAGCGCTATGAGGAAGTTCCCGCCGACGTGGCCAAGAAGGTTATCGCCGCTGCCGAAAAGGTGGAGGACGAGGACGAATAATCAGCGAAACGGTAATCAGACGCATGATGCCTGTTCACTGAAGCATTCCTTGATTTCAGGGAGAGGTTTTTCGCCTCTCCCTTTTCCATCATGGATAGCTCTGGCAGAAGCTATAGGAAAACGGCACAGGAGGGGAGGAAGATGTATGAAGGCGTTCATCTTTGATATGGACGGCCTGATGTTCGACACCGAGCGCGTCTTCATGGGTGCATGGGATGCGGTGGGCGAGAGGATGGGCCTGGGCAAGGCGGGCTACATGGTCATGAAAACGCTGGGCATGAACACGGAAGCCAGCAATCAGGTCTGGCGAAGCGAGTTTGGCGACGATGTGGATACCGAAGCGCTCTGGGCGTACTCCCGGGAGTACATGACGGACTATTACAGCAAGCATCCCGTGCCGGTGAAGCAGGGGCTGCACGAGCTGCTGGACTACCTGCAACGCAAGGGATACCTGCTGGCGGTGGCTTCCTCGACAAGCCGGGAGAAGGTGGAGGCGAACCTCGTCAGGACTGGCGTGCGCTCGTACTTTGATGTGGTCATCAGCGGCGATATGGTGGAGAACTCGAAGCCTGCGCCGGACATCTACCTTCGGGCGGCAGAGGAGCTGGGCGTAAAGCCGGGATGCTGCTGTGCGCTGGAGGACAGCCGAAACGGGCTATTGTCGGCGCACAAGGCAGGGATGCCGGTCATCATGGTGCCCGATCTCTGGGAGCCGGACGATGAGGTGAAGCAGTTCATCCTCGGGCCGTTTGAGAGCCTGCTGGCCGTCCGGGAATGGCTGATTGAACGCGCGTAACAGAACGAAGAAAGCCACGCACCCCCAAAGGCGCGTGGCTTTCTTCATTGCTGTTTTGCGTTGAAATGCTGCATGAATTCCGGCGTCTTCGACCAGTATTTCACGCCCCAGTGCCGGAAGTCCCACTGCGCCATGTAGTCGTTGCATTCATAGTCCACATAGTACAGTACGCCGTCATGCGGGATGAAATTGGTCGGGAAATAGTCGATGTTCGTGTTGGCGGCGTAGAGACGTTCGCACAACGCTTCCATGTGCGGGATGCACCAGTCGGGCAGATTGTCAGCCAGGATGAGCTGCGCCACTGTCTCGCCGGGGATATACGCCTTCAGGATGCGCTCGCCGGCGGTATCGACCGATAGCAGCTCCGGCATGGGAACGCCGATGGCACGGAGCCGCTCGTAATCCCGCAGCTCGCTTGCCAGCTTGTTGCCGAACCGGTAGTAGTCGCAGGGCTCATGGTGAATCTGCTTGAGCACAAACTCCTGCCCGTCCCGTGTCACCAGATAGCTGTAGCCGCCCTTGCCGTGTCCCAAAAGACGGATGACCTCGTATTCGATGCCGTTGACCGTCATGCGAACCCTCCCATGTGGCTGAGGGTGCGGGAGGCCAGGCGGCTGCCCTCGTGCATGGCGGCAAGGATGTCGCCGTCCGCCGCGTAGTGGCACAGGAAGCCCGCGTGGTAGCTGTCGCCGCAGCCCGTGGTATCAATGACCTGCGTCACCGGCACGGCAGACACGCGATACTCCCGGCCATGATGGTAGGTCACGCTGCCCTTTTCCGCCAGGGTGACGTTGAACAGCCCCGGATATTGCTCCGACCAGGCACGGAAATGGGGCAGCAGCTCCTCGCTGCCGCTGATGAAGAAAATGTCAATCCAGGGCAGGAACGGCTCGACCGACGCCCAGTCCCGGGTGACGTCGAAGTCCACCGCCAGTGCGAACCGGGCGGACCTGCGCACCTCCGCCACCTCGCGGAAGTTGGGGCAGGAATAGGTGCAGAACACGAAGCCGGCGGATGCAAGGTGCGCCCGGTCCGTTTCGTCCAGCCGGAAATCGTCGTACACGCCGCCGTTCCATGCGCCGGGCTTGAAGTAGCGGTCGCCGTCCTCCGTCAGGCTGATGATGTGGCGGGCCGTCGTGCCGCCGGGCACGATGCGCACCCGGTCATATCCGATAGGCCGGGCCCAGATGGCGGCAAGCACCGCCTGGCCCACCGGGTCGTCGCCGACGGCGCCCATCAGCTCGACCTGTACATGCGCATCATGGCAGGCGTTGGCGGCAAAATTCAGCGCCTCGCCGCCGGGAAAGATGTCGCCTGTCTTTTCAAACACGTCCGCGCAAAGGCAGGGCATGGCTACGATTCGCACCATATCAGCCGTTCCTCACAATCGTCTCCAGCACGTCCACCATCTTCTCCATCGCCTGCACGGTGATCAGCTCCTTGCGGCCGTGGAAATTGTAGCCGCCGGTGGACAGATTGGGGCAGGGCAGACCCATGTAGGACAGCCGCGCGCCGTCCGTGCCGCCCCGGATGGGCGTTTTGATCGGCTCCACACCGCAGGCGCGGAAGGCGGCCTCCGCCTTGTCCACGATGTACATGCAGGGCTCCAGCTTCTCCTTCATGTTCCGGTAGCTGTCCTTCACCTGACAGACAAAGGTGCCCTCGCCGTACTTGCGGTTCAGGTAATCGGTGATGCGCTGCACGGTGGCCTTGCGCTCGTCGAACTTTGCCGCGTCGTGATCGCGGATGATGTAGGCCAGCACGGTCTTTTCCTCATCGCCCTGCATGTGCATCAGGTGATAGAAGCCCTCGTAGCCCTCGGTGTGCGCGGGCGTTTCGGCAGGCGGCAGCATACTGTTACACTCGATGCCCAGCAGGAGCGCGTTCTTCATCTGATTCTTCGCGCTGCCGGGATGGATGTTCACGCCGTGGACGGTCACAAGGCAGGAGGCGGCGTTGAAGTTCTCGTATTCCAGCTCGCCCAGCGCGCCGCCGTCCACGGTGTAGGCATAGTCCGCGCCAAAGCCGGGGACGTCGAAGCGATCGGCGCCGCGGCCGATTTCCTCATCGGGGGTGAAGCCGATGCAAACCGTGCAGTGCTCGGGCGCATCGGGCGCCGTCAGCCGCTGGGCAAGGGCCATGATCTCCGCCACGCCGGCCTTGTCATCCGCGCCGAGGACGCTGTCGCCGCTGGTGACGATCAGCTCCTGACCGGCCAGAGCGGGCAGGAAGTCAAAGCCGTCGATGACCACGCCGTTTTGGAGGGTGATGGCCTTGCCGTCGTAGTGGGGGATGCACACGGGCCTGGTCGCGCCGCGCACACCGTCGGAGGTGTCCATGTGGGCAATGAGGCCGATCTTTGCCGGGTGATCGCCCTTGGCGGGGATGGTCGCATAGACATAGCCGTGCTCGTCCACGCGGGCATTGGCAATGCCCATGGCTTGCAGTTCATCCACCAGCATCCGGGCCAGCACCAGCTGGTTCGGGCTGGAGGGACAGGTCTCACAGGTGGCTTCCGAGGTGGTTTCCACCTGGATGTAGCGCAGGAATCTTTCCTTGACAGTCATGGGGAATCCTCCTTTATGCACAGATAGAGTGGAAGTTATCTATTGCAACTCACCATATGTTGCCAGTTTCTTCATGACGCCTACACAGGTTTCGGTTTTTTCCCCTGTTTCCGGATTCTGCGGAGAATGGATGTTATACAGATATCCGTTTTCTCCATATCTGCCACCGGCTGCTTCATCGAACAGTATTTCGTCCATCCAGACATTCACGACCCGGAAACACATGACCGCACTATAGCCATTCTCAGCCAGATCATGTTCCCATTCAAGTTCGCACTCCAGATTGACCATACATTCAGAGATCATGGGTGCATGGACGTGATGGGCTTCCTGAATCGTCATATCGGACATTGTGATTTCATCGTGATCATATCCATTATTCTGAATCGTCGCGATGCACTTCAGGAATACCTCTTTTGAAGGAATGTTCACCACGCAGCATTTCGTTTCCTTACACGATGTATACATATGTCCATATTTGTTGACACTGCCAAAAATAACATGATAGCCGTTCTCTCCGACAAAGGTACACCAGGACTGCATGGTCGCATTTGGCAGGCCGTTCCTTTTATATGTCGTTACAGTGACGAGCGGAGAAGGAATGGCAAGGACATGCTCCATCCAGGAAAAACCATATTCTTCTTTGATCAGTTCCGGGCAACTTGATATTTCCTTTTTCACTGTGATTCTCCTTTGCAAATCAGTGTAAATCTACCTGTTGCACTGTTGGAGGTTACTGAAAAACGATCAGCCCCGCCATTCCGAATCCGCCGCGCGTTCACAGGGCGCTCCGTTCAAGAGCCGCCAGCGCCGCCACGATGCCGTCCACGGCGGCGGACATGATGCCGCCCGCATAGCCTGCGCCTTCGCCTGCCGGGAACAGGCCGTCCAGACCCTCGGCCATGAGGGTGATACGGTCGCGGTTCAGCCGCACGGGGGAGGAGGAGCGCGTTTCCACGCCGGTCAGCACTGCGTCCGGGTGGGCAAAGCCGCGCAGCTGCCTGTCCATGCCGCGAATGCCCAGCTTCAGATCCTCGGTGATGAAGCCCGGCAGGCAATCGCGCAGATCGGCGGGCGTTACGCCGGGCCGATAGGTTGGCGCCACATCGCCCAGACGGGTGGTCGCCCGATCGTTCAGGAAATCCTCCACGCGCTGCACGGGCGCCCTGAAACCGCCGCCGCCGAGCCGGTAGGCAGATTGCTCGATGCTGCGCTGCCAGACGAAGCCTGCCAGCGGATGATCGTCCCCGAAATCCTCCGGGTTCACGCCGACCAGCAGTGCGGCGTTGGCGTTGCGCCCGTCGCGGGCATGGCAGCTCATCCCGTTGACGCACAGGCCGTCCGGCTGGCTGGCTGCCGCGACGACCTCGCCGCCCGGGCACATGCAGAAGGTGTAGCAGCCGCGCTTGTCCGGCGTGTGGATGGCCAGCTTGTAATCCGCCGCGCCCAGGGCCGGATGCGTCCAGCTTTGGCCGTACTGCGCCTGACTGATGAGGGCTTGCGGATGCTCGATGCGAACGCCCATGGCGAAGGGCTTTGGCACCATCATCACGCCCTGGCTGAACAGGCTCTGCATTGTGTCGCGCGCGCTGTGGCCGATGGCAAGGAGCACGCTGTCGGTAAGAATCTCACTGCTCTGGCCGTTATGGACAATGCGCACGCCTTCGACGCGCCTGCCGCGCACGATCAGCTCCGTCACCCGGGTCTCGAAGCGTACGGTACCGCCCAGACGCCTGATTTCCTCACGGATGCCGGCAACCACGCCCTTGAGCCTGTCCGTGCCGATATGCGGTTTGGCGAGGTAGAGGATGTCCTCCGGCGCGCCGTGGGCCACGAAGGTTTTCAGCACATGGCGGATATAGGGGGACTTGGTCCCCGTGGTCAGCTTGCCGTCGGAGAACGCGCCCGCGCCGCCCTCACCGAACTGCACGTTGCTGTCCGGGTCAAGGACACCGTCCTTCTGCATGGCGGCAATGTCCTGCGTGCGCTGCTCCACGGGACGGCCGCGCTCAATCAGAATGGGATTCGCACCGGCCTGTGCCAGCGTCAGCGCGGCGAACAGACCGGCCGGGCCTGCGCCCACGACGACAGGGGGCTTGGGAAAGGCCGGTGGGGGTAGCACGGGCAGAGCGGGCGGCGTGACGCGGTTGGCTGTGCCGGGCTTCAGGCGCTTGAGGTGGGCGTCCTCGTTCTTCAGCGATACATCAGCAGAGACGACGAAGTGCACATCGCCCTTGTCCCGGGCATCCACGGATTTTTTCGCCAGCGTCACGGAGATCAGCTGATCCGCCGGGATGCGGAGCCTGCGCAGGACGGCTTCGGTCAGCAGGGGCATGTCCCATGACAGGGGCAGGGAAAGGTTGTCAAGTCGGAGCATATACACCTCTTACATGCGTTGGTCGCGCTGGAGAATCGCGCCGTGTCCGGGAAGGATGAGCCAGCCCTCGCCGTCCATCATGTCCTTGAGCGCCTGCAGGATCAGGCGATACCTTGTGCTGTCCTGATTGACGCTGCGGGCCAGATAGGGCGCCAGCCGGTTGAATTCCTTCTGGGGTGCGGTGCAGTCGCGGGCGTTGATGTAGTCATCGCCGGTGATGGCGATGCGGTGCGCTTCATCCAGCAGGACGGTTTCGCCGGGGACGTGTCCGCCGTTGCCCTGCAGCACGGTGAAGGACATGTCCGCAAAGGAGAACGTGCCGATGGGACTGAGGGGCTGCGAATCGTCGCAGGGCTGCCGGTCGAGGATGCGCAGATGGTTCAGCTGCGGCGGAACGTAATCGCAGATCAGGTTGGACAGGCGATAGAAGGGGAGCATGTTCGGGTTCTCCTCCCGGGGACAGGGCTGCCCGAGGTGCTCGCTGGTGAAGCAGTCCGCCGTGCGCCGGGAGCACCAGACCGTGTCGAAGGCCGTGCTGATGCCCGAATGGTCGGAATCCGAGTGGGTCAGCAGCATTTCGCGCCTGCGCAGGTCGAAGTCGGGGAACAGGTCGCGCAGCAGCTTCATCGTCTGGTGCCGGTAGTAGCTGAATCCGCCGTCGATGACCAGCAGCTTGCTGGTGCGCTCGTCCTCCAGCACGGTGATGTTGCTGCCGCAGGGTGGTTCGATGACCGTGGCGCAGACGCGCCCGGTGAGCCGCTGCGCCGTGACGCGGCAGTCATAGCCCGTGCCGCCGTGATCCACGACAAAATGCGCGAATCGGCTGATGTAGCCGAAGGTTTTCTCCGGCGGCTCGCCGCTGTCCTCCAGCCGCTGCATGATGATGTTGGCGTAGTAGATGAAGTCGCGGGTCTGCTCCTGCGTCATGCGGAGCAATCGCCGCATTTCGTCCGCGAAGGTGAAGTAGAAAACGGTGTTGTCCAGATGGCTTTCGCCGGCGTCGTGATCCAGAATGCGGACGGCGCAGAAGCCGGAGAGCTCCTGCAGCAGCCCGGCAATCACACCCGGTTCCTCCACATAGAGGCCGAGCTTCAGGCGAACCGTTCCGCCGGACGGCGGCTGACTGGAAATGTAGGAGATGCGGATGCGGTACCTCACCAGCGTTTCCAGGATGGGAATCGTTGCGCCGGGCGTATCCTGCACCTCGAATTCCGCCAGGACGATCTTCACATGGGAGGCCGTCTGCAGGAAGCCGGCGGCGGTCAGCTCCGCTTCGATGGCCTGCAGCTGAGCTTCGTCAGCCTCCACGTCGAGGAAGAGCGTGTGCGCGTCCACCGCCTGATTGTAGCTGGTGCGCGTCATGTTCCCGCCCTGGGCCAGAATGATGCGGCTGGCCTGCAGGAACGCGCCGGTGATGTCCGGCAGCGTGGTCATGAAGGAACGCTTCACGGCGCTCACCTCCTCAATGATAGAAAACACCCGCGACGGGAGGGCCCGCAGCGCTTGAAGCCCGTGCGCGGCAGGAGGCGGCTGCAGTGCCGGAACGCTGCCGGAAGCGGTGGTCGCAGGGGCGGGCTTCGTGGGGCGCCTCCTGGTCGCAGGCGGCTGTGGTCAGTCGGTATGCCACTTGACCTGCCCGGGCAGGAGGAAAGCGGCTTCGGGGTAGTAGACCCGGGTCAGCTCCAGCCCGTGGGGCGGTGCGGTCACGCCCAATGACAGCCGGTCAAGGGTATGGAAGGCTTCGGAAAAGGCGTCCGTCGTCCGCTTGCCCTGTCCGATCTCGATCAGCGTACCGGCGATGATGCGCACCATGTTGTACAGGAACGCATCGCCCTCGATGGTCAGGATGATCTCGTCGCCCAGCTGGTCGAGCTGCACATGGCGGATCGTGCGCACGGTGGTTTTCGCGGTGCCGCCGGAGGCCTGATAGGCCGCGAAATCGTGCGTACCCAGCAGCTGCGGCGCAGCCTGACGCATCCGCGTGATGTCCAGCGGCACGGGCACATGCACATGGGTGTTGCGCCTGAGGGCGCTGGCGTGGCGGCTGTTGATGATCCGATAGGTGTAGCGCTTGCCGCTGGTCATGAAGCGGGCGTGGAATTCTGCCGGAACCTCCCTCCCGGAATGGACGCGGATGTCCCGGGGCAGCATGGTGTTGAGCACAAAGGGGTACTTTTCGGGAGGAATCCGGCTCCCGGTATCGAAGTGCACGGCCTGACCGAGGGCATGAACCCCGGCGTCCGTTCGGCTGGCTCCGGTCACGACGATGGGCTCGCGGGTGGCCCTTTGCAGCGCCTCCTCCAGCACCTGCTGAACGGCGAGCCCGTTGATCTGCCGCTGCCATCCGGCGTAGTTTGTTCCGTCGTATTCGACGGTCAGCAGGATGCGCTTCATCCGATGAGCCCCTTTACAGCGGCTGTGACGGCGGGCACCGCCCAGCCCTCCAGCACGATGACGCCGATCAGCGCGGCCATGACGGCGGCGGCGATCCAGTCGTTCCTCGTGATTTTCAGCACGCGCAGCCGGGTACGGTTTTCGCCGCCGTGATAGCAGCGGCTCTCCATGGCCATGGCAAGATCGCCCGCGCGGCGGAACGCGCTGACGAACAGCGGCACCAGCAGCGGCACCATCGCCTTGGCGCGGGATAGCAGATTGCCGGTCTCAAAGTCCGCGCCGCGGGCCATCTGTGCCTTCATGATCTTGTCCGCCTCCTCCATCAGCGTCGGGATGAAGCGCAGGGCGATGGACATCATCATCGCCAGCTCATGGGCAGGGAAGTGCAGCTTCTTCAGCGGGCTCAGCAGCATCTCGATGCCGTCGGAAAGGGCGATGGGCGAGGTGGTCAGGGTCATCAGCGAGGTGCCCATGACCAGGAAAATCAGGCGGAGGGAATAATGCACGGCCTGGGAGAGACCCTCCAGCGAAATGCGCAGAAAGCCCCATTCGATCAGCATGGTCGTGCCGGCGCTGAAGAACAGGTTCATCAGGAAGGTGAGAATCAGGATAAAGCGCAGTGCCTTCACGCCCTTGATGATCATCCGGAAGGGAATGCGGGACATCCTGGCGCACAGGTACACAAAGCCCAGTATAATGGCGTAGCCCACGAGGGAATGCACCATGAACACGGCGACGATCATCGCGATGGTCAGCAGGAGCTTGGTTCTGGGATCAAGCCGGTGTACCCAGCTGTCCACGGGATAGTATTGCCCGAGGGTGATGTTCTTCATCATGCCTGCTCACCCTCCTTCCACAGACGCAGCAGATGCGCGTGCAGCTCCTCCTGTGTGTAGAGATCAGCGGGCAGATCCAGGCCGCGCTCCCGGAGTCTGGCGCACAGCTGCGCTGCCTCCGGAACGCCCAGACCGATGCTCTCCATCATGTCCTTCTGGGCGAAGATGGCGCGGGGCGTATCGCTGGCGACGACGGCGCCCTTGCTCATCACGATCATCCGGGTCGCAAGGCGCGCGCAGTCGTCCATGGAGTGGCTGACCATCACCACGGTTGTATTCCCCTCGCGGTGCAGCTCCTGGATCATGCTGAGGATGCGGTCGCGGCCTCGCGGATCCAGACCTGCGGTCGGCTCGTCCAGAATCAGGTACTTGGGCGCCATGGCCAGCACACCGGCGATGGCCACGCGGCGCATCTGTCCGCCGGAGAGCTCGAAGGGGCTGCGCTCGGCGTACTTGTCATAATCAAGATGCACATGCTCCATAGCCCAGCGAACCCGACGATCGGTCTTTTCCTCCGAAAGCCCCTGATTTTTCGGTCCAAAGGCGATGTCCTTGGCGACGGTTTCCTCAAACAGCTGGTACTCCGGATACTGGAAAACCAGACCGACCTTCTGGCGAATGCGGCGCTTGTCCACCTTTTCGCCGTTCATATCCTCGCCATCCACCAAAACCAGACCGGAGGTCGGTTTCAGCAATCCGTTCAGGTGCTGCACCAGCGTGGATTTGCCGCTGCCGGTATGGCCGACGATGCAGACAAACTCGCCATCTTCAATGGTCAGGTTCACATCGCGGATGGCGGTGGACTGGAACGCACTGCCCTGGGAATAGGTGTACGTCAGGTTCTTTACTTCGAGCGGCATAAGAGCTTGCACACCTCCTCGGTCATTTCGTCCACGGTCAGGATACCCGCCGCAAGCGGCATACCGTCCCTGCGCAGATCCTGCGCCAGATCGGTCATGTGTGGGACGTCCAGATGCATTTCGCGCAGCTTTTCGACCTGCTCGAACACCTCGCGGGGATGACCGGTCAGCGCGGCCTGCCCGTGGTTCATCACCACAACGCGGTCCGCCTGAGCGGCTTCCTCCATGTAATGGGTGATCCACACGACGGTGATACCCTTGTCCCGGTTCAGGCGGCGGATGGTGGAAAGCACCTCGTGGCGGCCGGAGGGATCGAGCATGGCGGTGGCTTCGTCCGCGATGATGACGCTGGGCTGCATGGCCAGGATGCCCGCGATGGCGACGCGCTGCTTCTGCCCGCCGGAAAGCATGTGGGGCGCGGATTCGGCAAAGTCCGTCATGCGAACGGCAGCAAGGGCCTCGTCGATGCGCCGCACCATCTCGTCATGGGGAACCGCGAGGTTTTCCAGACCGAAGGCCACGTCCTCCCGCACGACGGTCGCGACAATCTGATTGTCCGGGTTCTGGAAGATCATCCCGGCCTGCTGGCGGATGTCCCAGAGGTGGCTGTCATCCGTCGTATCGTAGCCGCAGACGGTTACCTTGCCCTCCGTGGGGAGATACAGCGCGTTGAGCAGCTTGGCCAGGGTGGATTTGCCCGAGCCGTTGTGCCCCAGCACGGCGAGGAATTCCCCCTTGCGCACGTCCAGATTCACGCCTGTCAGCGCGGGCTCGGTGGCCTCCTCATAGGTGAAGGAGACGTCCTTCACGGAAATGATCGTATTGTTCATTTGCAAACTCCTTGTTTGGTGGAAATATACCGTCCTGTATTGTATCACAGCGTGTGGGAAAGGCGCAAGGGCTTCGGCCAAAAAAGAAGAAAGACCGCCTGGCAGGCGGCGGACGCATAATCGAAAATGGATGTGGAGAAAATGCGGATGGCGATATTCCCACAAGAGGTGAGCGGACATGCTGACGATATTTGTGCGGTCGGTGATCCTGTATGCCGTGTCGCTGCTGGCGATGCGCATTATGGGCCAGAGACAGGTCGGGCAGCTGCAGCCCTTTGAGGTGGTCGTGGTCATCATGATCGCGGAGCTGGCGGCTACGCCCATGGGCGGCGTTGGCATTCCGCTGCTCTACGGCATCCTGCCCATGGTCGCCCTGGCGGTCTGCCACGGGCTGATCACCTGGGGCTGCATGAAATCCCAGCGGCTGCGGACGTGGTTCTGCGGGCAGCCAACGGTGCTGATCCGCAATGGCGTTGTGTGCGAAAAGCAGCTCCGGCGCAGCGGTGTGGATCTCAACGATCTGATGGAGGGCATCCGCAGCAGCGGGATGCTGGATCCGGCGGAGGTCGGCACGGCGGTGCTGGAGCCGGGCGGACAGATCAACGTATTCCCGCGGGCGGAATGCCGCCCGGTCACGCCGCAGGACATACATCTGTCCGTGCAGCGGGATGGCTTGCCGCTCCCGCTGGTTATGGATGGCGCGGTGCATCGGGAGAATCTCAGGCGCGGTGGCCTCACGGAGCGCTGGCTGCGTCTGGAAGCCGAAAAGGCGGGCTTTCCCGCATTGAACGACGTGCTTTTCATGTGCCTGAACACCCACGGGGAGCTGCTGATCCAGGGCAAGGGCCGCGCGGAAATGCAGCTTGTGCAGGCTCTGGCGCCGGAAAAGGCGGTGTGGTGACATGCGGACAGGGCTATGGATTTCGCTGGTGCTCCTTGCGGTGACGATCGGCTGCGGCGTGTATTCCGCCCATGGGATTCGGCAGGTGTCCGAGCGGTACGTTTCGGCAGCGGAGGAGCTGCAGAGCATGACCGAGCACCGGGAATGGGCGCGGGCAGCCGAGACGGTGGCGGCCTATCAGGAAAGCTGGGAAAAAACGGTGCCGCTCCTGCAGATGCTCATTAATCACGAGGACACGGACAACGTCACGCTTTCCATCGTGCAGCTGCGCGCCGCCATCCGGGCGGAGGATCAGGCCGGGTGCTTCATGGCCTGCGCGGAGCTGCGGGAAAACGCGCAGCACCTGTATCACCGGGACGCCTTCACGCTGGCGAACGTGCTGTAAGCGTTAATCCTTGGGCGTGATGGTGATCAGGTGAATCTGCGGGCGGCAGAACAGGCGGATGGGCACCACGGAGGTTCCCACGCCACGGCTGATGAGCAGGTCGCTGCGGTTCTGCCGGAGCCAGCCCGAGCGGTACTGGGCGCTCACGCCGTCATCGCGCAGCCGCTCGCCGAACAGGGCGATCTGCCCGCCATGGGTGTGACCGAACAGCCCCAGATCAAACCAGCGGAGATTGCGGTTCATATCCACCGCAGCCAGGGCCTCCGGAATGACGGCGGGCGTGTGGCTCAGGAAGATGACATAATCCTCCTGACGCACCTGCGAGGCTACGCCTGCGATGTCCGGGTGGCCGTTGTTCGCATCGTCGATGCCCGCGATGTAGAGGGTACCGGCGCCGATGCGCACAGGAGCGACGGCGTTGACCAGCGGGGTGACGTTTGCGGATTGCATGGCGGCCTTGAGCTGCGACAGGTTGCTCTCGGGGGTGGTGCGGTCGTGGTTGCCGACGACGGCATAGACGCCGTATCGCGCGTGAATGCGCGGGATCGTCTTGAAAAAGCTGATGGCTCCGGCGCTGTCCTCGGCATAGTCGCCGCCCAGCAGCACGATATCCGCATTGAGCTGATTGACGCGGGTGATCAGCGAGGCGACCCGGCTGCTGCCGAAGCTGCCGCCCTTGTGGATGTCGGTCAGGTAGACGATGCGTACCTCGCCGATGCTCCGGGGAAAATCCTCGGCTTTCAGCGTGACGCTTTCCGTTTCCAGCAGGTACGGTTCGATGAATGGCCACGCGAGCGCAAGGAGCAGCAGGAGAACGCTCAGGACGAGCAGAAGCCTGCGCAGCCGGTGCGGGGGCGGCACATATTCACCGGCGTGACGCCCGGGCTCGGTGGAATATCCGGGAAAGAGCATGAGAACCTCCTTGGATGCGTCATACGGGGAGCAGGAGCAGCATCAGCGGCACGGTGGCCATCGAGAGCGCCGTGGATAGCGCGACGCCGCGGGAAGCCAGCTCCCGGTCGCAGTCGAAGGCCTCGCTCTGCATGGCGGTCAGCGCCGCGCAGGGCATCGCCGTGCACACAAAGACCGATTTGACGACCATCCCGGGCAGCGGCGTGAGGAACAGCAGCAGAATCATCGCAGGGAAAACGAGCAGCCGCAGCATGCAGACAGTCAGCAGCTTCACATCCTTCAAATGGGCCGGGCGCAGGCTGATCAGGCGCGCGCCGATGACGAACATGGCGACCGGTGTGGTGACGCTGCCCATCATGTCCAGCGCGTTGTTGAGGAAGCCCGGCAGCCGCAGTCCCGTCAGGAACAGGAGAAGACCGACCGCGATGGCGATCAGGGAAGGATTGGTCAGCAAACGGCGGGGCTGCATGGCTTTTGTGCCCCCGTAATAGTATGCGCCCAGCGTCCAGCACATCAGGTTGAAGGCTGCCACGAACACCACCGCGTAGATCAGCGCGCCGTCGCCCAGGGCTGCGGTGATGACGGGATAGCCCATGTAGCCGCAGTTGGACACCATGGCCAGATTCGTCAGCACGCTGCGGCGCTGCTGCGGTTCCTTCCGGAACAGGCGGAAGGAAATCGCGCCGAACAGGGCGATGGTTGCGCAGGTCAGCCCGAAGACCCACGCCAGCTCGCTGATCAGCTGCGGATCGGCGTTTTGCTGGAGCTTGAAAACGATCATGGCGGGCTGGGCGAAGCAGAGCACCAGCTTGTTCAGCCCCTTCAGCCCGCTGTCATCAACAATATGGAATCCCGCTGCCCCAAGCCCTGCCAGCATCAGCAGAAACAGGGACAGCACCTGCCACAGTGCAGTCATATGTACCTCCGCAATGCGCGTATGAATGAGTTGACATCAGTCCTTCGATATTGTACACTATTTGTGTCAGATATACAAGAACGGAGTGGATGATGCGATGAACGGCTTCCGAACCTTTGATCCCTGCACCCTGCTTGCGCCGGTTCCGGCGGTGATGGTTTCCTGCGCCTGCCCGGAAACGGATCCCAGGCCCAATATCATCACCATCGCCTGGGCCGGCACCGTCAACAGCGAACCTCCCATGGTGTCCGTGAGCATCCGCAAAAACCGCTACAGCCATGATCTGGTGCAGCGCAGCGGGGAGTTTGTTGTCAATCTGGTGGACGAGGCGCATTGCAGGGCGGTGGATTTCTGCGGCGTGCGCTCCGGCAAGGATGTGGACAAGTGGCAGTCGTGCGGTCTGACGCCCATGCAGGCTATCGGCATGGAACATGCGCCCGCCATCGCCGAGTGCCCGGCCTATCTGGCCTGCAAGGTGCGACAGGTGATCGAGCTGGGCAGCCATGATCTGTTCATCGGCGAGGTTGTGGGCGTTCAGGTGCGGGACGATCTCTTTGCGCAGGACGGCTCGCTGCATCTGGAAAGAGCCGGACTGGTGACCTACAACCACGGCGTGTACCAGCGCGCGGAGGAGGTTCTGGGCTTCTTCGGCTATTCCGTGGCGCGTCCGGAGGTGCTGGAGCGCCGGATGAAGGCTTATGGGAAATAACTGCGTTCGGCGCATCCGAAAACGCCTTTCGTTCCTGCGTGTCCACAGGAATAGGAAAGGCGTTTGTTCATCTTCGTTGTCAGGGCACCGGCGCCCTGTCGCGTTCATCGGGATGGGCTTTGAGCCAGTCGCGCCGCAGGATGGCCCACATCTCCACGTCCATGAATTCGCCCTTGTTCCAGATGCGCTGGCGCAGATGCCCCTCGTGGGACATGCCGCATTTTTCCATGACGCGGCCGCTGGACGGGTTGGCGGAGAAGTGCTGCGCCTCCACGCGGTGGAGCCTGAGCACCGTGAAGACCTCCTTCAGCACGGCCTGCAGCGCTTCGGTCATCATGCCCCGGTTCCAATGGCTCCGGGCCAGGCTGTAGCCGACCTCGACCGTGCTGTTCTCGGCGGAAAAGGACATGAAGCCGATGGTGCCGATGGCCTTGCCCGACGCCCTCTCCACGATGCACCAGCTGGACGGCTCCCCAAGCCGGTACTGCTGCAGGACATAGCGGATGTAGGCCTTCGTATCCCAGACGGAGCGGTGTGCCGTCCACAGCACATGGCGGGCGACCTCCGGATCCCTGGAGTACTCGTAGAGATCGCCGGCGTCCTTCATGGTCATCCGCCGCAGGGTCAGACGTGGCGTGTCAATGACCGGCAGACGGGCGAAGTATTCCGCCGGGCTGTCCGGCTGCCCGGCCGGGGTGACCAGCCATGACAGCAGCGTGCGCTTCCGCTCAGCCATGTATCAGGCGTTCCGCCAGCGCCCATGAGGGATTCCCGGGCCGCGGCGGCACAGGGATCCCGTTGTTCATGCTGCCGTAGATCATCAGGAACAGACCGGTCAGCAGGATCAGGATCATGAGGGCCATGAACACGGCATACAGCGGGTGAGCAGGTTCTTTCTTCGCCATGGAACGCTCCTTTCCGGGATAGGCTTCCAAATCAGGATGAAACATATCCGCAATATTTTTGAAATATTTTGTTGCGCCGGGAAGAATCGGCTTGTATTACTCGTTGATATGGACGGAAGCGGTATGACGCGTCCAGGCCATCAGGATGGCCAGCGCGGTTTTCCCATCGCGGAAGGTGCCGTCCATGACCCTGGCAGCGGCTTCGGCCAGCGGCATCCGGGTGGTGGCGACGAATTCGTCCTCGTCCGGATGGGTATCGCCCTGATGCAGACCGGTGGCAAGGTAAATGTGGATGCGCTCGTTGCAGAAGCCGGGCGTGGTTTCCAGCACGGTCAGCTTCTCCCAGTGATCGGCCAGCAGTCCGGTTTCCTCGGATAGCTCGCGCCGGGCGCACTCGAAGGGATCCTCCTGGGCGCTGTCCAGCTTGCCCGCGGGGATCTCGAGGGTCAGACGGTGGACGGGGGCGCGGTACTGGTGCACGAGAATGACGTTGTTCTCCTCGTCCAGCGCGACCACGGCGGATGCGCCGGGATGGCAGGCAACCTCGCGCAGGGCGGTGCGGCCGTTGGGAAGCTCCACGTTCCAGTGCTCCAGACGGATGATTTTGCCCTCAAAGACAACCTTGCCGTCGATGTACTTTTCGGTCAGGTTCATTTCGCTCATGGGAATGCCTCCTGAATGGTATGATCAATTTGGTGAGACTGAATCTCTTTCTATCACATTCGACACGCCGGTGGCAGATTCCTGCATGGATGGAAAAGTTCGACATCCGCTGAAAGGGCAGCCTGCCGCGATCACTATATAATAGGATGCCTCTATTTTTTCCAAGGAGGGAATCGCCATGAGAAGGTTTGGCGGAAACAAGCTGCGGCAGCTGATGGGGACGGTGCTGTCCCTGCTGATGCTGCTGGCGGTCGTGCCTGCATCTGCGCAGACGCCCGGCTGGGAGAACGTGACGGTCAGCGTCATCTGGACCGATGCGTCCGGGAACAGGTGGGAAACGCCTGCGGTGAGCGTTCCGGAGGAATACGGGGTCAGCCACGGCTGGTGGGTCACGCTGCCGCCGGAGTACCTCGGCTCGACGCTGGAATTGCAGATTCTGCACGAGAATCCGGCGTACACCTACTGGCTGAATGACTTCACCCTGCAGCTGTACTGGTCTGCCCAGATCAACGCGCAGGATCTGTCGGACGCCTACGCGCAGTATGTCGGCTACAGCGAGAACGGGGTCATGCAGACCTTTCAGATGCAGGATTGCATGAAGCTGTATCTGTCCACGCTGCAGCCGCCCTTTGAGGTGGACGCGGCGGAGGGCACGACCGGGGAAGCGATCCTCCTGCCCGGCGGGTCGGGGGACCATGCGGCGGTGGCTCCCGTGGAGCCTGACACATCCTTTGACGCGCAGGTGTCGGTTCCCGTGTACTACCGCTATGAGAACGGCCAGACCATTGACATGACCGAAACGATCCTCGGCGTCGGTACGCACACCGTCTGGCCGGAGAGCCCCATGGTCGGCGGTCTGGAGCTGGTCGGTGATCCCTATGGGACGGTCACGGTGTATGCGGATGGCCGTGTGAGCGTGAACGAGGTGGTTTTCACCTACCGCGAACCCTATGTGGCGCCGGCGGAGGCGACCCTCCAGGTGCAGTATGTGCATGAGGACGGCTGGCTGATCGACCAGCAGACGAAAACGCTGAGCGAGGGAACGCATACCATCCGACCGGAAAGCAGCCTGACCGGCGGCTATGAGCTGACCAGCGACGGCGCGGTGACCGTGACGGTGGATGCGTACGGCGGCACGAGCACCGCCAGCGTGACGTTCTACTACCGGGATGCCTATGTGGCGCCGGCGGAGGCGACCCTCCAGGTGCAGTATGTGCATGAGGATGGCTGGCTGATCGACCAGCAGACGAAAACGCTGAGCGAGGGAACGCATACTATCCGACCGGAAAGCAGCCTGACCGGCGGCTATGAGCTGACCAGCGACGGCGCGGTGACCGTGACGGTGGATGCGTACGGCGGCACGAGCACCGCCAGCGTGACGTTCTACTACCGGGACGCCTATGTGGCGCCGGTGATGGGCCGTGTCACCGTGATTCACCAGGAGCGCGGCGGGGCTGTCATTGAGGAGCGCACCGAGGTGCTGGAGCAGGGCGAGCACGTGATTGCGGCGTCCTTTACCCACTACGGCAGTCTGGAACTTGTGGGTGATATTTCTGTCCGGGTGTCTGTGGATGGCAATGGCAACGTCAGCCCGAATCCCGTCGTGTTCACCTACGAGCTGGAGACGACGATGGTGAGGGTGGAATACTTCGACACGATGGGCAACAAGATTGCCACGGATACCGTCGCGCAGCTGCCAGCCGGTACGTACAGGATCACGCCCGAGCCGACGGATCTCCCGGCGGGGTATGAGCTGGTTTCGGACGAGGTGATCCAGGTCAACGTCTATCCTGACGGCAGCTACAGCCCGTCGGAAATCTCCTTCTGGTATCGCCCGGCGGTTACGGAGACGGAGAAGCCGACCTCCACCCCGACGGCAACGCCGACCTCCGCGCCGAAGCAGGCGGAGGTTGTCATTCAGTATTTCGACCTGTCCTACAATGAGGTCGCGTCGCGCCAGACGATGACGCTCTCCGAGGGCACGCACTGGATTCAGGCAAACCCGGTCAACCTGGCTGCGGGGTATGAGCTGATCTCCGATGCGGCGATTGCCGTCACCGTGTACGCGGACGGCACCTACAGCCCGGAGGAAATCTCCTTCATCTATGCGCAGGCGATTGTGGAGGCGGTCACTCCCACGCCCTCTGTGACGGAGTCCACCGCCAGCATCATCGTGCGCTACCTGGATTCCCGGGGAAACGCCATCGCGCAGGAGCAGACCGTAGAGCTTGTCAACGGAACGAACGTCGTTGCCCCGGACATGGCGCACGTCCCGGCGGGCTATGAGATTTTTGAGGGAATGCCGACTTCCGTGACGGTTCAGGTCACCGGCGGGCGCCCCAACCAGCAGACGGTCAGCTTCTATTTTGCGCAGATCAAGCAGACGACAACCTTCTATCCGGTGACGATCTACTATTACGATACCTATGGCCACGCAATCGCCACGGCCCAGACAAAGCAGCTGGAGCCCGGCACGCACTGGATTGAGCCGCAGCCCGTCGATTTGCCTGCGGGCTATGAGCTGGCCTCGGAGGCCGGATTCACCCTGACGGTGGCGGCAGACGGCTCCCTCGACCGCGCTGCGGAGGACGTGGCCTTCTGGTACAGCCCGGTGCAGACTGCCCCGAAGACGGCGACGGTCAGCATACAGTATGTGGACAGCAACGGACGGGTGCTTGCCGGTACCTTCCTGCAGGAGCTGACGGGCGGGCAGACCCACACGCTGCAGCCCGAACCGAGCCTTGTTCCCGAGGGGTATGATCCTGCGTCGGCCAAGGCTGTCGAGGTCGTTGTGTCCCAGAGCGGCTATGCGCAGCCGTCGAACGTGCAGTTCACCCTGGAGCTGATGAAGGATACCGCGGTCATTCCGGCTGGACAGGAAATCGCCCGATACGGCGTGGTCAACGGCGTTGACGTGGCGTTCCGCACCGAGCCGAGCACCGCCAACGGCAACAAGACCATCATCTTCCGCGCGAAGAAGGGCAGCAGCGTCTATATGGTTGCCTCGGAGTACAATGACAAGGGCGAACTGTGGACGAAGGTCATCATCGACGGCCGTCAGGGCTACATGCAGACGAAGTTCATCGACATGCTGACCCAGAAGGCCAGCGAGGTCTATGCCCAGTCCGTCGGCGCGACGCCGGTTCCCACCATGACCCCTGTCCCGACGGCTACGCCGACCGAGCAGATTGTGGAGGTCATCACGCCTGCGCCCTCGACGGCGGCGCCCTATGCGGGATACGCGATGACCATCTCCTTTGCGCCGCTGCGCACGGGGATGAACGCTGGGGACGAGACGCTGCAGTATCTCGACATCAGCGAGCTTGTGATTGTCAGGACCCAGCTGCAGAACGCGTCCACCGGCATCAGCTGGAGCCTTGTGCAGACGCTTGGCGGCGTAAGCGGCTATGTGGAGACGTCCAGGCTCCAGCCGATCAGCGAATCCGAAGCTGCGTATCTCATGAAGCTCTGGCAGCAGCAGAACGCCACGCCGGTGCCGACGGTGCTGGTGACCAACACGCCCGAGCCCGAGCAGCAGCAGGGGTATGCCTACACCGTTACCGACGGTGTGCCCTTCCGGCAGATGCCCAGCGAGCAGAGCCGCGTCATTGATTACCTGCCTGTGGGGACGGTGGCCTATATTTCCGGGCAGACCTATTCCGGCGGCAGAACCTGGCACAGCGTGGCCGTGAACGGCGAATGGGGCTATATCCGGGAGGACATGATCCGCCTGATGAGCCTTGCGGAGGAGGATGCGTACCTGAACAGCCTCTACGCAACGCCGACGCCGACGCTGGCCACGACCAATCGCCCCTATGACGAGTCGGGCCTGTCAAGCTACGGCTATGTGGATATCAGCGCTTCAAGCTCTGTCAATTTCCGGGAAAGCGCCTCCAAGCAGTCCAGAAAGCTGGGCGAGCTGAAGCAGTATGCGATGTGCCTGGTGCTGGATACCAAATCCGTGAACGGTGCCACATGGTACTATGTGGACTACGGCGGAACGCAGGGGTATATCCACGGAGATTACTTCAAGCACATGACAATCCGCGAATACAAGGACTTCCTGAGCAACGGCCTGTATGAGCAGGGGATCCGGAACAACAGCAGCTCGAAGCCGACGGGCGATCTGTCCGGCGGCGTGACGGTGCCTTCCGTGGAGGATCAGATTGCCGGCAGCGATGACGACTTCAAATTTGAGTTCTCCGAGTTCGTGTCGCCGGTGACGCCGATTCCCAACATTGTGCCGACGGCCACCCCGACGCTGGAGCCGATCCTGCTTCCCGGACAGATCGGGACGCCGGAACCGACCGATCGGCTGACGGGCTCCGGCGGCATGGGGACAGGGAATAACGCTTCCGACCTGGCAATGCCGGAGAACAGTTCCGGCATCCTATATCCCGCGGCGGATCAGTCCGGCGGCGGAAGCGGGATTGTATGGATCATCGTGATTGCGCTGCTGCTTGTGGCGGGCGGCGGAGCGGTTGTCTTTGTGCAGCATCAGCGCAAGCGCCGCAGGATGGCGTTGCGTGCCGCGCAGCGCCGTGCGCAGGCGGCCAGAAGCAGCCAGCAGCGTCCGTATGGCGCGCAGCCGCAGAACCGGACCGGTGTGTATCCTCAGCAATCGACCTATCAGTCCGCCTTCCCGCAGAACCAGTACGCACGGCAGACGCAGGCGAACGGCCAGCAGATGCGCAGAGCCTCCGGTTATGATGCGGCGCAAACCGATGAGAGCCGTCCCTATGCGAGAAAGGCGGATGGCGCAAATTCCGGCGCAGCGCAGCCAACCGCTGAAACCCAGCGCAAGCCCGGAAGGCGAACCGCTTACCAGCAGGCGCTGGCAGAACAAAACCGGAATGGCAAGAAGGACGAAGATCAATAATCCCATCTACCCATGAAATGGGCCGGACGGCAGGTGATGCTGTCCGGTCATTTTTGTTGGGAAAAGCAATACAGACCGAAAGTCTGTATAGCGGAAATGCCTATAGACCAGGATTCTGCGAATGCCGGATACGAAACGGACCGGGATTGGTTACATGCCGGTGAAATGGCTTGAAGCACTGTCATAACACCTGTGAAACACGTGTGTCGAATCTTCAGGAATGCAGGAAAATGCAAGGGATTTCGCACTTTCTCTATTGACAAAGCTGGAAGGTTGTGGCACAATAAGGACAAGCATAGAGGGCGTTTCTATGTATGCATTTCTATGCGCGTCATACGCAGGAACGTCCGGGCATTGGAGGAAAAGATGGCGGATAAGGATTTTCGGAGACTGAGCAAGACGGATCTGCTGGAGCTGCTGATCGAACAGGGCCGGGAGAACCTGGCGCTGAAGGCGCGGCTGGAGGAGGCAGAGGCAGAGCTTGCGCAGCGGAAGCTTCAGATAAAGGAAAGCGGCTCCATTGCGGAGGCGGCGCTGAAGCTCACGGGGGTCTTTGAATCTGCCCAGAAAGCCATTGACCTTTACCGGGAGAACTGCGAACGGCAATGCCGGGAAATGGTTGAGGAAGCAAAACGTCAGGCGGCGGCTATCCGGGCGGGAACGTCGGCTGAAGAAAGGGAGGGCGGGAAATGAAGAACGGCGAAAAGCCGTCCGTCGATCAGCTTGAGGGGATGCTGAGGTCTGCAAGGCACGCCAGCAGCTACAGCAAAGCACTCAGGAGCACGATCTACTCGCTGCTGGTTGTCGCGGCGATCGCGATCCTTGTTGCGACGCTGGTGATGCCGATTCTTCACATCTCCGGTTCCTCCATGACCCCGGTGATCGGCGACGGCGATATTGCCGCGGTGATCAGGGGCACGAAGTTTGAACGGGGAGATGTCATCGCGTTCTATTACAGCAACAAGGTGCTGGTGAAGCGCGTGATCGCCTTTGAGGGAGAATGGGTCAACATCGACAACAACGGTCGCGTGTACATCAACGGCGAGCTGCTCGACGAACCCTATCTGACGGAGTTTGCAAAGGGAAACTGTGATATCAGGCTGCCGTATCAGGTGCCGGATGGCAGGATATTTGTGATGGGGGATCACCGGTCAACCTCACAGGACAGCCGAAGTCAGATCATCGGTGCGGTTTCTGAGGACATGATCATCGGAAAGATCGTCCTGAGGGTATGGCCGCTGAACAAGTTTGGTGTTATCAAATGAGAACAGGAACAATCGTGAACCGGATTTCCGTAAGAGAGGAGGCTTGAAGCACAGTGAGAGAAGAAATGTTGCAGCGTGCGGAGGAATATCTGGCACGCCGGAAGCAGCGGATGCGGATGCTTCGGGCATTTACTGCAATGGCGCTTGTGGTCGCCATGATGACTTCTTATGTCCTGATGCTGCCTGGCCTGACGATGCAGTCCGAGGCTTATTGCGGTCTGGAGGAGCATGTCCACGACCAGAGCTGCTACACGCTGGAGCTGATCTGCGGGGAGGAGGAGCGCGAGCCTTCCCAGACCGTGGTCAAGATGCTGCAGTGTTCGTTCAAGCCGCATGAGCACACCGATGCGTGCCGTGCGCCTGACGGCAGCATTGGCTGCGGTGTTTCCACTTCCTATTGGCATACCCACACGGCGGAGTGCTACGACGAAACCGGTGCGCTGGTGTGCCTGCTTGTCAGCAATCCCAAGCATGTCCACACGGATGCGTGCTATGAGCGGGTTGCGGAGCTCGTGTGCACCCTGGAGGAATCCGCCGGGCACGTGCATGACGCGTCCTGCTACGGCCTTGACCGCAGCCACGCGGTGTGCGGCCTGGAGGAATCTGCCGGTCATGTCCACACGGATGCCTGCATGGTGACGACCCGGCGTCTCGTCTGTGACGAGCCGGAAGCCACCTCGACCGATCTGGGCGGACATGTCCACACGGACGCCTGCTATGCTGAGGAGACGAGCCTCGGCTGCGGTCTGGCAGAGGGCGAAGGCGCACATACGCACACGGATGCCTGCTATCCTGTCAGCACAGAACCGACTTGCGGTCTGGAAAGCGGCGAAGGCGGTCATACCCATGGGGAAGGCTGCTACACCTACAGCCGTGGCGAGCTGACCTGCAGCCTGCTGCATACGCATACCAGCTCCTGCTACGATCCCGAGACGGGCTACTGCATCTGCGGCAAGGTCTATCTGATTGAGCACAACCACAGTGCTTACTGCCTCCGCAATGTGACGGCCATTGATGAGGGCCACGCCCATACGGATGCCTGCTATCAAAAGAATTACACCTGCACCAAGCCGGAGCATACGCATGACACGGCCTGCTATGAGGCGCCTGTGTCGCCCGAAACGCCTGATCCGGTCGAAACTCCCGTTGTAACGGAAACAACCGCTCCGACAGCCGGACCCACTGCTGAGCCGACAGCTGAGCCCAGCGCCGAGCCTACGGACGAGCCGACTGCTGAGCCTACGGGCGAGCCTACGGCTGATCCCACTGCTGAGCCGACAGCTGAGCCCAGCGCCGAGCCTACGGCTGACCCCACTGCTGAGCCGACAGCTGAGCCCAGCGCCGAGCCTACGGACGAGCCGACTGCTGAGCCTACGGACGAGCCCACGGCTGACCCCACTGCTGAACCGACAGCCGAGCCCAGCGCCGAGCCTACGGACGAGCCGACAGCTGAGCCGACCGACGAGCCCACGGCTGCTCCCACGACTGAGCCTGCAGACGAGCCGACCCAGAATCCCGACGCGCCTGTGACGGGGGCCTTGCTCTGTGGCCTGGAGGAGCATATCCACAGCGATGCGTGCTATGAGAATGGCGTACAGACTTGCGGTCTGTTTGAGCATGTCCACAGCAACGACTGCTACTACTGCTGCGGCGAGCTGGAGCACAACCACAGCACGGATTACGACGGCGGCGATCCTCTGACGCTTGGCTATGAGGAACACGTGCATGAAAACGGCTGCTATGACGAGGAGGGTAACCTTGTCTGCGACCATGCCGTGCATATCCATACGGCAGCCTGTCTGGTGGCGACGGCCCGTGCCGCAACGGATGACCGTGCGGATTTCTCCCCCTATATTGCGGCAAGCAAGAACGATCAGGCGAATGGTGTGACCATCAAGCCTGGCACGAGCGTAGAATATAATGAAGAAACGGGGGATTTCTCCGCTTCCCTGCAGATGAGCTTCGCCATTCCGAACTACGTCCTGAAGGGCTACGGCGGCGGATGGGTATGGACATGGTGGGGCTGGGTATGGGATCCCGGCGCAGCGCCGGTCACCAGCTTCTACTATGAGCTGCCCGACTCGATCAAGGTTCTGCCGGAGATGCTGAACACGCAGTTCCCCATCAAGAGCGCGAGCGGTACGACACAGGGTTCGTTCCAGATCGTTGAGGAGAACGGCAGGTACATCCTTCTGATTGACTTCCTCGACAGCTATGTCAAGAAGCTCACCACAGGCAATTCCAGACCCGGTACGCCGGTGAGAAACACGCCCTATTCGCAGGGTTCGCTGTATTTCTCCTGCCTGATCGACAGCTCCGCCATGGATGAGGACGGCGTGATCAGGGAGGATTTCACCTGGGACGATACGCTGATCGTGTATCCGGACGATATTGAGTATCCCGACGGTGAAACGTACCTGCACCAGCTGAGCACCGAAAAGTCGGGTCAGTATGTCATTGAGGGCAACAAGCTCCGCTACACGGTCAAGGTGTCCAGTACGAAGGGCACCCCTGACATGATTACCATGGCGGATGTGATGACGCTGCCCAAGGACGGAAATGGCAATCCGCTCTTTGACAGCACAACGGCGCAGGTTGTCTCTGTCAACGGCTATGTTGAGGCGCAGAACGCCTGGGGCAGCTGGGAGAAGGCCGGCAGCACGGAGACGACCTATACGGCGGGCAGCAGCGCGACCGGCTCCAACTACACCGTAACGGCTTCTGCGAACTCCGATCAGGCGAACCTGAACGTTGGTCTGCCCAAGATCGACAAGCCTGCCGATGGCACCCGCTACACCTACGAGGTCACCTATGAGGTGGAGCTGTCCCCGAAGCAGCTTGAATATGCGGCGAGCTTCAGCAATACCGTCAAGGTCAAGTCCGAGAAGCAGGGCGGCGACAAGCTCGAGGTCGAGGCGAATGCCAACATCTATGTTACCAAGACCATGCTGCAGAAGGGCGGCAAGTTTGACGAGAACACCGGAAAGCTCCACTGGACGGTGACCGTCAACGACGGCCGTCAGGATATCGCGGGCGGTACGCTGTCCGATGTGATGTTCGCCATTGCGGATGAGTCTACCGTTGTTGTCAGGAAGAACAACGGGGAGACAGCCGTTGCGGGGACGGATTACGTCATCGAAAACAATCAGATCAAGTTCCTTGCCAATAACAATGGTAAGAATACGGACAAGTATGTCATCGAGTACGACACCGACCCGAAGGACAGTGAGCCCGCGTCAAGCTCGGGCAACACGTCGACCTACGAGAACAAGGCTACCTTTGAGGATGAGGACAAGGGGAAGGTCGAAAAGGGATCAAGCGTCACGGTGGAGCGCAGCCTGAAGCAGTACAAGAACAGCTCCGGCGCCGCCATGGATGGCGATGATCTGATCATCTCCTGGAAGGCCGGCTTCACGGTGTACAAGGACGGCCTGAGTGAGGATCTGACCATCACCGATACGGTGAAGGGTGAGGATCAGTATCCGCATTACATGACCCTTGCGCAGCTCAAGGCGCTGTACAACACCATCAAGGACGAGGACTGGTTCAAGACCGGCTGCGATGGCGTGTTCCAGGTGCAGCAGTCTGACGGCAGCTATGTGAACATCGATACGCTGCTGACGGACGAAAGCGCGTATGACGGCGTGCAGTTCAAGGGCTTCCAGTACACGATCCAGAAGGACAAGCTGCCGGCTTCCTACAACGGGCAGACGATCGAGATCGAGTACAGGACCACTGCCGATACCACGAATGTCGCGGATGGCGGCAACCACTCCTACAGCAATGGCTGGGGCGTTGGTCCCGGTTCCGGTTCCTCGGAGGGCTGGCATGACTTCCATGCGGACACGCCCGTCGAGCCCGTCATCAAAATGGACGGTAACTGGAATGCAGGGGAGAGCTGGATTTACAACAAGACCGGCGAAGTCACCTGGATTGTCCGCGTCAATCAGACGGAGAACTGCACTGTCCTGAAGATTGTCGATACGCTTCCTGAGGAGGTTGAGCTGGTCAGCATCGATCTGGGCATGTACACCCAGAGCACCCTGACACCGGACGCAGACGGCAATCTGGTCTACAGCAGGAGCTACCATGACGGTGGCCTGCTGATGAGCGGCACCTGCACGGGGAACACCGTTACGGTCAGCATCCAGAAGGATCCCAATGCTTCCGAATGGGAGCAGGGGATGACGGAGGCCTTTGGCGCGGGCAAGACCTTCGACATGATCCTGCACTGCAAGATCAGGAAGGACTACATGCCCACCGGCGACGAAGGCTCCACGAGCAAGCAGTTCGTGCTCAACAACGTCGTCAATGTCTATACGGATGAGACGTCCTACGGCGATGATGAACAGAAGCAGAATCTGACGGTCACGGCGGAGACGAAGGTCGACAAGTACCTGGCCCGGAGCGACAGCAAGACCGGCGAGCTCGTCTGGCAGGTCAATGTTTACCAGTACGAGGACTACGGAACGCTGACGATCACCGATACGCTTCCCAAGACGGTTGTGGGCCTGAAAACCATCACGGTCGGTTCCGGCTCCGTGCTGACCTATGACGCCAGCGCGACGGCGGATGAGAATGGCTTTGTCGATCTGACGCTGACCTCCCAGGCCGGCGGCGACATGGGCCTGACCATCACGGGCAAGTACAATCCCGAGACGAATCAGGTCATCGTGACAGTCACTCAGAACGAGGGCGCGACGGTCAGCAACAGCGTATGGGGCGAGGGTAAGAAGTTCCCGCTCACCTATACCTGCGCGATCAAGGACGAGTACCTGCCCAATGTGGAATTGGGTCAGTACGAGGTCAACTATACGCTTGTCAACGATGTCACGGTCGAAGCGGATGGTGCGGAATACGGCGGCGATTCCACGAGCGATGACGTCACTGTCAAGTACGAGAAGCCGCAGATCAAGGTCGGCAGCAAGTTCTACGGTGGCTTTGACAAGGGCTATCAGGTGCTGAACTACCGCGTTGATCTGAATCCCACGGCGGCAGATCTGGATCCGTCCAAGAACATGATCGACGTGACCGACGTGCTGTCCTATCAGCATGCGGATGGCTCCTATAACCGTGTGATCACGCTGGTGAAGGAGTCCGTCAAGCTGTACTATGCCGAGTACGATGCGTACGGCAATCCCGTTATCAAGGATGGCGAGCTGGTCAAGGGTCAGGAGGTTTCCTACGCCGACTGGACGATGGCCTACTATGAGAACTTCGTTGACAATGGCTGGGGCACTTCCACCTGCACGATGGAGCTTACTGTGCCCGACAGCCGTGCCCTGGTCCTGGAATACCAGTATTCCATCAAGGCGACCGAGGTCGACGGATGGGACAACCTGATCAACGCGACCAATACCGTCACGGTGTACGGCGCAGGGGAGAACGAAAAGTCCTTCAGCAATCAGACGAACGACGCCTACAAGTGGTTTGATGCCGGCGGCACCATTTCGTCCGAGGACAGCTACATCGTGCAGAAGGTGGATGCCCTGAACCACGCGCTGGCGCTGGAGGGTGCGCAGTTCATCGTGGAGGAGTGGAACGGCTCCGAGTGGGTGAAGGCTGTCACCTATATCACCGATGCGACAGGTACGTTCATCGTCATGTACGACCCGAACTCTGACGAAAACGTCTATGAGTACAAGGTCAACCAGGCCTACCGCTTCTCCGAATCGGTTGCGCCCTACGGATACGATCTGCCCTCGCCGACCGTGTATTACCAGTTCTACTGGGGAGATGACCGTGTCGAGGGGACGAACTACCCAGCGGATTTCACGGCTTCCGCGACCAACCTGACCGGCAATGCCCAGAATGTGCTGATTGATAACAACAAGCGCGCGACCAGCATGGAGGTCAAGAAGGTCTGGCTGGATTCGGACGGCAATCCGCTCCCGGCAAACGAGACGCCTGCGAGCATCACGGTGCATCTGAAGCGCTTCGCCATTCCCGAGGCGGTCTGGAACGCGAACAAGGACCGCTACAACAACGGTCTGCCGGATACCCAGGAAATGGTCAACGTGACGGTCACAGACTTCTCCGGCAACTCCAAGGTCAGCTTCTCCAGAGCTGTGTCCAAGGGAGCGGTGCTGAAGTTCAGTGTGGTTGTCACGGACAAGAGCTACTCCGGTTTCTCGCCTGCTTTCAGCAATCTGCCTGCCGGTTCGTCCGTCAGCAGTGAGGAAGTCGGCAACACCGTGGTTTACTCCTATACGGTGCCGGTTGACGCAGCCGTCAATCTCACCGGCAGGTTCCAGGCGAACGAGTGGTGGGGCTACACGGGCGACATCACCTCCCTGATCCGCTTCAAGGATATCTCCGTGGCCTTTACCGGCGACATGGATGACTCCGCGACGCTCGAGGAGCTGGAGGCCTACCGTGACCGCAACTACAACAACTCCATGACCCTGACCGCAGCCGGCAACTGGTCCGGCATGTGGGACAACCTGGATACGCTTGGCAAGGACGAGAATGGCAGCCTTGTCCATTACAAGTACTTTGTCATTGAGGATTCTCCCAGCGGCTATGCGACCACCATCACCGGCGGCAGCAACGATCTGAGCGGTAACTACACCATTACCAACCGCAAGGACGACAGCAAGACGCTGACCACCTCGCTGCGCATTGTCAAGAAATGGTACGATGAAAACGGCCTGGCCTGCGACCCGATGCTGTCTTCCATTCAGATTCGTCTGTACCAGATTGACAATCTGACCGGCAAGGAGATCGTGTATCCCTACAACGGCTTCCCGACCACGACGATCAATGGCAGCACGAACTGGGAGTTCTACTTCTCCTTCCTGCCGTATCAGGTATACGACAAGGATGGCAACCTGACCCAGTCCTATACATACCGCATCGAGGAGATCACCAAGGGTGATTTCACGACGGAGATTGTGGTCAGCGACGATGACGGCGGCATCATGACGATCAGTGAGGATGCGCCCTCCGTCCCGTCGGTGACCATCAAGAACACCAGGAAGCACCCGGTCGACATCACGGTAGTCAAGGCCTGGTCTGATGGAAGCGAACAGCACAGCGGCGAAACGATCACCGTTGAGCTGCGCCGCGAGAAGCTGACGGCCGACGGCTATGTGGCGGACACGTCCTTCAGCACGAAGGACACGGACGGTCAGGAGCTGCGGCAGGAGCTGAACGCCTACAACGGCTGGACGTACACCTGGCTGGATCTGCCTGACTCCGGCTGGCTGCCCAAGCTGGACGCGAGCGGCAATCCCGTGCTTGACGCGGATACAGGGGAGGCTGTCCTTGAATCGGTCAGCTACCGCTATCTGGTCAAGGAGATTTCCATCACCAAGGACGGCACGACGCAATCGCCGACCGAGGCTGGCTACTACGTCACCTACAAGCCGGATAACGGCGCGGTGCCCAACGACGGCAGCATGACCATCACCAACAGCACTCCCGCCAAGCTGGAAATCCAGAAGGTCTGGAAGGACAGCAGCGGCAATGCGCTGGCGGATGCGCCCTGCGATGCGGTTTACGTCAAGCTGTACAAGGACGGCGCGGATATCACCAACACCCTGACGCAGACGAAGAACGGTGTGACGCCCTTTGGCGGCTACATCAAGGTTTCCGAGGCGGACGGCTGGAAGGTGAGCATCATCGGTCTGGATGACGGCGCGACCTACACCATCGCGGAGTTCATGCAGAATCAGGAAACCGGCGCGTATGTTGCCATCGCTGAGTTCGACGGCGTGTCTGGCGTCATCTCTCCGGAACGCGGCACCAATGATGAGGACTTCACCGTGACCAACACGGTCGAGAGCCAGAAGCTCACGGTCAAGAAGAGCTGGGTCATGGCGGACGGCACGGCAACAACGCCTGACAGCGCGACCTTCACCCTGATGCAGTGCTCAAGCACCGCTGAGGAGGGTGTACCGTTTGCCCATACGGGTACGGATGCGAATGGCAAGTTCACGCTGAACGCCGGCAACAGCTGGACAATGGTGTTTGAGAACCTGCCCTCCAAGAGCGACGACAACACCGTCACGTACACCTACTATGTCGTGGAGGACACGCAGGAGGGCTTCACCGCCATCTACAGCAACTCCGCCAACGGCGTGAAGTTCAGCACTGTGAAGCCCAACGGCGTGATCACCGTTGCGAACAAGCAGAACGTGACGAGCGTGTCTGTGGCGAAGGTGTGGAAGGACGGCACAAACGATGAAGACCTGACCCCGCCGACGAACGCCAAGGTAACCGTAGCCCTCTACAGGAACACGGAGGGCGGAACGGAGACGAAGGTCGGCACCACCACGCTGCCCAACGGCGGCCTGTGGCGCTACACCTTCACCAATCTGCCGACCCATGACCTGGATGGCAATGAATACAGCTACTACTTCAAGGAGATCGCGGTCGAGGGCGCAGAGGGCTTCGACGTTAGCTACGGCGAAAACGGCGTGGCAATACCCGAGAATGACCTGGCGACCATCACAAACCGTTCGCAGACGACATCCATCAAGATGACCAAGGCTTGGAAGGATATCAATGGTCAGGATCATCTGACCAACGATAACCTCCTGCCTGAAACGGTCACGGTGAACGTCTACCGGCGCACGGTCAAGGCGGACGCGACAGCCGAGAACCCCAACACCGATACCGGCTCCCTGTACAAGAGCGGCGTCACACTCACCAAGGCAGACAGCTGGACGCTGGTGCTTGACAACCTGCCTCTGACCGGCATTGATGCCAGCGGCAATGTGGTCCGGTACGAATACACCGTCAGGGAAGAAAGCGTACCCGGCTTCATTACCACCAACCCGGAGGGCTGGTCGCAGAATCAGGAGACTGAGCTGACCGTGACCAACACCCTCAAGTCCATGGAGGTGTCCGTCAGGAAGGTCTGGTCGGACAACGCCACGGACAAGAAGGATGTTGAGATCGTCGTCAAGCGCTACATCCTGGACGCTTCCAACCTGAAGGTCATTGATGAGAGCTTCAGCGAGACGCTGACGTTCACGCCTGAGGAGACGGCCGATCAGACCGTCAAGAAGGTTGAACAGCTGCCGACGCGCGGCACGATCACGACCGCAAATGGCGATGTCACCGGTGTGTATCACTACTATGTAGAGGAAACCACCGCGATGGGTGAGGACTACGAGGTGACCTACAAGGTCGATGGCAGCTCCTTCACCACTGACGACGGCATCAGCACCTCCATCACCGACAGCGGCACGCTGGTGGTCACCAACACCAAGCGCACGAAGCTGACGGTCACGAAGGTCTGGGGCGATAACATCGACGACGCGGCCAAGCAGGAGATTCAGTACACGCTGTGGCAGAAGCCGGTGAGCAGTGCCTCGACCGAAAGCAGCACGCTTGCGGCGCAGGCGAAGGATGGCGAGACTGTTACTGTGACAGCCAAGATCATCATGCAGCATACGTGGTCTGATTCCAACGGCAATTCTGGACAAAGCGTTGTTGAATTGGCTTCTCCTTCCACCTATACTGTTGCAAAGGGGACACATGTATACTGGACACCGATCTGGTACAATCTCACTGTAACAGATGGAAATGTGAACACATTCTATCCGGGCAAATCAATTGCGGTGAATAGTGTGCCTCAAGCACCTACTGCGAATGTTGGTGGAAGCACAATCACCTACTCCGGCCCGACCAAGATAGGCGAGAATGGCTATAAGTATATCTTCGATCTTGGGGAACTGACGAGTGATACAACAATTGAGTTTGATCCCGCAGAATGGTTCTGGGACAACGATAAGACGAGCGATTCCTACTACAACGGCTCCTATTGGGACGAGAACGTCTTTACCACCTCTCTCAAGCCGGACGAACCCGATCCCACCGAAGGCTGTACCGCGATTGAAACCGGGTATCTGAACGAAGCCAACAACTGGACTGAGGTGTTCTATGACCTCCCGCTGACAAACGCGGACGGCACGATCACCTACGAGTACTTCGTCATTGAGGATACCGAAGGCTACAATGTTGCCTACAGCTACAACGAGGAGACGGCAACGTGGACGATCACCAACAGCCGTGACGTGACCACCTACACCATCTCGCTTGTCAAGCAGTGGATTTCCATCAGCGGCGGCACGCTGAGCGTAACACCGCCGGACGGCGCCTGGGCGACATTCCAGCTCATGCGGCACAGTTCCGACGGCAGTGCGGACACGGTTGTCCAGCTGGATGAACAGGATACCTTCACCCTGCCGGAGAACGGTTCCTGGAAGAAGGAAATCAGCGGATTGACCGAGGGCTACACCTACTACGTTGTAGAAACAGCCTCCTCGCATCCCGTGTACAAGCCCAGCTACTCCAACGGCACCGAGACGAGCGGCACATGGGTCTTCACCGGCGTGACCGGCGGTACCATCACCGTCACCAACGCGGAGGAAGCCACGCAGATCGCTGTAGCGAAGGTCTGGACGGACGCGCAGGGCAATGCCTTCACGCCGCCCGCCGACGTCAAAGCAGACTTCAAGGTGTACCGGAACGATGGTACGGAGATGACGAATTACGCCTTCACCCTGCCCGAGAACGGCGCATGGTCGAAGACGATTCAGAACCTCCCGAAGTACCTAAGCGACGGCACAACCGCTGCCAGCTACTACATCGTGGAGGATGGCAGTCCGTACACGCTGGATGCGGATAAGAACAAGGTGTATCTGGAAGGCTACACGGTTGTCTATCCGGGCAACGGCAACAGCATGGACAAGTCCGAAGCGGTGAGCGATGACACCATCATCATCCAGGCGGAGAACCGGTTCCCGACCACGTCGCTGACCATCAACAAGAAGTGGTTCGAGTATGGTGGCGAGACGGAAATCGACGGCTGGGATTCCAATCTGCCGGATAGCATCCAGCTGAAGCTCTTCTACCGCACCTTCTACATGAACGGCGAGGAAAAGGTCACAGGCCCGGAGACGCAGTTCATGCTTGGCGCGACGGATGGCACCTTCACGGTGACCAGGGCTGAAAGCTGGAGCAAGACGATCAGCAACCTGCCCCTGAAGCTCACGGACGAAAACGGCGTTCTGCGGGATGTGGAATACATCATCCGCGAGGTCGTTACGCACGAGGACTTCAACGTGGCGGAGGAGCAGATTGTCACCGGTGAAAATCAGACCGCACAGCTGGACAACATCCGCAAGGCGAAGCTGATTGTCACCAAGCAGTGGCTGACCAACGGAACGCCGGATGCCGACAATTCCGACAAGCCCGAGGTTCGCTTCTCCCTGTACCGCACGGCGAACGCGGCGGAAGCCAGTGCACTGCAAAGCGCAGGGGCAAAGGCGCTGACGACGCAGAGCAGGGCGGACGATACGATTAATGTCTACTTCTCGGTACAGCAAAATGCAAACTACGACAAAACGACGGGCGTACCAGTGGACGATCAATCCGGGCTGCGAATTGTGGGCACAGCGAAACCTGGCGATACAGTAACCTGGAAAGCGATTTGCTGGGTTCCTACGAACAGAGAGGGAGAGGTAAATACTAATCCAATAGCACAGGCTTATACCGTTGCGAACGATGCGGGTGGTTGGTATGCTAACATTAGCTACACAGCAACATTTGACAAGACTGTTACCAAGGAGGTCACCTATGAGAACAACCAAACGGTTGTTTACTACAAACTGGAATACAGTATGTCATATGAGATTCCAACGAGCTATAGCGCGTCCTTCATCTCCATCATCCTCAATCCGCACTTCAATACTGAAAGCCAAACGATTTGGGAGTATGTATCAGGTACCTCTGGAGGCGGTAGCCAAAACACCCCCACCCCTCCGACACCGAGCCTGATCGTCTCGACGCCGACGCCCACTCCGACGCCCGCTGGCGCAACGCCGACGCCGACCCCTGCGGTACCCACTCCGGCTACCGGCGGCAAGGTCAGCTACAACGGGCAGACCGAGTTCGTCCTGAACGAAGGCAATCAGTGGACATATGAGTTCATTGACCTGCCTGCGACGGATGCCACGGGCAAGGTGTACGAGTACTTCGTCATGGAGGCGCCGGTGGAGGGCTACACCACCACCTACGACCCCAGCAACATCGGCAGCCCGAACGGCACGCTGACCATCAAGAACAACAAAACGGTCGAGGACGACACCTACCTGAGCGTCATCAAGCAATGGTCGGGTGTGGATCCCAGCAGCGCCCCGGTGACGGAGCTGCAGTTCAACCTCTGGCGCAAGGAGGTTGAGCGCGGCAGCAGCGACACGGGCAACCAGACGACCGTCGATGTGACGTTCAGGATCGTCAGTGCGGACGGCTCGGTGCAATCCGAGATCACCAAGGCGCTCGTCAAGGGCGCAACCTACAAGTGGGTGCCCTACATTTCCGCGGCGGATAACCCGGACGGCGTTTCCTCCGGCGGAACGGTCACCTACAACGGCAAGACCTACGAGATCACCCGCACATCCACCGCAGGCACGCTGCCCGTCAAGTACAGCATGACCTTCACCGCGGATGTGGCCGGGACGATCACCTTCAATACCGGCGTGAACCGCACGGACAGCTGGAAGCACTCCTTCATGGTGGTGTCGGATGCGGAAACGGTCGTGGACGACGATACCGATGATACGCAAACTGCATCGGTGCTGTCGCTCAGCACGCAGTCCCGCGCCTCCGAGACGGTCGAAACCACGGGCGCGACGCTCATCGCCACCTACACGCTGTCTGCGGCGAACGACTGGGGCATGGCCTTCAAGAATCTGCCGAAGCAGAGCTCCGATGGCAAGTATGATTACTACTACTTCGTTGAGGAGTTGGATGTACCATACGGCTATGAGGTGTCCTATTCGGAGAACAACAAGACCGGCGCCAACGGCAATGCCTACCTGATCATCACCAACAAGAAGATCGAGGTCAAGAACTTCAACCTGGAGATTGAAAAGGAATGGCTGGACGAGAATGACAAGGCTATAGCCGACACCAGCACGCTGACGGCAGAATTCCAGCTGTACCAGCGCGTCACCAAACAGGACGGTACGACGGAGGATAGGCTCTACGGCGCCCCGGTCACGCTGTCCGGCGGGACGACAAGCTACACCTTCAAGAATCTGCCCTCGGGCAATGATGGTGGCACAGAGCTGTATACCTACTACGTTGTGGAAATCAGCGCGACGCCCGGCTATGTGGTGTCCTACAGCAATACCGACGCGGACGGCAATTTCATCCCGCTGGATGAAGCCGCAGCACCGAACGGCATCAAGGTCACCAACGAGCGCAAGACGACCCGCCTGAGCATCCTCAAGCAGTGGAAGAACAGCGACGGTTCCAACCTCGTGGCCCCGCAGAGCGCACAGGTTACCCTGAAGCTCTACCGCACGACCGATCCCACCGGCAAGACAGATGAAGCATGGGTAGAGGACATTACGCTGAACAGCACGGTTGGCTGGGAGTGGACTTCCAAGACGCTTCCCGCGATCGACCCGGTCAGCGGTTTGACCTACTACTACTATGCAGAGGAAACGAACGTAACCGGCCTGGAGGGTGTGGAGTTTGTCACCACCTATCCCCAGTACCCGGCCACCGGCGGTCAGCTCCGTGTGACGAACACGGTGAAGACCACCAGCATCAGGGTGGAGAAGCAGTGGTTCCTCGGCACGGTGGAGGATGGTGCGATTACCGGAACAAAGTACACCGGCTCCGAGGCATTCCTGCCCGATGAGATCAGCGTGTACCTGCAGCAGGGTGTGCTGGATAGCACGGGTGAGATCAAGTGGTCCAACTACGGCTACAATGCCTACACGGTCACCAAGGCCGACAACTGGACGCTGACGATCGACGAGCTCCCGGCCTTCACGACGGACAGCAACGGTGAGAGCATCAACTACTACTACCGCGTTGGCGAGTACTATCTGGATGGTTACACAACCGTCTACAGTGACAACAACACCAACGGTGTGCAGAACGATGATACGGTGCTGGAAATCAAGAACGTCATGCCGCCCATGTCCTACACGGTCTCCAAGGTGTACGCCGCGAACAGCGCAACAACGCCTTCCGTCACGGTGAAGCTGCTCCAGCAGATCACCGAAAACGGCAAGACCCTGAGCCGGGTGTACGATACGTACACGCTGGGCGAGGGGAATTGGACGCATACCTGGTATGACCTGCCCACCATCGACAGCATCACCAAGGACGACGTAACCGTCAGCGGCACATGCGTCTACTCCGCGGTGGAGGTCGAGCCTGTCGGCTTCATCGCAAGCTACAGCAGAAGCCAGACGCAGACGACCATCACCAACACGCCCACCTCGCTGGATGTCACCAAGCAGTGGCTTGCCCTGAGCACCGGCAAGGAGACGACCATCAAGGATCGTACCATTTACTACCAGATTCTGCAGTACAAGCTGGACAGCAACGGTATGTATGTGGATGCTGACAAGGATGGGAATCCCGATGCCAACGTGTACGCGAATGGTTCCATGACCGACAAGGACGGCGTATGGCCGACCGTCACACACCGTGAGCTGCCCATCTACTGGGTTGACAGCAACAACGTGAAGCAGGGCGAGTACCGCTACAGCGTTGTTGAGGTCGATGCGGACGGCCAGGAGGTCGCGGCGGGCTATGACAAGACCCTCGTGGACGTGACCAACGGCGCAGGCATCACGATCACCAACACGGTGACGAGCATCACGGTTCGCAAGAACTGGAGCAACACCAACGGCGGTGTCCTGCCCAGCGCGGATCAGCTGCCCGACGTGACCCTGGTTCTCAAGCGCAAGGCGATTGTGGACAATGCGGAGGTTCCGGACAATCACTTCGCACAGAGCGTAACGCTCTCGCGGACAAGCTATCCGGGCTTGACAGCTTGGACCTATACATGGTACAATCTGGATACATACGGATACGTCGATTGTAACGGTACGCCTGTGCGCGTCCAGTGGCTCTACTACGTGACGGAGCCCAAGGAGCCTGCCGGTTTCCAGCACATCACGAGCGTTGATGTGAACAACATCGGCATCACGGGCGAGTACAGCGGACAGATCATTGGTATCACCAATGCCGTGATCACCTACGAGCTGCCCGAAACCGGCGGAGCCGGTACCACCCCGTATACTGTGTGCGGACTGCTGCTCATCACAGCGGCGGCGGCACTCATGTATATAGAATTCCGCAAACGGAAGCAATGGGGGGAGGGACGAGAGAGCTGATTTACGCGTTAGCCCTCAGAAGCCCGAACCCCGGCGCTTCTGCCTCGGTTGGTTACCCTGTCACTGTTACCTCAACGACAAGAAAAAAGGAGACAGAACAATGAAAAAGTTTCTGGCAATCCTGCTGGCAGCAATGATGCTGCTGGCGACGGCTGGTATGGCGCTGGCGGAAGACACCACATCGTTCGCCGGTGAAACGGTTACGGACAACAGCGGCCTGACCGGTCATACCTTTGTGGGCTATCAGATCTTCTCTGCTACGCAGGCTGCTGATCCGTCTACCGGCGACCCTTCTGACGAGAACAACAACCTGAGCAACGTTAAGTGGGGCGACGGCATCGACGCTGAAAAGTTTGCAAGGTTGCTGAAGGAAGCTGGCTGGCATGGATATGATCTGGAGACGATCACTGTTGATCAGGTTCTTTCAGCGCTTACCGGCATGAGCTCCGATGCTGCAAAGCAAGTGGCAAGGATTGCCTATCAGTGCAGGATCACAGATAAAGGCGTACCGGTGGAGGTTGATGGCGTGAAGACCGTCTTTACTCCCGGCTACTACCTGTTCGTTGACGAAACAAAATTTGCGGATGACGAAACGGATACTGTCTTCAACGCGGCCCTGCTGCAGATGACCCGCAAGGGAACCTTCGAGATTACGAAGAAGACGGACAAGCCCGGCGTTGAGAAGAAGGTTTGGGAGAATGATTACACCACGACTCCCAACAGCTATTATGGCGACAATTTCAACGATGTTGCGGATTACAGCATCGGCGATACGGTCACCTTCCGCTTCTACTCCGTCATTCCGGACATGACCTTCTTCGATATCTACAACTACAAGTTCCACGATACGATGTCCGCTGGTCTGACCTTCGAGGGCGTCACTTCCGTGAAGGTTTGCAATTTCGTTTATGATGCGATGAATAACATCGTTGGCACGACGGCAGTAACCGATGTTGCCTACACTGTGACGAAAGCTGCCGATGAGGGAGAAGCTGCGGATGGTCATACCTTCCATGTCACGGTTCCGCTGAAGAAGCCCGCGGTCCTGGGTGAAGATAAGACAGTCATTGAGCCGGCAATCAACTATGCCGCCGGCATGCTGCTCATCGTTGAGTACACCGCCACGCTCAATGAGGATGCTGTGATCAACTGGGACGGCAACCCCAATGAGGTCTACCTGGAGTACAGCAACAATCCCGATGAGAGCGACAGCACTGGCAAGACGCCCACTGATCAGGTCATCGTCTTCACCTATGACATCAATGTGCTGAAGGTGGATGGCTCTGCTGCAGAAAAGACGCCGCTTGCAAACGTTGAGTTTGTTCTCTACAAGGAAATTAATAATACGGATGCCCTTCAGAAGCTGTATGCGGTTCTGGCTACCGACGCCGACGACGGCTGCCTGTATGTCACTGACTGGGTGGCTGCGACGGATGATTCGATCCCTGATACTGCCACGAGGATTCTGACGGGTGCCGATGGTATGATCCGGATCAAGGGCCTGGAGGACGGCACCTACTACGCCACTGAGACGAAGGCTGCCGATGACTCCTACAACCTGCTCACGACCCCTGTCACGCTGGAGCTGGTGGCGACGACCGTCAATGATCACAGCTGGGCTGGCGACGCAGAGAAAGCCCTGACGGCTCGCACGAACCTGACCGAAGAGGATCCGCTGGAGATCGAGAACAACAAGGGCGCCGTGCTGCCCGAGACCGGCGGCATCGGTACCACCCTGTTCTACCTGCTCGGCGGCATCATGGCTGCTGGCTCTGCGCTGATCCTGGTTGTCCGTCGTCGTGCGGGCGCCGAGGAAGAGTAATCCTTTCCGTTCGGGTCGGGGAGTCCCTTCGGGGGCTTCCCGGCCTGCCTGATACATGAAGGAGGTCAAGATGAAGAAACACGCAACGACGATCCTGCTCTTCGTGATCATGTTCGTCGGCCTTGGCCTCCTTCTGTATCCTCCGCTGTCGGATTACTACAATTCCTTCCATCAGACCCGCGCCATCGCCAACTACGCGAATTCCGTTGAGGAAACCGAAGGCGAGGATTACACCGCCTACTGGGATGCGGCCCACGCGTATAACGATACCCTCAAGGGGAGAAGCGCAGTCAGCCGCCTTTCAAGCGCCGGTCTGACGGACGATGGCTATTCCGATCTCCTGGTGCTGAACGCAAGCGGCATCATTGCCGTCATTGAGATTCCCGAAATTGCCGTGACGCTGCCTGTCTACCATGGCACCAGCGACGCGGTGCTGCAGGTGGCGGTCGGCCATCTGCAGGGCACATCGCTGCCCGTCGGCGGCGAGGGGACGCATTGCGCCATTTCCGCGCATCGCGGCTTGCCCTCAGCCAAGCTGTTCACCAACCTCGATCAGCTGCAGCTGGGCGACCTGTTCACCCTCCGCGTGCTGGACGATGTGCTGACCTACGAAATCGACCAGATTCGCATCATCCTCCCATACGAGGTCGAGGTGCTGGATTTCGTCGAAGGCATGGACTACTGTTCCCTGATTACCTGCACCCCCTACGGTGTGAACTCGCACCGCCTGGTGGTTCGCGGCCACCGCGTGGAGACCTCCACGGCGGCACAGGTCGCCCGCGTCACCTCGGACGCCATACAGATTGACCCCATGATCGTCACGCCCATTGTGGCGGCGCCGATGCTGGTGATCCTGCTGATCATCATGCTCGTCAACACCAGCCCCAAGAAGAAGCGCAGGCGTGCAGCCGCCAGAAGGATGACGAACGAAGAGATCGTCGCTCAGGCAGACCGGACGGAGCAGCGACCGGCGAGCGACACGAAAGAATCCCAACAGGAAACAACGAATCAGAATGAAGAAGGAGGTGAGCGGCCGTGAAGAACCGCATGACCCGCTTGCTGACCATGGCCATGTGCCTGGCGATGTGTGTATTTCTCTGGCCGAACGCCGCATACGCCTTCGAGCCCGTGGATCTGACGCACCCCGTGTCGCTGACGATCTACGCTAACGATGAAGATCAGCCGCTGTCCGGCGTCGGCTTTGAGCTGTACCGGATTGCGGATATGACGGAGCTTGCCCGCTTTCAGCTGTTGCCCGCGTATGCCGGCTTTTCCGGCAACATCGACGAGCTGGAAACCGCTGGAGACTGGATCGCCGCGACGGAGGAACTCAAGGAGATTGCCTTCACCATGGATCCCGATACGGCGGCGGCCAGCGGGGCGGATGGCCTGGCTGTTTTCGATCACCTGACCCCGGGCCTGTATCTCGTTACGGGTACCCCTGTGGAGGTGATGAACTGGACATATTCCTTCACGCCTTTTATGGTATCCATTCCCACGCGTGACGTGGACGAGGAATGGGTTTATGATGTGTTCTCCGATGTCAAGCTCGAAAAGAGCTTTGCTTTGACGAACATTGATGTTGTCAAGCTGTGGGATGATCTGGGCTTTGAGAAGGATCGCCCCAATTTGATCTATGTGGATCTGTATCAGGACGGCGTGCCGATTGATGTTGCGCTGCTCCATGAAGGCAACAGCTGGAGCCATACCTTTGAGAATCTCCCATCTGCGCATGAGTATACAGTCAAGGAACGCAAGGTGCCTCGTTGGTACACGGTATCCTATGAGGTGATCAACGGCGTGCTGGTGCTCCGCAATACACACAATACAAACGAAACGCCTATCCCCGTTATTCCTCCGACCGGACAGCTCTGGTGGCCCGTGCCCGTCCTCGCCGGATGCGGGATGCTGCTGGTGATTGCCGGCTGGTACATTCATCGGAAATGGAGTCAGGAGCATGAAGAATAAGACGAACCGAAAGGGTCTGTCGCTGATGCTCTTGGGGCTGCTGCTGATCGTAGCAGCCCTTTTGCTGGTTTTGTACAACAACTGGGAATCCAACAAAGCCGGCGAGGCATCCGAGCAGGCATTGACAAGCCTGAGTGCGACAATCTTTGAGCGGCAGCTGCAGAATCAGCAACCTGCCCAGAGCGCGGCAACGGCCACGCCAACGGCGGAGCCCACCGCGACGGCGACAACCACGCCGACGGAAGATCCTACTGCGACAGCGACGGATTCGCCGACGGCAGCCCCCACCGCGACGGCGACGGATGCGTCAGCCGTGTCAACCATGGAGAAATCCGAGCCCACCGCGACGGCAAAAGCCACGTTGACGGCAGAACCCACCGGGGCTGTGACGTCATCAGCAACGGCTGAATCTACCGCAACGGAGACGGCGACGGCTACGCCATCTGTCGAGCCAACTGCAACGGCAACGGCAGAGCCTACAGCAACGGCGACCGCGTCAGCCGAGCCCACCGCGACGGCGACGGCTGCATCTACTGCAACGACAACCGCGACAGCTACGCCATCTGCCGAGCCAACCGCAACAGTAGCGGCGACGGCAGAGCCCACCGCAACGGAGACCGCGACAGCTACGCCATCTGCCGAGCCCACCGAAACGGCAACAGTGACGGCAGAGCCCACAGCAACGGAAACCGCGACAGCTACGCCATCTGCCGAGCCTACCGCAACGGAGACGGCGACGGCTACGCCATCTGCCGAGCCCACTGCAACGGCAACGGAGACGGCGACGGCTACGCCATCTGCCGAGCCCACTGCAACGGCAACGGCGTCGGCGACGGCTACGCCATCTACCGAGCCTACCGCAACAGCAACGGAGACGGCGACAGCTACGCCATCTACCGAGCCTACCGCAACCGAAACGGAGACCGCGACAGCTACGCCATCTGCCGAGCCCACCGCAACGGCAACGGAGACGGCGACGGCTACGCCATCTGCCGAGCCCACTGCAACGGCAACGGCGTCGGCGACGGCTACGCCATCTGCCGAGCCTACCGCAACCGCAACGGAGACGGCGACAGCTACGCCATCTGCCGAGCCAACCGAAACGGCAACGGAGACGGCAACGGCTACGCCATCTGCCGAGCCCACCGCAACAGTAGCGGCGACGGCAGCGGCGACGGCTACGCCCTCGACGAAGCCCACCGTAACCGCGACGGCGACCGCAACCGCCACGCCTTCCGCCGAGCCAACCGCTACACCCACCGCGACACCTTACATAACGCCGGAACCCCTGCCCATCTGGGAGAGAGTTCCGGGGTATGAAATGCCCGTTGAGGAGGCGCCGGTGTCCAGTACGGTGGAACTGAAATTTGTGGGCATTCTGAACATCCCATCCCTCGGCGTGGAGCTGCCGGTGCAGTCCAGCTGGAGTATCGAGCAGCTGGCGTATACGCCCTGCAGGTACGCGGGGAATGTGTACAACGACGGCTTCGTCATCATTGCACATCGCTACGATTCGCATTTTGCGGGCATTGGCGGTCTGTCGATTGGTGCGAGCATCAACTTTACGGACATGAACGGCAATACCTTCCGCTTCAAGGTTGTTGCAATCGAAACCCTCACCGCGGATCAGAACGCGGAGCTGCTCAGCAAGGACTACGCGATGTCTCTCATGACCTGTACCCTGGGCGGCGGTCAGCGTGTCGTTGTTCGCTGCGAGCGGAGGTAAGCGGTGCCATGCGCGGCTGCTTCTGATTGCGCTGCATGGGTTAGAATCAAATAAGAGCGCTCCCGGAAAGCGATTTCCGGGAGCGTTTGTGTTGCCGGCCATAGCCGCATCGCCTGATGGCTGCGCGGCTTTGTCTATTTCCGCCACATGGCAGGATGGAACAGCGCCAGCATGGGGAAGATTTCAAGGCGTCCGGCGAGCATGAGGAAGCTCAGCAGGAGCTTGGCAAAGGGGCCGTACCCCGCGAAATTCCCGGCAGGGCCAATCACCGGGCCCAGACCCGGCCCGACGTTGCTCACGCAGGTCAGCGCCGCCGTGAAGTTGGTTTCCAGGTCGAAGCGGCCTTCAAGGGAGAGCAGGAATCCGCCGCAGACCACCAGCAGGATATACATGAAGGCAAAGACCGCAACCTGCCGCAGCACGGTTTCATCCACGGCCTTGCCGTCAAAGCGGATGACCTGTACCTTGCGGGGGTGGAAGGTACGCTGCGCCTCGCGGCTGCCCTGCTTGCAGAGCATCCCGATCCGGCAGACCTTCATGCCGCCGGCGGTCGATCCGGCACAGGAGCCGATGAACATGATGAGCAGAATCAGCATCTTCGCGGTGATGGGCCACAGGTTGAAGTCCGTTGTGGCAAAGCCGGTCGTGCTGATGACGGACGCCACCTGGAAGGAGGCATACCGCAGCGCTGTGCCGATGCTCCCGTACACCTCCGGCTGCTGCGCCATCAGCACGACGGTGACGCACGCGGTGACGCTGACATAGATGGCCAGGTACCACTTCAGCTCCTCGTTGTGCCACGCGTCCTTCCATGCGCCGGTGATCAGCTTGAAATAGACGACGAAGTTGATGCCAAAGGCAACCATGAAGCCCGTGATAATGCCGTCGATCAGCGCGGAATCGAAGTGCCCGACGCTGGCGCCGTAGTTGCTGAAGCCGCCGGTACCGGCGGTGCCGAAGGCGTGGATGGCGGCGTCGTAGGCATTCATGCCGGCCAGCATCAGCGCGATCCACTCCAGCACGGTCAGCAGGCCGTAGAGCAGGTAGAGGATCTTTGCCGTGTCGCCCATTTTGGGCGCGAGCTTGGAGAGCGTGGGGCCGGGGGATTCGGCGCGGACGATGTGGCTTGTGCGTCCACCCAGCTGGGGGAGCAGCGCGAGGGTCAGCACCAGCACGCCCATGCCGCCGATCCAGTGGGTGAAGCTGCGCCAGAACAGGACGCCGTGGGGCTGTCCCTCGATCTGGGTCAGGATGGATGCGCCGGTGGTCGTGAAGCCGGATACGGCCTCAAACAGCGCGTCCACGAAGCCGGGAATCGCGCCGCTGAGGACAAAGGGCAGCGCGCCAAAGACGGAGAGCAGCACCCATGACAGCGATACGACGAGGATGCCCTCGCGCGCGTGCAGGTTCTCCTGATTGGGCCTGCAGAACCGCCAGAGGGGCAGGCCCAGCACCAGCAGCAGAAGAATCGTCCAGACGAAGGCCATCGCGTCGCCATCGCCGTAGAGGAGGGAAACGATGAGCGCCGGTGTCATCGCGGCGCTCTCCACCAGCAGAATGGCACCAACGAGGTGCAGCAGAAGCATGATGTTCATCGGCTGATAACCTCGTTCAGATCGGTGATGCCGCTCTCGTTGGAGATGATGACCACGTTGTCGCCCGCCTGAATGGTGTCGTTGCCGAAGGGAATGATGACCTTTCCGCGATGGAGGATGATGGCAACCAGCGTGCCGGGCCGGGTGTGCAGCGCCTTCAGGGGAATGCCGATGTAGGGATCCTCCCTGCGGGCGATGAATTCAAGGGCTTCGGCCTTGCCGTCCACAAGCCGGTAGAGCTTCTCGACGGAGGTACCGCCGCCGTTGACGCGGGCGCGCACATACCGCAGGAGCATGTTGCAGGTGATGATTCGCGGGCTGACCAGGCTGTCAAGCCCCAGACTGTAGATCACGTCGTTGTAGGCCTGCCGGTTGTTCTTCACGACCACCTTCTGAACGCCAAGCTGCTGCGCGTACAGGCCGGTCATCAGGTTTTCCTCGTCGCGGTCGCTCAGGGAGATGAACGCGTCCATGCCCGCAAGGTTCTCCTGCTCCAGCAGCTCCTGATCGGTGCCGTCGCCTGCAATCACGTCCACATGGGGCAGCTGCTCGCTGAGGGCTTCGGCCTTGATTTCGTCCTTTTCAAACATCGTCACATGGATGCCCGCGGGCGTCAGCAGACGGGCCAGATAATAGCTGATGCGTCCGCCGCCCAGCAGCATGACGTTCCGGACGCGCTTGGCGTTGCGCCCCAGAACGCGGAAAAACGCGCTGACCGTGACGAGCTCCCCCGCGACATGCACACGGTCGCCGGCGCGGATGGTGAAATCGCCGTTGGGGATGGTGACCACGCCGTCGCGCTCCACCGCGCAGTACAGCACCCTGGGCAGGGAAGGATGGCGGGCAGGAAGCTCCTTGAGCGGATGACCGACGATGCTGTCGCCCTCCTGCGCGCGGAACTCCACCAGCTCCACGTGGCCCTTGGCAAAGGTTTCCACGTTGTTGGCATAGGGGAAACGCAGCAGCTGGCTGATTTCCAGCGCGGTTGCGCGTTCCGGGTTGATGGTCATGTCCAGGCCGATTTCGTGCTGCAGCAGCGTCAGGGATTCGTTGTATTCCGGGTCGCGGATGCGGGCGATGGTATATTTTGCGCCCAGCCGCTTGGCGAGCAGGCAGCAGAGCATATTTGTCTCATCGCTGGCTGTCGCGGCGACGACGATATCCGACTTCTCCACGCCTGCGTCCAGCAGCGTCTTGGCATTTGCGCCGTTGCCGTGGATGCACATCGCGTCCAGCAGGTCCTCGGCTTTCTGGATGACCTCATCCTTTTTGTCGATGATGATGACGTCGTGTCCTTCGTCAATCAGCTGTTCCGCCAGCGTATGGCCAACCTTGCCGTTACCGACGATCAGTATGCGCATTGGTTCTGTTCCTCCAGACTGTCAAATGCGGTGCATAACCGCATACAGATCCAGTATAGCACATTTCCCTCTGAAATGGAATGGGGTTATCCACAGCCTGCGGAATTCTGCGCATTTGAATGGGAACACCCGGATATGGAGCAGGGCGACCTCATGCATAACAGACAACGAAGGGGCGGAGGGGGCGATCGGAGAGGACACACCGTGCTTTGGCGCCTGCGGGCACGCACCAAAAGGCTCCCTCCCCGAGGGAGCTGGCATCGGCGCAAGCCGATGACTGAGGGAGTGCGCTGCACAGTCCCGCGTTCTCCCTCAGTCGCCTGACGGCGACAGCTCCCTCCCGGAGGGAGCCTGAGATACTGCACCCGAAACCGCAAAAGGGCGCGCACCAAAAGGCTCCCTCCCCGAGGGAGCTGGCATCGGCGCAAGCCGATGACTG
>JBJEUF010000094.1:0-2888 GCA_051883695.1 Aristaeellaceae bacterium
TTTCCGCCCCCGATGAGGACAGGACGCTGTTCCTCACCGTCCAGCAGCTGCCGGATAAGTACAAGCAGGTGATTGTCCTTCGGTACTATCAGGGCATGTCGCTGGAGGAGGCCGCCGGTGTGCTGGACATCAGCCGCTCCGCCGTGCATCACCGCTTGCAGAAGGCGCTGAAGCTCCTGCGCCTGGACTTTGACGAAGGGAGGGAGCCGCATGACTGAACGCGATTTGCAGCGCGTACTGACCCAAAGCGTGCAGGATGTGCACCTCTCGGAGGAGGCCCGGCGGAGCATCCGCCAGGCGACAAAGGAGGAAAAACCTGTGAAAAGCAAGACAATGGTGATTCTGGTGCTGGCGCTGCTGATCGTCCTGAGCGCCAGCGTGGGCATCGCGGCAGAGCTGGGCATGTTCGACTACCTGAACCGCAAATTCGGGCAGGACGTGCTGCCCGGCGCGGACAGCCTCATCCGGGAGGACGTGGCCGGCGGCGAAAACGACTATGCCACCTACCGCATCAGGCAGGCGGTGTACGACGGCAAATCCGTGTCCCTGTTCACGGAGATTCGCCCCAGGGATGAGCACACGCTGCTTCTCAACGAGGGCTGGGATCTGGATATGCCCTACGCCGCGCTGGTCAACGATTCGGAGGAAGCGGTGCTTGCTGACCCCCGCACCATCGCGGAGTATGCTGCGGACAGCGGCATGACCCACATCGTGGAGGTCTGTGTGAACATGGGGGCGAACGACTGGTCCGGCGGCTGGTCTGGTTCCAGCGTATGGCAAAGCAACGTTGTGACTGTACTCACCTCCGCGCGCATGGAGGGTGACACCATCACGCTGCCGATTGAGTATTTCGCCTACGACCACACCACCGGCACAGACCAGCGGGTTCAGGATGAAATCACCCTCAAGGCCGTGAAGCCGCTGTGGACGGTCAGCAGCCAGGAAACCTTCGACCTGCCCGAATTCGGCATCCGGGTGGACGGCGTGACCATCACCGGCACGGTGCTGCAATCCTACTGGACGCTGGACTTCACCGTGACCGACCTCGACAAGGCGCTGGAAGCCTGGAATCCCAACCTGCTGGACATGGAAGGCAACTACCTGCCCACGGGTGCGCTGGGCGGCGGCGGTGGCTCGTTGGCCACGGAGCTCGGCCAGCAGCTGACCTGGGATAGCACCTTCGGCGCGATGGAGAATCCGCCCGAGCAGCTGCTGCTCCTGTTCCGCATGTGGGACGAAAGCTCTTCCCTCAAGCTGCCCATCACACTGAAATAAGATCGAGCAGGACGGGGGGGGATGAGTCCCCCGTCCTCTCACTGCACTGTGCGTACCGTTCGGTATACAACGACATCCCAGGGCAGCGGGAATTTGCCCCGTGGCAGCATGAGCAGACCTTGAAGGGTGAACGGAACAATCCAATGAGGCGGCCCGAAGATAGACGAAGGGGCACCGGGCCTGATGCAGGTTCGGTGCCCCTCTTTTGGATTACAGGGCTTTGGGCTTTCCGGGCTGTCTCCCGGGCTTCGGTGCAGGTTCGTCTGGTTCGAGGTAAAGAAATAATCCGAACCCATCGCTCACAAGAAACAATTGATTCGGATTATATGGATGGAGTGGAGCATAGCGGATTCGAACCGCTGACCCCAACACTGCCAGTGTTGTGCGCTACCAGCTGCGCTAATGCCCCGTCAACGAAAAATAGTATAACACAGCTTGATCCGGATGTCAACAGGAAATTTGAAAAAACAGAGGAAAATTTGCAATTCCGCCCGGACATGCGGCAGGATCCCCGGAGAGGCAGCCTTTTTCTCCGTTCCCCTTTCATCGGAAGGCAATCTGTGCTATGATGGATACAACCCATTCCAGCGACAAGGAGATGCCCATGCTGTACCTGTCCCGTTTTACCTTTCCGGACGCGGAAGCGGAATCCACCTTCTTCATCAGCGAGGTCAAGCGCACCTGCTATGACACCTATTATCCCTTCGGCGTGCTGTCCGCGCGGGAGCTGTCCGCGCTGAATTTTGAGCCCGTCACCATCCTCTACGGCGGCAACGGCTCGGGCAAGACGACGGCGCTCAACGTCATTGCCGAAAAGCTCGGGCTGCGCCGGGACGCGCGGTACAATCGCTCCTCCTTTTTCGAGGACTATCTGCGCCGCTGCGATTTTGAAACGCGCGGTGAAATCCCCACGGAAAGCCGTGTCATCACCTCTGACGACGTGTTCGATTACATGCTCGACCTGCGCGCGCTCAACGAGGGCGTGGACGCCCGGCGGGAAGCGCTGTTCGAGGAATACCTGAAGGACAGGGATCCCCGCAATCCCTTCCGGTACCGCACGATGGAGGATTACGAGCAGCTCAAGCGCGTCAATCTTGCGCGGCGCAAGACGCAGTCCCAGTACGTCCGCACGCGCCTGAACGACAACCTGCGCGAACAGTCCAACGGCGAGAGCGCCTATTTCTGCTTCACCAGCCGCATTCAGGAAAACGCCCTCTACCTGCTGGACGAGCCGGAAAACAGCCTCTCGCCCATGCGTCAGCAGGAGCTGGTGCAGTTCATCGAGGATTCGGCGCGCTTCTACGGCTGCCAGTTCATCATCGCCACCCACTCGCCCTTCCTGCTGGCGATGCGGGGCGCGCGCATCTACGATCTGGACAGCGTCCCGGCCTGCCGGCGCCGCTGGACGGAGCTGCCCGCCGTCCGTGCCTATCATGACTTCTTCGCACTGCATGAAAGCGAGTTCGACTGACCGCCGGGAGCGATTTCCTTGCCCGTCAAAGCGATTTGACCACAGGGCGACCTCATTCAAACTACCAGATTACGCAATGCTTCATCTGGTAGTTATTGTTCCCAATTGTGCAGGCCGAAGGATTCCAAAGGGCATCGTGCAG
>JBJEUF010000095.1:0-2803 GCA_051883695.1 Aristaeellaceae bacterium
CCGGGTGCAGGAGGTGTACCGGCGGTTCGTGGAACGCTGCGGAAGCATCTGCTGCGCGGAGCTGCTGGGCCGGGAAAGGGGCGCTGAGTCCCCCGTGCCGGATGCGCGGACGGCGGAATACTACGCGCGCAGGCCCTGCGCCCGGATCATCCGGCAATCCTGCAAGATCATTGACGAAATGCTGGCGGAACAGGGATTGGATGCGGAGGAGACAAACGATGCATGAGAAAATGGAGCTCAGGACGAACCGGCTGGCGGTGGCCCTGACGGCTGCATGGCCGATGGTGGTGGCGCTGGTGCTCATGACCGCCGCGACGCTGCTGATTCTGCCGCCTTTGATGGCGCTGCAGATTGCGGCACTGCTGGCGGTGGTGGTCATGCTGACGCTGGTGTTCTGCCTGCCGATGTATATGGGAACATACCTGTTCCTGCCCGCGACGGAATACAAGGGCGCAAGGCTGATTGCGAGGCTTGGCCGGAACGAGAATGAGATTGCGGGCGTCAGGTTGTCGGAGATCATCGTGAAGCAGAATTTCATCGAGAAATGGATGAAGGTCTGCCACATCCGGCAAAAGGGGACGGCGCTGTATTTCCGCGGCGTGCCGGAGCCGGAGAAGGTGCGGGCGTGGATTGCCGCCAACTTTCCGGAAAAGACGGCGGTCATGCGCAATCAGGAGCAGAAGGCGGCCAAGGGGAAGAAGAAAAAATGAGAAACGGCAGGGCTGCGGAATGCGGCGCCTGCCGTTTTGTGGCATATGGGACACAGAACTGCATGGTTGGGGCAGGAAGCATCGACACCGGGGCGAACGAGACAATTTCGTGATGTATCAGATCAGGTGCACCTCGTGACCGAGGGCCGGGACGACGCCGTGCCAGAAATCCTCCTGACGGAAAAGCACCGTGGCTGTGTTGTCGCAGGGGTGGAAGGCGATGCGGCCGTCCCGCTGCACGTCCCGGTCAAGGGCGAGCTGAATCTGCTGCCGGGTGTCGAACCACAGGGCCAGCGGGGACAGGCTGCCCGATTCCAGATGGAGCATCTGCGGCAGGCATTCCGCCGGGGCGAAGGACAGGCGGGAGCTGTTCAGCTTCTTCGACACGTCCGCCGTGCGGAAGGGCTTGTCCGGCAGCGTCACATAGAGGTAGAAGGCCGTCTGCTGGCGGTTGCTAAGGAGGATGTTCTTGCAGAAGGTCACGTCCGGCGCGGCATAGGGGAGTGCCAGACAGTCCGCCATGGTATGGGCGGCGGCGTGCTCGTGGACTTCATGGGGAACGCCGAGGTCGCGCAGACGCGACAGGATGAGCGCTTTCGTGGTCATGGCAGGGCTCCTTATCAGCGTGGGAAAGCATAGCGCCTTCCATTCGCGGAGAGAATACAGAACGGATCACAGAAAAATGTGTACTTTTGTGCAATTCCCTGTAGAAATCGGGCGGCACACATGGTATAATAAACGCAACAGCTCCGAAAATCAAGTATGCAGGAGGCGTTTTCCATGAAAAGAAGGATCGGTATCCTGACCAGCGGCGGCGACTGTCCCGGCCTGAACGCGGCGATCCGCGGCGTGACCCGCGCGGCCTATGAGATGTTTGACGCGGAGATCGTGGGCATCCACGACGGCTACCGCGGCCTGATTGAGGGCGACTATCAGGAGATGAAGCGCAGCCAGTTTTCCGGCATCCTGACCCTGGGCGGCACCATCCTCGGCACAGCCCGCACGCCCTTCAGGGATATGCGCAAGATCGGCGAGGACAAGGTGGACAAGGTCGCTGCGATGAAAAAGACCTACCGCGATCTGAAGCTGGACTGCCTGGTGACCCTGGGCGGCAACGGCACCCACAAGACCGCCAACCTGCTCAGCGAGGAAGGTCTGAACGTGATCGGCTTGCCCAAGACCATTGACAACGACCTCTACGGCACCGACTTCACCTTCGGCTTCCACACCGCGCTGGACATTGCCACCGACGTCATCGACCGCATCCATACCACCGCCGCGAGCCACGGCCGCTGTATGGTCATTGAGATCATGGGCAACAAGGCCGGCTGGCTGACGATGTATGCCGGTGTGGCAGGCGGTGCGGACGTGATCCTGCTGCCGGAAATCCCCTATGACATCAAGAAGGTTGCCAAGGTGGTCGAGGCGCGCGCCAGGTCCAACAAGGGCTTCACCATCATCGCTGTGGCTGAGGGCGCCATGACGCCCGAGGAAGCGAAGATGAAGAAGAAGGACCGCGAAGCCAAGCGGGCCGCCGAGCATTTCTCTGCCAGCGCCTATGTGGCGCAGCAGCTGCGGGAGCTGGTGGGCGTGGAGGCCCGCAGCGTCGTGCCCGGACACATCCAGCGCGGCGGCAGCCCCAATGCCTACGACCGCGTGCTGTCCACCCAGTTCGGCGTCCACGCGGCGGAGCTGATCCGCGACGGCGTGTTTGGCGTGACCGTGGCGCTCAAGGGCAATGAAATCATCCATAACAAGCTCTCGGACATCGCGGGTGTGCCCAAGCTCGTGCCCACCGATCACCAGATGATCGTGACGGCGAAGAACATGGGCATCTCCTTCGGCGACTGAGCGGATCAGATGTGACGAAACCTCCTGCTGCGATACGGGCTGCGGCAGGAGGCTTTTGTCATGTCACGTGGGACGACGGAATGTGGGAAATACAGGGGCGGATTTGGCGCACATTCGCCAAAAAACAAGAAAAATACACAGATGACTCTTGACAAAGCAGAAATGATGGCGTATGATGTCCTCAATCCAATACAAACCTGCGATGGAGAGTAGTACCTCCTTCTCAGCACGGCATAGGGAGC
>JBJEUF010000096.1:0-2779 GCA_051883695.1 Aristaeellaceae bacterium
ACATTCACGAACTCCCAGCCGTCATGGTTCCGGATGAAGTTGGTGTAGTAGTCCAGCTGAGCCTCATAGCTGGATTGCTGTTCCTCATGGTCCGTACTGACGCGGGCGTAAGCCGCTACCTTTCGCCTGCGCTGTTCCGTGATGGGGACCGCCGTAAACCTTGTCAGGGTTGGCTGGATGGTGGTTACTCTTTTCGCCAATTTGCTCCGCGCTCCTTCCTAAGCTGCTTCATATGTTCGCTCATCGCCTGCCTGCGTTCCGGGGTGTAGCGGCCTTTGATCGATTCATGAAAGTGCCTGCGCTGCTCTTCCGACCACTTTGTGCCGCTTCGCCGGAGGTCGATGCTGTGCTGAACAGCACGCCCATCGGCAAGGTGGAATTCCAGAACGCCGTCCGCCAGTACGCTGATGTACTCGACCTGCGCGGTGAAGGCAGCTTCATCAAAACCATCGGTACCAAGCACCTCTGCGCAGACCGCACGGAGCCGATCCTCCCGCATGCCTTTCTCGCAGCATTTCTCCGGGCAGCGCCAGTAGCGAATGGACCCATCCTTCAGCTTCTGGTAGGATGTTTGGTAGTTGCTGCCGCAGGCGCATTTGATCTTTGACGTGAAGCAGGACTTGCCTCTGGGGTTTGTGCCATGCTCACGCCTGTAGGCCGAAACCGCCGCCCGGTACTCAGGCGTCCAGCAATCCTGATGTCCCGTGTTCCTGCAGTCGCGGGTGAAGGTCGTACCATCCTTCATGAAGAAGGTCAGCCGGTCCTTTTCGGGAACTTCCAAGTGATCAACACGCTCCGTGAACACAGCCTCATCGAATTCAGCCAGCCCCAGAGCCTCGGCGCAGCACTTCCTGATGGCGACCTCGCTCATGGCTCCCTTGACCGGGCAGCCGTCGCCGACTTTCTTTTTCCGCTTGCTCCCGCAGACCCAATATGAAATGGAACTCCCCCTGCGAGGTCTCAGGTGCCCGTAGCTGATCCCACAGTGCGGGCACCTGATTTTCCCGCTGAAGCAGGTCAGGTTCAGGGACTTGTTTGCCCGTGGCCCGAGAGCCTTTCTGCGGGCCATCTCCTGCTGGACATAATCGAAGGTCTCCTTGTCAATAATGGCCTCGTGTGTCCCCTCGACATAATACTGGGTCAGCTCACCGTGGTTCTTCTTGCGCTTCTTGGTGATCGGGTCGGTGATATATTCCTTCTGAAGCAGCAGGTTGCCGGTATAGGTCACATTCGTAAGGACCACCTTGATGTTGGAATCCACCCATCGGCAGCCCTTGGCTGTGGTGATGCCCTCTGCCGCAAACTCGCGTTCAGTCTCCAGCCGGGACTTACCCTGAAGGAAGTTCTGAAAAATCCGGCGAACGATTGCGGCTTCATCAGGCTGAATCACCAGATGATCACCTTCCCAGCGGTACCCGTACACATGAAAGCGCCCATTGGGCATGCCTTGCTCAAACCGCTTGCGCAGCCCCCATTTGACGTTTTCGCTCAGAGAGCGCACCTCTTCCTGCGCGAAGGATGCCATGATGGTAATGAGCAGCTCGCCTTCATCCGCCAGAGAATTGATGCGTTCCTTTTCAAAGCGGACCTCGATGCCCAGCTCCTTCAGCCTGCGGACAACGTTGAGCGTGTCCACTGTGTTTCGGGCAAAGCGTGACAGGCTTTTGGTGAGAATGATGTCGATCTTCCCGGCTTCGCAATCTGCCAGCATCCGGATGAACTCCGGGCGGCTGTCCATCTTCGTGCCGGTGATGCCTTCATCAGCATAGACACCCGCGTATTCCCAGCCCGGCGTATTCTGGATCAGCTCACTGTAGTAGCTGACCTGCACGGACAGCGAATGCATCAGCCGTTCCGTATCCATCGAAACACGCGCATAGGCCGCGACGCGCTTTCGCTGAAGAAGGTCCGGCTTTTTCGCGTCGATCCGCGTTATGGATTTGGCCATTGTATCAAGCCTCCTTTCGACCGTATTACTCACTCTGAATGCCCGAAAAGTCAAGCAATATCAAGGGTTTTCGAGAGATAAAGCACTGATTGGCGGGTCGTATTTCTCGATCAGAACAGCCCTTGCCTGGACGAATTCCTCGGCGGTCAGCAGGCCCTTGTCGCGGAGCTGCTCAAGCACGGACAGGCAGAGCCGGTAGCCCTGTTCCCGCTGAAACATGCTCATGTCCATCACTGATTCCCCCTTCCCGTGCGAAAGGCGGCATAGCATCCACGGCTGCAGAAGCTGCGCTGCGTGACACCATATACCTCGAATGTCCTGCCGCACTTCCTGCAGGTGAAGGTATGCGTAGTCTTCTGCGTCAGCTGGTCCCGGTGCGCTGCCCACCATTTCATCCTGCAGGCATCTGAACAGAAGCGCTTGTGCTTGCGTCCGGGTACCTGCTGGACAGGGGCTCCGCATTGTTCGCAGCCCCCTTGAGCAGTGCGCCTGCCGACACTGGATCGGGCACCGCCCAGTTCATGCCGGATACAGTAGCTCTTGACCTTGCTGGGCGATATGCCGAGCAGAGCGGCAATGGCCCCATAGCTTTTGCCTTCACCCCGCAGCCGGGTGATCCGTTCCTTTTCCTGTGCTGTCATTCGGCACCTCCTTCCGGGGCATCGTCCGGCGATCCCGCAATACGGAGAAACGTGCAGGCTTTTGAGGGGGTACCAAAAGAAAAAGGCGGTCAGCCGAAGCCAACCGCCAGTGTGAAAGGATTATTCTGCTTTGCTGTACTTCCCGGACACCCAGCCCACGCAGCCGTTGACCACGACCGCGTGCCAGCCG
>JBJEUF010000097.1:0-10999 GCA_051883695.1 Aristaeellaceae bacterium
CTGCTGCCGGAATGGCGACCGGTCTCGCTGGAGCAGCTGATCCCGGTTTTTGACTGGGCGAAGGTCAGGCGCGAAGATCTGCGCCTGCCGCCCATTGACAGCGTGAATCTGGTCTGATACAATAGCCATCGCTTCCATGAAGGAACGGCTGCGGGCAGTGGTCAAGCCTTTCATGCGCGCTTTACACATGAAACGGAGGATATGAGAAATGCGGAAGAATGATGCACTCTATCGGATGGTCATTACAGCCGTGCTGCTGGGGATCGGCCTGGTGCTGCCCTTCCTGACCGGGCAGCAGTCGACGCTGGGCAGGCTCATCAGCCCGCTGCACATCCCGGTGCTGATCTGCGGCCTGACCTGCGGCTGGGCATGGGGCGGCGCGATGGGCGCCGTCCTGCCGGTGCTGCGTATGGCGCTGTTTGTGATGCCTGCCGCCCCCGTCGCCTATCCGATGACCTTTGAGCTGTGCGCATACGGCGTGCTGACCGGCCTGATGTACCCGCTGCTGCGCCGCGTGCTGCGCGGACAGGGCAAGGCCGGCCATCTGGCGGCGATCCTGATCTCCATGGTCATCGCCATGGTTTGCGGTCGTTTCGTGGGCGGCGCAGCCAAGGCGATGCTGCTGGCTCTGGGCGCCATCGAGGGCAATCCGCTGACCCTCCAGGCCTTTATCGCCAGCTACTTTGTGGATACCGCCGTCGGCGCAGCCATCCATCTGGTCGTGGTTCCCGCAGTGGTCATCGCGCTGGAAAACGCCAGGCTCTCCCCCATGGGGCGCAAGATTGCCGTGTAAAGAGTGGGAGAGAGCCTCCGTGCGAGGCTCAGACCATCAACAAACCCACGGGTGGCGTCGGAGGGCCCGCAGGCCCTTCGACTTTAGATCGAAAATCGGCGACATGCGCGGCGATTTTCGCGCGATTTCGTCAGAAATCGCCTCCTTACACGAACGAACGGCCGGGAGAACGGCTTGCCGTTCGACCAGTGAGTGAGTGCGAAACCTCGACAAAGTGCCGAAGGCACTTTGTCGATGCCCTGAGCCTCCGTGCGAGGCTTTCACGCTTGCTCCTGTATTGACGCGGGCTGTCCGCATGGACGGCAGGATCGGACATACGCCGGCATTTGCGCTTGCACTTCGCCTCCGGCAGAGATTCCGCCCGCCATCATCTCCCCTCATGGATTCAGCGCTTCCCTGCATTTGCGGCGATTCGGGGAAACGCAAAGCATTGAGAAAGAAGGCTCCCCATGGCAAAGGACATGACGAAGGGCAGGATCCTGCCCCAGCTGACCACATTTGCGATTCCGCTGATTCTGGGCAATCTGTTTCAGATTCTGTACAATGCTGCGGATTCGATCATCGTGGGCAAGTTCGTCAGCTATGACGCGCTGGCGGCTGTCGGATCAGCGGGCCCCATCATGAACATGGTCATCCTGTTCATCAGCGGCATGTGCATGGGCGCGGGCATCCTGATGAGCCTGCTGGCAGGTGCGAAGGATACCGAAAAGCTGGAAAAGCAGATCAGCACCACGATGATTGGCGGCCTGATCTTCTCCGCGCTGATTGCGCTGGCAATGGTCCTGCTCGCACGACCCGTGCTGCTGCTGATTCATACGCAGACAGCCATCCTCGACGATGCCGTCACCTACCTGCGGATTGTCTTTTGCGGGTTGATTTTCACCTTCATCTACAACTTTTTCGCCAATACCCTCCGCGCGCTGGGCGACAGCAGAACGCCCCTGTACTTTCTGGTGATCAGCGCCATCCTCAACATCCTCGGCGACCTCTTCTTCGTCGTTGTGCTGGGATGGGGCGTGGGCGGCAGCGCCGTTTCGACGGTGCTGTCAGAGGCCCTGTGCTGCGTGTGCTGCATGGTATATATCAAGCGGCGCGTCCCTGCCCTGTGCCTGGGGAAAAAGTGGCGCGTCTTTGAGAAAAAGCTGCTGGTCAGGACCTTCTCCTACGGCATCACCAGCGCGCTGCAGCAGATGTGCGTGCAGCTCGGCAAGATTCTGGTGCAGTCGATCATCAACCTGCAGGGTGCGGTGCATGGCGTTGCGTTCGTCGCTGCCTTTACGGCGATCAACCGGGTGGACGACTTCGTGCTGTCACCGGAAAACAACATTGCCCATGCCACCACCACCTTCATCGCCCAGAACCGGGGCGCCGGCCAGGTGGAGCGCGTCCGGAAGGGCTGCGCCTGCGGCATCTTCATGGAGGTCGTGTTCTCGCTGGTCGCAAGCGTCATCATCTTTTTCGCCGCCGAGCCGGTGATGCGGCTGTTCGTCAAGGAGGAGAGCCTTGAGGTCGTGACGCTGGGCGTATCCTACCTGAAGGTGATTGCGTTCATGTATGTGATGCCTGCCATCACCAATATCGTGCAGGGCATTTTCCGCGGCATGGGCGATCTGAAGATCACGCTGGCAAGCACCATCGCCAATATGGGTGCGCGGGTGATTGCCGCTTATCTGCTCCTGAGCGTGATGGGCAAGGGCTTCTCCGCCCTGGCCTGGTCGAACTTCTGGGGCTGGGTTGTGATGATGGCCTTCGAGGTGCCGCTGCTGGTCAGGAGCCTCAGGGGGCTGCAGAGCCGGAAGGAACTGACACAAGCCGGGAAGTAATCATGAAGAGCCGGGCCTCCGCAATGGAAGCCCGGCTCATACTAATTCTCAATAAAAATGTTACATTCACGCCGCGCCTTTTCCGCTATGGCTTTGCTTCGTTCCGCTCAACGTACTGTAAGTAACGCCTCGCTTCACTCAGCTTTGCCAGAACGAAAAATTCACTGCGCTCGGTGCAACATTTTTAACGAGAATTAGTATTATCGCTTGATATCGTAGTTCATGTTCGCCAGATTCCTGATGGACATCACGTCATCGGTGATGTTGGCGTCGCCGTGGATGGTATGCTTGATGACGGAGGAGGCCACGGCAAAGTTCAGCATATCCATGGGCTTGTAACCGTGGATCATCGCATAGATGAGACCGGAAGCGAAAGCATCGCCGCCGCCGACGCGATCCAGAATGGTGAAGGTGAAGAGCTTGGATTCAAAGGTATGCCCCTCGTACCACATGAAGGCCTTCAGGCTGTTCTCCGAGCCGGAATGGGCATAGCGCACATGGCGGGCGATACACTTCAGGTTCGGGTAGCGCTCCACAAAATGCTGGAAGATTTCGTCCTGCTGCTCATAGGAGGGATGCAGCGGCACGCCATCCTTCCAGTCGCCCTTGCTGTGGTCGTTCTCGTCCTTCCACAGGTGATAGGGCTCGATGCCCATGAGGATGTTGATGTAGGGTAGGCATTCGGTGCAGAAGTCCCGTGCTTCCTCCCACGTCCAGAGGCTGGAGCGGAAATTGCCGTCGAAGGACACGGTCATGTCCAGCTCTCGGGCGACCTTGAGCATATCCAGCACCAGCTGGCGGCAGTTGGGCGCAAGCGCCGGTGTGATGCCGGACAGATGCAGCCAGTCAAAGCCCTCCAGCAGCGCGTGGAGATCGACCTTGGAGAAGTCGTACTCGGTCAGCGCAGAGTGCTTGCGGTCGTAGATGACCTTCGACGCGCGGATGCCGTAGCCCGTTTCCAGGTAATAGGTGCCCAGACGGTGGGTCGGGGTTTCCTCGGGCGTGGAGAGGATCATGGGCGTGCAGTGCACGTCATTGGAGCGCAGGGAGCGCACCGCGGACTTGCCCAGAGAGTTGTTCGGCACAACGGAGAAGAACGTGCTGTCCACGCCCAGGTTTGCCAGCGCCAGGGCGATGTTGGCCTCACTGCCGCCGTAGGACAGCCCGAAGCTGGAGGCCATGCGGATCTTCTCGTAATTGGGCGGCGTCAGGCGCAGCATGATTTCGCCCATGGTGATGAACTTCTTCTGGTCGGGATTGGTGCTCAGGAGCGGATTCTGATGGATCATCGGATTCCCTTCTTTCTGTGTATCGTAGGAGAAACGATTGAATCTGACATGATTATAGCATAAACCGGACAACTGTGCAATGCCGGAACCGGGCAGAGGCGGGCGCATCCGCCGCGAAACAGCCTTGCACAGCGAGCGGGAATATCAGGCGGAACCTATCGCGAAGTCAGGAGAATCGACATCACTCTCTGGTTGACGCGCCGCTCAGGCTTCGTACACCTTTCTGCTGCCGTCCGCGGTTTCCAGCAGGGTCAGCATCGCGTCACGGACAGGGGGATTCTGCTCGATGGTGCGGCGGAGCGCATCCATGGCGGTTTCGCCCATGCCGTCGGACATGGCGCGATCCTCGTCCCGGTAGAAGCGGAAGCTGCCGAGGCGGTAGTCCGGCGCGGCGTCGAATTTCCGGGCGCAGAGAACCGCCTGCCGCAGCGCCTCCCGGGCGTCCAGCGTCCGGCCCAGATGCAGCATCACCGCCGCGTACCAGGTGTGCACAAGGGTGCGGAGCTTGAATACGTAGCTGCCCTCGGTGGCTTCCATACCCTCCAGCGTGCGCAGCAGCCAGGCTGACAGCGCCTCGGCCTCGTGCGGCTCACCCAGCGCCAGCAGGCAGCGGATCGTTCCCGTTCCGGCGGTGAACAGCCGCGTCAGACTGCTGATGAGCCCGTGGGACAGCTTCGGCAGCGCCTCGGCATATTGCCCCAGCGCCGTACGGCTGCCCGCGATGGCGACATCATTCATCCCGGCGATGTTGCCGGCTTCGTAGCAGCGGATGGCCTGCTCCCGGTCGCCCAGGCCTGCGTAATACATGCCCATGTTCGTCCACAGGGTTTCCACTCGCAGCGTGGGATCGTCGTTCTGGGAGATGAGCGCCATGGCGCGCTCCATCAGCCCGATGGCGGTTTGCAGGGCGTCCCTGTCGCCGTGCTCCATGCCATAGAAGCCGTACATCCGGCTCGATGTGTAGACCACGCCGAAGTGGTTGGGATAGCGGTGCAGCGCTTCCGTTGCCTCCGCGATGGCTTCCTCGTATTTCTTCTGGCGGGTCAGCACCCGGATGTGCTCCACCAGCTCCTCCCGGCGGTGGGAGTGCACCGCATAGCCCACCAGCGCGTCCAGCGATACCTCGAAAAAATCTGCCAGATCCGTCAGCACCGCGATGTCCGGGACGGATTGCCCGTTCTCCCATTTGGATACCGCGGCGGCGGATACATTCATCGCCTCCGCCAGCTGCTCCTGTGTCATGGCGCGCTCCCGGCGCAGGGTGCGGATGCTCTCGTTGAGCGTCATGTGCTGTGCCTCCGTCATTGATGATGATATCTGGAATCAATTCGACATGATGAGCCGCTTTCCTGCCGGTCAAATACATTTTAACTGCCGAGCAAGACGCTTGCCAGTCTCTTCGGTCTGTGCTATCATAGCGGTACATGAATCCGGGGAGGGAACCGCCATGCGCATCCGAAGTGCTGTTCCGGCTGATGCATCCGCCGTCGCTGCCATCTATGACCATTATGTCCGAACGACCGCCATCACCTTTGCGACCCATACGCCTGCTGCGGAGCACTACGCCGGGCAGATCGCGGATGACCGCTACCCCTTCCTCGTGGCGGAGGAGGAGGGGACGGTGACCGGCTTTGCGTATGCCGCCGCCTTCCGGGAAAAGGAAGCGTACCGGTGGGATGTGGAGATGTCGATTTACCTTGCGCCGGGAAAAGAGGGGCATGGTATCGGGAAAAGCCTGATGAGCGAATGCCTGCGCCTGCTGGCGGCGCAGGGCTATCTGACCGCCTATTCCTGCATTACGCTGCCCAATGAGCGCAGCGTTGGCCTGCATAAAGGGGTAGGGTTCCGGGAACTTGGCGTGTTCAGAAAAACGGGGTACAAAATGGGAAAATGGCATGATGTGATCTGGATGGGGTACGAATTGGGAGAATACAGGGACGAGCCTGAGGAGCCCAAACGTCTCAGTGAGCTCTGATGCGAAGGTTTCTCCCGTCGGGACGGGAATAAATCCGCTGTTTCGGATTGCAACCCCGGTGATTCTGTGGTATCATATTTCCTGTATACGCACATTGATCAACCGCTATTGTAAAGGAGCGATTCCTGTATGGATATGATGACCCGCATCGCGACGCTGACGGCCGAGAGCCTTGCCTCCGCCTGGCCGGAGGCGGCCGGACTGCCCTCTGCCGGGGAGATTCGCGGCTTGCTGGCTGTTCCGCCGGATCGGGAGATGGGCGATTACGCCTTCCCGGTGTTCCGTCTGGCCAAGGCGCTGCGCATGGCGCCGCCGGTGATCGCAAAAACCCTGGCCGAAAAATGGGCGCATCCCGAGGTCGCCCGGGTGGAGAACGTCAACGGGTACCTGAACTTCTTCCTCAACCGCGTCAACTTCGCCAGGGAAACCCTTGACAGGGTGCTGGCGGAGGGCGAACGCTACGGCGCCTCCGACATGGGCGCGGGCAAGACCATCTGCCTGGATTATTCCTCCATCAACATTGCCAAGCGCTTTGGCGTGGGCCACCTTTCCACCACCATGATCGGTCATTCCCTGCGGCGCATTTTTGATTTTCTGGGATACAGAACCGTGGGTATCAATCACCTGGGCGACTGGGGTACCCAGTTCGGCAAGATGATTTATGCCTACAAGACCTGGGGCAGCAGGGAGGAAATTGAGGAAAAGGGCATCACCGAGATGATGCGCCTGTATGTCAAGTTCCACGAGGAGGCTGAGAAGGACCCGACCCTTGACGACGAGGGCCGCGCCTGGTTCAAGAAGATCGAGGACGGCGACGAGGAGGCCCGCGCCATCTGGAACTGGTTCAAGGACATCACCCTGAAGGACGCCGAGCGCGTCTACAAGCTGCTGGGCGTGACCTTTGATTCCTACGCGGGCGAATCCTTCTATAACGACAAGATGGACGTGGTGATCGACGAGCTGCGGGAAAAGAACCTGCTGACCATCTCCGAGGGCGCGTCCGTGGTCGATCTGGAGGCCGAGAAGATGCCGCCCTGCATCATCCTGCGCTCCGACGGCGCCACCCTCTACGCCACCCGCGATCTGGCGGCTGCCGTCTACCGCAAGAACACCTATGACTTTGACAAGTGCCTGTATGTCGTGGCCTACCAGCAGGACCTGCACTTCCGTCAGATCTTCAAGGTGCTGGAGAAGATGGGCAAGCCCTGGGCCAGGGACTGCGTGCATGTGTCCTTCGGCATGATTTCCTTTGAGGGGCAGGCCTTCTCCACCCGCAAGGGCCGCGTCGTTTACCTGGAGGACGTGCTCAATCAGGCCATGCAGAAGGCCCTCGACATTATCAACGAAAAGTCCCCGAACCTCCCGAACAAGGAGGAGGTGGCCCGCCAGGTGGGCATCGGCGCGGTGATCTACTCCGACCTGTCCAACGGCCGCATCAAGGATATCGATTTCTCCTTTGAGCGCGCCCTCAACTTCGACGGCGAAACCGGCCCCTATGTCCAGTACACCCACGCCCGCTGCTGCTCCGTGCTGCGCAAGGCGGCGGAGCTTGCGCTGCCTGAGATTGATTACAGCGGCCTTGCGGACGATGAGGCCCAGCACCTGCTGCGCCTGATCAGCCGCTTCCCGGACGTGGTGAAGGAAGCCGCCGACAAGTACGAGCCCTCTATGGTTACCCGTGCGGTGACCGACATTGCCCAGGGCTACAACAAGTTCTACTACGAGCATCGCGTGCTGGATGAGGAGCCCGGCGTGGCGGCTGCCCGCGTGGCGCTCACAAGGGCTGTGCGCGATGTGATCAAGACCGGATTGTGGCTCATCGGCATCGAGGCGCCCGAAAGGATGTAAGCCGAAGGAGCTCCTTTCATCCCTGCCGTGCCGATGCATGGCGGGGGTGTTTGGGTTTTACATATGTGACGCGTCTGCGCCTTGAACATGACAAAGGCATATGGTATAATAATACGAAATTCCCTGTCACGCCCCAAAGGAGGAAGAATCATGAAATCTATGCTGTGCAGGTATCTGGCGGCGCTGCTGCTTGTGCTGACGCTGCTGGCAGCGTTCGGTGCGGCGCAGGCAACGACCACGGCAACGGATATCACCACGCCGTCGGATATCACCACCGGTACGGACATTCCGCCCAAACCGCCTGTCACGGGTGAGACGCTGCAGCTCAGCGGCCCCGCTTCCGTCCGCGGCGGCGAGCGGGTCACGCTGACAGCCACGCTGGATGGCAAGGCGATTTCCGCCAGCCTGCTGGACTGGGCTGTGTATCCCTACAACACGAGCCTTTGCACCATCTCGCGGGGCGTATTGTCCACGAAGAAGGTGACCTATCCCCAAAGGGTACAGGTGACCGCCGTACTCAAGTCCAACCCAACCGTGTACGCGGACTTGCTGATCACCGTCTGCCCCGGTGTATCGAAGCTGACCATCAGCGCGCCCGCCAAAACCATTGACCTGAGCGTATCCAATGTGATGCAGCTCAGCGCCGTTGTCGCGCCCGATGGCGCCAGCACGGGCGTGAAGTGGAGCTCCTCCTCGACCAGCCGGGCGACGGTGGACGAAAACGGCCTTGTGACCGCGAAAAAGACCGGCTCGGTGACCATCACTGCCAGGGCGACGGACGGCTCCGGCAAGTCCGCGTCCGTTACGCTCCAGATCGTGTATGGCGTCACCGGATTGAGCATCACGGGCCCGTCCTCCGTGGCGGAGGGCAAGTCCGTCACCCTCAAGGCCGTCGTGCTGCCCGAGAACGCCACCAACAGCGATGTCACCTGGTCCGTGGACTGCGACAAGTCCGTGGCGACCATCTCATCCTCCGGCAAGCTGACCGCCAAATCCGTCGATCAGATCATGACGGTGACGGTCACAGCGACCTCCAGGCAGAATCCGGCGATCCGCGCGACGCATACCGTGACCATCCGTCCCGTGGTTTCCGGGCTGACCATCAGCGCGCCCACGACGGTGATTGATCTGGATTCCGCCAATCCCACCCTGCAGCTGAGCGCGGTGTGCACCCCGGCGGACGCGTCCCAGCAGGTGACGTGGAGCACCTCCTCGAGCAGCCGTGCGACGGTGGACGCGAACGGTCTGGTGACCGCGAAGAAAACCGGCACCGTGACCATCACCGCCAGGGCAGCCGACGGCTCCGGCAGGTCTGCGTCCGTCACCATCCGGATTGTCCGGGCTGTCAAGAGCCTGACCATCACCGGCCCGGGCAGCGTCGCCGCGGGCAAATCCGTCACCCTCAAGGCCAGCCTGACCCCCGAGAATGCCAGCAATTCCGAGGTGACCTGGTCGGTGGACTGCGATAAGTCCATCGCGACCATCTCCTCCTCCGGCAAGCTGACCGCCAGATCCGGCTTGACCAGTCTCACCACCGTGACGGTGAAGTGCGTCAGCAGGGAAAACCCCGCCATCTACGACACCCATCAGGTGACCATCCGCCCCGTGACCGCAAGGATCACCATCGCCGCGCCCCGGACGACCATTGATCTGACCAGTGAGCCGACCCTGCAGCTGACGGCGCTGTGCACCCCGGCGGACGCGTCCCAGGAGGTTGTGTGGAGCTCCTCCTCGACCAGCCGCGCAACGGTGGACGCGAACGGTCTGGTGACCGCGCTGAAGACCGGCACCGTGACCATCACCGCCAGGGCAACGGACGGCTCCGGCCGCAGCGCCAGTATCACGCTGAAAATCGTCAGGAGCGTGAAGAGCATTGTGATCAGCGGCCCTGCGGAGATGGCTTCCGGCTACAGCGTGACCCTGAAGGCTACCGTGCTGCCCGAGGGCGCAAGCAATGATGACGTGACCTGGTCGGTGGACTGCGACAAGTCCGTGGCGACCATTTCCTCCTCCGGCAAGCTGACCGCGAAAAAGGGCATCGCAGCGCCGGTGACCATCACCGTCACCTGCACGAGCGATGAGAATGCCGCGATTACGGCGACCCATCAGGTGACCATCCTGCCGGCGGTGGAGAAGATCACCATCACCGCGCCGCAGACGGTGATTGACCTGGATTCCGAAAGCCCGACGCTGCAGCTGAGCGCCGCCTGTGCGCCGGAGGGCGCAAGCCAGCAGGTGACGTGGAGCTCCTCCTCCAGCCGCGCGACGGTGGATGCAAACGGTCTGGTAACCGCCCATCGCGTCGGCACCGTGACCATCACCGCCAGGGCGGCGGACGGCACCGGCAAGACCGCGTCCATCACCATCAAAATCGTCAATGCCGCCAAGGGCCTGACCATCACCGGCGCGACCGAGCTGGCCGGCGGCAGCAGCACGAAGCTCACCGCCGTCATCACGCCAGATAACGCCACGAACAAGTCCGTCGTCTGGTCTGTGGACTGCGACAGCTCCGTGGCGACCATCACCACCTCCGGCCGCCTGTACGCCAGGAAGGTATCGGAGCCTGTGACCGTGACGGTCAGCTGCGTCAGCAAGGAAAACGCGGCGATCCGCGATACGCACACGGTCACCATCCGCCCGCCGGTGGGGCGTATCTCCATTGCCGCGCCGCGCCTGTGGATCGACGTGACCAGCGCGACGCCGACCCTGAAGCTGACAGCCATCTGCACGCCGGATACGGCGGGTCAGGGCGTCACCTGGTCCACCAGCCGCTCCGGCGTGGCAACGGTGGATGCCAACGGCCTTGTGACGGGACATAAGACCGGCACAGCGACCATCACAGCCCGGGCAAATGACGGCTCCGGGCGATACACCAGCGTGACGGTCCGGGTCATCAAGCCGATCACGTCGATCACCATTGCGGGTGACAACACGGTGACGGCAGGCCGGACGCTGCGGCTGCGGTATGCGGTTGCGCCGTCGGATGCGACCAGCAAGAAGCTGACATGGACGATCAGCTGTGACAGCAGCGTGGCGACGGTAACGGGCGGCGTTGTGTCCGCGAAGAACGTGACGGAACCGACTGTGGTGATCGTGACGGCTGCCAGCGCGGATGATCCCAGCGTCAAGGCGCAGTTCGTGGTGCTCATCATGCCCAAATAACCAGCAGGAGAACATTATATCAAGAAGGCCGTGCTTCCCTGACCCGGAAGCACGGCCTCAGACTGTCAAAAAAGCCTTGGGAGGTGTCGGAGGGCCCGCAGGCCCTCTG
>JBJEUF010000098.1:0-2726 GCA_051883695.1 Aristaeellaceae bacterium
AGCGTCCAGAAGATCTTGTCGCCGCCCTTGAAGTTCAGGCGCTCATACGCATACGCGGACAGCGAGGTGATGATGACCGTGCACACCGTCACCGTGATGGACACGATGAAGGAGTTCTGGAACATCAGGCCGATGTTCGAGTTGGTATTGACGTTCGCGCCGCCGAAGAAGAGCTCGGTGTAGTTGGAGCCCGTCCACTGGCGCGGGATCAGGCGGGTCAGGTAATCCATCGGGCCCTGGATGTTGGCGAAGGACGTGATGAAATCCGAATCAAACTTGAAGGAGTTCGTAATCAGCCAAACGATCGGCTCGAACCAGCAGATGCCCAGGATCAGCAGGAACAGGAACGCGATCAGCTTGCCTCTTTTATTTTCTGCCATCTTCGTCCCCTCCTTAATTCTCCTGATTCTTGACCATCATGCGCATCTGGATGAAGGAAACCACCATGATGCACAGGCCAAGGATGACCGCCATCGCAGAGGACATGCCGGCCACCTGCTTCTTGACGGAGTTCTCGTAGATGTACTGCAGCAGCACCGCGTTGGCCTCGCCGTTTGAAAAGCCAACGAGGATATCCGGCTGACCATAGATGTTGAACTGCGCAACCACCGCGGTCACCAGCGTATACATGAGCGGATACACCATGTTCGGCAGGGTCACGTTGAAGAATTTCTGGATGGTGCCGGCGCCGTCCACGGCCGCGGCCTCATACTGATCCTGCGGCACGGAGGCCAGCGCGCTCTGATAGATGACCATCGTCGAGCCTGTACACCACCAGACGGTGACGATGACAAGCATGGCCCATGTGTACGGCGGCGTAAAGAAGTTCGCCGAGATGCCGAAGAACTTGTTGACGATGCCGTACTGGACGTTGAACACATAGCGCCAGGTCAGCGTGACGGTGGAAATGGACATCAGGCTCGGCAGGTAATACAGCGCCTGGAAGATCTTGTTGCCCTTCGGGCGCGCATTGAGCGCCAGCGCCAGGGACAGCGGCACGATGATGCAGAACGGCACGCACAGCATCACGAACTTGATCGTGTTGCCAAGGCCGTTTCGCAGCTGCTTGTAATAGGTATTGGACGAATCAAACAGCAGGGTCTTAAAGTTCTCAAGGCCGGTAAACACCGGCTCATTGAACAGGTCCCACTTCGTGAACGCGGCGTAGATGCCGTAGATCGCCGGGGTCATGAAGAAGACGATGAAGAAGAACAGGTGCGGCGCAATGTACGCATACGGCAGCAGATCGCGCTTGAGGATGTGGCGCTGATCCTTGGCAAAGGAGCCATGGCCGATCACGCAGGAGAGCGCAAGGCAGGCCAGCGCGATGTAGGTCATGATGTCAAAGGACGACGTAATCAGCTTCACGTCGCGCTTTTTAAACTTGACCTCCGCCAGATTCAGTGCATCGGCAAGCGGCGTATACAGAGCGGAATTCTTTTCCTCCATGGAAAAGAAGACCATGAACAGCGCAAAAGCGACCGTGGCGACAAAGCTGAAGAGCATGCCGACGTTCTTTTCGCCTTGAATGTAGGCGATAAACGCGGCAACGGCGGCCACCATGGCCAGCGGGATCAGAAGCAGCGGCGCGCTGGACAGGGAGAACAGCAGCTTGGGCAATCCCATCTCAGTGGAGACCGTGACGTCCTTCACCGTCGTCGTTGCCGTCACGCCCGAAAAGCAGAAGAGGACGACAAACGCGAGCGCCAGAAACGCCGCGATTTTGGAACGTGTCATTCCGACACCTCTTTTCTTGACAAATGAGAGAATGGCGCAGATATCTCGCTGCGGGCACGGAGCATCGTTCCCTAGCAGCTTGTTCGGGCGCGCACAGCGCGCTTTCTCGGCGCTACAAAAAATTGGGGTACATGCCGGAGAAGGCAGGGGGATTGCTCCCCCTGCCCATCAGCATGCGAATCAGATCATCCGATCTTCCTCAGCGGAAAGCTATGCAGTTACTGCGCAGCGATCGCGTCGGTGACCTCCTGCTCGATCTGAGCAATCGCGTCATCGATGGAGATGGTGCCGTCCACGAAGTCCCAGCCAACGCGGCTGAACGCGGTGTCGAACAGGCCCCAGTGCAGGTAGTAGTAGATCGCCAGCTCGTCCACGCGCTCCGGATCGGAGAGGAACGCCTGCGGCATGGAGGAGTACTCCTCAACCGCGTTCAGGGAGACGTGCGCCGGAACCTGGCCCGCGTCCTTCGCCCAGGTCAGAGAGTTCTCGCCCATGAAGTTGATGAACTTGGCCACGGCCAGGTCCTCTTCCTCGGTGCGCTCTTCGTCAGCAAACTGCACGAAGTTGTGGGAAGACATCCATTCCTTGCAGGTGGACGGCTCGAAGCAGACGGCCGGATACATCTCAAAGTTGACGCCCGCGTCCACAACGGCAGCCTTCATCCAGATGCCCTCGGACCAGACGAGGAGCTCGCCGCCGTAGAACATGGAGGAGTAGTCGTCGGTCTTCTGGGTGGTGTAGCCATCCTCGTACAGAGACTTCATGGTCTCCATGGCCTTCTTCATGGCGTCCTTGTCCAGGGAGATCGCCACGCCGTCGTCGGTCAGCTTGTGGCCCTCGCACAGCTGCGCATAGTAGCCCAGCATCTGCGCACGCATCCAGCCCAGGTCGAAGATCTGGCCGGTGAAGCCGGCGGCACGCGCCTTGTCGCCCAGCGCGCGGATCTCGTCGAAGGTGATGTAGCCGTCGGCCACGAACTCGTTCAGATC
>JBJEUF010000099.1:0-43691 GCA_051883695.1 Aristaeellaceae bacterium
ACTTGGCTCTCTTTTTTTCTACCCATCTGTTACCTATCTATTGTACCAAAACACAGGCCTTTTCAAACGCACGATTTTGCGCTATACTCTTTGGGAATCATCTGCCATGGAGGAGTTGCCCTTGAAGTACCTGCTGTCTTACCTGAAAAAGTACCGGGTCGAAAGCGTTCTTGCGCCCCTGTTCAAGATGCTGGAGGCCTTCTTTGACCTGCGCGTGCCGCTGATTGTGGCGAACCTGATCAACGTGGGCATCAACGGCGCCTTTGCCGATGAGTCCGCGCGCCTGCCCTACATCCTCGGGCAGTGCGGCTTGCTGGTGCTCATGGCGCTGATCGGTCTCATCTGCTCCTTTACCGCGCAGTACTTTGCTGCCCGGGCAGCCATCGGCACGTCCACGCAGCTGCGCCGCCACCTGATGGCGCACATCCAGACCCTCTCCTTCTCGGAGCTGGATACCATCGGCGCGTCCACCCTCATCACCCGCATGACCGCGGACACCAATCAGGTGCAGAACGGCGTGAACATGTTCCTGCGCCTGCTTCTGCGCAGCCCGTTCATCGTCATCGGCGCGATGATCGCCGCCTTCACCATCAATGCGGACGCGGCCTGGGTGTTTGTGGTGGCCATCCCGGTGCTGTCGGTGATCGTCTTTGGCGTGATGCGGCTGACCTCGCCCCTGTACAAAAAGGTGCAGCAGCGGCTGGATGCGGTCACCGGCACGACCCGCGAGAACCTCTCCGGCGTGCGCGTGGTGCGTGCCTTCTGCCGCGAGGAGGACGAGGCGGAGCGCTTCGCCCAGGCCAACGAGGCGCTGAACGCGGCGCAGCTGAAGGTGGGCCGCATCGCGGCGCTGACCAATCCGCTGACCTATGTGGTCATCAATCTGGGCATCATCGCGCTGCTCTATGTGGGCGGCGGCAAGGTGAACGTCGGGCTGCTGGCCTCGGGCGACGTGGTGGCGCTGCTGAACTACATGAGCCAGATCCTTGTGGAGCTGGTGAAGCTGGCGAACCTGATCGTGCTGCTGACCCGTGCGTATGCCAGCCTCAACCGCTGCGCGGCGGTGCTGGACACCCAGACGTCCATGACCTACCCGGAGAAGGCCCGTTGTGCCGAATCCCCGGAGGAGGCTGTCCGCTTTGACCATGTGTCCCTGACCTACCGCGGCGCGGGTGACGAGAGCATCTCCGACGTGAGCTTCTGCGCATTGCGCGGACAGACCATCGGCGTGATCGGCGGCACCGGCTCGGGCAAATCGACGCTGGTGAACCTGATTCCGCGCTTCTATGACGCGACGAAGGGCACCGTGTCCCTGATGGGGCGTCCCGTGGCAAAATGGCCCCATGACGAGCTGCGCGACCGCGTGGCGGTGGTGCTGCAGAAGGCGCAGCTCTTCAAGGGCACGATCCGCTCCAACCTGCTCTATGGCGACAGGAACGCCGACGACGCACAGCTCTGGCAGGCGCTGGAAACGGCGCAGGCGGCGGAATTTGTGCGCCAGAAGCCCGATGGGCTGGACGAGCCGGTTGAGCAGGGCGGTCGCAACCTCTCCGGCGGTCAGAAGCAGCGCCTGACCATCGCCCGGGCGCTGGTAAGCCGGCCGGATATCCTGATCCTGGACGACAGCGCCTCTGCCCTGGACTATGCCACCGACGCGGCACTCCGCAAGGCGCTGCGGGCGCTGCCGGAAAACACCACAACCTTCATTGTCTCCCAGCGCACCTCCTCCATCCGCCATGCCGACCAGATTCTTGTCATGGATGACGGCAAGCTGGTGGGCTGCGGCACCCATGACGAGCTGATGGCGCGCTGCGAGGTCTATCGTGAGATTCACGAATCGCAGTTCAGAAAGGGGGAGCAGGCATGAGCAAGCAGAAGAATACGCTGAACGCCGCAACGCTCCGCCGCGTTCTGCCCTATATCAGGCCCTATCGGCTGCAGATGCTTCTGTCCCTGCTGTGCGCGTCCGTCAGCGCGGCGGCGGCGCTGCTGATTCCCATCTTCTCCGGCAACGCCATCGACTGCATGATCGGCAGGGATGAGGTGGACTTTGGCGGCATCCTGATGAATGTCGTTTTCATCGCCGTGACGGCGCTGCTGGCGGCAATCGCACAGCAGGTGCTGGCGACCTCCAACAACCGCATTGCCTATTGCGTCAGCCGCGATATCCGCAATGAAACCTCCCGCAAGCTCCAGCGGCTGCCCCTGTCCTACCTCGATCAGCATCCCACCGGCGATCTGGTCAGCCGCGTCATCGCGGATGTGGACGCCTTCTCCGACGGTCTGCTGATGGGCTTCACCCAGCTGTTCACGGGCGTGGTGACCATCGCGGGTACCCTGGGCATCATGCTGGCGCTCAACTGGACGATCGCCGCGCTGGTGGTGGTGCTGACGCCCCTGAGCCTGTTTGTCGCCGCGTTCATTGCCAAAAATACGCACCGTTTCTTCACCGCCCAGTCCGTCGTGCGCGGTGAGCAGACCGCGATGATCAACGAGATGATCGAGGGGCAGAAGGTCATTCAGGCCTTCGGACACGAGGCGGAGAGCCTTGCGGAGTTTGACCGGGTGAACGAGGAGCTGGGCAGCGTGGCGCTGAAGGCGACCTTCTTCTCCTCGCTGGTGAATCCCTCGACCCGTCTGGTCAACAACATCATCTACGCCGCGGTGGCCTTTGTCTGCGCGCTGCTGGCCATCGGCACGAACCCCGCGATGACCATGACCGTGGGCGGCATGAGCAAGTTCCTGTCCTACGCCAGCCAGTACGCCAAGCCCTTCAACGAGATTTCAGGCGTGGTGACCGAGCTGCAGAATGCGCTGGCCTGCATCCGCCGCATCTTTGATCTGCTGGATCAGCCCGACCGTGTTCCGGACAAGGCGGACGCAGCCGGCCTGACGGCGCAGGGCCACGTCAGCATGCAGGATGTGAGCTTCCGCTATGTGCCCGACCGCCCGCTGATCGAGGGCTTCACGCTGGATGTGCAGCCCGGTCAGCGCATCGCCATCGTCGGCCCGACCGGCTGCGGCAAGACGACGCTGATCAACCTGCTGATGCGCTTCTACGATGTGGACGGCGGCGTGATCCGCGTGGACGGCACGGACATCCGCGACATCCGGCGTCATGAACTGCGCCGCAACATCGGCATGGTGCTGCAGGATACCTGGCTTAAGGCCGGCACCATCCGCGAGAACATCGCCTATGGCCGCCCCGATGCGCCGCTGGAGGAGGTCATCGCAGCCGCCAAGGCCGCCCATGCCCATTCCTTTATCCGCCGCCTGCCCGATGGCTACGACACGCCCATCACCGAGAACGGCGGCAACCTGTCCCAGGGGCAGAAGCAGCTGCTGTGCATCGCCCGCGTGATGCTGACGCTGCCGCCCATGCTGATCCTTGACGAAGCGACCTCCTCCATCGACACCCGCACGGAGCTGCGCATTCAGTCCGCCTTTGCGCGGATGATGCAGGGCCGCACCTCCTTCATCGTGGCGCACCGCCTGTCCACCATCCGCGAGGCTGACGTGATCCTCGTCATGAAGGACGGCCACATCATCGAGCAGGGCAACCATGACGCCCTGATGGCGCAAAACGGCTTCTACACCACCCTGTACAACGCGCAGTTCGGCCTGTAAGGGGCGCTGCCCCTTACAACCCTGCCAGAGGGGCATCGCCCCTCTGGACTCCCTTTGCGCGATCGGGCTGCGCACCTTCGGTTTGGATTGGTTCCGCGTGCAGGGACAGGGGCGCTGGTTCATACGCCCCTCCGGACTCCCTTTGCGCGATCGGGCTGCGCGCCTTCGGTTTGGGCCGGTTCCGCGTGCTGGGACAGGAAATCCCCGGGTCTTCGGCAGCTTCCGAAGACCCGGGGATTCTCATTTCCTATTGCTTCCGGGAACAGACCATGAGCTGAATGTGGTTCTCCGAGGACGGTGTGCCGCCGAAATCCGCATAGCTGTCAAAGACGGTCAGCCCGCGTCCGGCAAGAATGCCCCTGACCTCCTCCAGCGTATACAGCCGGATGGGATTGCCCTCTTGCATTTCGGGCTTCGGGAGCACGTCGCCATAGGCGTAGTCAAGCTGTCCGTAGAGCAGGATCCTGCTTTGCGGATCCCATTCAAAATTGGACAGCGTCAGGCACTTCTCGCCGGCCTCCCACTGCCTGCACGGGAAATGGCTGTCGGCGTAGCTGCCGTTCATGATGTCCATGAAATGCCGTCCGCCCGGCCTGAGTGCCCGGGCAATCACATCGAAGATTTTGAGGTTCTCTGCTTCGCTTTCAAGGTAGCCGACGGCGCCGTCCGCCATGTTCAGCACGACATCAAATTGATCTGCAAAATCCACATCCCGGATGTCGGAGCGGATGAAGCGGGCGTTCAGATGCTCAGCCTGCGCCTGTGCGGCGGCGTAATCGACGTAAGCCGGCGTGATGTCCACGCCTGTCACATCATAGCCGCGCCGGGCCAGCTCCAGCGAATGACGGCCGAAGCCGCACGCCAGGTCAAGCACCCTTTCGCCGCCGGTCAAGCCCAGCTTCTCAACGAGAAAATCCACCTGACGCTTCGTGTCCTCCACCCAGGACTGGTTCTGAATGTCCAATGTCCAGATCTTTCTGTACCAATCGCTTGCCATGGGCTTCATGTGGGTACCTCCTTTTGATCAGAGACTGTTACATCCTTGATTGCGATAGCTGTGAATTCGCCCGGAACCGTCTCATTGTACCATGCCGGATGCTCATCGAATTGCTGCAGACGGAATCCGCAGCGGATCATGGCGTTGATGATTTCGCTGATGGTATATTTGCGGTAAATGCATTTCGGCATCTGCTGCCGGATGGCTTCGTCATAAAAGCGCGCATGCGCCATCTCGCCTTCAAAGACATCCGTGGAAAAGTAACTCATAGTGGGCTGCTGCAGATTCAGCGTGTCCGATATCTTGGTGAAGGGATGGAAGTCACTGCAGATGAGCTTTCCACCCATCCTTAGGAGCGCATGCATGATGCGCATGAACTCATCAATATCCTGGAAGTAGTGCAGAACACCGCCCTCCATGAACACCACATCAAAGGAATTGGCATATTGGGACAGGTCGATTTCCAATATGTCGCAGACGACATAACGCACATGCACATGGGCTGCCTCGGCGACCTCAAGCGCGTATTTCCGGTTTTCCTCAGAGATATCAAAGATCGTCACGTCTGCGCCGAGCAGTGCCAGCGGAATTGCTTTTTTTCCGCAGGAGCCGCAGATATTCGCCACCCTGATACCGTCATAGGTATCAAAGTACCGGGCATAGCGCCTCAACCTGCCAATGGGGTTCTCAACAGCCGCCTTCGCCATTTCAGCGGGGGCACCCGATGTCCGCACCCAGAAGTCATAGGCGTTGAATTCCCATGCTTTCTTGTTCTGCGCACTGTAGTTCCTCATATACGCCGCACCTCCCGGGGATGGATTCGTGCCATCCCGTTTTTTACAGCACGATATCTCCCGGCCTGTAGCCCCGGGGCAGATCCTCCTCCTCGACGAAGCGGAAATCCTCGTCCTCCAGCGTCGGCAGGAAAGCGGCATAGGGGATGCCGTCGAATTCGCTGTGATACGCGCTCGCGCCGAACCAGCCGCCCTCATGCACCTTCACGTTCAGGTCGCGGGCGAACTTGGTCATGTTGCAGCAGTCGTGGATGACGATGGGCCACCCTTCCTCGGCGCATTCCTTCATCAGGCGGCAGGTCAGCTCATGGCTCCAGATGGGCGAAAGATAGCCGTGACGGGTCATGTACATCGGCTCGCCCTCGTAATTGCCGATGTTGTTGGGGTTCAGGTGCAGCTCGGCACAGTTCATGAAGGAGATGCCCGTGGAAAGGATGGCTTCCTTCTTCTGGTGGAACTGCACGTAAAAGTCCGGGGTCATGGGGGTCTCGACGGCGATGGTGGGGATGTGCTTCTTTGCGATGCCCATATTCCCGATCACCTTGTCTGCGCAGTTCGTGCCGCCCAGATTGAAGCGCAGCTCGTCCAGCCCGGCCTCGCCCAGCGCCCGCAGGTTTTCCTCCGTGCAGAGCGTTCCGTTGGTGTACATGTGCTGGTGCACGCCCGCTGCGTGGAATTTGCGGATGATGCCGTAGTACTTCTCGATCTCCATGAAGGGCTCCAGATAGACGTAGCTCACACCGGTGGGCTTCTGCTGGATGGAGAGCAGCAGGTCGATGTCCTCCTCGCGGAATTTCGTTCCGCCGATCTCCCACATGCCCTCGCCGATGGGCGGCTGACAGTCCAGCTCGCCGTAGTTGTAGCAGAAGCGGCAGCTGATATTGCATTTGTTGGTCTTGCGGATGGCGGACAGGCCCGTACCGGTCAGGCAGGAACGGCAGCCTTTGGAGAATTTCTCCTCATCACCCACATAATAGGTGCGCCCCGCAAGGGTTTTCAGTCCGGGAATGGCGGCGCGCAGCCCGGCGATGCGCTTCTCCTGCGCCGTTTCGATCTGGGCGAGGGTCGCCAGTACCAGCTCCTGCTGATGCGGCATGAGCGCCTCCTCCTCGTCCAGCTGGGCGAAAAAGCTGAACCACATCAGCGCATCGCGCTTGGAAATCTTCATCATGACATGCCTCCGTTCGGGATGAATGCAACCCGCCCCGTATCAGCGGTACTCGGGCTGAATGGTTTCGCGGTCTGTGTCAGCCTCGCAGATATAGTCGATGCCCCACACCTGTCCGTCGGCGCGCATCGGGGTCGGGCCCTTGCAGCCGGGGATGAGGGGCACGCCGCGCCGTTCATGAACACCATTTCCGGCGGCACCTGCTCCCGGAACACATCCTGCAGGGGCTGCTGGCCGTGGCGGGGCTGCTTGCGGTCTGCCTTCAGGCCGCAATCGGGCGGATTCTCCCCATCCTTCTGCCAGGTACGGTTTCAACGTCTCCGGCAAAGAGGATGGTGCGCGCCCTGATGCGGATGAGCAGCATGGCGCTCTGGTCGTTCGTGTCCCGGGCCCTGGTGCCTGGCGGTGAAGGACGTTTATGGTGACTCGCCGTTTTCTTCAGGGTCAGGAACAGAGCGATCAGGCGCTTCATTATACGAATCCTCAATCAAAATGTTACATTTCGCTTCACGCAGCTTCGCCAGAACGAAAAATTCACTGCGCTCGGTGCAGCATTTTGAACGGGAATTCGTATTAGCATATCTCGCTTCCTTTGGATTCGTATCTATTGTAGAGGACAGGGCGCTTTTTGTCAATGAACGGGAAGGCTTGTTCCCAAAAAACGCCTTCCCGGAAAATTCCGGAAAGGTGTCATGCTGCTTGGTAACCGGATGTCAGTTCTGTTCGCGGGTGTAGTTCAGCAGTCCGCCGCAGAGGATGCAGCCCTTCTGCCGCTCGGTCAGGGGCAGGAGTACGGTGTAGTCCTCGTCCCTGGTGACGTTGTGCAGCGTAAGGGCTTCGCTGCCCGCCTCCACCAGCGCACGCACGCCGGGCAGGGTCAGCTCATCCCCCATGCCGATGCGGTCATAATCCGCCTCGTCTGCGAAGGTCAGGGGCAGGATGCCGTTGTTGATGAGGTTTGCCTGATGGATGCGGGCGAAGGATTTCGCCACCACCGCGCGGATGCCCAGATACAGGGGAACCAGCGCGGCGTGCTCGCGGCTGGAGCCCTGGCCGTAGTTGCTGCCGGCGACGAGAATGCCGCCGCCCTCGGCCTTGGCGCGGGCGGGGAAATCCTTGTCCACGGGGGTCAGGCAGAAGTCGCTCAGGTAGGGCACGTTGGAACGGAAGGGCAGGAGCTTGGCATCGGAGGGCGCGATATGGTCGGTGGTGATGTTGTCCTCCATCTTCAGCAGCACCTTGCCGGACACGTCAGCATCAAGGGCCTTGCCCATGGGGAAGGGCTTGATGTTGGGGCCGCGCACGACCTCCACCGTGTCCTCCAGACCGGGTGCCACCGGCGGGATCATCAGGTTGTCGTTCACGTCGAAGCGCTCGGGCAGCGGAATCTCCAGATCGATGTCCAGGCACCGGGGATCGGTCAGCACGCCGGTTAGGGCGGTGACCGCCGCCGTTTCGCAGGAGGCGAGGTAGATGCCCGCGCTCCTGGTGCCGGAGCGGCCGAAGAAGTTGCGGTTGTTGGTGCGGACGGAGACGGCGTTGGACTTGGGCGCCTGCCCCATGCCGATGCAGGGGCCGCAGGCGCTCTCCAGAATGCGCGCGCCCGCCGCGATCATATCCGCCAGCGCGCCGTTGCGGGCCAGCATCGTCAGCACCTGCTTGGAGCCGGGCCCGATGACCAGACTCACGTCCGGGTGAACGGACTTGCCCTTCAGGATCCGGGCGACGCGCATCATATCGGTGTAGGAGGAGTTGGTGCAGGAGCCGATGAACACCTGATCGACCTTGATGGGGCCGCACTCCCTGACCGTCTCCACGATATCGGGCATATGGGGCTTGGCGACGAGGGGCTCCAGGGTATTCAGGTCGATCTCCACGATCTCGTCATAGGTCGCGTCCGGATCGGCGGAAAGCTCCGTCCAGTCCTCCTCGCGGCCCTGCGCCTTCAGGAAGGCACGGGTCACCTCATCCGACGGGAAGATGGAGGTCGTCGCGCCCAGCTCCGCGCCCATGTTGGTGATGGTCGCGCGCTCGGGGACGGTCAGGGTCTTCACGCCGTCGCCGATGTACTCCATCACCTTGCCCACGCCGCCCTTGACGCTCAGGCGGCGCAGCACCTCCAGAATGATGTCCTTGGCAGCCACGCCGTAGGGCAGCTTGCCGGTGAGCCTGATGCCCACAACCTTGGGGCAGGAGAGGTAGTAAGCGCCGCCGCCCATGGCGACCGCCACGTCCAGGCCGCCCGCGCCGATGGCCAGCATACCGATGCCGCCGCCGGTGGGGGTGTGGGAATCGCTGCCCAGCAGCGTATAGCCGGGCACGCCGATGCGCTCCAGCTGCACCTGATGGCAGATGCCGTTGCCGGGCTTGGAGCAGTAAATGCCGTGCTTTTTCGCCACGGTCTGGATGAACTGGTGATCGTCCGCGTTCTCAAAGCCGGTTTGAAGGGTGTTGTGGTCGATATAGGCGACGGACTTCTTCGTCCTGACGCGCTCAACGCCCATGGCCTCGAACTGCAGGTAGGCCATGGTGCCGGTGGAGTCCTGCGTCAGGGTCTGGTCGATGCGGATGGAGATCTCCGTGCCGGGAACGAGCTCGCCGGACAGCAGATGCGCGGCGAGAATCTTCTGCGTCAGATTCATAAGGGATGCTTCCTCCTGTATGCAAACTATCCTTTCATATGATAGCGGATGCATGGGGGAAGCGTCAACGGTTTCGGGACGAAAAAACATAGGAAATACCCGGGCGGGCACAGGGTTATTCCCGCAGTCCCCGGAGCACGCCGCGCACGGACACCACAATCGGAACGATCAGCACCATGCCCGGCGCGCCGCCCAGCATACCGCCGGCGGAGATGAGCAGCAGCACCGTCATCGGGTGCAGCTGGGTGCTGTTGGCGACCAGCCGGGGCGAGAGGAAGGCGCCCTCCAGCTGCTGCACGCCAAAGAGCACCGCCAGCGTCCACAGGGCGCTGATCCAGCCATTTTGAAGCGCGAACAGCACGGCGGGGATGCCCGCCAGCACCGGCCCGATATAGGGGATCAGCTCCATCACGCCCATCAGCAGCCCCAGCAGCAGCCAGCCGGGCGTGCCGGTCAGCAGCAACCCGAGAGCCGTCAGCACGCCCACGGCCAGGGAAAGCAGCAGCTGTCCGCGGAGAAAGGCAACCGTTTCCCGCCGCATCTCCCGTGCGGCACGAACGCCGCGCGCCCGGAAGTCCACCGGCAGCAGCAGCGTCAGCAGGGTTGCAATCCGCTTCCTGTCCCGCAGCAGGTAGAAGGCCAGCAGCGGCGCCAGCAGCACCCGGCTGACGCTCCCGACAAGGCGTGTGATGGCGGATACAAGGCGGCTCACCAGATCGCCGGCGCGGCTGCTGAACTGCGTGAACAGCTCGTCCCGCACCGGGGCGATGTCCAGACCGTGCGCCTGCAGGAAGGCTGTGACGCGCTGCCACTGCGCCTTCGCCCATGCCACCATGGCAGGCAGATCGCCAATGAGCTGCTGCACCTGCCGGATGAGGGGCGGCAGCAGGAGGAAGAGCAATACCGCTGCCCCCGCGCCCAGCAGCAGCAGCGATAGCGCCGCAGCGACCGATGGCGGGACGCGGCGCTCCAGCATACGGCACAGCGGCAGCGCAAGCATCATCAGCAGCGCCGCAGCCGCCAGCTGAATCCCCAGCGCCAGCAGCACGCCGCGCAGCAGGTACGCCGCCAGCGCCCCCAGGGCAAGCAGAACAGGAAGCCGCCGGCGATGGGCGGCGTGTCCGGTACGCTCCATGCGGCGGCCTCCTTTCATGATCCGTCAGCGCTGCTCGGGCGTTATTGCCCCTGTCCCTGCTCCATGTCCTTCATCATCTGCTTGGCTTTGTTCATGCCCTTCTGCACATCCTTGCGGATGGTGCGGCCAACGGGCATCATCATCAGGCCCACACCTGCCATGAAGCCCACCGCGGAGCCAATCATCAGCTTGTTCACGCTTCCACCTCCCTCCGTCGGGTTTTCGTCCTGCTTCTCCGTGGAGGACAGCGCCCGAAGGCTTGCAATGCCCTCACTGAATTGCGGAACAGGATCAGTCCTGGCCGGAGCCGCCTGTGTCCGCAGGGACTGCCTGCTCCCCGCGATGCCAGGCGGCGCGCGGGATGAGCACCTGCGCGCAGCCGTCCTCGCCGGGCTGCACGGTCCAGTCCGTCACCCGCAGACGACCGGTGAGGAGGTCCTCCATCGGGCCGAGGGTGATTTCCAGCGCCGTGACAGACAGCGTTTCCGGGCAGAGCCACACGTCGGTGACCCGGCCAAGGGTCAGGCCGCTTTCGTCCTTGACCGTGCGCAGGGAGAAATCCGTGTCCCGGGGCATCCGGGCCGGTGCACAGCTGAGGATGACGGAAACATCGCCCACCACGCCCACGGCTTCCCGGCTGACCCAGCGTGCGCTGCCCAGTCCGCGGCGGATCATCAGCCCTCGAAGCTGTCGCCCATCCCGGCTGAGGACGGTGCGCTCCACATGGCCGACCAGACGCTCACCAAGGACGACGGGCAGCCCAACCACCCTGCCGAGGCGGATTTCAGAGGTCATCCGCGTCCTGTACGGGCTCGTCCAGCTCGTCCCACGGTACGCCTGTGTAGGAGCCCAGCACGTCCGTCGGGTTCTTCCGCCGCTGCTCGGCGATGATGGCTTCGGTCAGATCCTGCGGTCTCCGGTTCGGTCGCTTGGTCATGTTGCATCCCTCCTTCCGCATTCAGCTTGCCCGGAATGGGGGCGCGGCATAATGGCAAATTTCCGCATGGCATGTATGCGCGCCGGAAAGCTGCCCATGCTGTAAGGGAGAAAGGAGCGATGAGAATGGAACGGGCATCCCTGTGGCAGCGGACGGTTTCGCTGCCGGAATATCCCCCGCTGGCGGGGGACGAAAGAACGGAGGTCTGCGTCATTGGCGGCGGTATGGCGGGGCTGCTGACGGCGTATCTGCTCCGGGAGCGCGGCGTCAGCGTCATTGTGCTGGAAGCGGATCGGATTGCCTCCGGCCAGACGGGCCGCACCACCGCGAAGATCACCGGTCAGCACGAGCTGATCTATGACCGGCTGATCCGGCAGCAGGGTGAGGACAGGGCGGCGCAGTACGCCCGGGCGAATGCAGGAGCCATCGCGGAATATGCCCGCATCACCGAAAAGAAGCGGATTCGCTGCGATTTTGCGCCCCGGGAGGCGTATCTGTACAGCCGGGAGGAATCCACCCCGCTGGAAAAGGAAGCGGAGGCTGCCCGCCGCCTCGGGCTGGACGCCGCCTTCGTCCGGGAAACGGAGCTGCCCTTCCCCATCGCCGGTGCGGTTCGCCTGGGCGCTCAGGCGCAGTTCCATCCGCTGCGCTTCCTGCAGGGCATCGCAGATGAGCTGCGGATCCATGAAAAGACCCGTGTTCTGACAGTCGAGGGGCAGCAGGTACACACGGAGCGCGGCACGGTCACGGCGGAGCATATCGTGTTTGCGACGCATTTCCCCTTCATCAACGTGCCGGGGCTGTATTTCATGCGGATGCACCAGGAACGCAGCTATGTCCTCGCGCTGCAAAGCCCGTGGCTGCCGAAACGGGGGATGTATCTCGGCACGGATGCGGACGGCCTGTCCCTCCGGGAAGCGGAGGGACTGCTGCTGCTGGGCGGCGGCGCGCACCGCACGGGAGAAAACGGGGAAGGTGGCTGCTATGACTTCCTGACCGACCAGGCGCAGGGCCTCCTGCCCGGATGCCGGGAGATGGGCCGCTGGTCGGCGCAGGACTGCATGACGCTCGACGGCGTGCCCTACATCGGTCAGTATGCCCGGAGCGAGCCGGAATGGTACGTCGCGACAGGCTTTGGCAAATGGGGCATGACGGGCGCGATGGTCTCCGCGATGCTGTTGACGCCGCTGATCTGCGGCAAAGCGCCGGACTGGGCGGAGGTCTTTTCCCCGCAGCGCTTCCGCTTGTCCGAATCGGCGCAGGCGCTGGCAAACGAGACCGGCCATGCCCTACGCGGTCTGACGCGGGAGCTGTTTTCGCTGCCTGATGAAACGCTGAGCGCCCTCCAGCCCGGTCATGGCGGCATTGTGGCATACGAGGGGCGGAAGGCGGGCGTGTACCGGGCGGAGGACGGTGCGGTGTATCAGGTGGATCCCCGCTGTCCGCATCTTGGCTGTGAGCTGACCTGGAACCCGGACGAGCGCAGCTGGGACTGCCCCTGTCACGGCTCCCGCTTCCATTATGACGGTTCCCTGCTGGACAATCCGGCGCAGGAGCACCTTGCGCACAGCAAAAGAGCGCTGCCCTGAAGGCAACGCTCAGCGTGTCAAAAAAGTGGCTGCGGCCACTTTTTTGAGAAGGAGGGAACCGCCTGCGGGCGGTGCAAATTCGCCTGGTCGCTATGCTCCCGGCCGGCGAATTTGTAAGGAAATTTCTCGCCAGAGGCGAGAAAACCCCGCCCCGCCGGCAAAGCCGTCGGATACGATGAGAGTCAGAGGGCCTGTGGGCCCTCCGACACCTCCCAAGGTTTTTGACAGTCTGAGCGCAGCCATGAAGGCAACGCCCTTCATCCCGTTGGTTTCGGCTTCAGCTCCGGAGCAGCTGTCTGCGCAGCGCTTCAAAGGCCTCCTCGGAGATGTCGTGCTCGATCTTGCAGGCGTCCTCCCGCGCCGTTTCCTCGCTTACGCCGATGGACATCAGGAAGGACATGATCGTCTTGTGCCGGTCATAGATGCGCAGCGCGATCTCCTCGCCCATCTCCGTCAGGGTGATGAGGTTGTCCTCCGCCATATGGATATAGCCGTTTTCGCGCAGCTTCTTCATCGCAAAGGAAACAGAGGGCTTTGTTACGCCCAGCATCTGGGAAATATCCACCGAACGCACATAGCCCTTGCTCTCCCGCAGACGCAGAATCGCCTCCAGATAATCTTCAGCGGATTCGTGAATATTCATCGGCGCATCCCCCTATTTGACAGGTTTTCCGATATTCTATCATGCTGCGGCGAAAAAAGCAATCGGGAAATCGCGGGATTTCAGGGCGGCGTCACATCGCAAGGGGAACTGCCCGATACGCATCTGTTTCATTTTAGCGGGACAGATGGGGTTGACAGGACGCTTCTTTCCCAATTTTGTCAGCAAGCCGGAAGGACGCATCCCTCCGGCTTTGCTTTGTCTATTGCGGCGCGCGGGGCGTGGGCGAAGCGGCCTCGCTGTCCACGCGCTCCAGGAAGGAGGCCATCACATAGCCCTCCATCACATCCGTGCGCACCCGCACCCATGCGGGATCCTCACAGGTCTCCAGCACGATCAGCCTTTGGTACTTGTACAGCCGCCGGAGAACCTCCGCAGCCTGCGTGGGCTCCTGGCGGAGATTCAGGCTGGAATCGTCGTCGATATGCATCACGACGGCGACATAGGCGCCCTCCGGCAATTGGGCGGTGGTGACGGGCATGTGGGTGGGCCGTGGGGTGGGGGTGGCGGGCGGCGCAGGGGTTGCGGCCAGCACCATGGGGGCGGTGGGCAGCACCGCTTCGCCGGACTGGACGCGCATCAGCTTCATGCTCGGGTAATAGAAGGCAAGGATTTCGGTGAAGGTCTTGCCGTACTGCCCGGCCATCCACTGGGCGCCGCGCTGGCTCATGCCCACGCCGTGCCCATAGCGGCGGGACTGCAGGACGAAGTGCTCCGCCTTTTCCGTCACGGAGAGCATCTCGTTGTCCGAGCCGGAAATGGACAGGCCCAGCACCTCCACGACCTCCGGGAACAGATCAATGGTGATGGTGGAGGGCTGCGCCGCCGGGATGAAATCGGACAGCACGGGCACGAGCTCCGCTGTGGCTGTCGGTTCGGGCGTTGCCGTGGCAACGGGCGACGCGGTGGGCGTGGGCGTGGCAAAGAGGTAGAACTCCGCCTCCGGGGTCGCCGTGGGCCTGGACGTGGCCGGAACCTCATACCGGCGGCCCGACCAGTCGATGGTCAGGGTCAGCTCGGTGTAGTAGCGGCTGGGCGCCTCATAGGGGGCGCCGCCCAGCGCCAGGGCGCTGATGCCGTCGATGCGCAGGCTGTCGGCGGAGAGCAGGAAGCCCTGTGCGCGCATTTCCGGCAGCAGGTAGGAGAACAGGATGGACCTGAACGCGTCGCTCACCTGCCCGTTTTTCGGAATCCGCGCCGAGCGGACGATGCTTTCGGGGTTTTCCAGATCGTAGGGATCGTCCACCATCCGGTAGTAGCTCCAGTCGCCGCGACCGCTCCAGACGTTCTCCACCAGCTCGGTCTGACCGCCGTTGGAGGCGCTGTAATAGCAGGTGGCGAGCTTGCCGTTGTAGGTGCCGACCACGCCGGCGGTTTCCTCCACCGCGCGGACCGCGTTGACATAATTGCGGTTCACGCCCTTGAACACCTGATCGTTGGTCGTGTCCACCACGTCGTAGTCGCGGCTGCTGTCCAGCTTGTTCAGCGCGTAGGTGCGGGCGCAGACGGCCTGCGCCTTCAGCGCCTCCAGCGGGAAGGAATCGCTCATCTCATAGGGCACCACGCCCAGCAGATAGTCCTCCACGCTGAGGGTGAGAACGGGACGAAGCACGCCGCCGTCGATGGTCAGGCGCAGCGAACCGGGATAGAGGTTGCCGTTGGGGTCAAAGCGCAGTCCGGTGTGGGCGTTGTCGCCGCTCTCGTTGCGGATGAAGGTGATCTCCCGGCCCAGATGCAGGCTCATGCCCTGATAGAACAGGTACAGCTCGCCTTCCCGAATCTGCACGGTGACCTTTGCCCCCTGCGGGAAGGACAGGAGCACCTCGCCGTCCACTGCAGCGGTATACACGCCGTCCAGCACGAGGTCGGCGCGGTCTGTCAGGTTCAGGCGGCGCAGCAACACCCGCACGTCCGGCGCGGGCGCTTCGCCCGATTGCGCGGATGCCGTTTCTGTCAGCAGGGATACGGGCAGCAGCGTCAGGCACAGAAGCAGGCAGACTGCCCGGAGCATTCGCTTCATTCGATGAACCTCCTTGTTTCGCATTGCGGGAATCGGTTTTCATATTCTTTCGCTCATGTGAAAAACGGATGACAACCACATTATCATCCGTATGGAAGATATTGATACATGTGTCGGCGGACAAATCAGATATCCTCCGCATCCTTCGCGGCAGCCTCGAATTCCCCGGGGGTCATGCCGGTGTACTTCTTGAACACCTGGCAGAAGTAGCTCTTGTTGGGGTAGCCGCAGGCAGCGCTGAGCTCCGCCAGCGTCATCTCCTGCGGGCCGGAGAGCAGATACTGCGCCTTTTCCATCCGCGCCCGGGTCAGGTAGGTCGAAAAATGCTGACCGGTTTTTTCGTGAAACAGGCGGCAGAAATAGGCCGGAGTCAGCCCCAGCGAGCGGCTCAGGTTCGCCTGCGAATAGGGCAGGGAGCAGTCCTGACGGATGGATTCGATCACCCGGTCGATGGGCGCGGCGTTGACCGTGTCGGGGCAGGCGCGCAGCACCGGCTGCAGCGAGGTCAGCCAGCTCAGCAGCGCTTCCCGCGGATGCCGGGTCATTTCGTTCAGATTCAGCTTTTCCGTCATGCTGCGCAGGGAGAGCTCGGCATGCTGGCTCCAGATGGCCTCCAGGACCAGGGGCACGAAGCCGAAGCAGACCCGGCTCAATTCCGTTTCCGTCCGCAGCGCCCGGGACACGTAGCCGCCCAGCACGGCGTACTGACGGCGCTTGATGCTCGTCTGCAGATGGGCGCGGTGGGCGCGGGCGACGCTGCCGTCCATGGGCGATACCCGGTTCCACCAGTCGGAGATCTCCCGCATGGGCGCGAGGTGGCTCTGCCATGCGCCCGCATCGGAAAACTCCTCGCCGATGAACATCGTGCCGTCCTGCTCCAGATTGACCGAGGCATGTTCCATCAGCGCACGCGCACACAGCCACAGCACCGTATCCCGATGCACCTTTGCCGGGAAACGGGTCAGGGCCAGCATGATGGTCATCACATCGCCATCCGCCGCGAAACAGGCGGCTGCGGCACCTGCCGGGGCCATCGTGTCCTCCACGCCCTCCAGCAGCGCCTCCCGCTGATCGTCCGTCAGGGGCACATCCGCTTCCCAGCGCAGCAGCCGCCAGGCATAAACGCCTGTATCCTCCGGCGGACACGCGCCCGGATCGCCCGCCAGCAGCGCCGCCATGGCGCAGATCAGTGGATTTTCATGTTCAGTAGACATGGCTTCCTCTCCTCAAGGGTTCAACCAATCCGTTCCCTATGCAACAAAAAGCGGTCGCGTCTGAGGACAGACGTGCCGCATCCTTGGGCCGATTCCATTTTAGTCGAATTGCAGGGTTTTGAAAAGGGATTTATGAAAATTTGTTGCAATTTGTGAGAAATGAACAGGAAATGCGCGTAAAATTCGGACGATTTACCCGTTTGTTTCCAGCGCGGTCATGCCGGTGAAAAAATCCACGCCTGTCTGATGAATGAAGCAGCTGCCGATCCTCTTCAGCGCGATGACGCGCAGCACCTGACCGTAGCTCTTCTTGTCCATGAACATGGCGGAGAGCAGCGCCTCCTCCGGGATGTCGGGCAGCCGCATGGGCATCCCCAGCGTGGTCAGCAGCGCGTCCAGGCGGTCGGCGGTTCCGGCTTCCGTCATGCCCTTGCCTTCGGTCAGGCGCGTCATGACGTGCATCCCAAGGCTGACGGCTTCGCCGTGGCGCAGTCCGGTGTAGTGCTGGCAGGTTTCCACCGCATGGGCGATGGTGTGACCGAAGTTGAGCGTCATGCGCAGCCCGGTGTCGCGTTCATCCTGCGCCACCACGTCGGCCTTGGCCTGCACGCAGCGGGTGAGAATCGTGTCGATCTCGGCCATCAGCGCGCCGCGTCCGCCGGGAGCGGCCCTCTCCAGCAGGGCAAAGAGCGCCTCATCCCCGATGCAGCCGTACTTGATCACCTCGCCCAGCCCGTCGCGCCAGAAGGCGTCCGTCAGGGTGTTCAGCGTGTCCGGGTCGATCAGCACCAGTTCGGGCTGATAAAACGCGCCGACGAGATTCTTGCCCTGGGGGAGATCCACCGCGACCTTCCCGCCGACGGAGGAATCCACCTGGGCCAGCAGCGTGGTGGGTACCTGCACGAAATGCACGCCGCGCAGGAAGGTGGCCGCCGCCAGACCGGTCAGGTCGCCGATCACGCCGCCGCCCAGCGCCAGCACCGCGTCCCTGCGGGTGATGCGGGCATGGCAGAGGAAGTCGTACAGCTCGGACAGGCGGTGCAGGCATTTCGTTTCCTCCCCATGGGGGAGCGTGATGGACTTCACCTTCAGCCCGGCGGCAAGCAGGGACTGCACCGCCCGAGAAAGATAAAGCGGCGCAACGTTGTCATCGGTCACAACGGCTACGGTGATCTCGCCCAGCGCCTCCCGGACATACTGCCCGAGGCTGTCCAGCAGACCGGAGCCGATGTGGATGGGATAGGAGCGGCAACCAAGGGGAACGGTGATGGTAGACATGATGACCTCCTGACACTGGCTATCAGATTTCGCGGCCCACAGCCCTGGCGATGTTGCGGATATCCTCCATGACTGCGGCGAAGGTATCGGGCTTGATGGACTGCGCACCGTCGCACAGGGCGTGGGCGGGATCGTTGTGCACCTCAATCATCAATCCGTCCGCGCCCACGGCGATGGCGGCACGGGCCAGCGGCTGCACCATCCAGTACTTGCCGGTGGCATGGCTGGGATCCACGATAACCGGCAGGTGGCTCAGCTTCTTCACCGCGCAGATGGCGGAGAGGTCGGTGGTGTTGCGGGTGTAGGTCTCGAAGGTGCGGATGCCGCGCTCGCAGAGGATGACATTCTCATTGCCGCCGGCCATGATGTATTCGGCGGACATCAGCCACTCCTCGATGGTGGCGGAAAGGCCGCGCTTGAGCAGGATGGGCTTGTTCGTCTTGCCCAGACGCTTGAGCAGGTCGAAATTCTGCATGTTGCGCGCGCCCACCTGAATGCAGTCCACCTTGTCCTCGAACTTGTCGATATCAAAGGGGCTCATCAGCTCCGTCACGATGGGCAGACCGGTGATCTCCCGGGCATGGCAGAGCATGTCCAGCCCCTGATACTCCAGACCCTGGAAGGAATAGGGGCTGGTGCGGGGCTTGAACGCGCCGCCGCGCAGCACCGTCGCGCCCGCCGCCTTCACGGCCCTGGCGACCTCCTCGATCTGCTCGTTGGATTCCACCGAGCAGGGGCCGGCCATGACGGTCAGCTTCGTGCCGCCCACGACGGTATCGCCCACCTTCACCTCGGTGGGGCCGGGGTGGAACATGCGGTTGGCCTTCTTGAAGGGCTCGGCGACCTTCATGATGCGCTCCACGCAGCGCAGGGATTCAATCTGCGCCGGGTCGATGCGGCTCGTGTCGCCGATGAGGCCGAGGATGGTCAGGTCGTTGCCGATCATGGGGTTGACGGTGATGGCGCCCTTGCTGACGATGACGTTGGTTACGTAGTCGATTTCCTGCTGGGTGGTGCCCTGCTTCAGAACGATAATCATGGATGTACCTCCTTATATTCGTCCGGATGATAGTATGTGCGCGAGACGGACACAAAAAACCGCGGAAGCCCGCAAAGGAGCTCCCGCGCATCATGTCATCCTGCCGGAGAATCGGCGCATGCGGTCAGCTGTTCTTTACGGTACGTCAATCGGCCCGGTTGCAAAATCAGCAGCCGGGAACGTAAACGTAAAGTAAGAAACATGCAGCATACGACAAGTCCTCCTTGCGGAAGTGATTATACGCCCTTGGATGCAGCCTTGTCAAGGCTGCGGGCTGTACTTTTCCTGTACCTGCAAAATCTGCGCGCGCGGCGGGCGATTGCGGGCCGAAGCCCCTTGGGCAGAGATCGGGGGCGGCACGCCCGGTCAGCAGTTCGGCCGCCTGACCTTTTCGTCCTTCATGATGTGAACGATCGTGTCATTCGTGCCGCCCATGCCGACGCAGACCAGCTCGCCCAGATGGGCGATCAGCCGGTCAAAGCTCTCGTCGAGGATGCCGTCCTGCGCGCGGATGCCGCCGCCCTCCATGGCGAGACAGGCCGCTTCCACCGCCAGACCGGCGCTCAGGGCAACCTTGGAGGCACAGCCCTCCTTCGCGCCGTCGCAGATCATGCCGGACACGCTGCCCAGAATGTTGCGCGCGGCCTGCAGCATTTCCTTTTCGCCGCCGCCCATGAGGAACACCACGCCGATGGAGGCGCTCAGCCCCGAGGCTACGCCGCAGGCGCAGACGCTCGACAGCGGGCCGATAAAGCTCTTGATGTAGACGTTGGCAAGGCAGGCCGCCGCCAGCGCGCGCAGCAGCCGTTCCTCGGAGACGTTGAAGGTTCGCGCAGCGGCGTCCACGGTCAGGAAGAGCGTCAGGCCCTGATTGCCCGATCCGGTGGCGGTCATGACGGGCAGCGGAATGCCGTGCATCCGGGCGTAGGATGCCGTACCGGCCATCTTCTTGGCCTGCGCGTACAGGCTGCCGTCCTGCAGCAGCATGTTGGGCAGCACATGATGGGCCAGCCCCTCCTCCATCGCACGGTAGTAGACAACGCGGTTCATGTTCAGCGCGTCGCGCAGGAAGGTCAGCTCCTCCAGCGGACAGGTGCGGGCAAACTCGATGAATTCGCCCAGCGAGCCCTCACGGGCGGACTCGGCGGCTTCGCTCTCCGAGGGGGTGAAGGGCGTGAAGGGCGCGTGCTCGATGCGGGCGATGCAGTCATGCTCGCCGCTGGTGATGACGCGCACGGCATCCTCCGCCGTTTCGATGACGGTTTCGATATACAGCCCATGCGCCTCATGGGCGATTTCCACCATCACCCTTTCCCGCAGCAGCTTTGCTTCCGCCAACTGAGCGGGCCTGACGGTATGCAGGGCGTTCATGCCCGCATGGGGATCGCCCGCAGTGATGCCCAGCGCCACGCACAGGCTCACGCCGCGCTCATCCGCGCCGGGAATGCCCACGCCCATGGCGTTCTTGAACAGATACGCGTCCAGCCGCGCGGTGACGCGGGTGATCTCGCCCTGCACGCCGGCGCGGGCTGTCGTGGCGTTCAGCGCAATGGCTGCCGGCTCGGTGCAGCCGGTCGAGGGCGCCAGGGAGGTTCTGATTTTCTTCAGATAACAGGCATGATCCATCGTCGTTCTTCTCCTATTCGGCATCTGTTGTTCCGTGGTATATTCGCGCAGCAGCCGGGAAACTCCCGCCGATCACAGCATTCCGGCATCCATCTCGGCTTGCCATTTTGCCACGTCCTGCCGATGTCCCAGCGCGATCAGCCACGCCTCCAGCTGCGGATCCAGCAGATGGTCCGCATCCAGCAGGCGGTGGCAGGCGCGGGTGAAGGCAGCGCCGGAGCGCTTCGCCCGCGCCTGCAGCCACGCGACAAGCTGCGCCACGGTATAGAAGGTCTCCTCCTCCATGACCAGCGCGGCGGTTCCGCACAGGAGGAAGCCCACCAGGTACATCAGGCAGGTCTTTTCGCGCGGTACGCAGTCGGGCGCGGCATAGCGGGCTTCAAGGCCGCGCAGGCCGGGCTTTTGCTCCTCCTCCGCAAAGACGGAAACCGCGCCGCCCAGCATCAGGCTGTCAAAGTGGGCGGGAATCATCCCTGTGCCGCGCAGCGCCTGCAGCAGGCTGCTGCCCAGATCCGCGGCGCTGGCATACCGCCTTCCGTGCCAGACAACCGGCTTTTCGCCGCTCAGACGGTGTATGGCCTCCAGCACGCCCCGATCCGGCGTCATGCTTCCCTCGGCAATGGCGGCGGTCTGTTCGCGGCAGATGGCGGCTGCGGCAAGGCTGACCTCGTCCAGCGATTCTGCCAGCGTCCCGTTCAGGAGCCCCAGACGGGTTTCCTCCCACGCATCCGCCATGGCCTGTGCCAGAACCGCCATGCTGCGGCATTCCCGGCCCGCAAAGACGAACACAAAGGGTGCGGAGGGTATGGTTTCGGGAGATAACGCCGCCATCATGGTATTGTTTTGGGAAACGTCAATGCCGTCCGGGAGAAGCAGCTCCGGGGACTGATCGTCGGGGGATGGAAGCAGGGGTCTATCAGTCATGATCGTTCACCTCCGTGAGCGCCGTATCAGTCGGGAGTGCCGGAAGCGTCTGCGCAGGGAGCGCCAGAACCTTTTCGTCCGCAATGTGCAGCAGCCCCTGCCGGGTCAGCGCATCAAAGGCTTCCTCGAGGGCGCTCCGGATGCGCGTTCCGCGGCGCTCAAAGCCCAGCAGCTCAGCAGCGCGGATGATGATGCTTTCCCTGGAAGCGCCGATGGAATGCTCCGCCACGCGCAGGATCGCCAGCTCGCGCTCCTGAGGCGCAATCATATCCATGGATCGGTTTGAGCTGCGCCGGGGCTGCGCGAGGGTGAAGCCCTCCATGGTCAGGAAGCCGTCGCACTCGCGCAATGTGTCCATCAGGAGCCGGGCAATGGCGACCTCCGCATCCCTGCGCAGGGCAGGCGTGACGCGCTCATATCCCAGTGCGGGGGCCAGGCGGCGGCAGACCTCATCCCGGTGGACGGGCTGCTCCGTTTCCACCACGCGCAGGATCAGCTCGTTGATGGGCAGTGAGCAGTCCCCGGGCAGGAGCGCCTGCTGGTAGGACGCAAAGGCCAGAGGCGCATCGTCCGCTTCCGCAGGGTGGGACCAGAGAGGCGCGGGCTGCGCGTCCGGCGCATCAGGCAGGGCAGCGGGCGCGGCAAGGGCTTCCTCCACGGCGGCGATCAGCTCGCGCTCCACGCCGTCGGGCCGCTGCAGCCAGTCCGCGGACCAGACCCGGTGCAGCCGCCAGCCCATCCCCCGGAGCACGGAGGACTGCAGGCTGTCGCGGTCGCGGCAGGTGCGCTGCATCGCGTAGGCGGCGCCGTCGGTCATAATGCCCAGAGCATAGCGGCTTTCCGCATCCTCCCCCGGCATCCTGACGGCCAGATCAACCCGGCACTCGGAGCAGCCGACGTCCCGCTCCGCGCTGTATCCGGCGCGGGTCAGCACATCCATCAGATGGGTGACAAACGCGTCCCGGGACGGGGCGGCGGCAGGTGTTCCGTCCTCCGGCGCGATGGCGGCATAGCCCTTTTCGGCGTAGTCGATGTAGGCGCGCAAAAGCCGCGTGCCCTCGGCGCTTGTGCGGCTCAGGTCGATGTCGCGGGCCAGCACGGAGGTCACCAGCTTGACGTTGTAGCGCGCACGGGTGACGGCAACGTTCAGCCGGCGCTCGCCGCCGGAGGCCGACAGCGGGCCGAGGTTCAGGGACATGGGCTTGCCATCGGCCGGTTTGGCATAGCCGACGGAGAAGATCATCGTATCCCGCTCATCGCCCTGCACGTTTTCCAGATTCTTGATGAAGAACGGCTCCTCCCGCCCTTCATCGAAGAATGCGTCATATTCCGGATGCGCCATGCGGAAGCGGTGCAGCTCCTCCTCGATGGCGTTCTGCTGCGTGCGGCTGAAGGCAACGACGCCAAGGGAGCGGTGGGCGCGGTGCAGGATGTGATCCTCGATCAGCGCCACGCACCGGCGGGCTTCCTGTCTGTTGCGGCGGCGGACGAATACGCCGTCGGGCACATAAACCAGCTCCACGCCCAGGTGGGGCTGCCGGGAGATGCTGCCGGGGAAGGTGACGAGGCGGTTTGCATAAATCTCCCGGTTGGAGAAGGCGATCAGGCTCTCGTGTCGGCTGCGGTAGTGCCACAGGAGCGGGCAGGAGGGCAGCACACAGGCGCACTGCTCAAGGATGGATTCCTCCACAGGCGCTTCCGCTTCGTCCTCATCCGCATCCCCGTCGTAGTCGTGCGCACCCACGGAAACGGTGAAGAAGTCCGTCGGGGGCATCTGCCTGGTGTCGCCGGCGACGATGATCTGCTTGCCGCGCAGCATGGCGCCGATGGCGTTTTCAGGCATGATCTGGGAGGCCTCGTCGAAGATGACGAGGTCGAAGGACAGGGCGTCGTTCTCAAGGAAGGAGGCCACCGACAGCGGCGACATCATCAGACAGGGCTTGAGAGTCATCAGCAGGTTCGGAATCTTGGCGAACAGCCTGCGCAGCGGCAAGTGACCGCGCTTCTTCATCAGCTCCCGCTGCAGGATGGCCAGCTCGTCCGAGGCGGACAGCGCGCGGTGCTTTTCGTCCGGAACGAGGTCGATCAGCTGCTTGCGGATGCGGCTGCGGGCGATTTGAAGCTGCTGCTGGTCAAGGCTGACGAACCGGCTGATGCGTTCCTCGTGCACATGCGCGCGGAAGAGCGAGAGCAGGTGCTCCTCGCCCAGAACCTGCTCGACCCAGGTGTACAGGAACAGCTTTCTGGCTGCGTCCGCCCACTGCTCCACAGGCAGCGCGGCCTGCTGCGCGGCGGGAATGAAGGGCGCGAAAAGGGAACCGTCCATGTCGGACAGCATGTCGCGCCACTCCTGCCACAGATCCAGCGCGTCCGGCTCGGACAGGCAGCGCCCGAGACGCTTGCACAGGGCGGACACCGGCAGCGTCAGGAGGGCTTCCGGCCGGGCGAAATGGCTGCAGAAGGCGCTCAGACGGCTCTGGGCAGCGCCCTCCATGGCGGGCAGGCGCTCCGGCAAGGCCATTGCGCCGGTCAGAAGGCGCTGGGCAATGCCTGCGGGAAGCGCGGCAGAGGCTGCTGCGGCATCGGCAATCAGCGCCGCGCGATGCTGCAGCGCGGCAAAGTCCGTATCCGCGCTGACGGGCTCATCGGGCAGAAGCTGCCGCAGTGCGGCCACCGCCTCGTTCAGCAGACGCTCATGACGGCGGGCTTCGTCCAGCGCGCGGAGTGCGGTGAGCATGGCTGGAATGGCCGCACCGCTCCGGCAGGCGGGACGCAGCTCCTCCGCCAGAGCGTGCAGACCGGTCAGATCCCCGGCGATATTGCGGATGCTGCTCAGGGTGCGGCTGATGTCGTCAGCCATCGCATCCCCGGGATAGTCGGCGCTCCGGAGCGACCGGTCGAGCATTTCAAAGCGCAGCGGCTCCGTGATGCGCGCAGCCTTCCGGCAGATATCCGGGACAGACAGCGCGGCTGTCACCAGGCGGCGATGGGCAGGCGTATCGGCGCAATGGGCCAGCGAGATCAGGGAGGCGAGCAGGCTCTCAGCGTCATTCCACGCGCCGTCCACCCCCATGGCAGGCAGCCCCAGCGCGGCGGTGACGGACTGCGCCCGGGCGCTCCACGCGCGTTCGGCCTCCTGCCAGGCGCTCAGGCGGGTCAGAAAGCCGCGGGCGATGGTATCATCCAGCCGGGCATGACCGCAGTAGACGTTGCCCAGCGTCCGCATGTCCTGCGCGTACTGGGACAGGTTCATCACCCTGGAAAAGCCCTGATAGTCCTGCCGGAACCGGCGCAGAAGGGTCGCCGCGTCCAGCCGCAGCGCTTCGGGCGTCCAGCTGACAAGAACCTCCTTCATCCTCTGATGCAGGCGCTCGGCTTCCTGTCGGACAGACTGCGCCTGGGCGCACAGCTCCTCCAGCGCCGCGGTATCGTTCGGCACGTCGCGGATCTGGGAACAGCCTGCCAGCACAGCGGCGGTGTTCAGCGCCCAGTCGGCCTCGCGTCCGGTCATGACGGGATCGTTCAGGAGGGTCAGCGCCTGCAGCGCAGCCTCATACATGCGCTGCGCGCTGGGAACGAGGGCGGCGTAATGCGCGGCAAAGGCGTCCGTCTGCGTCTGGTAGCGCGTCCCGTTCAGCGCGGTGCGCAATACGCTGTCCAGCGCGGTCATCCGGGCAAGGAGATCAGGGGAGGCAATCTGCGCGCCGGGCAGCAGCACGGCTTGCATGTCAGACCGCGCGCTGTGCAGCTGCCCGGCTGCCTGGGCGGCGAGGCGGGCTTGCGCGGCGATTTCGTCGCAGGAGGCGATGTATTCCCGCGCGACAGGCCCCGTTGCCTGAACGGCATGGCAAACACGATCCAGCGCCTGCAGCGACGGGAGCGTACAGTCCTCCGGCAGATAGCCATCAGCCGTCAGGGCGGAGGACACGGCGGCAAGCGCTTCCGCGTCCGTCAGCACGGCGCGGGCCTCGCTCTGCAGCTGGGTGCGGGCCATGAAGGTTGTCCATGCTCCCTGCAGGCTCTCCCAGGGATTGTCGGGCAGCGACCGATACCGCGCATACGCCCGGGCCAGGCGGGACAGCCGGGTCATCTCGGCGGTCAGGTCACTGCGGGAGATGCCTTCCACGCCGGTCAGCTGCGCGATGACCAGCGGCAGCTCCTGCAAGCCGGCCAGCTCCCCCAGCACGGTGTACAGGCTCTCGCCCAGCGGCTCGCGCAGATGGTGCAGCAGACGGGGATACACATTGAGGCTGCGGCGCAGCTCGTCCAGCTCGTCCAGGGTCGCCATGGCGGCGCGGTCCAGCTCCTGCCTTTGGAGGCTCAGGGGCTGGCTGATTTCATTGAGAATGGCCTTGCGGTCGGCGCGATGGCTGTGCAGCGCCAGGGTGAATTCGCCCAGTCCGGCGTCCCGCAACCGGCGGTGCACCACGTCCAGCGCGGCCATCTTCTCGGCGACAAAGAGCACCTTCCTGCCGTCGGCCAGCGCCTGGGCGATGATGTTGGTGATGGTCTGGCTCTTGCCGCCGCCGGGAGGCCCCTGCAGGCAGAAGCTCACGCCGCGCCGGGACAGCTCCACGGCATACTGCTGGCTGGAATCCGCGTTCACCACCAGATGGCTGTCCTCCGGGGGAATCGCGTCCAGCGATACGCCGTCCATGACGGAGGCGTCCAGACCGTAGGGCTCCTCCCCGGCGACGGCACGCAGGACGGCGCTGGCGGCGATGCGGTCATGATTGCGCTTCAGGTCGCGGTACATGCTCAGCTTCTGGAAGGACATCAGCGCCAGATGCGCCTCGCGCCGGACCTGCCAGCCGTGCTTTTTCGCCAGCAGCTCCACCTGATCGAGGTACTCGTCCACCGGCGCGTCCGGGTCGGACAGCTCCGGCAGGCTCAGACCGTATTCCATCCGGAACAGCTGATCCAGCGCCGGGTTCACCGTCACATCCTCGTCCAGCATCTCCAGCACATAGGGCGCGCGGATGCTCTGCATCGTCAGCCGCACGGGCAGCAGCAGCAGCGGCGAGGTCAGCGGCTCCTGCCTGCCGGAGAGCTGCTGCCAGTCCAGAAAGCCCACGGCCAGGTAGAGGATATCAATGCCCTGCTCCTCCCGGGCGAGCTTCATTTTGGCGCGCATGTTTTTGAGGATGGCGCGGTATTCCGTGAAGCTGCCGGCGGGACGCAGATCGCCCTGCATGGGGACGATGGGGCTGTTCAGACGCTCGAACAGGCGCATCACGCCCTCGCAGCGCAGGTCGAACTTCTCCACCGGGGGCTGCTGCACGGTCAGGGATTTTTCCTGCCGGACCAGCAGATCATAGATCCCGGCATAGCCCGGCTCTTCCAGCCGGAGCGTCTGCGAGCTGCTGTGCTTGCCCGGATGGACGGGGTAGTTGATCATCCGGTTGCGCTTGCCCAGATCCAGCAGACTGTTTTCCCATTGAAGGATTGATTGCTCCAGCTTGCTCATGCCGTTCCCTCCGTGCGGTGCTGATTGGAAGAGAAAAACCTCCCCTATGGGGATTCAGCGTTTCATATCGTCCATTTTATCATATCCGACTGGAGATGACAATGGTTTTCCGGTGTGGATCGGCGGGAACGGCTTGTGTTCAGCTGTTGACGAACGCTTACGAAAACGTTATAATGATTTGCTGGAAACAACGATACGGAATAGGCGGCATGTATGATGCCGTTTGCTGACGGACTGACCGATCGATTATGGAAAGGAACTGAACGATATGATCCGCCTGAACTGTGACTATCTCGAGGGCTGCCATCCGTCCATCCTGAAAAAGCTGAATGAAACCAACCTCCTTCAGACGCCCGGCTATGGGACGGATGATTTCTGCAAGGAGGCTGCCGACGCCATCCGCGCCGCCTTCTCCTGCCCCGATGCGGCTGTGCATTTCCTCGTGGGCGGAACGCAGGCGAACATGACCGTAATCTCCTCCATCCTGCGGCCGTATGAAGGCGTGCTGTGCGCCGATACCGGGCACATCAACGTCCATGAGACCGGCGCGATCGAGTCCACGGGGCACAAATGCCTGGTGCTGCCCAGCAAGCACGGCCGCATCAGCGCCTCCAAGGTGGCGGTGGCTGCCGCGACGCAGGCGGACGATGAGCATACCGTCCGGCCCGGCATGGTCTATATCTCCATGTCCACCGAGGTGGGAACGGTGTATGACCGCAGCCACCTGAAGGATCTGTATTACACCTGCCGTCAGCTGGGGCTGTACCTGTTCATCGACGGTGCCCGTCTGGGCTATGGTCTTGCAGCGCCCACCGGCGATCTGACGGCGGCGGATATCGCGAAATACTGCGATGTGTTCACCGTGGGCGGTACGAAGATGGGCGCGCTCTTTGGCGAAGCGGTGGTTATCAACAACCCGGAGCTGCAGCCGCGTTTCCGCTATATGATGAAGCAGAAGGGCGCGATGCTGGCCAAGGGCCGTCTGCTGGGCATTCAGTTCTCCGCGCTGATGGAGAACGGCTTGTACTTTGAGCTGGGCAGGAAGGCTGTCGGTCAGGCGATGCGCATCCGCGACGCGCTGCTGGCGGCGGGCTTCACCTTCCATGTGGATTCGCCCACCAATCAGCTCTTCCCCATCTTCACGGATGAGCAGTGGGAGGAGCTTGAGGAGCGGGGCTTTGTGCTGGAGTTCAGCGGAAGGCTGGATGAGGAGCATGTCGTGCTGCGCGTGTGCACGTCCTGGTGCACACCGGATGCGTATGTGGACAAGTTCATTGAGGCTGTGAAGGCGCTGTAAGCGCGTGCCTGAGCTTCCTCTTGCAGAGCTCATGCCGCTGTCATGGCAGACATACACAAAAACCGGCGATCCCGCAGGTGGGACAGCCGGTTTTTCTGTTGCCTTCTTTGCTGCGCTTCGTTCCGCCAGGCATACTTCGGGGACGCCTTGCCCGGTGCATTATTCCGCCTCCGGCGCCTCGGCGGCTTCCTCCGCGTTCAGGCGGCGCAGACCCTCCACACCGGTCACGGGCAGGGAGAAGCAGATGGCGCCCGCGTTCGTTCCGGGACCTGCGCCCTGCACGATGGCCTTCATGATGGCTGCCTTCCGGCGGCTTTCCGCCACGATGAGCACCACGTCCTTTTCGCTGGCCAGGGAGATGCCCAGAAACTTCTCGCTCTCCCGAGCGCCGGTTCCCTTGCCGGACAGCACCGTGCCGCCCGTCGCGCCTGCCGGACGCGCCGCCGCCATCACCAGATCCGAAAAGCCCTCGTTGAGAATCACACAGATCAGCTCGTGGGAGAAATCCATCGCGGGCTTATCGCTGTTCATGCTTTTGTGATCCGTCAGGTATGCCATGGTTCTGCCGCCTCCTACGCTCTTGAGCGGTACGGACATCATGATGCCGTTGCCCGGAATGTCGATAAACATGCGCAGCCGCGCCGCGCGCATCAGCTTCCTTGTCTGCTCTCCGTCCGCGACGGTGAAAACCAGCGCCTTTTCCGTAGCCGCAAGGCCATACAGGGACAGGTGCTCATCCCGTGCGGTGCCTCTGGCGTACTGGGTCACCGCCAGCGGCAGCTTCAGACCGTGGATGATGTCCTCCATCAGCTCATGCCGGTCGCGGTTCACAATCGCCATCACCAGATTGAGTTCCATCTCATACCTCCCACAGCTCAATGACTTCATCGTCCGCATAGGCAAGCTCGGGCGCCCTGTCTGTCCGGCGTGTCCTGAGGACGTAGATCAGCCCCATGATCTGCACGGTGATCAGCGGCATCATCGCCACCAGCGCCACCAGGCCGAAGGCATCCGTCATCACATTGCCGCCCAGCGCCTGACACGCGCCCATGGCAAAGGGCAGCATGAAGGTCGCCGTCAGGGGCCCGGAGGCCACGCCGCCGGAGTCGAAGGCGATGGCCGTAAAGGTCGGCGGCACCACCAGCGTCAGCGCCAGCGCCGTCAGGTAGCCCGGCACAAGGATCCACAGGATGGAAATCCCCGTCAGCACCCGCAGCATCGCCAGACCGTTCGCCGCGGATACGGCAATCGCCAGCGCGTAGTGCATCGCCTGCTCGCTGATCGCGCCCGCGCTCAGCTCCTCGACCTGCCGGTTCAGCACATGCACCGCCGGTTCGGCGTTGATGATGTACCAGCCCATGAGCATGGCGATGGGAATCAGCAGGAAGCGCCATGGCCCCATGTCGGCGATATGTCCGCCCAGCGCCAGCCCCAGCGCCTCGAAGCCCACGTTCGCGCCCGTCAGGAACAGCACCAGCCCAGCCAGCGTCACCGCCAGTCCCAGCAGAATCCGCAGGAACGGAACGCGGCGCAGATGCAGCACGGTGAACTGGAAAATCAGAAAGAACGCTGCGATGGGCAGCAGCGCGACCGCCACATTGACGGTTTCCCCGGGCAGCTCCCGCAGGTAGGTTTTGCCCAGCTGGACGGTATGGAGAATCGCCTCTGCCGGATCACTGCCGCCATCCGGAGCGCCGGTGGAGAGGAAGGACAGGAGCAGTACGGCCAGAATCGGCCCGACGGAGCACAGCGCCACCAGACCGAAGGAATCCTCCTGTGCGCTTGTGTCCGAACGGATGGACGCGACGCCCACGCCCAGCGCCATGATGAAGGGCACCGTCATCGGGCCTGTCGTCACGCCGCCGGAGTCGAACGCCACAGCCAGATAGTCCGGCTTCACGGCTACGACCACCGCCGAAAGCAGGAATACCAGGCCATACAGCGCGATCAGCAGCCATTTGAGCGGAATGCGGAACAGAATGCGCACCATGCTCAGCATCAGCAGCAGTCCCACGCCGACGCCCACGGTGACGATCAGCACCCTGTCGTCAATCGTGGGGACGCTTGCCGCCAGCACCGTCAGGTCAGGCTCGGACACCGTGACCGCGATGCCCAGCAGCAGGCTGATGCCCAGAATCAGCGGCAGATTCCGCGATTTGGTCAGCTTTGCGCCCATATGGGTGCCGATGGGCGTCATGGACACCTCGCTGCCCAGGGAGAACAGCCCCATGCCCACCATGAGCATGAGCGAGCCGACGATGAAGGAAAGCATCAGCCCCGTATCCATCGGCACGAAGGTCAGGCACATCGCCGCGACAATCACGACGATGGGCAGCACGGAGGCCGCCGCCTCCCGGAATTTTTCGTAGAATGCTCTCTTTGCGGTCATCAGGGTCTCCTTTCTTTCTGACCGGGGTCCGAAGATATAAATAAAGCCGGCTCCTGCTGCGGAGCCGGCCATTCTTCCATGCATCAGTCCCGGACGGTACACGCCGTCCGGCTGATGATCGGATAAATCGCCGCCGGATGGCATGCGATGACAGACTCCACCACTTATTCGATCAATATCATATTAACATGAAGGAACTGCTGTTGTCAAGCGGAAAACGCAGCGACAGCAGGGCGACCTCATTCAAAACGGAAAACAGACATGAATGCAGCCGAACGGGTGGAGGGGCGATCGGAAAGCCCCCTCCTCGCTTCCGCAGAAGCGAAACACTCCTGCCGCAGAAGGTGTTTCGTGCCCGCGGGCGCGACCAAAGGGTTTCCGTCATCCAGCATCGCTGGAAGCTTTGCCTTCGGCAACTCCCTGCCGGGGAGCCGCTTCTGCACGATGCCCTTTGGAATCCTTCGGCCGGTCACCGTTTCCCCATATGCAGCTGCCCGCGCGGATATGTCATCAATCCCCGTCTTTTCAAATCCGTCAAAACGTGCTACAATGTATCCGGATAAGAATACTCCCTAATATGAAGGAGACACGACATGACACGACCCCTTTGCGTAGGCATGATCTCCCTGGGCTGCAACAAGAACCGTGTGGACTCCGAAACCGCGCTGGGCCTGCTGGCCGAGCACGGCTACACCTTCACCGGCGACCCGGCCCGGGCTGATATTCTGATTGTGAACACCTGCGGCTTTATCGACAGCGCCAAGGAAGAATCCATCGACACCATCCTTGAGATGGCTGAATACAAGAAAACGGCCAGGTGCCGCCTGCTGGTGGTGACCGGCTGCCTGACCCAGCGGTATGAAGGCGCGCTGAAGGAGGAGATCCCCGAGATCGACCTCATCATGGGCGTGAATCAGTACGCGCAGCTCCCCGCTGCCATCGAGAAGGCGCTGCAGGGCGACCATACCAGCTACTGCCACGACGACCACACCTATTATGCCCATGAGCGCCTGCTGACCACGCCCTCCTACACGGCTTACACCCGCATTGGCGAGGGCTGCTCCAACCGCTGCACCTTCTGTGCCATTCCGCTGATTCGCGGCCCCTACCGTTCCCGTCCGATGGAGGATGTGCTGGCGGAGATCGCCTCCCTGGCAAAGCAGGGCGTGAAGGAGCATATCCTTGTGGCGCAGGACACCACCCGCTTCGGCACCGATGACGGCGGGCATACCACGCTCCCCGAGCTGCTGCAGAAGGCGGCGGCTATCCCGGGCGTGGAATGGCTTCGCGTGCTGTACTGCTACCCGGACGAGACGGACGACCGGCTGCTGGATGTGATCGCGGACACCCCCAACATCTGCAAGTATCTCGATCTGCCCATCCAGCATGTCAACGACACGGTGCTCAAAAGGATGCACCGCCGGGGCGACAAGGCGGATATCCTGCGCTGCATCCGCGGCGCACGGGAGCGCGGGCTGACGCTGCGCACGACCATCATCGTCGGCTTTCCCGGTGAAACGGAGGAGCAGTTCGAGGAGCTGCTGGCGGTGGTGCGCGAGGCGGAGTTCGACCGGCTGGGCGCGTTCACCTATTCCCCGGAGGAAGGCACGCCCGCAGCCCGTATGCCCGACCAGATCCCCGAGGAGATCAAGCAGGAGCGCCTGGACCGCCTGATGACGCTGCAGCAGGAAATCAGCCTGAAGCGCAACCGGGCCCGCGTGGGCACGGTGGAGAAGGTGCTGGTGACCGACGTGAGCGAGGACGGCCGCATTCTGGGCCGCAGCCACCGCGAAGCGCCCGAAACCGACGGCGAGATCCTCTTTACCCTGCCGGAGAATGCGGAACTGCCCCAGATCGGCAGCTTCGTCAGCGTCCGCATCACCCAAGCCGATACCTATGACCTGATGGGAGAAATGCTGCCATGAATACGCCCAACAAGCTGAGCATCCTGCGGGTGCTGCTCATTCCCGTGATGGTGATCCTGATGTATATCCCCGGCGTGCCCTGCATCCTGCTGTCCACGGCGGTGTTCGGGGCTGCGGCCTTCACCGATTATCTTGATGGGCACATCGCCCGCCGGGACAATATCGTCACCGACTTCGGCAAGTTTATCGACCCCGTGGCGGACAAGCTGCTGAACCTCTCTGCGATGATCATGCTCACCCTGTCCGGTCAGATGCCCCATTTTGTGGTCATCATCATTCTGGCCCGGGAGCTGGCGGTGGATGGGCTGCGCATGGTGGCAGTGGGTCAGGGCCGCGTGATCGCCGCCGGGAAGCTCGGTAAGATCAAGACCGCCAGCCAGATGGCTGTCATTGTGTACCTGATGCTCCTTGGCCGCCTGGTGCCTGCGGTGGAGGCGCTGGCCTTCCTGCAGCTGCCCGTTCAGATTATCGGCTGGCTGGGCTGCGCGTGGATTGCCGCCATGACCATCTGGAGCGGCGTGGATTACTTCATCCGCAATTTTGACTGTATCCGGAATGCCAAATAACCTGCTGAGCAGGCTGCAGCTCCCTGGGGCATGCAGCCTGCTCGCAGCGTGTCGAAAAAGTGCTTCAGGCACTTTTTCGAGGGATTGCACTCTGTCACTGTCAGGGCTGCGAGCAGCCCTGACGGCCGTTCCTCCGTATAAGGAGTGTTTCCGGCAGAGCCGGAAACGCCCCGCCCGACCGGCAAGGCCGGTCGATACGAATGCAGTCAGAGGGCCTGCGGGCCCTCCGACACCTCCCAAGAATTGTTGACACTCTGTGAGCAGGCTGCAGCTCCCTGGGGCATGCAGCCTGCTCGTGCTTTGAAATTCAGGGTTTCCCTTGTTTTTTCACCCGGACCGTCCTATAATAGAGCATGAGACATGATGCGGAGGTACAGTCATGGCACGCCGCCAGCAATATATCTTTGCCGATGAACCCAAGCGGGGGCATGGCTTTCTGATCGGCTTGATGGTGGTGATCGTCCTGCTCATCGCGGGGCTGTTCACGTGGAATTTCGCCCTTAATCATACCGTCACGTATGAAAAGCAGTATGTCACCGTGACCAATCTGCCCTCGTCGCTGGATAACTGGACGATCCTGCACCTGTCCGACCTGAACGGCGCATCCATCGGCGAGAACCAGTCCGCCATCCGGAAGGCCATCGGCACCAGGAGCGTCTCCTGCGTGGTGCTCTCGGGCAATATGGTGGGTGAGAAGGGCGATGTGCAGCCGGTGCTCGACCTGATCGGGATCCTGCCCAAGGACACGCCCATCCTCCTGCTTCCGGGCAGCGACGATCCCGCCCTGTATGCCACCAAAGCCGGCAGCGGATTGTCGCCCTATGCCGACTGGGCGCAGCGGCTGATTGACGCAGGCGTGACCATCCTTGACGAGCCGGTTTCCTTCCAGCGGGACAAGTCCACCATCTGGTTCGTCCCGGCGTATCTCTATGAATACGATCTGGAGGACGCCCAGAAGGCTTACCAGAACCAGCTGGACACGCTCAACGCCCTGACGGAGGCGCTCACGCCCGATCAGGCTGCCCAGAAGCGCAATGCCGAATACCAGGTCGGGCGCATGCAGCGCATCCGCGAAAAGATTGCGACCATCACCGACCGGCACATCCAGATTGCCGTGACGCACATGCCCCTGACGAAGGAGCATGTCGCGTCCATCAAGGCCGGAACCGCCGCGAAGGACGCGTTCTCGCTCCATCATGTGTCGCTGGTGCTCGCCGGCGGGTACTGCGGCGGTCAGTGGCGGCTCCCCGGCGTCGGTGCAATCTGGGCGCCGGAGCTGGGCTTCTTTCCCGAGGAGACGCTCGTCAGCGGCTTGGGCTATCTGAACGGCATCTGGCAGTATATCAGCCCCGGGCTGGGCACAAACCCGATGTATCCCGCATTGCCCTTCCGCATGTTCAACAGTCCCACCGTCACCCTGCTGGTGCTCTCCACCAGTATGCATTGATACGCTTGATGCAGAATGTGTCCCTTGCACTGCGTTTTCCGGCACGAGAAGCCCTGTGCCCTGTTTTCCATCAGGAGCAGTATGAATCGGAGGTACCTATGATACAGCTCGCAGCGAACGGTCAGGCCCTGCCCTTCATCATCGAACCCGAAGCCCACGAGGGTGTGCGCCGCGTTGCCCGGAAGGTGGCGGCAGACGTTCAGAAGGTATCCGGCGTGCGTCCGGAGATCATGGCTGTCCCGACGGCGCAGCCCTTCGTCCTGTGCGCGACGCTGGGCCGCAGCCCGCTTGCCGATGACCTGATCACCCTGGGCGTGCTCCCGCAGGCGGAAGCAATCCGTGGCAAATGGGAATGCTATGCCATCGCGGAGGTGGACGGAAACCTCATCATCCTGGGCAGCGACAAGCGCGGCACGGAGTATGGCATGTTCGAGCTGTCCCGGTATATCGGCGTATCACCGCTGTGCTACTGGGGCGACGCGGAGCCGCTGACGCAGGAGGAGCTGCTGCTGGGCGACGATCTGTGCACCGTCTCAAAGGAACCGAGCGTCCGCTACCGCGGATTGTTCATCAACGATGAGTGGCCCTGCTTCGGCAGCTGGTGCATGGCGCACTTCGGCGGTGTGAACGCGGAGATGTACGACCATGTGTTTGAGCTGCTGCTGCGCCTGAAGGCCAACTATATGTGGCCGGCGATGTGGGCGAGCGTCTTTGCGGAGGAAGGCCCCGGAGCCGCGAACGAGGAGCTGGCCGACATCTACGGCATCGTGGTGGGCAACAGCCATCACGAGCCCTGTTTGCGGGCCGGGGAGGAGTTCAGGCACGCCATCCGCGACGGCGCGGCTTACGGGACGGACTGGAACTTCGTGCGCAACCGCGAGGGCATCACCCGCTTCTGGGCGGACGGCCTGAAGCGCTCCGGTCAGTATGAGCATCTGATCACCATCGGCATGCGCGGCGAGGCGGATTCCGCGATGCTGGGCGAGGATGCCGGGCTGCGCGCCAATATTGAGTACCTGCAGGATGTGATCACCACGCAGGAGGCGCTCATCCGGCAGTACGCAGGACCCAAATCGAAGGATCAGCCGCGGCTGCTGGCGCTGTACAAGGAGGTTGAGCCCTTCTTCTACGGCAATGAGAACGTCCCGGGACTCAAGGACTGGGAGGGCCTGCGCAACACCGTCTGCATGCTCTGCGAGGACAACCAGAGCTTCATGCGGTCGCTGCCCACGCCTGAAATGACCGAAGCCCTCAAAAGGCGCGGCTGCGGCTGGGGCATGTACTACCATGTGGATTACCACGGCGGCCCGGTCAGCTACGAGTGGATGCCCTCCACACCCTTCTCCCAGCTGTGGGAGCAGATGTGCCTGGCCTATGACTACGGCGTGCGGGATGTGTGGATCCTCAACGTGGGGGACCTGAAGGGCAATGAGGTCAGCCTGCAGCAGTTCCTTGACCTTGCCTACGATTATGAGAAATGGGGCAGCCGTCTGGCCGACAACTGGCAGCGGTGGCTGACGGCCTTCGTCCGCAGTACCTTCCCGGCTCTGTCCGACAGCGTGCGCAGCAGCGTGCAGGCGCTCCTCACCGGGCTGTACGACATGAACGGCAAGCGCCGCCCTGAGGCGCTGAACGCCTCCGTCTATCATCCCTGCCATGAGCTGGAGGCGCACCGGATGCTCGAAAGGGCGGACAGTATGCTCCGCCTGTGCGACAACACCATGAAGCACTGCGGCCGCCATCGCGCGGCATTCTACAGCATGGTCGGCTTCCCGGTGACCGCCAGTATGAATTTGCTCCGGATGCACCTCGCCGCCGGCCTGAACGCGCACTACGCCGAGCAGGGACGCCCGGTGGCCAACCGGTATGGCGATATCGTCCGGGAGACGATGGAGCTGGATACAAAGCTCGCGGAGAGCTTCGCTGCGTGGAAGGACGGCAAGTGGCGCGGCATGGAGCGCGAGGCCCACATCGGCTTCACCGCCTGGAACGAGGACGGCTGCAGGCTGCCATTGCGGACGGAGGTCACGCCCATGCCCTATCCGCGCCTGTCCCTCTCGCGCCGGGACGATCCGCGCGTGTACGGCCGCCGGTATGGCGCGCCGATGGTGATTCCCGTCCACGATTTCTGCGACGCGGGCGTGGATGAGGTGATTCTGGAGGCCGCCAACGACGGCATCGGCGAACTGACGCTCACCGTCGAGGGCGGCGCGCCCTGGCTCACCGTGGAGCTGCCGCAGCAAGGGCAGGAGGAAAAGAGCTTCCTCGGTCGCCGGGGCAGCTTTGCTGCGCCTGCCGCGCCATCCTGTACGGTGAAGGAGCTGGAGGTGATCCGCCTGCGCTGCGACCGCGACCTGCTCCCCGAAGAGGAGCAGCAGGTGACGCTCATCGTCCGCAGCCAGGGTGAGGGCGACCATGCGCAGGCTACCGTCCACGTGGATGTCCGCGCCCGCAGGCATCCGGAAAACGCTGCGCCCGCCTTCATGCCCGTCAGGCAGGCTGTGACCATGGAGGCCCATCACTTCATCGCCCAGCATGATACGGACGGCGCGGCCTTCCGCATTCTGCCGGGACTTGGGCGCAGCGGTCATGCGGTCAAGGTGTATCCCGCCACCGCCGCCTTCCGGCCCGATGAGGATACGCCAAGCCTGACCTACCGCTTCTACGCGGAAAAGGACGGCGAGCATGTCTGCGAGCTGTGGCTGACGCCCACCAGTCCCGTGCAGCCCGGGGTTCCCATGCGCTGCGCCCTGACCGGCCCGGATGGCGAACGGCAGCTCATCACCTGCGTTCCCGCCGATTACCGCCCGGGTGAAAACAGCGATCCCCGCTGGTGCGCCGCGATGGTCAGCCACATCCGCAACGTGCAGGCGGTCATCCGCTGCCGCCGGGGGCTGAACGAGGTGACCCTCGGTGCGCTGGATCCCAACCTCAGCCTGGAGCGCATCCTGATCTATCCCGATGGATACAAGCTCCCTGAAAGCTATCTCGGCCCGCAGGAGAGCGCACTTCTCTGACACAAAGGAGCTTATGCTATGGCCCGTTCCTCCCGGTATGAAATGGATATGACCGAGGGCGCACTGCTCCCCAAGGTGCTCCTGTTTTCCCTGCCCCTGATCGCCTCGGGCATATTGCAGCTGCTCTTCAATACGGCGGATATGGTGGTGGTGGGCCGCTTTGCGGGCAAGGAGTACCTGGCGGCGGTCGGTTCCACCGGCAGTTTGATCAACCTGATGGTCAATGTGTTCATCGGCTTGAGCGTGGGCGGCAGCGTCGCGGTGGCGAAGGCCTTCGGCGCCAATGACCCGGCAGCGGTGCACAGGAGCGTTCATACGGCGATGTCTCTGGCGATCATCGCGGGACTGCTGGTTGGGCTGATCGGCTTCGTCTTCTGCCGTCCGCTGCTGCGGCTGATGGATAACCCCGTGCTCGATCTGGCTTCCACCTATATGAAAATCTATTTCCTGGGGATGCCCTTCAACATGATTTACAACTTCGGTGCATCCATCCTGCGCGCTGTGGGGGATACCAGGCGCCCGCTGTTCTATCTGACCATCGCCGGTGTTGTGAACGTGCTCCTGAACCTGCTGCTGGTCATCCGCTTCCGGATGAATGTGGCGGGCGTGGCGATCGCAACGGTTGCCTCGCAGGCGGTCAGCGCGGTGCTGGTGGTGATCTGCCTGATGCGCTCCCACGGCACGGTGCATCTGGAGCTCCGCGATCTGCGCATTCACAGGCGCGAGCTGATCGAGATTGCCAGGGTGGGTCTGCCTGCCGGTCTGCAGGGCAGCCTGTTCAGCATTTCCAACGTGCTGATCCAGGCTTCCGTGAATGGGTTTGGCGAGGTGGTCGTGGCGGCGAACTCCGCCGGCAGCAATCTGGAGGGCTTCGTCTATACCTCCATGAACGCCATCCATCAGGCGGCAATGACCTTCGCCAGCCAGAACCTGGGCGCAGGAAAAATCAGGCGCGTGCGCCGGAGCATGTGGGTCTGCATCGCCACCGTGGCGGTCATCGGATTGCTGATGGGCAACGCCATGTATCTCTGCGGCCGTCCGCTGCTGTCGCTGTATCTGGATGACCCCAGCGCCGTGGATCCCGTCACGGGCATCAGCGTGCTGGACTACGGCATGAAGCGTATGCTGTACATCCTGCCGCTGTACTGCCTGTGCGGCCTGATGGATGTGGCGGTGGGCAGCCTGCGCGGCATCGGCTATTCCGTCATGCCCATGCTCGTGAGCCTGACCGGCGCGTGCCTGTTCCGCGTGGTATGGATTCTGACGGTTTTTGCTGCCCATCCCACGCTGGATGTGCTGTATGTGTCCTACCCCATTTCCTGGGCGCTGACCTTCGGGGTGCACATGCTGTGCTATGCCTTTGTGGCGCGCGGGAAGCTCAGGAGGCTGGAAAAACGCATAGTATGACAGGTCATCGAACCATCGAACAACTGCAAACAAGCCGCTGCACGACTCCATCCGTGCAGCGGCTTGCTACTTCGGGATTTAGTATTACTCTGCCTTGGGCGCATCGCTGCCGGCATCGGCTGCAGCCCTGCCGATCAGCCCGCCGGTGGTCACGTCCCTGAGCATCCGGGGGATGTCCAGACCCACCGCTTCCTTTACCGCCTCGAAGGTCTGCAGCATCGTGCCGGCAGTATCCTTCGCCATGGAGGTCGCGCCGCCCTCGCCAAAGAGGATGATCTTGTCCGTCTTGCTCAGCGGCTCGGACACGGCCTTGGCCATGTCGGGCAGCTTGTCGATGACCATCTGCATCATGGCGGCCTGCCCGTACTGCTTCATGGCTTCGGCCTTCTTCAGCATGGCCTCCGCCTCGGCTTCGCCCTTCATGCGGATGGCTTCGGCTTCCTTCTGTGCCAGAATGTACTTGGCTTCTGCCTCGCGCTGGGCGCAGATCAGGTTGGCTTCGGCTTCCTTCTCGGCCTTGAACAGCTCCGCCTCCGCGCGGGCTTGTACCACGGCACGCTCCGCCTCCACGGCGGCGATCTTCGCGTCGCGTTCCGCCTCGGCACGTTCGCGAACCTCGATGGACAGCTTCTCGCGCTGAATCTGCACCTGCTGGGCCTGCAGCTCGGTTTCCTTCTGCAGGCGGATCAGCTCGGCGGCGGCGCGCTCGGTTTCCAGCGCCTTGCGGGCGTTCTCCTGCTGCACCTGATAGGCCAGGTCGGCGTCTGCCTTGGCACGATCCTGCTCGGCGCGGAACTGGGCGCGGCGCAGCTCAAGCACCTTGTTCTGCTCGGCGATGTTGGCATTCGCCTCGGCGCGGGCCCTGTTGCCCTCCTGATCGGCGATGGACTGGCGGATGACGGTATCGCGCTCCGCCTCGGCGCGGGCGATATCCGCGTCACGCTTCTTCTCGGCGATGTTCTTGACCGCCAGCGTATCCAGCACGCCGTCGTTGTCGGAGAAGTTCTGGATGGTGATGTTGACGATCTCCAGACCCATGTTGCGCATGTCCGCCGTAGCGGCGTTCTGCGTCTCGCTGGCGAACTTGTCGCGGTTCTGCACCAGATCGGAGATGGTCATGCGGCCGATGATCTCGCGCATGTTGCCTTCCAGCACCTGCATGGCGACGGCGGCGATCTCCTGCTGCTTCCAGCCCAGGAACTGCTCCGCGGCGGTGGCGACGGACACATCGTCCGAGCCGATCTTGATGTTCGCCACGCCGTCCACCAGCACGCCGATGTACTCCTGGCTGGGCACGGGCTGGGTGGTCTTGATATCCACCTGCATGATGCCCAGATTCAGCTTATCCACGCGCTCGAAGAAGGGGATGACGAAGGTCGCGCCGCCGCGCACGATGCGGTAGCCGAAGTACTTGGTGATTTCCTTGCCGTCGGAATCCTTCACCTTGTAGCGGTGCTTGCGGCCGGATACGATCAGCGCCACGTTCGGCGGCACCTTGATGTAGTTGCACATGAAGACGATGATGAGCAGCAGCAGCACCGCGCCGCCGATGATCCACGGCAGGAACGTGCTGAAGCCCGTTGTCTGAATGCCGTTGATCAGGTTGTTCTCGGTCATAGACCCAATCTCCTTTCATGGTCATGTCGCCCGGGATGGAGCCGGGGCATGGGGACACCCATGCAGCTTTTCCGATTCAGCAGAGGGCTTGTGTTCTGCTGTGTTAATATTTTAACATATGGGACGGGAAAACGCAAGGACAACACAGCGCTACCAGTTGCTGCTTTGAGACGTCCGGGACGACATTTGGGAAAGCTGTATTCAAACAGATAACAAACCAGGATGCGGCCGAAGGGGTGGAGGGGGGCGATCGGAAAGCCCCCTCCTCGCTTCCGCAGAAGCGAAACACGACCTCCGCAAAAGGAATTTCGCGCCTGCGGGCGTGACCAGAGGGTTTTCCGTCATCCAGCATTGCTTGATGCGTCGCCTATGGCAACTCCCCACCGGGAGCCGCTTCTGCACGATGCCCTTTGGAAGCCTTCGGTTTGTACATCCGGGAACGATCATGACCTGATGAAGCATTGAACGATCTGGCATTCTGAAGGAGGTTACGCTGTCCGACGGCAGATTGTGCTGGACAGTTTGTGACGGATCGTGTATGATGTCAGAAGATGAGACGGAGGAGGAATGCGTCATGCCTGTGCCGGAGCGCTCCAGGCACCCGTGGCTGCTGCCGATGATGACAGCCGGGCTGATGGCGGGCATCCTGCTGGGACGCAGTGCTCCCGCATGGGAGATGGCTGCGGTGGCGCTGGCAGCGGGCGGCCTGTATACGCTCCTTGGCCATGGCCGGTCAAGAGGACTGGGGGCGGTGCTGATCGCGGTGTCCCTGGGTGCGCTGCTTGGCTGGACGACCTGGCATCCGTTGCTGCCGGAGGAAGGGATGCACCGCGTTACCGGCGTGGTGACAGACCTGTCGGGCCCGGACGAAAAGCAGCATGTGACCGCCACGCTGCGGAGCGTGACCATTGACGGCGAAGCCTGGCGCGGCGGGATGTACTGGTCATTCTATCTGGGGAAGGACGAAGCGCTCCCGGAGGGTCTGCAGCCCGGCTCGCATGTCGCCGTGACCGCGCGGGTATACGCGCCATCCGGGCGGGACAACCCGAACGGCTTCGATTTCCGCGAATACCTCCTGCAGCAGGGCATCCGCTATGGCCTGTATGGCATGAAGGAGCTGACCTTGCAGGATGACGGCTTCAGCCTTGCCGGTTCGATGGCCTGTCTGCGCTACGTGCTGTCGCAGCGCCTGATACGCGTCATGGGGCAGGAGGCCGGCGGGTATGCGGCGGCGATGCTGCTCGGTTCCCGGGAGGAGCTGCCCGAGGAGGACCTGGCAGCCTTTGATCGTCTGGGAATCAGCCATATCCTGAGCATCTCGGGGTATCATGTGGGGGTGCTGGCGGCGATGCTGGCTGCGCTGTGCCGGGTGCTCCGACCGAAACGCCGCCATGGGCTGGTGCTGCGGATCCTGCTCCTGACGGCATACTGTCTTTTGACAGGCGGGCGTGCGCCGGTCGTCCGTGCGGCGCTGCTGTCGGTGCTGTATGAGATGTCCCGCGTACGGCAAAGGCAGGCACTGTCCTTGCATACCCTGTGTGCGGCAGCCTGTCTGCAGCTGTTCTTCAACCCGGCGCTCCTGACAGGCGCTTCCTTTCAGCTGACCTACGGCGCCATGATCGGCCTTTTGCTGCTGCGTCCGAAGCTGGCGCGACTGGTACACACGCGGTTCACGCCGGTGAACCGGGTCTGGGAGGCTTTCGCGGTGTGCCTGTCCGCGCAGCTTGGCGTGATGCCGGCGCTCCTGTACTGGTATGGCCGCTATCAGCTGCTCAGCCTGATCGTCAATATGATCGTTCCGTTTGTTTTCACGTTGCTGATGGGGCTGTACTGGGCGACGCTGCTGCTGCTGTGGCTGCCGGGCGTGCGGGAGGTGCTGGGGTGGCTGTCAGCGCAGGTCACGCATATCCTGATGGCGGCCATCCATCTGCCCGGGGAGGGCGCCAACCTGTCCCTCTGGACGCGGCAGCCTGATTTCATCGTCCTGCTGGGCTTCGCGCTGCTGTTCCTCGGCCTGATCCCGATCCTCCCGCGGCGGTATGCCCACCGGCAGCGCGTCCTGCTGCTTGTCGGGGTGCTGCTGGCAGCGACGGTGTGCCTTCCGCTGCCCCATGGGGAGACCACCTATATCCAGTTCAGCGTGGGCGAAGCGGACGCGGCGCTTTTGCACGATCGGGACACGGTGACGGTGATCGACACGGGCGAAAACGGCAGCAGCCTCGCCGTCTATCTCCGGGCGCGGCGGCTGTCCATCGACATGCTGCTGATCACGCACCTGCATCTTGACCATGCCGGGGGCATTGCAGACCTGCTGGAGAACCGGATTCCCGTCCGGCATTGCTATTTGCCTGCGGATGCCACCATCGCCAGCATTGACCCGGAGCTGCTGACGCTCCTGGATCAGCTGGAGGCATCCGGCACACAGCTGCACACCCTGTCCCGGGGCGATGTGCTGCCCCTGCCCAGCGGCTCGCTGACGGTGCTCTGGCCGGAGGAGGGCCGCACGCGTCCACAGCAGGACGCGAACCATTCCAGCCTCGTGCTCCTGGCGCAGCTGCGCGGCACGACGCTTCTGCTGACCGGTGATCTTTCCGGTACATATGAAAAATATGCGGCGGTCGGCGCGGATATCCTCAAGGCGGCTCATCATGGCAGTTCCGGCAGCACGTTGCCGGCATTCCTTGCGCAGGTTCACCCCCAGGCCATCCTGCTCTCCTGCGGCAACGAGAGCCGCGAGACCGGCCTGACACAGCGCACGGGGGAGATTCCGGTTTACAGCACCCATACCTCCGGCGCCATCACCATCCGCTTTGACGAGGGCAGCTTCCGCATTTATCCGTACAAATAATACTCATTCTCAATAAAAATGTTGCATTCGCACAGCGCCTTTTCCGCTCTGGCTTTGCTT
>JBJEUF010000100.1:0-10897 GCA_051883695.1 Aristaeellaceae bacterium
GCGGCGAAAAGCCAGGTGTTTCTTGGGGTGCGGGGTTGCGGAGGGGACCCTACATACTGCAACAGCCCCTCTCTCCCGTGTTCGCAAATCTTCGTTTTGTGGAGGAAACACTTCGCTGTATCGGTATCATGGGCGTACGCACACAGAAAAAGCCGCGCCCTCCGGAGGACGCAGCCTGATGTCTTCTACGCCTCCATGCCCTCAAAGCGCCTGCACCAGGTGTACTTGCTGATTGCGCTCTGTACGGCGCTGGGGCAGTAGGTACACAGCAGATCCTTGATATAGGGAGGCATCACGCGGTTGTATTTGACTTCAAGGATAATCTCATTGTTGTCAAAGGGAGATATCGTCGGGACATTGGGATTGAACAGATCCGTGCTCCGCATACCGGTGTGCAGCTGCTTGTCGAAGGTGATGCGCACCTCCTCCGCCGGATGCAGATACGCCTCGCGCACATAATCGACGATCACCACAGGCCGGAGCAGATTGCAGGTCATCTCCCGATACATATCCCCCAGCAGGCCGCTGCGGGTCTTTTCCAGGTCCGTCGTGTCGCCCGCGATCAGCTGATCGCACAGATCGCGCGGAATGGACAGGCTGCGCTTGGAGATCAGGCTGCCGACCTTCGTCTTGCATTCCAGCTTGATGACCGCATCCGACAGGTTGTATATGCGGATGCGGTACTTGTTGCGGTTCTGCACACCGTCCAGCTTATCGAAATACGCATCGTTGTACACCGTATCGAAATACAGGCTTCGGATGTGGTATTCGTTGTTCTCATCCCCGTTGGGGTCACGCCAGAGGACGTGATCCAGCTGCCGGGACAGAATATGATACTGCATTTCGCTGATAAAGAACTTCAGCTCATGGCGCAGCGGGATGTTTGCCGACATGGAAAACGCCTCCTCTCTCTCAAATGATCTCGCACTCCACACACCCCACACGCGCTCAACCGCAACCGAAGGCAAGCCCAACAATCGCGTAAAGGGAGTCCAGAGGGCCAAATCCCTCTGGCGGGGTTTCTTAAGGGGCAGCGCCCCTTAAGCGCTCATTTCCACGCGCGCGCAACCGCAACCGAAGGCAAGCGCCACGATCGCGAAAAGGGAGTCCAGAGGGATGAATCCCTCTGGCGGGGATTCTTAAGGGGCAGCGCCCCTTAAGCGCTCATTTCCACGCGCGCTCAACCGCAACCGAAGGCAAGCGCCACGATCGCGAAAAGGGAGTCCAGAGGGATGAATCCCTCTGGCGGGGATTCTTAAGGGGCAGCGCCCCTTAAGCGCTCATTCCCACGCGCGCTCAACCGCAACCGAAGGCAAGCCCCGCAATCGCGTAAAGGGAGTCCAGAGGGATGAATCCCTCTGGCGGGGTTTCTTAAGGGGCAGCGCCCCTTAAGCGCACATTCCCACGCGCGCTCAACCGCAACCGAAGGCAAGCGCCACGATCGCGTAAAGGGAGTCCAGAGGGATGAATCCCTCTGGCGGGGTTTCTTAAGGGGCAGCGCCCCTTAAGCGCCGGCTTCGGTCTGGCAGGCGACGAGGGTCGCGTCGTGAACGCCTTCGATGTTGAGCATGAGGGCGACGAGGTCCTGCTTGTTGTCGAGACGAACCTCGTAGGTCATTTCGGCCCCGGCGCGGGTCACGGTCTTGGAGCGCAGACGGCGATGCTTCACGGAGCGGCGCAGCTGCTGGGTGATATCGTACTCCGCATCCTCATCATAGTGCAGAACAAGCAGGTACGCATTGGGGCTGGAGAACTGCAGGATGCTCAGCAGGAACATGACGACGGAGATCAGCGCCACAACCACCACGCCAATCAGGTACTGCTTTGCGCCCAGCACGATGCCCATCGTCAGCGCCCAGAACATGTAGGCCGTATCAAGCGGATCCTTCACCGCGGTCCGGAAGCGCACGATGGACAGCGCGCCCACCATGCCCATGGACAGCGCCACGTTGGAACCGATGCACATCACCACGGGGGTCGTGATCAGGGTCATCAGGATCAGCGTGATGGCAAAGCTCGGGCTGTACAGCACGCCACGGTAGCAACGCTTGTATACAAAGGCGATAATCAGACCGACCGCAAAGGCAAACAGCATGGCAACCGCCACGCTCGCGGGGGTCAGTTCGGCCAGCTGCGCATCGAACCACGCAGAAATGCTGCTCGACAGGCCATTGCCCGTGGTCGTCAGGCCGCTCGTGTTCAGACTGCTCAAAAGCGAAAGATCCGTCATGGAGGTCCTCCTCATCTCTCATTCAGCGAGAATCATATCTCTTACATTATACAGCAGGATTGCCTGCGGCGCAAACATTTTCAGCCGTATTTCAACATTTTGCCGGAAAACCCGGCGCATCATATTGCATCAGCCGGCATGACAGGCTTCGGGCCGAAATAGTCCAGCATCTGCGCGTCCGTCAGCTTGAAATGCTCCTGCACCATCTCCCACAGCAGCGTCGGGCGCTTCTTGAGCACATTGCGCAGCTGGTTGACATGCTTCTGCCAGTAGGCGTAGGCGGAATCATACGTCGTGGGCCATTCGCTGGCCACCATCTTGTCATGCGACTCCGCCCACCTCATGAAGTGCAGCTTCATCTCATAGTCCGGATACAGCTCCTCCACGCAGGCATCCAGCACCGCCATCATGTAATCCGTCGTGAAGGTCTGGAAGATATCGCCCAGCTTGCGGAAGAACATGTCACGGTACTCCGGTACCTTCAGCACCGTCCGGAAGATCGTGTTGTCGATATTCTGCTGGCCCATGCCCTTCTCCTTGGTGAAGCTGTAGGGACTGTTGAAGGCGGAATTCCAGAAGCCCCAGTCGGCATCGTACCAGATCCACTTCCACTTGTAGGGCTCGCCGGTCTCCGGGTCGGTGCCGTGCAGGCGATAGAAGCGGGTGTTGCCGATATCGGAGTTGCCCACGAACATCTCCAGCGCCATGTACTCCAGGAAGTTGTCCAGGTCGATGTTCGCCTCGATGTAGGCGCGATCCTCGGCGTTGTTCGCCGGATCGCTGGCCTTGAGGCGCTTGATCATCGCGCGGTACTCCGTATTGGAGCCCCATTCCACCGCGCCGCTGCCGACCAGTATATCCATATCGTCCGCCTGCTCCAGCATAAGGCCCTCGTGCTGGGCGACGAAATAGCGGTCGATGCGCTCCCGCAGATCCATGTGCCCCCAGTAGGCGCCGTTGAGGTACACCGCCACAGGCTGCCACGCCTGGTGCAGCACCTCGCTGCCATAGGCGTCCAGCAGACGGGACTGGAAGCCGTCGCGCACGCGGCTCCACACGCCGTCATTGCCCGCGTTTCGCACAACAAGGGACTTGTACTCGGTATAGGGACGATCCGCGAAGAGCGCGGCGTTAAACAGCTTCTCACCGTAGAGCGACTTGGCGCGCAGCTTGAAGGTCTTTTGCGGCAGGTCCAAAGAGTAGTCGCCGCCCAGCTTGACGCCCACACCCTGACTGATGATCAGATTGCCTTCGGTATCGTAATACTCGAAGTAGCCTTCCTTGTAGCCTTCCTTCTCCTTGACCCTTCGGTACACCGTGTTCTCGAAGGGCAGGATGGCGGGGCCCTTCTTCAGGATATCCGGGCCGTCGGCGAGCAGACCGTTTTCCTCGTTCCACAGGACGTAGGGATCAATGGTCAGGGACACGACCGGCACCTTGTGATACATGTTGATGAGGTAGGTGCCCGTGGTGACAGTGCTTGCCCTGTACTGCGAATCCACGGGGAACGCCCGCGCACGCAGCACCGCGTTGGCATTCAGCTCAATCTCCTGCCCGGTGTAGGCAATGCTGCTTTCGCTGTAGGGATCGGGGATGGAGCCGTCGGTGGTGTAGTACACATAGGTGCCTTCCGGGATGGTGAAGCCCACCTTGGTGCCCTGATTGTGCTTCACGCCGGGATCCACCGTCAGCTCCGGCGCATCGGCATAGCCAAGGAAGCCGTCCGTGCCGTTCGCGGCGCCGGGCGTGGGGGAATCATAATAAAAAAAGCCCTCACGTCCCGTTGCGCGGCCGTAGGACACATCTGTGGGTATCGCAGGCAGCACGACCTTATCGAGAATTTTGCCCGTCGGGTCAGCAAAGGCAAGGATCTCAGAGCCTGACTTCTGAATCTTGTAGGAGGTATGCGGCTCCGAAGCGCTGTTCCTGTCAGCTTTGCCATCACACCAGACGATCTTGTACTCCCCCGGCGCAATCGTTGTTCCATCGGCAAACTGCCACTTCCGGGCACGGCCAATCGAATCCGAAAGGCCGTACCCGGAAAGATCCACGGTCGCACCGGAGGAGTTGTACAGTTCAATCCAGTCCACAAACTCCGTCGAACCCGGCGTCGCCGTGCTGTCGTTGGAGGCCATGACCTCTGTGATATACACGCCCGTCTCATTGAGCGCCCGCAGGTACACATCCATGCGGTTCTCGCCGCTGACGGTGTTGGGGAGCTGGGGCGTGGGGCGCAGATGGATGGAGAAGGTGCCATCCTCATCGCGGGCATAGGAGGCATCCTCGGGGATATTGTCGATATCGACGCGATCCACCAGATTGCCGCGGCTGTCAGAGAGGATGATCGTGTCATGCTCGGCGCTGATACGGAAGCTGGCATGGGGCACGTCCGTCGGGCCGGACACAATGTCCTTGCCGGAGCAATAGACGATGTAGTACCCATGGGGCGCAACCATCGCCCCCTCGGGGAAGCGCCAGAGCAGCGGCTTGTTCGCCTTGTTGGAAAGGGCATAGTTGTCCAGGCTCACCGGGGAATCGGTGGTGTTGTACAGCTCGATCCAGTCGCACAGCTCGCCGTCCGAATCGCGATAGCCGCTCATGGGCTTCGGACAAATCTCATTGATGATGAGCGCGCCGTCCGTCACCATGGTCGCGCTGCGGTAAGCCAGATGGCCTGCCGTGGTGTTCTCGTAGCCGGGGCTGTAATCGGTGGTCTGCACCCACTTGCCATCCGCCGTCAGGGCATAGCTCTCATCGGTGGACATGATGATGGTCTTGACCGAATCAATCACGCGGGTATCCGGAGCAAAGAGCGTGACGGTTTCGCCGCCGCTGGAGCTCAGGGCAAACTTCGCGTGGAGCGGCTTGCCCACCACGGCCTGATTCGTCTTGTCGCACAGGACAATGACACGCTCGTCCGGCTGCAGCGTGATGGCCGGGAACAGGAAGCTGATCTCCATCGGGTCATCGGAAAGGCCGACGTTCTTCATGTCGATGGCGTGGTCGGAGGTGTTCCAGATTTCCACCCAGTCAGGGAAGCTGCCGTTTTCATCCGGCATGGCTGACTTGTTCGACGACATGATCTCGCTGATGACGAGGCCGGTATAATAAGCGGTTTCCGCACCGTCGCCGCCGCTGCTGCCGGCGACGGAGTAATAGGCATGCTCGATGGGCTCCTTGGGGAACACGATCACCATGAGCGCCACCAGCCCCAGCAGGAGCAGCATGACAAAGGTGTTGCCGATCTTGCGGCGGCGCTTCCGGCGGCGGATCACCTGAGGCCGTTCAGCCGTTGCCGTCGCGGTCGTCGAACGCGCACGGCGGCGGCCCGGCCGTTCGTTTTGTACAGGCTGCATACTTTCATCCTTTCCGTGCCGGGCAGCTCCCGGCGATACGGCGGTCATCCCGCCCGCAAATGCCGCACGGAAGGCGGCATGTCACATCCCCTGTATGGCAGGGGGAGCTTGTTCATATATGTAACGAATGCAGAGCATCCGTTCTTGCATTGTACCACAAAACTACATATTTCCGCAAGGGCTTCACACGCTTTTCATCCGGCACGGCGAATCGCGGCATCAACCGGGTCGAATCCCGGCATCCTGAATATCCGAATGTATTGTTCCTGCATTTTTCGAGCAGAATTTTCGAAATTCCTTGACATAATGGATGATTTCATGTACACTCCTGCATAAGCAATGGTGCTATGCCTGAATGGGCAGCACCATTGCTTTTCTATTCTCTGAAAGACGATCGGTCGACAGGATCACCGCTACAACGCTACAGAAGGAGAAGTGATCTATGGAATTCACAAAGCTGGTCAACCACGCAGCGGAGATCAATGAACTGCTGGCACGCTATGGTGTAAAGTTCGGCATCTTCAAAAACGGCACCTTCAAAGAGCAGCTTTTCCCATTTGATGCCATCCCGCGCGTGATCCCAAAGGACGAGTTTGCCTGGCTGGAGCGCGGGCTCAAGCAGCGCGTGAAGGCGCTGAATTGTTTCATCGGCGATATCTACGGCAAAAAGCAGATCATCCGGGACGGTGTGGTTCCCCCTGAATTCACGCTGGCCTCCAGCGGCTACCTGCCCCAGTGCGAGGGCCTGACGCCGCCGAAGGATGTGTGGACGCATATCTCCGGCATCGATCTGGTGCAGGGCAAGGACGGCAACTGGTACATTCTGGAGGACAATCTCCGCGTGCCCTCCGGCGCCTCCTATCCGATGATCGCCCGCGAGCTGACCCGCCGCGCCGTTCCGACCGTCTTTGAGAACATCGAGCTGGATGACAACCGCGATTATGCCAGGCTCCTGCGGAAAACGATGGATCATGTGAATCCCGGCGGAGAGACCGTTGTGCTGACGCCGGGAAGGTATAACGCAGCCTACTTTGAGCACTCCTATCTGGCGGAAAAAACCGGGGCGCATCTGGTCAGCGGCAGCGATCTGCTGGTCAAGGATGACAGGCTGTACTTTGCGGACTATGACGGAAAGCATGTCCCGGTGGGCGTCGTCTACCGCCGGATCTCCGATGACTTCCTTGACCCCATGGCCTTCCGCCCCGACAGCCTGATCGGTGTGCCGAACCTGTTCAACGTGATGCGCAAGGGCAACGTGGCCATCATGAATGCGCCGGGCAACGGCGTTGCGGATGACAAGGGCATCTACTACTTCGTTCCGAAGATGATCCGCTATTATCTTGGGGAGGAACCCCTCCTAATGAACGCGCCGACCTATCTGCCCTTCTATGAGGAGGATATGAAGTATGTGCTGGAGCACTTCGACCGTCTGGTCCTGAAGGACGTGGCGGAGGCCGGCGGGTATGGCGTGGTCTTCGCCGAGAAGATGACGGCGCGGCAGAAGGAGGATTTCATCGCGCTGCTGAAGGCCGAACCCCGTCGCTTCATCGCGCAGGAGGTCATCGACTTTGTGGATCTGGACATTCTGGATCAGGGCGTTCAGGTACCGCGCAAGGCTGATCTCCGGGCCTTTGTGCTCTGCGCGGATGAGCCGATGGTCTGGCACAGCGGCCTGACCCGTTTCTCCCGCAATCCTGATTCTTTCATCGTGAACTCATCTCAGGGAGGAGGCTTCAAGGACACATGGGTATTATGACAGCTGAGCACGCAGACCGCCTGTACTGGCTTGGTCGCTATACCGAGCGCGTGTATTCCACCATCAATTTCTTTACGGACAGCTTCGACCGCGCGCTGGCGCATGACCCGCAGGCCTGCGCCGATTTCTGCCGGAAGCTGGATATCCCCAATATTTATCACGGCCTTGCGGACTTCCTGAGGCGGTACAATTTCGACAAAACCAACCCGGATTCTGTTGTCAGCAATCTGGAGCGGGTGTATGACAATGCCGTGGTGATGCGTGACGAGCTGGGCAGCGATGCGATCTGCTATGTGCAGATGGCCGTCTACGCGCTGGAGCATGCCGCAGCCTCCGAAACGCCGTATCTGGACATGGTGAAGGTCAGCGACAACATCCTGGCCTTCTGGGGGATTGTGGATGACCAGATTGAAAGCGAGAATGTCCGCAACATCATCAAGGTCGGCAAGCGGATCGAACGGATCGATCTGTATGCCCGGCTTTCCATGCCCCGCGAGGCGCTGAAAAGGGAGATCAACCGCCTGGTCGGACGAATCGGCAGGACAAATCTCCGCTACAACGCGCAACGGCTGAACATGCTTCGTCCGATGGTCGAGCAGGAGGAGATCCCCTACCGCGCCATTGTGACCTGCGTGGACAGCCTGCTGGACACAGAATGATGAGAACGCTCGATTTTTCCTATTCCATGCACCTTGCCTTTGACGGCGTGACGGGGAAGCACTGCTATCAGCTGCGCTGCATTCCCGCGCAGCGCAGCGGACAGAGGATCCGTGCGCTATCCGTCCGGCTTTCACCGGATAACCAGGCGTCACAGAGCACGGACGGCTTTGGCAACGCGCTTATATTCGGAACGATCCTTGCGCCGCATACGCAGTTCGGCTTTACGGTGGAGGGAACGGCGGAGCTGGAAAAGGCGGTTCTGCCGGATGATGAAACGGCTGCCGCCATGTATCTGGCGCAAACGGTATGGACGCAGCCGGGAACGGCCATCCGTCAGCTTTATCAGGCGATACCGGGAACCGGCGATCCTCTGGAGCTGGCTGTACGGATGATGTCCGCCGTGCGTTCGGCCATTGCCTACATGCCATCCTCCACCACCAGCCAGACAACCGCCGAGCAGGCGGCGCGTCAGGGCTGCGGCGTATGCCAGGATCACGCGCAGATTCTGCTTTCCCTGCTGCGGATGGCGGGGATGCCGTGCCGGTACGTCGCCGGGCTTGTGCTGGGCGAGGGCAGAACGCACGCGTGGGTCGAGGTGTGGATCAACGGCTACTGGATCAGTCTGGATCCCACCAACGGTATGCCGGTCGATGACACGCACATTGTGCTGGCTGTCGGCAGGGATCACAGCGACTGCGAGCTGAATCGCGGGATTATATATGGGGACATCAGGCAGCATCAAACCGTCCGGGTCCGTGTGACGGAAAGGCCGCTGCCATAGCTTGGGAGGAACAACATGCAGGTCATTGCAAAGGCTGCCTTGCCCGTGGACGAAGTGCTCACGATCCGCAAGCAGCGGTATGGCAGCAGCGGCAGGCGGATCAGCATTGTCACCGGCATCCACGGAGACGAGCTGGAAGGGCAGTATGTGTGCTATGAGCTGGCACGCCGTCTGCAGGCTGAGCCGGAGAAGCTCAAGGGGATTGTGGATATCTACCCGGCGATGAATCCCAACGGTCTGGATGCCTGGATCCGCGGGATTCCGGCCTTCGATCTGGACATGAACAGAATCTTTCCCGGCCGCAGCGACGGCGACATGAACGAGTACATCGCCTCACAGATCATCCATGACCTGACTGGTTCCGAGCTGTGTCTGGACATCCACGCCAGCAACATCTACCTCACGGAGATTCCCCAGATTCGCATCAGCGAGCAGGACAGCGGGATGCTGCTCCCCTACGCAAGAATCGCCAATGTGGATTTTGTGTGGGTTCATGGTGCCAGCACGGTGCTGCAGGCCACGCTGGCGCACAGTCTCAACAGCCGCGGTACGAAAACGCTGGTGGTGGAGATGGGGGTCGGGATGCGGATCACGCAGCGCTATGGTCTCCAGCTGGTGGAGGGGATCCTGAACCTCATGCGCGAGCTGGGGCTCTGGCTGGGGGACGCGCAGGTTACTCACACCCCCGTTGTGTCAGACCAGCTCAGCGATGTCAGCTTTTTAAACGCTGCATGCTCCGGCGTTTTTATCAAGCAGGCCGAGATTGGCGACATGCTGCAGGCAGGGCAGGTCATCGGGCACATCGTCGAGCCGATGACGGGGCGGATCCTGCACGAGGTGACAAGTCCGACCGATGGCTGGTTGTTCACCGTGCGCGAATACCCCATGGTCAGCGAAGGTTCCCTGATGGGACGGATCCTGTCCCGGGAGGCATATGACAGGAAGGGGACGGAAGCATGACAGAGGAACTGATCCTCAGAATCCAGGGCCTGTACCGGGATGATTTCCGCGTCACCGGCTTCCGCTTCGGAGAGGGTGAAAAGGCCGCCTGTATCATGGGCACGCTGCGCGGCAACGAATTCCAGCAGCTCTACGTATGCCAGCAGCTGATCGCGCGCCTCCGCGTATTGGAGGAGCAGGGCTGCCTCATCCCCGACAAACAGATCCTGGTCATTCCCTGCGGCAACCCTTATTCCATCAACGTGAAAAAACGCTTCTGGACCATCGACAACACCGACATCAACCGCATGTTCCCCGGGTACGATCAGGGCGAGACAACACAGCGCATCGCCGATGGCATCTTCAAGGCGATCTCCGGCTATCAAAACGGCATCCAGCTGGCATCCTTCTATATGAACGTCCGCTTTCTGCCCCATGTCCGCATGATGAAAACAGGCTATGAGGCTACGGATAAGGCCCGCAGCTTTGGTCTGCCCTACGTTGTGCTGCATCAGCCGCGGCCCTTCGATACCGCGACACTCAACTACAACTGGCAGATCTGGGGAGCCAGGGCCTTTTCGCTCTATACCACCTCCACGGACCGGGTCGAACCCGAAAGCGCGACCCAGGGTGTGGAAGCCATTTTGCAGTTCCTGTCCCGCGAAGGCATCATCCGCTACAACGGCTTTCCCGGCCACATCAGCCGGATCGTGGCTTCGGATGACCTCGTCACCGTCCGCTCCAATGCGGCGGGGTTCTTTGAGCCCGTAACGGCGCCGGGAAACCGCGTGCTCAGGGGACAGATCATCGGCAGAATCACCCATCCCTATCTCGGCGATACGCTGCAGGATGTCACGGCTCCGGTGGATGGAACGGTTTTCTCCATGAGCAACGACCCGATGGTGTACGAAGCCACCAGCCTGTGCAAGCTGATCCCCAACAGCACGTTCGGGTGATCCCGATTCCCGGTGAACCATTTCACCCGAAGCGCGGCATGCCGCAAGCCATCCAGCGATACACAGCACAGCAGGTATGGGGGAAGCCCCTACCCTGATACATTTTTCCCGAATCAGTATCACCGCACCTGACAAAGCAGAACCTCCGGCCGCAAAGACCGGAGGTTCAGGGCATCGACAAAGTGCCTTCGGCACTTTGTCGAGGTTTCGCACTCACTC
>JBJEUF010000101.1:0-43617 GCA_051883695.1 Aristaeellaceae bacterium
CGGAGGAACGGCCGTCAGGGCTGCTTGCAGCCCTGACAGTGACGGAGTGCAATTCTTCGAAAAAGTGTCAAAAGCACTTTTTCGACGCATTGTCAGCACATGCAGAGGCATGCAGCTGTACCGTTCAGGAGGATGACGGGGCCTTCCGCCGCTTTTTCGCCCGGGGCAGCGTGGGACGCGGCGCCTTCAGCCCGGCGGCCTCCAGCGCTCTGGGCCATGGGCCGAGAAACGCCTTGATGCGCGCGCGCGTTACCTCATCGAAGTCATCCTTGTGGGGCAAGCGTCCCAGCGCAGCGTACTTCTGCCGCAGCTGCTCGGTTGCCCATTCCTTTTTTTCTGCGGACATCGCGCCATCCCTCCACAAAAAAACTCCGCTGACCGGTGGTCAGGGAGTGCAGCGGCAGACCGGGTACGCGAACAGAGCTCCGGCCTGCATGAAAAAAGAGCGCAGCGCCGAAGCCGTCATGCGGCGATCGACCGGTTGCACTCTTCACACCAAATCGTGTTGAACCTGACAGGGATGCGGCAGGTATCCTGACTTATGACGACGCGCGGCCTGCGCGAAAGGACGCGCCTTCTCGGAGCGGCTGCTCCAATGGCGTTTCGCGTCCTCCTCTGGTCAAATACAGTAATGGCGGTTGTTCCGGACTCGAACCGGATTCCCTCTTGCTTCTACTCAGCTCTACAACTTTTCAAACCGTATCCCGTGATCTATTCAGTTCAGGAGGATTGTATCATGCTTTCCGCGCTGCGTCAAGGGGCGGAATGGACGATCGGAATGCCCCCCGCTTCCGCAGAAGGGGCGCCTGCGGGCGCGGGCAAACCGCCGTATACCGTGCTTATCGGGAATAGACGCCCGTGAGCACCTCTTTGATGAAGGACTCCCGATGGGGCAGCTGCGCATCCTGCCGGGCTGCTTCCGCCGCTGCCTCGTTGTCGTAGGGCACGGAGAGCACCGTCATCATCAGCGGGGCGCGGTCACGGCTGCCCAGTTCGCCCTCGATGAGCAGGGCATGGGCGTTCGCCACGCCAAGGCTGTTGCCGACGCTGCCGGTGTTGAGCGCGTAGCCCTCCGCCAGCGTGCGGATGAAGGGCCGGTGGCTGTCGGCAAAGATGATACCGGTGTAGTCCGTGCCGTTGGCATGGAACGCCGCGCCCAGCACCGACTTGTCTGCCTGTACGCTCATCAGCGGCGTGACCGGACGGCCATGGAACAGGCGGAAATGCGTGCCGCTCAGCCATGCGTCCGTCTCCCGGGGCAGGGTACGGAGCCATTCCAGCCGTTCCTCGCCCAGCTGCGCCCAGAAGTAGCCATCCTCCGGAAACTGCCTGCCGCCGATGCCGTAGTCCCAGTTGCCGCCCACGCAGCGCGTGCAGTGCGCCCGCACCCAGTCGCAGGTTTCGGCATTCTGCGGGCCCTTGCCCACCGCGTCGCCAAGAAACCAGATTTCATCCGGGCGCACGTCCGCCAGCGCCCTTTCCAGGGCCAGGGTTGCCACATGGTTGCCATGGAGGTCGCCGATCAATGCAATCTTCATGCCGCCCTCCTCACGCCGGATAGACGAGGGTCTGCGGGGTGCAGCCCTCCAGCATGCGGACATAAGCTGCCGCCTCCGCCTTCGCGCCCGGCAGGTCGTGCTCGAGGTAGTTGCCGCACTCGATCCGCCTTGCGCCGGGGATCTCGCCCTCGTAAGCCGCCGCGAAGGCGAAGGCCGCCTTCACCAGATCAATGGCCTGCTGATGGCTCACCGTCTCCCGCAGGATGAGGTAGAAGCCCGTGCGGCAGCCCATGGGGCCGAAGTAAATCACCTGATCCGACCACGCTGAGGAGCGCACATAGGTCGCCACCAGATGCTCAAGGGTGTGCAGCGCGCCCTGCGCAAGGTAATCGCCGCGGTTGGGCCACTTGCAGCGCAGGTCGTAGGTCACGCAGGTGCTGTCCGGGCTTCCGGTACCGTCCACGCGGGAGATGTACAGGCCGGGCGTCAGGGTGTCGTGGTTGATGGTGAAGGATGCAATCTTGCGCAGCATGGTCAATGCCCTCCGTTTCTTGTCGTCCTTTGCATTATAGCACAGCCCGGGCGGAGCCGCAACGCTTTTCCGCTGCGCGGCAGGGGTGTTTCGCTTCTGCGGAAGCGAGGCTGGGCTTTCCGATCGCCCCCTCCACCCCTTCGGGTGCATGCTTTGTTTGGTATTGATTGAGGTCGCCCCGGCTGCCCGGCAAGAACCGCGCAATCCCTGGCAAAATTCGCTTTGTGCTCCGCTGGCGCATGTGCTATGATGAGGACAAGTACGGCGTTCCGTCAGCTCCTACATCAACAGCCATATTAAGGAGGTTTTCCCATGCAGCTGCTCTATTACACCCGCGAAGCCCTCGACGAGGACATCTATGCCCGCAAGCTTGCCGACAGCCTGCACCTTGCCTTCCTTGAGGCAGGCGTCTGCACGCCGCTGATGCACAACAGCGGCATCGCGTATGCCCGGGCCGTTCCCGGCGAACTGGACGTGCTGCACCCCTACAGCCTGCGCAGGCCCTGGATCACCGTGCTGCCCGACGGTCAGTGGGGTGTCGTGGCTGAGCGCATCGAATGCGACGGCTCCCCCGATCCCGCCAGCAAGGACCATGTGCTGCTATTCACCACGCCCGACCTGATCCACTATACCGAACAGCCCCTGCTGCCCCTGAGCGACCCGCTGGCGCAGGCTTATCTGACCCGCAGCGCCGTTCCCGACCTGACCGGCCTTGCGCTGCCCGAGGGCTGCGTTCCCGGCGGCGTCATCGACATCGACGGGGAAACCGCCCGCCGTCTGCGTACCCGCTTCCTCACGCCGGTCAATATCGCCAACGAGGTTCCCGCCGGGATCGAGGCGTCCTCACCGGAGGCGCTGAACGCCGTCCGCGCCCTCGCCCGCTATTCCGACGGCAGCACAGTACAAAAGCGCGTCGATTGGGACATGCGCGGCATCGACTGGACAAGGCCCGGCCGCTATGCCGTCGAGGGGCGCGTCCATCAGGACCGCTATGAGTTCCCGACCATGTGGCACAAGGCTGATCCCGCCGTCTGCCGCTGGCAGGGCAGGTATTACTTCATCTCCACAAACGATCTGGACGGCAACCACACCCTCTACATCCGGGCAGCGGACTCCCTCCCGGCGCTGGTGACCGCCCAGCAGGTCTGCATCCTTGACAGCCGCACCTACCCCCATCTGGGCAATCTGCTCTGGGCGCCGGAGATGCACATCATCGGCGGCAGGCTGTACATCTTCCACGCGGGCACACCCGGCCCCTTCGAGCAGGAGCAAAGCCATGTGATGGCGCTCAGGGAGGGCGGCAATCCCCTGAAGGCCTCTGATTGGGAGATGCCGCGCCGGGTGGTTCGGGCGGACGGCTCGCCGCTCTACGAAAAGGGCATCACGCTGGACATGACGGTTTTCCGCTCCGCCGGGAAGCTGTACGCCGTATGGTCGCAGCGGCAGTTCGACCCGGTGGATCTGGGCGCGTGGCTCTACATCGCGGAGCTTGACCCGGAGAAGCCCTGGCAGCTGCGCAGTGAGCCGCAGGTGCTGACCGTTCCGGAATACGGCTGGGAGAACAATCACACCTTTGTGGTGGAAGGCCCCTTTGCGCTGTACCGGAACGGGCGGATTCTGCTGACCTATTCCGGTGCGCTGGTGGACAGCACCTATGTCGTGGGATTGATGTCCATGGAGGACGGGGCGAACCCGCTGGAGCCGTCCAGCTGGACGAAGGAGAACTATCCGCTGCTGTCCTCCCGGAGCGTTGCGGGCGAGTTCGGGCCGGGGCACAATGCCTATGTGACCGATGGGGACGAGCTGGTGTGGAACACGTACCATGCTCGTCCCGGCGTGCGGGAGAGCGATGGCAAGCAGGGCTTCGGGCCGCGTTCCAGCGGCATCCGGCGTGTGCATTTCAATGCGGAGGATTTCCCGGTGCTGGACATGACGGAGGAGATGGATCTGGATCCGGGGATTGCGTGGGTTAAGACGACAGTCGAGGTGCGGTAACCTCCCCACGCGCCTTTCGTAAATCGCAGATTCACGAAACAGCCCGCACAGCCAACAGGAAAGCCGCACCCGGTACGCCATTCCAACTACCATCAATCACACCATCACAAGGGACGCACACCCCTCCGACAGAGAGCTGTGCGTCCCTTGCTGTATGCAGCTCATCCGGCATTCCCCAGACCAGCGAAAACATCCCCCATGTGATGGAAGCCTCCCATACAGATGCCATATACTTGTCAGCAAATCCAAACGAGAAGGCAGCCGGCCTGTTTCAGCAACAGACCGGCTGCCTTGTTTTATACTAATTCTCGTTAAAAATGTTGCACCGAGCGCAGCGAATTTTTCGTTCTGGCAAAGCTGAGTGAAGCGAGGCGTACTGGAAGTACGGTGAGCGGAACGAAGCGCAGCCAGAGCGGAAAAGGCGCTGTGCGAATGCAACATTTTTATTGAGAATTAGTATTATTTCACTGCCTTGTCCAGCAGCTCCTGCGCTTCCTGCATCATCAGGCGCATCCGCTCCGCGTCCACCTTGCAGACCTGCCGGTCGTAGGTGTACAGGCCGTTGATTTCCTCCTCCACATCGCTCAGCTGGGTGTAGACCGCACCGCACAGCCCTTCGGCAATGGCGGTGTCCACCATTTCCCCGTACAGCAGCGTGATGGCGGCGGTCAGCTGCTCCTCGGTGGCAGCCTTGCCATAGCCGTAGTTCGCGTCCGGCTTGAACAGATGGCCCTCGACCGCCCGGGCGAAGCCGCCGCACTCGCTCAGGAGCATCGGGCGCTTGCCGGGATACAGCCGCCTGTTGCGGAAGTAGACGTGACGGCTGTCCACATCGGTCTCCCTGGGCGTAAACCAGCCGGAGGCCACATCATATAAGCGCGTCGGGTCAAGGCCGCGCAGCAGATAATAAAGCCGCTCCCCGTCAAACTGGCCCCAGCCCTCGTTGAAAATGGTGTAGGCAATGACGCAGGGATGGTTGTAGAGATGCTGCACCGTCGCCTTCGCGTGCTGCTCAAAGAAAGTCCGGCAGCGGCGGGACAGGGGCAGATGGGGCGTGTACTTCACGCCGAGGGTCGGCAGGGCGGTATCCATCAGCCAGGAATAGGGGCCGCTGCTGACCATGTCCTGCAGCACCAGCATCCCCAGACGGTCGCAGGCCGCATAGAAGCACTCCGGCTCCAGCTTGACGTGCTTGCGCAGCATGTTGAAGCCCAGCGCCTTCATGCGCAGCACATCCCGCTCATATTCCGCCGGCTCCGCGGGCAGGAAGATGCCCTCTATAAAGTAGCCCTGATCCAGCACGCCGCTGAGGAACACGGGCCTGCCGTTGAGGCACACGCGCTGCACGCCTGCGGCATCCGGCACAATCTCCACCGTGCGCAGGGCGAAGTAGCTCTCCACCCTGTCCAGCCCTGCCGTGACGGTCAGGTCATAGAGATTCGGCGCATCCGGCGTCCACAGATGCCGGTGCTCCTCGGGCAGCTCAATGCGGCGCGGCCTGCCGTTCAGCACCCAGGTTTCGCGGACAATCACCGTTTCCCCGAAGCGGATGACCGCCTCGCACCGGGGCGCGTCGCTGTCCACCAGCAGGTCAATGCCCGTCAGGTCAGGGGTGATGCGCAGGCTGCGGATGTGCTTCTCCGGCACCGCCTCCAGCCAGACCGGCTGCCAGATGCCGCTCACAGGCGTATACCACATGCCGCCGGGCGTCTTCGACTGCTTGCCATGGGGCAGATCGCGATCCAGGCGATCCAGCGCATCCACCGCCAGCAGGTTACTTCCCTTCGCCAGCGCGTCCGTCACATCCACGGAAAAGGGCAGATAGCCGCCCTCGTGATACGCCAGATGCTGCCCGTTGAGCGTCACGCCCGCCAGCTGATCCACCGCGCCCAGGTGCAGGAGCACCCGGCGGGATGCTGCGGCAAAGCCCTCCGGCAGGGTGAAGGTCACCTCGTAATGGAGCTTGTCGCCCACCGCTCCCTTATAACCGCTCGCGGGGCTCTGCGGGGGAAAGGGCACCGTAATGGGCTGTCCGTCCAGCGTCCAGCGCTCGCCGCACAGGGAATAGAAGCTCTCCCTGCGCAGCTGCGGCCGGGGATATTCCGTCTGCCATGCATTCATTGCCTGTCATCCGTTCCTTTCATGAATCGCCCGCGGACGCATTGCCGTGCGCAGGCGTTCCTGCTGCTATTGTAGCAGAACCTTCGCCGTGCGTCCACACCTTCGGCAAACTCTCATCCGATTTTAATGCTGTGCGGCAGGAAAATTCCGAAAAAATACAGCCGCATCCGACATGGAGACACACAATCTCCCGGATTTGGGGTTGAGCCGACAGCGGAAATATGGTATGATGTTCACAGTACCCTCAGGGGCTTCATTGCATGGTAATGGAATCAGGACAGACTCCGAACGCCTTGAATTCACAGGCACGCCGCATGGTGAGCCGGGCACGCGGCCCGGGCGTTATCCATCGCGGCAGGCGCCGCCCCCTTTATACAGTCTGTACAGGAAGTGATCGCATGGCTCCCAACAACATCCCGTTACTGCAGCCCGATGAGCTGGCCCGGCTGCGGCAGGAGACCCTTGCCCGGATGGATGAAATCGGTCGGCAGATCAGGGCTGTCCGCCGCCGCGAGGAGGATCTGAAGCAGCAGCTGAACGATTCGCAATCCGCCATGGCGAAGCTGGGACTCATGCAGCTGGGCAGGAAGATGCTCGTCAAGGCCGAGCAGGACAGCCTCCGCAGAAAGCTCGCGACCAACCGGGAGCTGCAGGAAACGCTCCTGACACAGCAGCAGGAATGCCATGAAACGCTGTCCGCGCTGGATGCGCAGGGGATTCAGGCAGCGCCTGCCACCGCCGGTGCCGCTCCCGACGTCTCCGGGGTTACGCCCGCCAATGCCGTTCCCGATGCGCCCGCCGCACAGCCGGAGGTTGCGCCGCCTGCTGCCAGGGCCGCAGCGCCAGGGCCGGTGCGCCGCAGGCGAAATCCGCCGGTGGACGCCGCGCTGCCTGCTGAGGAGCAGACCGCGCAGCTGCTGAACCGTCTGGAGGCCCTCTACCCGGAGCATCAGGTGTTCGCCATGGACAGCCTCTGCGGCGACCTCCGGGACAGGCTGAACGCAGCTGCCGTCCGCAGCGGCTGTTCGGCTCTGACCGAGCTGCTCCGCAGTCACGGCTATGAGGTCATCACCGGTTCGCAGGGGCGTTTGCTCCGCAGGGGCAGGTTCTGTACCCCCGGGCAGGAGCCGGAGGTCATCCGACCGCTGCTGGACGGCGTGCTGCGGCGGCTGGAGAAGCATTATCCCGAGCGCATCATCCGTCGCAGCCTGCAGCACGAGCACAAGAGCCTGGCGCAGGACGTGACCGCGCTGTCCCAGTGGCTGGGCTATGAGAGCATCGCCGCGCTGCTGAGCGCCTACGGCTTCCGGTATCAGGTGGCCGCCGGCGGACGCCCCGTCACGGACGCGCAGGGACTCCTCGACCGGCTCCATGCCGCCTATGACGCCCGGGATGAAAAGCCCCGAACCGTCACGCAGCTCATGAAGGAGCACCCGGAGCTGGCCCACGCGCTCAAGACGCTGCAGAACCAGTCCCCGGCCCGCTTCGGCATGCCGCTCAAGCAGTATCTGACGGAGCAGGGGATTCTGCACGGCAGGAAGGCGGGCACGTGATCGCGCCTGTGCCATCCGGCAGGGGAATGGAGATCAGCGCCCGGCGATGAAAGTTCAATGCGTCGCATACGGCTGAAAACGAGACGCAGGGATGTACGCATATGCAGAAGGAACAGGGGACGGATATGGAACAGGATTACGGAGCACGGATGACCACGCTCTCCAGTGCCGCATACGCTGCCGCGACAGCAGACGGATTGTCTTCACAATCCGCAGCGGATGTGTTGATGGAGCAGGTGCAGATTCGCAGCTTCCGGGACATGCTGACCGCCTATGCGGATGCCGGCAGCCTGCGCGGGCTGCTGGTGGAGGGCCTGTGCGCCAACGACAGCTCCCGTGTCAGGGAATCCGTCGACAAGAAGGTTCGCGGCTGGCTCAGCGGGAAGTATCAGCCCACCCGGCGGGAGGATTTCATGGAGCTGTGCTTCATCCTGCATCTGGACGCCGGGAAGGCGGACGCGTTTCTGGCTGCGTCCAGCGACGCAGGATTGCACTGGCGGGAGCCGCGGGAGCTGGTCTACGCCTATGCGCTGGACAGAGGAATGACCTACCCCGAGGCTGTTGCGCTGTACAACAGGGTGCAGCCCGGTCAGGTGGCGGACGACAGCATGGTGAAGAGCTTCACACCGCTGATTCATCAGGAGGCGCAGCGCTGCCGGACGGAGGACGAGCTGCGGGAATACCTGCGCTCTGCGGCCGGTAAGCTGGGCAAACTGCACAACACCGCCTATCAGCACTTCATGGCCATGATGAAGGTGCTGGAAGAGCCGGAATCCCTCGCCGGACAGGAGGAGGGACGCTATACGACCCGCGAGATCGTGGAGAAGTATCTGGACAGGAAGCTGCCCACTGCCCGTGAGGGAAAAGCGCTGGAGGAGAAAAAACGCTGCGTGCTGGCCGACTGGCCGGACGAGGTGACGCTGTCCCGCATGAAAAACCGGAAAGCGGATGTGACGCGCAAGGTGCTCATGCTGCTCTTTCTGGCCACGGATGACGGTGACGGAACCGGGGATGAGTGGCAGGATGATGAGGCGTACGACGAGGAGGATTGGCCCGGGGAGGAATCCGGCGATGCGGCGTTCCGCTCCACCCGGCTGCGCATGAACCAGATGCTGGCCGACTGCGGCTTCCGCCAGCTGGATCCGCGCAACGCCTTTGACTGGCTGGTGCTCTACTGCATGCGGAGCAGCGCGGACACCGAAACCATGGACGGCCTGAACGAGCAGCTGTCCCATGTGCTGGAGATGCTGTTCACCGCCGCGCGCCCGGAGGCGTGATCCCCGGGAGATCATTTGCAAAGCGCCGTTCACCCTTGTGGTATCATAGGGGCGAATACGGAGGTGATCAAATGGATCAGCGGACAGAACTCAGGCATGGGGACCGGCTGTGCTTTCCGGGCATGGACTGCAGGATCGTACAAACCGTCGGCTGCGGCTCCAATGCCATCGTCTATGAGGGCGAATACCAGGATGCGACGAGCTTTCAGCGCAAGCATCGGGTGCTCATCAAGGAATTGTTCCCCTACGAGCCGGGCGGGCATATCTGGCGCGACGGGCAGGGAAACATCTGCCGGGACGAGCAGGGCGAGGACACCTGGGCACTGCACCGGCGCAGCTTTGAGCGGGGCAACAGCATTCACCTGCAGCTGCTGGCGCAGTTCCCGGATCAGACCGGGGGCAACCTGAATACCTACGCCCTGAACCGGACGCTGTACACCCTGCTGGACTATTCCGGCGGACGCAGTCTGGACAAGGTGGTCTGCGGCAATGCGCCGCAGTCGCTGCCGTTGATACTGCAGCGCATGCGCAGGCTGCTTCTGGCGCTTTCCATGCTGCACGAGCAGGGCTTCCTGCATCTGGACATCAGTCCGGACAACGTGCTGCTCATCGGGCAGGGTGAATTGGAGCGGGTGCTGCTGATTGACTACAACAGCATCCACAGCCGGGACGAGCTGACCGGGCAGGGCAGCATCTACTTCAGCGCCAAGGAGGGCTTTACCGCGCCGGAGGTACGCACGGGGATGACGGGGGCCATCGGGCCGTGCACCGACCTGTTTTCCGCAGCCTGTGTTTTTTATGCCATGCTGACGGGCAGAGCGCCGACCCTTGTGCAGCTCAGCCGCAGGAAGGCGCCCGACGCCTCGGACAGCCCACTGCTCAGGGACGCGCCGGCAACGGTGAAGGCGCAGCTTGCCACCATTTTTCGCCGTGGCCTGTGTGTGCTGCCGGATAAGCGCTACCGCTCCTGCGAAGCGATGCTGCGGGATCTGGAGGAACTGGAACGGCGGCTGGCCGGCGTCGGCGTGACCCACGCTGCGCTGTGGGAGGCCGGGCGGAAAGGCGTTCAGCGCCTGATCCGGCAAAATCCGTCGCTATCCTATGTGGAACGCGAGCAGGGGCTGTATCCGTTGCGGGTACGGGAGGAGAGCGGCGATTCCATGCCCGCCCGGGACTGGATGGATGCGGTCTGCGGCGACGGCGGCGCGTCCGCGCTGCTGGTGGGCGAGGGCGGCATGGGCAAATCCACCGCGCTCCTGCGTTCGGCGCTATCCGGCACGAGCCGCTATACCCCCGCCAAACCGGCGGTCGTCTATCTGCCCCTCATGGGTGTCAAGCAGGCTGAACGCCATTTCGTTCTCGACCGCATCCTCATGGAGCTGCGCTTCGACGCAAGAACCCGGACGATGGAGGACGCGCGGCATGCGCTGATCGCACTGCTGAATCCCGAAGCCGGGCCGGGCAGGACTGCGCCGGTTCGGCTGCTCCTGCTGCTGGACGGGCTGAACGAAGCCACCGGCGATACATCCGCGCTGCTGGAGGAAATCCGCCAACTGTCCGGCTACAGCGCGTTGCGCATGGTGATCGCCACCCGAACCGTCCCGGAGGAGCTGACGCTGCCCCGGGCCGCCATGGTTCCGCTGCAGGAGCAGGATGTCCTGTCCGCGCTGACTGCGCACGGCCTGCTGCTGCCGGAAAGCGCCGACATACGCCGGCTGCTGCAAACGCCGCTGATGCTGTCGCTGTACATTCAGACCGCGAAGAACACGGGCGGGCAGGTGCAGTGCCAGTCGCGGCGCGAGCTGATCGACGGCTATCTGAACGCGCTGTGCCAGAAGGCGGCGACGGACAGAGGCTGCGCGGCGGACTACCGGGTGGAAGCCGCCGTTCGGCTGGTTCTGCCTGCCATTGCCCGGGAGATACACCGGCGCGGACGGCCCCTGAACGATCGGGAGCTGTTTCAGGCGGTGAGGCGCTGCGAGCGGATTCTGCGCGGAAGGGTGCTGTCCCGGGCGTTCCCGGAGTGGATCGGACACAGCCCGGAGATTCTGGGCGACGGGAAGCAGCACGCGGAGGCCTGGCATGGCGAGATGGTGCAGCGCATCCTGTGGCAGCATCTGGGCCTGCTGGTGAAGGGTGAGGACGGGTGTTACCGGATCCTTCACCAGATCATTCAGAATCACCTGACTGACATCGCCGCGGAGAACGATCGGCGCATCCGTTCGCGGAGGGCCCGTGCCGGGCTGGCGGCCGCCCTGTTTGCCGTGCTGATGGCCTGCATGGGGATATTTGCCTACAATACCTGGTTCAAGCCCAGACCCTATTCCGAGCGCACGAGCGAGGTTGTGCTGAACAGCGCGATCACGCAGTATGTCAGCTGCGGATGGCAGTATCAGCTGATGAGGGAAATGCTGGACGAGCACGCTGCCGGGAACAGGGAACAGGCGCTCATCAACCGGACCACCGGGCTTACCCGGACGGCATCCAAGGCCTTGCAGGCGCTGAAGGAGGAGCCCGCGGATGTGATTCCCTGGTCCAATCAGCCCTTCGCCTTTGACAGCGCCGAAGCGCTGATGGCCCTGCCCGAGCAGAGGAAGGCGGAATATCTCCGCTACATCCGGGCCTATCAGCTTGTGCTGCGGGGAGATACCTCCACCGGGGAGGAACGGTTCGCTTCAGCGCTGTTGAATTTGCTGGAAATTGATGCTGATTATGCCTGGATGCTGGCGCAGTGCGTCATCATGCCGCATATGGAGGGGTTAAGCGCACAGCAGGAAGAGGAATTCCGAAAGAGTCTGGAAAACGTCCCGTGGGTACAGGCGAACCGCAAACTGCAGATGCCCTCTGGGCTGACCGGTATATTGGAAAAATACAACCGTGACAGAAGTGAGGCGCTGGATGCCCTGAAAGCACTCAGCGTGATGTATGACCCGACCATCGACGATACAGAGGATTCACCATGAAACGTATACCTGGCGTTCTGCTTGCTCTTGTTCTGCTGTGCGGCGCATGTCCGGTTTCCGCAGAGTCAGCCGGAGCCGTGGACGCACTGCTTGAGCAGCTGTCCGCCTGCATGGCCGTCAGCGACCGGGCCTATTCGGTTTATTTGGATGCCTGTCAGCAGATCCTGGACTTCTGCGGGCAGCGTGATTATACCACGCTGGTGTGCGCGCGGCTTGCCGGCGATCAGGCGCAGGAGAAGCTGAAGGCCCTTTCGGCTCCGGCGCTGACGCTGTCGGACGAAGCGCTGCTGGAACTGATGGGGATGGATGTGGAAACGGACGCCCTGGAGATGGAGCTGCAGAGATTCGCCGTATCCGTCCCCGGCATGCCTGGAACCATGAGCCTTTATGAGGACATGCTGTATTCCTCGCTGCTCAACAGCAGTGAGGTGGACATTCTGGCGCAGCATGTGACCATGAGGCAGCGGTGCGCGGAGCTGATCATGGCATACCAGTGCGCGCTGGTCAACGATATCCTGCTGCCTGTGGCGGAACAGCCGCAGGTTACCGCCTTCTGGGCGTCGATCCCGGAGCGTTTTCCCACGCTCGGAAGCTATCAGGCGCCCTGGAAGACGGATCCCGATGCGCTGAACGACCGCTTCATGCGGATCAGCCAGGAGTACGCCGCTCAGACCAGCCTGGATTCCGAGCTGGTCGGCCGGTATGCCTATGCCATTGAGCAGTATAACCGCAGCGTGCGGCAGGATGACACGGAAGCGCTGAATCGCATGGCGCTTGTCATCGACGGCATGCCGGCGATGCTGCCGCTGCCCGATGGCTGGCTCGATCCGAAGAATTCCACCGCTTTGGCCTACAGGGAGAGCTCTGCGGGGCTGCCAGAGTTGATAACCCTCCGGGCGCCGAATGTGTCGCTGGCGCTCTTTGACGCATATGCCCAGATGCTGCTCGATTTCGGCGCTTCATTGTATAAGCTGGAGGGCAGCGACGAGGAGGGATGGATATATGTGCTGATCTACGACCGGCAGGTACTGATGATGCAATGGGATCCCCGCGAGTGCGCGAGCATCACATATGAGCCGGCGTTCCTTTCTCTGGAGCTGTTTGACTATCTCCTCTGCCAGTGAATCCACAGCCATATACAAGCCCAACGCGTACGGATTGGCTCATCCCCGGCCAATCCGTACGCGATTTCAGCCGTGCTGTCCGGCAGGCCACGGCGTGCCGGCTCCCGTATGCCATCATCGGACAGAGACAAACCGGGCAGTGCCTGAGAAAACAGTCTGCGGCGCCGCCACCGGAGTGACCGCGCCGCTTTTCTGATTACTTGACAGGCTGCCTGATGTTCTTCCAGCTGCCCACCTTATCCTGCCCCTTCCCGGTGCTGCCCGCCACCACCACAGTGCCGTCTGCTTTCAGGCCGACCGTGTTGCCGGAGGAGGCGGCAACGGCTACGATGTTCTCCCAGCCATACACATTGTTCTGACGGGAGCTCTTTTCACCCAACGATACGACGGAGCCGTCGGCCTTCACACAAACGGTGTGGTAGCTGCCCGCTGCAATGGCGACGACATTGGATAAGCCTTCCACCTCGCACTGGCCTGTATGCTTCCAATCCTCATTGCTGTTGGAGCCCGCTGCCACGACAGTGCCGTCTGCCTTCAGGCCGACCGTGTGGCGTGTCCCTGCGCTGATGGCCACGATATCCGTCCAGTCATCCACCTTGCATTGACCGTAGGTGTTGTTGCCGACAGCCACCACCGTGCCATCCGAGCGCAGTCCCACCGAATGGCGGGAACCCGCGCTGATCGCGATGATATCACGCCAGTCCTCCGTATCGCACTGGCGGTGTTCGTTCCAGCCGGCGGCTGCCACGGTGCCGTCCTGCATCAGGACCAGCGTGTGGGATCCTCCCGCACTGACGGCTGCGGCATTTCGCCAGCCGTTGACGTCACACTGGCCGTTGCTGTTCGAGCCCGTTGCCACCACGGTACCGTCGGCCTTCAGGCCCACCGTAAAGTATGTACCGGCGCTGACCGATACGATGTCCGTCCAGCCGCTGACGTTGCACTGCCCCTTGGAATTGTTTCCCACAGCAACCGCCGTGCCGTTGTCCTTGAGCGCTACGGTGTGTCCGGTTCCGGAGGCGATACTGTGCCAATCGGGCTTGACGCTGGCCTTGGGGGCATCTGTGGCGGCCGCGGTGTCTGCATCTGCGGTGATGCCGCTCCAGACAAACCCTGTGCTGCCGATGTCTGCACTTGCCGGTTCAGGCGTGACGCCTTCGGGATACTCGGCCTCCAGGGTCAGCGCCTCCCAGTCATACACGACCCGGATGGCGATATCGCCCTTCGCAACGGTCGCAATCATGGTATGGCCCTCATTGCGGGAATCCGTAAGCGCGTAGCCCTTCTGATTCAGATAGGCGCCGAACTGATTGAACTTCTCTTGCGTCACATTGTCGTACGCTTGCAGCCAGCAGTCGAAGCCCCAATCTTCAGCCACCGGACTGACGCCCATGCATGCGGCGTAGCTGGGGGCGTATTCCGTCTGGGACGGGGCTTTTGTCGGAATCGCCGGGAAAAGCGATTCCGCGTGCGCCGGCAGCGCCGCCAGCAGCATCAGTGCCATGATCAGGGAGATCAGCTTCTTCATCATCTTGTTTACCTTCCTTTCGTTCATCGGCTTGTCCATCATCTGCATCACCAAGGACGTTTGTGTACCGCATCCGCCTTCGTTCCTCCGATGGCGTTCATGCATGAACAAGTATACCCCTGCCATGCGGCATCGTTTGCAATTTGTTTCCGGATACAGCAGCAAATGAAATACAAACCGCGCGCAAATTTTCTGCAGTCCGAAAAAATACCTGCATCTCTCCGTCTATATGAACGAACCCGATGCAGAGGGAAATATTACGGGAGGCAACACATTATGAGTGAAGTCAGACCGCTGGACAAGCGAGAACAGCGGCTCGAGACCTGGGTGCGCCAATACGGGACAGCCATATTGCGCACATGCTTTGTCTGCCTGTCGGATGTCCGGGAGGCGGAGGACGCGATGCAGGAGACCTTCCTGAAGGCATGGCGCGCCATGGATCGCTTTGAGGGCCGGAACGGCGCGGGCGAGAAAACATGGCTGACCCACATTGCCATCAACGTCTGTCGGGATATGCAGCGGTCGCGGTGGTTCCGGCATGTGGATCTGAGTCGCGCGCTGGAGGACATACCGCAGACGGTGGCAAGCGTCCTGCCCGAGGACCGGACGCTGCTGATGGACATCATGCGCCTGCCGGAGAAGTACAGGCAGCCCGTGCTGCTGTACTACTATCAGGACATGACGCTGGAGGAAACCGCAGAGGTGCTGGGAGCGAGCAAATCGACCATCCATCACCGGCTGCGCAAGGCGGAACAGCTGCTCCGCCTGAGCCTGGAGGGAGGTGACTGCTATGTCTAACGAAGTGAAGAAGGCCATTGATACGGGCCTGCAGGGGCTGCGCGTGACGCAGCGCGATGTGGACACCATCCTGCGCAGGGCGCGGACGGAAACAGCATCCCCCCGGCGCAGCCGCGCGTCCTGGGGCCCTGTGGCGGCGATTGCGGCGGTGCTGGCGGTGCTGCTGCTGGGCGCGGGGGCGAAGCTGCTGCGCGGCACGCGGGATGTGACGCCCCTGTCCACGCCGAACACGCAGGAAACCTTTGTCCCCGGCAGGGAAAAGACCTTCCGGCCTGTTGGGACGGCGACGGCGGCGCCGCCGGTGGGCATTGGTACAAACGAGGCGATCGCGCTGGCGGAGGCCCATATCCATCAGGAGCACGACGCAGGGGCCGAATTGCGCAACAGCGCGCTGTATGCGGTTGCCTGCACCGAACGGCTGCTGGACAGCTGGTGCTATGAGGTGGACTTCCGGCCGCTGGACGAATTCGGCACGGCGTATACCGTCCGCCTGCGGATGGCGGATGGAACCGTGGTGGATTGCGATGTGCAGCGCGGCGCCGGTACGGGACACACGGCACAGGAAATCTATGCCGGGTATGCCCGCATCTATGGTGCGGAGCGGCGGATGTGGACGCAGAGCCAGCTGCGCACCTATACCGCGATGCTCGGGAAGGCCGCTTCCGGCAGCCTGCGCTGGACGGACTATCTCTATTTGCAGAACAGCTATCCCGACGTCGCGGAGGGCGCGATGACGAAGGAAGCGCTCCTTGCAACGATGGATCCGGAGGGGATCGCCAAGGCGTACGACCTGCAGCAGGGCGTGTCCTGGGCGTCCGTCACGCAGGAGGGGGAGCTCCGCGCCCGGTACATTTCCGCCTATCCCAATCCGGTGTGGAAGGTCGCGGCGGATCAGCGTGTGATCAACAAGGATGGCTATGAGCTGGCGCGGACGCTGCTGGTGGAGATCGACAGCGTGTCGGGCAGCGTGCTGGATGTGCAGGCGGTGGATACGCTGGAAGCGGAGCGGTACGAGAGCTTCCTGCACGCAACCGTCGATGCGCTGATGAGTATGTCCGTCGACAGCCGGAACCCCGATCTGACCGACGCAGAGGGAGACGCCATCGCAGCGGCCTGGGCGGCGCAGACCTGGGGCGAGACGCGCGAGCTGACCGATGAAGGCTGCTTCGTCCGGACGGAGGAAGCTGACCCGTACGGCGCCCTCTATCAGGGCTGGAAGCTGCTGACCTACCGCAGCACCGGTGAGGGCGAACGGACGCAGTACACCCTGCTCATCGACTGGTACGGCGATGTGATTGCCGCCAACGGGGGAACGGCGCCGGAGGACGGCGAGATCTTTGCCCCCATCGCCCCGCAGCTGGACTGGAACCGGGAAACCCTGCAGGCATATCAGGCGCTGGCGCGGCGGTCTGCGCAGGCGGAGGACCCGATTGTGCAGGCGTTCGTCCGTACTGAATACGTCAACGATCATCAGGGCGGTATCCCGGCGAGTATCGACAGCGCGGTGGCGGCGGCGCTGGGCATCCGCGCAACGACGCGGTGCTACGGCGTGGTGATCGGCACTGACAGCGGCAATGTGTGGAAGGTTGCCGTCGAATCGGATCAGGGCAATTTCCTTGTGGAGGTTAGCGAAGCTACGGGCGAGGTCATCAGCGTCATGCGGGTCAGGAGCCTCATTGACAGCTGGTATCTGCCCTTTGTGCTGACGGCTGATCTGCAGGCAGCCGGTGTGGCGCTGACATGGGACGCGCAGGACGCGCCTGCTGCGGATGCGGCTGAGCACGGAGGATGCGCCGGGATGCGCATCGACCACCTGTATCAGCGCTTCAAGCAGCTCTATGGCTGCGACATGAGCGCCTGGTCGCAGGAGCAGCTGCGTGCCTTCCGGGAGATGGCGATCCTCAGCGATGATTACGATTATGACCTTGGCGTGGCGGTGCTGCGCAGCACGGTCTATCCCGACATCCCCGAGAACGCCATCAGCCGCGAAAGGGCGGCGGAACGCGCTGCGGAAGCCATCGGGCTGACGGAGGGCTGGGTTTCCCGGGGCGCGGTGCTCATCGGCACGGCTGCGGACAGCATCACCCTCGGCACGCCGGTGTGGAAGGTCTGCCTGTATGGCAGCCGGAGCGGCAGCACTGCCGGCAGCTTCTGGTACGCCGAGGTGAACTGCATGACCGGCACGGTGCAAAGCGTGTACCAGGATGCGGACGGCGTGGCTTTCCCCGGCGCCAGCTATGACGACGGCACGCCGCAGAACCTCTGGTTCCGCGATATCGTGCTGGAGCAGACCATCCGGGATTGCGAGGCGAACTGGGTGAACCGGGGGCACGGGTAATCGGGTAACCCGGTTGCTGATGAATCATAGGTCACTGTGCGCGGCGGATTTCCGTTCCGGCAAGGCTGCGTGAAGGGCGGCGTTGCGGAAGCACGCCCGGCGGAACGGGCAGACGGGAGATCAGGTGCAGGGGCTCTTCACGGTACGCAGGGACAGGGCGGAGGAACAACGCCGTCCGCTGCGGGCCGTGAGGAGCCCTTTCATCTGTGTGAAAGAAATTCGATAAACATAGTGGGAAAATAGAAAAAAGTTTCTGAAACCTATTGACAAGACAGGAATCATGTTCTATAATCCCACTAAACCAATCAAAAAGATTGGTAAACATCAGGAAGGGGCGTGGATCAGAATGAAGCGCGGATTCTCTCAGCTGCTGCACAATCATTTCTGCTGTGGACGAATGCCGTTCTCCCGGGCTGTCGATATGGCCGGGCGCTTTGCTGCGCCCATTGTACGGTGAGCGGTTCGTCGGTGAACCTTCATGCGGCCATATGCAGTCCGGGAGGAAACGACTCCCGGTTTTCTTATGCCTACAATATTTGAATGAAAGAGGAATGCATCATGAGCCAGTACAAGTTTGAAACCCTGCAGCTCCATGTGGGTCAGGAGCAGGCTGACCCCGCGACCGATTCCCGCGCCGTACCGATTTACCAGACGACCTCCTATGTGTTCCACAATTCCGCCCATGCCGCCGCGCGCTTCGGGCTGGCGGATGCGGGCAATATCTACGGCCGGCTGACCAACTCCACGCAGGATGTGCTGGAAAAGCGCATCGCGGCGCTGGAGGGCGGCGTGGCGGCGCTGGCGCTGGCCTCCGGAGCGGCGGCCATCACCTACACCATTCAGGCGCTGGCGCAAGCCGGGGATCATATCGTGGCGCAAAAGACCATCTACGGCGGCAGCTACAACCTGCTGGCGCACACGCTGCCCCAGTTCGGCGTGACGGCAACCTTTGTCAACGCCCACGATCTGGCGGAGGTGGAGGGCGCGATTCAGCCCAATACCAAGGCGATCTACCTGGAGACGCTTGGCAACCCCAATTCCGACATTCCCGATATCGACGCCATCGCGGCGCTGGCGCACAGGCATGGCCTGCCGCTGGTCATCGACAACACCTTCGGTACGCCCTATCTGATTCGTCCCATCGAGCATGGCGCGGACATCGTGGTGCATTCCGCCACCAAGTTCATCGGCGGTCACGGCACCACGCTGGGCGGCATCATCGTGGATTCCGGCCGGTTTGACTGGAAGGCCAGCGGCAGGTATGCTCCCATCGCCGCGCCCAATCCCAGCTACCACGGCGTCAGCTTCGTGGATGCCGTCGGCCCTGCCGCCTTTGTCACCTACATCCGGGCCATTCTCCTGCGCGATACGGGCGCGACGATTTCGCCCTTCAACGCTTTCCTGCTGCTGCAGGGCGTGGAGACGCTTTCGCTGCGGCTGGATCGTCATGCGGAGAACACGAAGAAGGTGGTTGCCTATCTGGCGAGCCATCCGCAGGTGGAGCATGTGAACCATCCCTCGCTCCCGGATCATCCCGATCACGCGCTGTATGAGAAGTACTTCCCCAACGGCGGCGCATCCATCTTCACCTTTGAGATCAAGGGCGGACAGGCGGAAGCCCACCGGTTCATCGACAGTCTGGAGATCTTCTCGCTTCTGGCCAACGTGGCGGACGTGAAGTCACTGGTGATTCATCCGGCCACCACGACCCACTCCCAGCTCTCGCCCGAGGAGCTGCTGGATCAGGGCATCAAGCCCAACACCATCCGGCTCTCCATCGGTACCGAGCACATCGATGATATCATTGCCGATCTGGAAAAGGGCTTTGCCGCGGTGAAGTAATGTTATATACAAGAAACTCTGAGATCATGAGGCGGGTTGATGAATGAGATTCATCCGCCGAATGATTCAGAGTTTCTTTTGTTTGGGATTGTTTGTGTTGCTGGTTAGGATGGTATACTGGTGCGGCTTTCATGTAAGTTGTGCGGGCTGTTTCGTGAATCTGCGATTCACGAAAGGCGCATGGGGCCGGGTTCGCGCTGCGGCGCGGGGCCTCCGGCGGGAAGGGGCGCTGCCCCTTCACCCCGCAAGGGGCATCGCCCCTTGACCCTTTGTGCGCCTGCGGGCGCGGGGCCTCCGGCGGGAAGGGGCGCCGCCCCTTCACCCCGCAAGGGGCATCGCCCCTTGACCCTTTGTGCGCCTGCGGGCGCGGGAGGGGCGCCCGCTGTCCTTCACCAGCCCATCAGCGCGCGGATTGTCTCCGCCAGCTTCGTTGCAGCCTTCTCGTGCGTGACGGCGGTGGGATGCCAATCAGCCACATACCCGTCGGAAGCCAGCTGTACATCAAACCGCATCGTGGCGATGTTCATGTCCCCCGTTTCAGCGGCATAATCCGCAGCGGCCTGCGCGACCATGGGATACAGCCGGTCGCCCATGATGCCCAGCGTGCAGAGGAGCTTCGCATCCGGGTTGTTCCTGCGGACGGCCTTGAGGAAGTCCACATAGGCGGCGCGGTATTCCTCCTGCCGCGCAGGCTCGTTCAGGGTGTAGCTGTCGTCGTTGGTACCCAGGTTGATGACGATCAGGTCGGGCACCCAGGCGGAGAAATCCCATGTCTGCGCAGCGACGATCCTGCGCTGATAGGTGCCGTAGGAAAAGCCCAGCTTCCCGTAATAGGTCGGGATGAGCTGCGCGGTGACCTTCGCTTCGCCCGTGGCGGTGTAGCCTGAGATGATGCCGTAGCCGCTGATGGACACCATGCTGTAGTCCGCATCCAGCATTTCAGCCGTGCGGTAGGCATAGGCGCGGGTCACGTCCTCGGTGCCGGTGACAAAATGGTTTTCCGGAACCTCGTCATCCACGCCGTAGCCGCAGGTGATGGAATCGCCGATGAACTCAATCCTTCGGTTCTTCGCGGCGGTCGGGCGGATGCCGGCGGGATCGTCCACCGACACGGAGCGGATGCCGCAGGTGGACATGGCGGTTTCCGACAGCTTCACGATGCGAACCACCGCATCCCGCGCTTCCGGCGCGTCCAGCACGGTGTAGGTCTTTTCCTTTGCGTCGATCAGATCATCGACCACGCGCTCGCCGTCCACATAGATGGCGATGCGCACCTTGTTGCCCTCGTCGTTGGTCCGGGCGGCGTTGCTGTCTCCGGCGATCGCCACCTCGCAGCGTGCGCCGTGGAAGGTGAACTCGGCGCCTGTGCCGGAAAAGGCCAGCCAGAGCGAATCCTCCAGCGGCCGGGTGCGGCCAAGGGGCTTGACGTTATCCCAGTTGGGGGTGACGGTATACATCGTTACTTCCTCCTCACATATGGCGGGCGCGGTCAGCAGCAGTGCGCAGGCGAGTAGCGCCAGCATTCGTATCGGCTTCATCCGGCATTCCTCCCGTTGCTGTCCATGACATGATAGCATAATTCCGGCAGGGGCGCAATGGGGACATGGCGTGAAGCAGGGTGATCTGGTTCAAAGCAGGGAACAAACAGGGACGCAGCCGAAGGGGAGGGGGCGATCGGAAAGCCCCCTCCTCCCTTCCGCAGAAGCGAAACACTCCCGCCACAAAAGAATTTCGTACCTGCGGGCGCGACCAAAGGGGGGGCTTTCTGACTGCCCTCGCCATCCCTTTGGCTGCAAGTCTGTTTGTTTTTTGTTTTGATGGCGTTTGCCATGATTCTGTCATGACAATTCTTCTTGACAATTCTATGGAAAGCGGCTATCATATTAGATACATGGTAGTTGATGGGTGTACTCTGTCTCGCTGCAAAAACGTTTTAGTACGGAATTGCATCCATGCGACAGCCAATTTGTAAGGAGGGAAATCCAATGAAGAACATTACCAAGCTCATGTCGCTGGTGATGGCGCTGCTGATGGTGCTGGGCGTCATGCCTGCCCTGGCAGAGGCTGTTCCGTCGATCGACGCGTCGGCTGTTCCGTCTCCCGAAGCTGAGGCGATCCTGCCCCGGGCGTTCCTGATGTTCGCCGATGGCAGCTGGGTCAACCAGGTCTGGAATCCCGGCGACCAGCCTGCCGGCATCACGGTCACCGAGGCCGCCATCTCCGGCGAGGGCGACTACACTGTCGGTCTGGCCTTCGACACGCCCGCCGAGGGTCTGGCGTTCACCGCGCTGGGCATCGAGAACGGCGAGAACGTCTTCCCCGGCTGGAAGATCAGGATCAACGAGATCCGCATCAACGGCGAGCCCATCGCTGTCAGCAAGGGCTACACCTCCTCTGACGACGGCGTCGTGACCCGCATGAACATCTACAACGAATGGGTTGGCGAGCTGCCTGCGGACGCCCGTTCCTACGACGGCAAGGTGGATGACGCCAGCTGGATGATCGTTGACAAGGAAGCCTTCGCTTCCGTCAGCTCCTTCGAGGTCGATTTCTCCTTCATGAAGAACGGCATCGACACCGCGTACATCATGTTCGCGGACGGCAGCTGGGCTGTGCAGTACTGGCTGGACGGCAACGCCTATGATGGCGTGGTGGCCACCAACGCGACCGTGACCGGCGAGGGCGACTACACCGTCGGTCTGGACTTTACCGGCACTGCCAATGGCAAGGCCTCCGGTCTGGCCTTCTCCGCGCTGGGCATCAAGAACGGCGAGAAGCTCTTCCCCGGCATGATGATCAAGATCAACGACATCCGCATCAACGGTGAGTCCGTTGCCTTCACCAAGGGCTACACCTCCTCTGACGACGGCAACGAGACCCGCATGAACGTCTTCAATGAGTGGGTTGGCGAGCTGCCCGAGGATGCCCGTTCCTTCGACGGCTCCGTGGCGGACGCTTCCGCGATCATCGTCGACAAGGCGCTGTTCGCTGAGGTTGCCTCCTACGAGATCGACTTCTCCCTGATCCCCGTGACCGATACCGCCTTCCTGATGTTCGCTGACGCCAACTGGGCCAACCAGGCATGGAATCCCGGCGAGTTTGCCGAGACCAACGCCGTGAAGGTCGACGGTGCCGGCACCTACACCCTGTCTCTGGAGTTCGCTGAGGAGATCCCCGGCTTTGCCTTCCTAGCGGCTGGTATCGCCAATGGCGAAAAGACCTTCCCCGGCTACTTCATGGACGTGACCGAGATCAAGGTCAACGGCGAAGCCATCGAGCTGGCCAAGGACTTCACCACCTCTGACGACGGCATCGTGACCCGCTCCAACATCTGGAACGAGTGGGTGACCGATCTGCCTGCCGAGGCCCGCGTTGCCGACGGCAACCTCGAGGGCGCGACCGCGATGATCGCTGCCAAGGAAGCCCTGTCCAACGTCAAGACCCTGGAAGTGACCTTCAATTACATCTATGGCAAGCCCGCTGCCGCGGAGGAAGTCAAGATGACCGCTGAGGAGCTGGAGGCTGCTCTGGCTGCCGATTACAATGCGTATGTGGCTGTCCAGTCCGAGAGCTATATCTTCCGTAACGACTGGAACGAGTCCAACTACGGCGTTGAGAACCCCGAGTTCTTCTGCCGCCTGACCGGCTGGGATGCTGACAGCAACCCTGTGGATTACGGCGGAGCCTTCGAGGACGCTGCCATCACCGGCAATGGCACCTACACCGTGACCATGACCACCGGCGAGCACGGCTTCGGCACCGATACCCTGCTGCGCTTCTTCCGCGTGAGCACCGACATCCCCTCCGAGCTGGTTGCCGACGGTCATGTGACCATCACCGACGCGACCGTGAAGATCGGCGACGGCAGGACCCAGTCCGGCCTGACCATCAGCACCGACGGCGACTATGTGACCATCGTTGTCCGCGATGAGTACAACAAGATCGAGCCTGCCTTCGGCTACCTGCCCGGCGCCAACACCAAGGTTGTCTTCACCTTCACTGTGAACGGCCTGGCTGACTAATCATTGTTCCCAAACCACGGCGCTCTCATTTTCCCGGGAGCGCCGTGGCGATTTCGGCACACCAACGGCGGCGAGAGCCGCGCGGGTGTGCTCATGAGGGACGCGAACCGGCCTGCCGGGGCGCTCCTTCATCAGCACACCCATTTTCCGTGTACCCGTTCACGATGGTCAAATGAATTGAGGGATTGAAGATGGCGACACTTTTCAGGAAGAAGGATAGGGCTGCCCTGCACGCGCCTTATCAGGAGATCCGTGGAAGCGGCGTAAACCGCCTGCTTTCCCTGCCCGCGCGGATTCTGATCTGCCTGCTGGCGGTGATGCTGTTCCTCTGCTTCACCAACCCCGGGCAGACGGCTCTGCTGGGGCGTGCGTCCCATATTGGCCTGGCTCTGTTCGGCGATGGGCTGGACGAGCTGCGGGCGGTGGACAAGGTGATTGACGGCACGGTGAACGCGCTGGACAACGCCTGCGCGGGCATCCAGACAGCCATGGACGGCCTGTCGGCGGTGAACGGCAACATGACCACCGCGAAGAATGCCCTCAAAACCGCGCAGGACGCCATGACAGCTGCCCAGACGGCGCTGGACAGGACGCTGGGCGCCGAAGCGGCGGCCTGTGACGCGGTGCTTGCACAGAGTACGACGGCGATTGAATCGTTTGCGATCGCGGCGGAGAAAATACCAGTCGCAATTTCGTGTTACGATGCAGCTAAGGAAGCCGCGGCGGCAGCAGAGGCTGCTCAGAGTACAGCAAATGACGTGTTGATGTCCCTCTGGCTTGGAAATAGCGCGATGGATATACCCACAATTGGTGATGGGGAAACGATCGCTGATGGGCTGGACGCAAGGCTTGTAAACGTCAGAATCAAGAATGCTTTGACTGTTCAGCAGCAGGCGATGGGGAAGCTACAGGCTGCAGGCGAGGCGTATGTCAAGGCTACAGAAAACAAAAAGTCGGAAGCGAAGCGTGCATTGCGTGAAGCGATGCGACAGTACCTCTTTTCCGGCAGTATCGTTGCTGCCATGGACGAAAAGCCGGGTAGCCTTCATGAGCTGCAGATAAGCATGGCCCAGCAGCAAACAGTTTCGCTGGACGATGCGGTTGAGGTCTATGCAAATGCCCTGATGGAGGCATACACGAAGGACCAGGAAGCAGAGACTGCGGCAATGGCTGCTGAGAATGCAGTGTATGATGTGCTTATGCCATTCTATACAGTTGTTGACAGCGTGCCTTCGATGAAGACGGAAGCAGACGGGATGATTGCATCGCTGTATGATATGATGGCGTTTGCATCTGCCAATGAGAGCGATCCTGATAAGTGGGAAAAGATTCTTGCAGTGTTGACTGAGGTATCTGATCAGGTCGTCGTGCTGAATCAGCGAGCTCTGAATCTGCAGACCTCAGCTGAACAGAAAAAGGCGAGGATCGCACCTGTCATGACAGAGGCTACGGTTGCGCTGGAGAATGCGGTATCAGCGTTGAAGAATGCTGATGCTTCTGTGAAGAATGCTTCCAACGCCCAAAGCAAAGCTGACAAAACCCCGCTGAATGACGCGCTGAGAGTCGATGCGGACGCGAAAATCCAGACAGCAGAAGCGGCAAAGGAAGCAGCTGCGGCAATGGCAACGCAGGCCAATGAGGCTGTAGAGAACGCAAGAACAGCTATGAACGATGCGCTGACAGCCAAGCAAGTTGCTGCGACAAAGTATACGCAAATTGCCACGACGGTTTATTCAACTCTGAAATCCGGTAACGAAGCAGCCTCTTCAGGTGTTGAACCTATCGTGAATGAAGCTGAAGCTGCCAGGGCAGAAGCAGAAGATAAGCTTGGGGAAGCCAATGTTGCGATAACAGCTGCAGAAAGCAAGGTTGAAGCGTATAAGAGCGCGTTGGCAGATGCAGAAGCGAAGACAACAGAAGCGAAAGCTGCAACAGACAAACTCGATACCGCAGAAAACCTCAATGCAGATGCCGAAGCAAGGATCGCAGAAGCCGAAGAGAGCATTTCTGTTGCCGTGTCGAAGATGCAGGCTGCAAGCATGGCGCTGACGGCTGCGGATCAGACCTCCGTGATCACCAACGTCGCCATGCCCGGCGCGCAGGACGGCATGATCCGGCTGAGCTCTGCGCTGTATACGCTGGGTATTCTGGTGGGCCTTGTGGGTCTGGTGATGTCCCTGGGCAACAACCGGATGCGCAGGACGGGTATGCCCGTGCTGGCGGCGGGCGCGCTGGTGAGCGTTGCAGGCTTGCTGCTGACGCTGAACGCCCATGGCCGGATTGCCGAGCGCATCGCGGCGATGGAGGCGGGCTTCGGCTGGGTGGAGCTGCCGGCGGATTATACCGCTGCTGTGGCCAAGCTGGCGCTGGATGTCCCTGCCGCGCTGTGGTCCTGCCTTGTGATGGCGGTGCTGACGGCTGGCTTTGCCGTTGCCGCCTGGCTGACGCTGCCCAGGCAGGTCGAGGAGCTCCGGCAGCTTGATCTGCTGACCATCTTCCAGCGCCTGACCCGCGTGCTGATCCTTGTGACAGGCATGATGGTGTTCCTGCCCTCGCTGAACCCGGGACGTATCTCTGCGCTCATCAATGAGAACACCTCCCTGTTCACCGTGGCAACCTCCTACGGCACGATTACCAACAAGCTGAAGTTCGCCCTGGACCGCGGCATTATCGACAGCTCCCTTGTGGTGACGCTGATGATCGGTGCGGCACTGGTCATGCTGGGCATCATCCTCAACTCCGCCGGTGCGTGCATGTCCCTGGGCAACAACCGCATGAAGAAGAAGGGCGGCTACCTGCTGCCCATGGCCGGTTCCATGGTCATCATCACCGGTCTGGTCGTGATTCTCTTCGTCTACAACAGCCTTGTGCAGGTTACGGTGAAAACGCCGTCGATTACCGCCCGTATTCAGCCGATGCTGCCCGGCGGCATCGTGTTCTGGGCTGTCTCCGCCGTGCTGGTGTTCATCTGCAGCTTCGTGTCCTGGCAGCTGCTGCCGGACGAGATCGAAGAGAAGATGGAGATGGAGGAGAAGTACCGCAACTTCCTGATGTTCCTGCCGGTGCTGCTGCTGACCTTCGTGTTCTGCTACCTGCCCATCTACGGCTGGCGTTTCGCCTTCTTCGATTACAAGATCGGCGATCCGCTGCTGCTGTATGATACGGTGGTGGACGGTGCGGTCACGCAGACGAGCAACTTCACGGGCTTTAAGTGGTTCGCGTACCTGTTCGAGAATTCCGCAACCCGCAACGATCTGCTGCGCGTGCTGCGCAATACGCTGATCATGTCCGGCCTGGGCATTGCGACCAGCTGGTTCCCCATCGCCTTCGCGGTGCTGCTGGCTGAGGTGCGCTCCACCAAGTTCCAGCGTGTCGTGCAGACGCTGACCACCATCCCGAACTTCATTTCCTGGGTTCTGGTGTACGCCATCGCCTTTGCGATTTTCTCCACCGACGGCTTTATCAACTCCTTCCTGCGCAATGTGATGGGCATTGCCGGTGCGAATACGGACTATCTGGCCAGCGCGGACTGGACCTGGATCAAGATGCTTCTCTGGGGCACCTGGAAGGGCCTTGGCTGGAGCGCCATCGTGTACATCGCAGGCATTGCGGGCATTGACCAGCAGCTGTACGAGGCAGCCCGTGTGGACGGCGCGAACCGCTTCCAGTGCATCCGCCACATCACCATCCCGGGCCTGATGCCCACCTACATGGTCATGCTGCTGATGAGCGTCGCCGGTATGCTGTCCAACGGTATGGATCAGTATCTGGTCTTCTCCAACGCCATCAACACGGACGTGATCGAGGTGCTGGATCTGTATGTGTACAACATCGGTATCAAGTCCGAGCTGTATCCGCTGTCCACGGTGGTGGGCGTGTTCAAGTCCCTCATTGGCGTGACGCTGCTGTTTGGCGCGAACAGTATCTCCAAGGCTGTCCGCGGCGAGAGCATCATTTAAGGAGGTCGATGAGAGATGAGCAAGACTGTTCGCAACAAGTCCCATATCTCCCGCAGCGCGGGCGACAGAATTTTCGACGCATTCGTCTATGTCCTTTTCACCCTGTTTACCATCCTGTGCGTATTCCCGTTCTACTACCTGTTCATCAACACCATTTCCAATAACGACGCCGTGACGAGCGGCCGCGTCAACTTCTACCCCGTGGGCTTCCACCTCAACAACTACATCGCCCTGAAGGACGTGAGCGACCTTGGCTCCTCCATCATCGTGACCATCGCCCGTACCGTCATCGGCACGGCGCTGATGGTGCTGGTTTCCGCCTGGGCCGGCTACATGGTCACCAAGCAGAAGATGTGGAAGCGCTCCTTCATGTACCGCGCGCTGGTCATCACCATGTACTTCAACGCGGGCCTGATGCCCTGGTACATGAACATGATGATGCTGGGCCTGACGGGCAGCTTCATGGCCTACATCATCCCCGGCATGATCGCGCCCTACAACATCATCCTGGTCAAGACATACATCGAGTCCATCCCGACCTCGCTGGAGGAATCGGCGGTCATCGACGGCGCGAACACGCCGACGGTGTTCACCAAGATCATCCTGCCCCTGTCCGTGCCGATTCTGGCGACCATCGCCATCTTCGGCGCAGTCGGCAACTGGAACTCCTTCCAGGACTCCCTGCTGCTGATGCAGGAAAAGCCGGAGATGTTCACGCTGCAGCATCGTCTGTATGTGTACCTGAACCAGTCCTCCAACCTGGGCGCGCTGGTTTCCGGCTCCGGTCAGCTGACGCAGGCGCAGGCGGACACGATGCTGTCCTCCCGCGTGACCAAGTATACCATCTCCATGGTGTCCATCATCCCGATTCTGTGCGTGTATCCCTTCATGCAGCGCTTCTTCGTCAAGGGCATTATGCTTGGCGCGGTGAAGGGCTGATATCCACACAGGCTTTGGGTTGAAATTGCTCCCAATGGTCGTTGTACCATGAATAAATGAAAGGAGATTACCCCATGAAGAAGATTCTGTCCCTGGTGCTGGCGCTCTGCATGCTGCTGGGTGGCTTCTCTGCCCTGGCGGAGGACATCCCGTACTACGAGGTCACCAGCGATGTGTACGACCTGTTCCCCCTGGATGGCCCGACCATCCGCCTGGAGGTTTACAGCCAGCTGGCCAACTACAATGGCCTGCAGACCGGCTGGAGCGCCGCGCTGCTCAAGGACCTCTTCAACGTTGAAGTGGTCATCATTCCCGATCAGGACGGCACCTACGGCACCCGTATGGCCAGCGGCAATCTGGGCGACATCGTTGTCTGGGGCGCTAATGGCGAGGACTACAAGCAGGCCGTGCAGAAGGATATGCTCCTGAACTGGGATGATATCGTCTACGGCAAGGACACCTCCTATCTGGAGACCTATGCGCCCTATGTTGCCGCCAACTACGGCGATGCGCTGAACACCAACCGCATCGTGTCCGAGAACGACAACAAGCTCTATGGCTTCGGCATGGACATCGCGCTGGAGGAGGGCAGCCATAAGTCCTTCATGTATTCCTGGGATCTGCGCTGGGATCTGTACGCTCAGCTGGGCTATCCGGATATCAAGAATCTGGATGACCTGATTGTGGTGCTCAAGCAGATGAAGGAAATCTGCCCCAAGGACGAGCTGGGCAACGAGACCTATGGCGCGTCCCTGTGGCCTGACTGGGACGGCAACATGGTCATGTACGTCAAGGCGCTGGGCACTGCGTACTATGGCTATGACGAGCTGGGCTTTGGTCTGTACAACCCCGTCAACGGCGAGTTCTACAGCGCGCTGGATCCGAACGGCCCCTACATCGAGATGCTGAAGTTCTTCAACAAGATGTACCGCGAGGGCCTGCTGGATCCCAACTCCATGACCCAGACCTATGACGAGATGGGCACCAAGGTCAAGAACGGCGGCGTGTTCTGGGGCATCTTCAATTACGCCTCCTCCATGACCTACAACACGACGGCCCATCTGGAAGCCGGCAAGATGATGTATGCCCGCGTGCCCGATGAGGCGAACCCCATCGTGTACGGCATGTCCACCCTGGGCGGTAACCGCATCTGGTCCGTCGGCGCCTACACGGCCTATCCCGAGCTGTGCATGGCGATCCTGGACTTCCTGGCGACCCCCGAAGGCTCCTTGACCATGTGGTATGGCCCCCGCGGTCTGACCTGGGATTACAACGAGGAAGGCGGCATGTACTTCACCGAGCTGGGCAAGCTGACCAGCTCCGACTCCAAGTATGACATGAACGGCATCGTGTGGACTTCCCCCTATACCGGCAAGTCCTACACCCTGTCCGGCACCTTCAACGACGGCTGCCTGCAGATCAACAATACCACCCTGGCCCGCGACATGATCAACCCCGACGGCAAGCTGGGCGAGGCCTTCAACAAGGACACCTGGGTGTCCGTGCAGACGGCTGTGTCCTATGACATCCAGCAGGATTGGCGCGATTGGTCCGGCGTGTCCCTGGTTGACCAGTACTTCGAGAAGGTCAACAAGTACACCGTCATGCCCGACCTGCCCTACTCCGAAGCCGCCAAGTCCGATGACCTGAAGGTGAAGTGGGATCAGTGCGCCAAGGCGATCCGCGAGAACAGCTGGCGTGCGATCTACGCCAAGGCGGACGGCGAGTTCAACATGCATGTGAACAACATGATCCGTCAGTGCAACGCCTACGGCTATGACAAGTGCCTGGAGTGGAGCCTGCAGGAGGCTGCGACCAAGTGGCAGCTGCAGCAGGAGCAGAACGCAATGATGGTGGATTGATGCTGCGCCTTGCGGCAATACGTCATGCGCAGCGTTCCTTCGATCCAGCCTGCGCTTGATGACACGTTTTCAACTCACTGCCATTGAATGATGAAAAGGGGAGGACCTCGCTTCGGCGGAGTCCTCCCTGTTTGTGTACACGAAAAGAGCTGTCCGGGCGAAGCGGGCAGCTCAGAGGTGATTAAGCGTTCTTCAGATCATTGTACATCGCGATATACGTTTCCAGCAGGCTGCGCAGCGTCTGTTCGCGGTGGATGAAAACGTTCGTGACGTTTTCCACAATCTCAGCGATCCCGTCTGCCTCGTAGCACATCGCGCTGTCGAGACTCTGGTGCAGCTGATCCAGGGACATGCTGTTGCTGGCGAGCTGATCCTGCAGCTGGGTGATGCGGTCAAAGATATCGCGGGTGGTCAGTTCGGATTCCATGTGTTCTTCCTCCTCATGGAGGCCGGACGGATCGGTCAGGCAGATCGTGTCCTCTTGAACGAAATGCGCCCGGCCCTTTTTGACAAGCCCCTTTGCCCTTTTGGCATAGGTGCGGTGCAATTCGTTTCCGTTTTCGTCCACGACAATGATGTTTTTTGTGATGGGTGTCATCCCCCTTGCCGCTGTATCATGAAGGCTGTTTTTTGTGATGGGTGCCGTCCCCGCTTCATGCAGATATTATACCATGCGCAGAGGAGCTGTGTCAATGTATCCGGCTGCTTTTCTTTGCGAAACCGTCGTCCGCACAGACCTTTTCCGCCCGGGCTGCGCTTCGTTCCGCTGCCCTGGCGGTGTAAACCGAATGACAGTATGCCCTCTGCAAGGGGTTCGTGGCATTGGGCGCGTCCCGGCCCTCCCGTGCGGGAAGGGCGGATTCTCATTCGATGCCGCTCTGGTGGCGGGCGGTGACGGGGCAATCCCCCGGCCACTTGTGCTGATCGATGATGACCTCGCCGATGGTATCTGCCGTGATGAAGCCGCTGACGGGATTTTTCACGCTGTCGATGTGGCCGTTGACGGTGGCCTGCACCTCGCTGTTTTCAAAGCTCAGGTCGCAGCCCTCCATCGTGCAGTTCTCCAGCACCAGGCCCTTGCAGTAGCACAGGGGCTGGGTTCCGCTGATGCGGCAGCGCACGAGCCGGAGATTCGTGGAGTACCAGGCGAGATATTCGCCCTTCACAACGCTGTCATAGACGGTGACGTTCTCCGAATGCCAGAAGGCGTCCTTCGTATCCAGCACGCAGTTGCGGAGGGTCAGGTTGCGGGTGTACTGAAAGGAGTACTTGCCCTGCATGGTGAGATGGACAAAATCGGCGTTATCCGTATGCAGGAAGGGGTACTCGGAGCGCAGGGTGAAGTCCTTCACACGCAGATCCCGGCACATCCAGCCGAACTCGGTGGACTGGGCGCTGCCGCCCTCAATGATGATGCTGCGGCATTCCCGCAGCGCCTTGATGCCGTTCATTTCGCAGTTGGTGATCGTCAGCCGCTGATCGTACCAGAGAGCAGCGCGGCAGGTTTCGGTCATGCGGCAGTTCGTCAGCGAACCGGATGTGACGTGCCAGAGGGGATAACGCAGGCGCAGGTCGCAATCCTCCACGCGGATGTTGCTGCATTCCTTCAGGGCGGATTCGCCGTCTGCCGGGCCATCAAACGTGCAATGGACAACCTGCGCACCATGCAGGCCATAGAGGGCGCGCTCCTCGTCCAGCACAAGGTTCTCATAATGTTCCATGATGTGTCTCCTTCTGCAGACGGCCTGATACTAATTCTCAATAAAAATGTTACATTCGCACAGTGCCTTTTCCGCTCTGGCTTTGCTTCGTTCCGCTCACCGTACTGTAAGTAACGCCTCGCTTCACTCAGCTTTGCCAGAACGAAAAATTCACTGCGCTCGGTGCAACATTTTTATCGAGAATTAGTATGATACAGCGGCGGCTGCATGGTGTCGTATGGGATGGCGGCGCATAAAAACGCCGTTTCCTATCTTACCATCAAATTGGATGATATGCAAGGGAAAACGGCGGATTTCGTCGATTGCGGGGCTTTTGTCCTGCCTCATTCACCGGCCCTATCAAGACGGGAAAGCTCTTCTCCGGCGATGGCGCTGTAGGGGCCGTCAAATGCTGCGCATTTGCATAGATACATGCGGGCTGTGGCAAAGTCCGGCTGATCGAGCGTCCCATCGGTGTAGACAAAGCCCAGGTCGAGGCAAGCGCGCTCGTGACCGAGGGCGGCGGCGCGCTTGAGGTATCGGAGCGCTGCGGCGGGGTCGGGGCTCATGCCGTATCCGCCGGCATACAGATCCCCCAGGTGATACATCGCGTCGGCAAGGTTGGCGGTGTCGGCGGCGAGGTGCAGCAGATCAGCCGCCGTGGGGCGCGGCGAACCGTCCGCGTTCCTTTCCGGCGCAAGGCTCAGCTTCAGCAGCACGCCCAGACGGTATTCCGCTTCTGCGATGGCGTTGGTTTCTGCCACACGGGTCTGCATATCGACGTTGCCGGCGGCTTCCGTGCGCAGATCGTGCGCCTGCATATAGAAGACGGCGGCGTCGGCTGTCCGGCTCTCCGCTTCAAGCTGCTGACCGCGCAGGAGGAGCGCTTCCGGGCTGTTCTCGTCGATGGGCGCGGAATCCGGCGCAGCGCCATTGACCACAACGGTCACGCTGGGCTTGTCGCGCCGGGTCAGATCCTGCAAGCCGCAGTCCTGCATGTCCCGGAGGTGGATGCGGTTCAGGTTCGTCACGCCGCTGCGCTGTAAGGCGGGGCATGCGCCAAAAACCTGCTCCGGAAGTGCGCTCAGCCCTTTGGATGGCAGAATGACGCGGCTCAGGTGCGCACACCCCCAAAAGGCGTAGGGCGCGAGGCAGGTGAGGCCGTCGTGCAGCTGCACCTCGGTCAGACCGGAGCACTCGAACGCGCCGTGTTCAATCCGGCAGAGGGTGGGGGGCAGCGCGACGGTCTGCAACGCGGACTGATAGCTGAAGGCGGCCTCGCCGATGGCTGTGACCCGGTACCGGGCCGCGCCGTCCGTGATCACGGCGGGGATCTCCAGATGGGAAGCATTCAGCTTGCAGGCGCCGACGATCGTCGCTTCCTCGCCGTCCACGGTATAGAACAATTTAGTATCGGCGGATTTCCTGATGCGGGGAGCATGTGCGGACATCGTGTAGGACCTCCAATGGCATTCGCTTGAACGGAAAAATGCGGAGGATCAGAAGTTTGACCAGCGGGACGGATCGTTCAGACGGGCGTGATAGGCCTCGTCATAGGCGATGACGACGTTATCCATCTGCTGACGGAGCTCGTTTTCGTTCAGCGGATCGAAGGTTTCCAGCTCGTATTCACCGGGATGATTGGCAATGGTCTTGTGAAGGCCGGAAACCTGAATGGATTGCGCGAGGGTATCCAGATCGCGGTAGGAGGCGTGATGGAGCATCCCCAGCAGCATCCGGATGGACGCGCTGCGCTCCTCCTCTGTGCGTCCAAGGAAAAGGCCAACATTGCGCTCGAGGTACTGGCGCTTGGCGTCCTCGTTGGGCAGGTCGAGCAGCAGCTTGCTGGACAGGCGGTCACGCATGGCCTTGTCCACCTTCCAGGGGTAGTTGGTCGCGCAGAGGATGATGGCGTTGCATTTGCCTGTCACGCCGTCGATCAGCTGCAGCATCCGGGTGACGATGGCGACCGCGTCGGCCACGGCGGTCATTTCCGCGCCGCTGCCGTTGCGGTCGGGACACAGGCGCTCCATCTCGTCTATGCAGATGACGCAGTGGCTGTACCTGGATGCGGCGGCGAACAGGGCGTCCAGGCGCTTTTCCGGTACTGCGTAATAGGGCGAACAGATTTCGGCGCTGTTGACGTTGAAGAAGGCGCTGTTGTGGGGATTCTCCTCTGTGTTGGGGAAGATGGTCATGATCTCGTGGGCGATGGCCTTGCACAGGAAGGACTTGCCCGTGCCGGGAGGCCCGTACATCAGGTGGTGATCGGGCTTGGAGGCAAGGGGCGCCAGCCGGGTCAGGTTCTTGAACTTGAACAGCTCCTCGTTGTGGTGGAAGGCCTTGCGCAGGGCGGCAATGGTGGATTCGGAGCCGATGATGTCGTCGAAGCTGACCTTCGGTACTTCCTTGACGCGGCAGTTTTCCGGGTCAAAACCGTAGAGCTCGTCCTTGCCCTTCTTTTCCTTGCCGCTCGGCTTCGTGCCCGCATCCTCCTTGGGAGCGGGGCTTGCGTCCGATGACGGGGCTTCGGCTTCGCCGCCCTCCAATGCGGAGGCGGCGCTGAGCACCTTCTTGCGCTCCTCCACCAGGCTCTCGTGGGTGCGGGCGCAGGTCTGATGGGCCAGGCGGGATTCGGGGGTCGTGGCCAGTTCAGCCAGCTTGTACTGCGCCATGGCGGCGATCAGGTGCTGGGCCAGACCGTCCCGGTTCCTGTCATGGGCGAGCTGAACCGCCTTGTTGTATTCGACCTCCAGCTCGACTCTGCGCTTGTTGCGTTCGATATCGTTCATGCGGCGAGCTCCTTTGCGTATCGTCCGGAAGGATGAGCGATCTTATCCGTTGTTCTGGGACTTCCAGTTGCCAAGCTCGGCTTCGATGCTGGAGAGCAAATCGCTGCTGCCGGCGGGCTTCCCCGGTGCGGCGGCGGGCTTGGCGGGCTCTGCGGCAGGCGCGGCGGGCTGCGCAGCTGCCTGTGGCGCGGCTGCGGCGGGCTCAATGCTGCTGGCGGTGCCGCTGATGAGCCGGTCGATGTCCTCCTCGGAGAAAACGCCGTCCAGCGATGCGTGGGTCAGCTGATCCAGCGCCCTGGTCATCTCGTCCAGCCCGCCGTTGAGCGCCTCGTTCATGGGCGTGACGGTATTCATGAAATCGCGCACAAAGCCGGTGAAGCTGGGCATATCCCGCTTGTAGGAGCTCACGAGCCGGTTGGCGTCCTTCATGGCGCTGCCCATTTCGGCGGTCATCTGTCCCAGCTCGATCTGGGAGTTGACCATCTCCATGGTCATGGCCATCTTATCGATATACTGCTGCATGACCAGGCGGAGCTTGAGCTTCTGCCGGTACTGCTTGATGCGGGGATCGCCCGGCGGCAGCATCCGGATCATTTCGATCTCGGCATTGACCTGAATCTGCGCCCACGCGGCGTTCTCATTCAGGCGGGTCAGGGCGGCCTTGGCGTTTTGGGCGGCCTGCGCGGCTTCCTCGGGAGTCAACCTCGGTGCGCTTGCCTTGTTGGTGTAAATCAGGTCGTGCAGCTTGTTGCCGACATTCTTCAGAAAACTTGCCATTGTGAACCTCCTGTACGGTAGATATAGCCATCAAATGAAATCCATCATCTGGGGGGCAGGCGCTTCCTCGGCTTTTGCCGCCTGCGCTGCCGGGGCCTCATTTTCAACAACGTTGGGCTGCGGCGCGTTTACCGGCTCGGCGGGGACGGGCGTTGCCTTTTTTGCCGGATCATAGCTGTCGATGGCGGCGCGCTTTGCACGCATGATGCGATCCCTCTCGAGCCTGTACATACTGTTCCTCACCTCCAGCTCCATGGCGCGCTCGAGAGCTGTGATTTCTATTTGGCCCTGGTTCATTTCTTCCAGCATCTTCTGGAAGTCGGAACAATTCCGCAGGAAATTCTTGTAGGTTTCGCGCTGCTCGGTGATCATCTCGATGACGGATGAGAGATACTTCTTGGGATTGATGGCTTCCAGGGGCGCCGTTTCGATCTCGATGACGTTGGTTTCGATGGTGGCCTGCAGCGTACCGATATTGTCAAACAGCACCCTCTTCATTTTCTCGGTATGCTCCAGCTGCTGCTTGATGAACATGGCGCGCTGCCCTTCGGGATCAAGGGCCTTGTTGGCCTCATACTGGGCGAGGAGCTTCTGATAACTGTCGATGGCGGCCTGGCTGCTGTAGAGCTGTCCCTGCACGGAGACCAGCTGCGCATTCAGGTAATGCCCCTTCAGGGTGAGCACCTCGCGTTTGGTGACAGGCGTGGGCATGCTGCGGGCCTGAAATGCGGGCTTCAGGAGATCGATGGCTTTAGCGGCCATGTCGGGGCGGTACTTGCAGTAGTTCTCCAGCTGTTCAACCGCCGCGATCAGCGCCGTGTCGTAATCCAGGAAGGGCATCTCATCGGAGACGATGCCGCTGCGGAAATCCTGCAGCGTGTAGCCGGTATGCATGTTCAGTTCGATTTTCGTTGCAATCAGGCGGCTGGCGGTATCATCCAGCACAGTGCTCAGGGAACGGTCGCTGTCGAGAATCTTCAGCTCGTTTTCAATCTGGCTGTCGGTGAGGCCACCCAGGCTGATCGGATCGGGCTTCTTCTCCTCAGCCGGGACTTCGGGCGCGGCGGCCTCTTCGGCCTTTGCCTTGTTCTTCTTTCCCTTCAAAATATCCAGCAATGCCATAGAAAAATTCCTCCTGTATCTGTAAGTATTGACTCGCGTAGAGAGTGTTCAGCCACGCAGCTCTGTGAGGAGCTGGTCGATTTCCTCCTGCAGGTGTTCGACCATGGCCTGACTGACGCTGTGGTATTCCTTCAGCAGGGACAGATGGGTCTGGAGCAGCTCCTGCTTAACCGGATCGTCGGATTGCTCCAGCAGGTGTCGGGTTTCCGTGATGCTGGCGCAGGTGGTGCGCAGCAGGGCTTGGTGTTCAAGCAGCTGCATCTGCCGTGTGCACAGCAGTAGGCTCAGCGCTTGCCTGTCAGGCTCCGGCTCCGTGTGCCGGCGATCGACCAGCAGCGTCCGCCGCAGGGCTTTCATGGTCTGGGCGAATTCTGCTGCGGGAGCAAGCGCAAGGTCGTCCGGAAGCAGCTGAATCACGCTGAGGAGGGCTGCATCGAGCTCCCGCAGCGCCGGACTGGAAGCCGGAGGCGGGAGGAGCGCATCCCGCAGATGCGTCAGGTTCTCCGCAGCCTGTGCGGCTTCCGGAAGGCTGAGCCCGGCAATCCGGCCGGCTGCCTCGCTCAGCGCGGTGCGCAGGGCTTCGGTCTGCGCGCAGGCGTCCTGCAAAGACGGGGGAGAAGCATTGTGCGGGGATGAAATGCGCAATCACCTCTTTCCTGCGATTCTGGCGGATCAGGCCAGGGGCCGGCTGGCCAGTCCCTTGAAGACGAGGCTGTCAGGCTCCAGGCGGAAACCGAAGCCGTTCAGCACGGGGATCAGCGCAAGGGACAGCGCTTTTGCAAAGGCGGTTCCCGAATTCATTTCCTGCCACCAGTGCGTGTAGGACAGCACCTTGCCGTCGGTGAACCTCGCGACGGCTGTGCCGCAGGCGGCTTTCATCTGCGGCAGCAGGAGATTGTAGAGATCCTCCAGCGTCACGCAGTCCGGGATGTAGCCGTTCCGGGCGGTGGAGGCGGTCAGGAGACCCTTGAGTCCTGCGGGGCTGATGTAGCGCATCGTAAAGCCGAAGCAGAAGCCGGGCCGGAAGCTGGCGCCGTTCTGCAATGAGCAGCTGATGGCGCCCTGCATGGCGAAAACCGGCTCCAGGGGCTTGAGCGGCACGGTGTAGAGATGAAGGCCCGCGCCGCCCTCGGGAACGGCTGCACCGGAGCGGAACTCCTGCAGCTGGTGGTTCGCGGTGTTCAGCCGGACGACGCACGCGTCGGCGGGGACGGTGGTCACGTGCTCAGGGGTGCGGTACAAGAGCATGGTGTGCATGCTGTCCATGTCGAATATCCTCCTGTGTCATCGAAGATGGGGCGCTTCACTGCTTCCTTCCTGCGATCAGGTTGGCGATGATGCGGCGCGCGATGCAGACGCCCGTGGCGAGCAGTGCCGGTGCGACGGACAGCACGGAGCCGATCAGGACGGAGAACATCACATTCAGGATGCCGCTGCCGTACACATCGCCCAGGGGACTGATCCGCTGAATCAGCATCGCGATCCAGCTGGCCACAACCGCCACAACCCAGCTGAGCGCCAGCGTCGTGCTGATGGAGAAATTCTCCCTGACAAAGCTCATCATCAGGGCGGGAACGAGGGCGGAGATGAGCGCGACCAGCGCGGTGATCAGCAGCTGACGGGCCAGATTGCCCACCGTGGATGCGTATCCGGCGGCGGAGAAGAGAAAGGGGTAGATGCACAGGCCGGAGATGCACACAAGTAGCAGCAGCGCAACTGCCATGGGCATGAGCATTCTGACCACGCGGTTTTCATAGAATGCGGAACGCTTGTCGGACATGGACGCTGACCTCTCTTTCTTGTCGGAAGGAAAAGCAGGACTACCGCTGCGGGAAGCAGGCTTCCACCCGGCGGCAGTCGAGCAGACGGCGCAGCAGGCTGGGCTCCCCCGGCCTGTCCAGCAGAAAGACATGGGCAAAGGCTGCGGCGGTGCTGATTCCGGCGGCCTCATGGGCCATCTCGTTGCGCTGGCAGCGGGCGGTATTCATGTCGTTGAACAGATGATACCAGTATACATCGGACTGCTTCCGGCCATCCTGCAGGGCGTGATCGGCAAAGTCGTCAATCATCCGGTCCCGGATGCGGGACTGTATCTCGGTGGTCCGCATGTCCCCGGGGAACTGCTGCAGGGTGTAGTACTTGCAGTCAGGCCCCTGATCGTAGGTCGAGAGGATGACGCCGGTGATCTGCCGGGGCCTGCGGCCGGTGGCGTAGGCGTAATACGGGCTGTACATCGTATGGTAGCAGCATTCGCGCACCAGCTGCTCGTAGATATGACCGACGGTGGGCAGCAGATAGCGCATCAGGGGATTGCCCTCGCCGTCGGAGAGCCTGCCGGTGTGCAGGACGCCCAGCTGCCGGAGAATCATCACGCACATGCGCAGCATCTCTGCCATGGCGTCGGACATGCCCAGAACGCCGGTCAGATCCTCGCTGCTGCCAAGCCCGAGGAACACCAGATCATCGGACTGCAGGGTCAGGTCGGCGCTCAGCAGCGGCAGCCGGGCCTTCGTGAAGGCCTCACGGGCATCGTCGCGCCAGCTTGTGCGGCACATCCGCTGCATTTCGCCCGGTTCCGCCGGGCAGCCGCAGCAGGTCAGCAGCTCGCTGAGCGTCAGCACTGCGGGACGATCGGGCACACCGGGCAGCATGGTCAGCAGCTTCCAGGGATCGCTGCGCATGCACAGCGGATAAAGCTGCGGCTGGGCGGGGAGAAAGAGGGCGAGGGTGTTCAGGGTGACGCCCTGCAGCCATGCGGCGGAGGCTTGCGCGTCAGGCCCCCAGAGGGTGACGGCGAAGCAGAACAGCGCTTCGCGGGCAAGCTGTGCCCTTCGCCCGGCGCTGATGCCGCGGGCGGCCTTGTCCAGCTCGTCCTGCTGCCACTGCGTGCGAACCAGCAGCAGGGAGAAGCCGTTGCCGGGCGAGACGCACAGATGGGACAGCAGCTGCCCTTCCTCCAGCGCGGCTTCGACGGGCAGCAGCTCCGGCGTGCGCTTGGACAGGCAGACCAGTCCGGCCCGCGGCGCAGGCGGAAGCCGCTCGGCGCAGCCCTCGGCGGCGATGCTGCATTCCGCAAGGGCGGCAAGCTGCTTTTCCTGCGCGGCGGTCACGCTGCTTTCCAGCTGGGCGGGGGTGCCGTGGGGCAGGCGGGTATGGGTGATCAGCCGGGCGCAGAGCCGGACGCCGCTGCTTGTGGAAACGCTGTGCATCAGCAGCTCCCATGCGCAGCTTCCTCCGCCGGTGCAATCGCTCAGCTTGCTCAGGAAAGGAATGATGCGTCCGTCCCGCAGGAGCTTTTCCGGTTCGGTCAGCAGGATCTGACTGACGCCGGAGAGCGCGCCGTCAGACAGGCGAATGCGGATGATGGGCATCGGTCAGCCTCCTTGTCCTCATGTGTGCCGGGCGATCTGTAGCAATTCGCGGGGGAGAGGCGGATAGCAGGCGGTGTGACAGCGGATGCAGAAGCGGCCCTTCTCCACCTGCGCAAAGCAGCGGCAGCGGTCACACCATGTGAGCTCGGCTGCGCAGCGGGGACAGGCGGCGTATTCCTGCGTGACGAGCGCGCCGCATTCCGGACAGACCTCCAACGGGCGGTTGCAGCCGGTGTTTTCGTCACCGCAGCGGCGGTTCCTGATCTCCTGCATGGAGAGCGGACGATGGCAGTAAGGACAGGCGCGCTCCGTCAGCGTGGGGCGCAGCCGCTCCAGCAGGAAGCCCGTCTGGCGGATGGCGTCATTGACCCGGCGCAGGATGGGCTCTGTCACCTCGCTTCGCGGCAGGCGCTTTTTGGCCTCCTCCGCATGGGCGCAGGTCTGTGCCGCCTGCGCCAGCTCCTCCGCGGCTATGTCGGTGATCCGGCGGATCACATCCTGCACGAAGGGATCGTCCATGCGCAATTCATGGGCGCCGCCTCCGGCGCAGGGCTGCAGGTGCAGGGCGTTCATGACCATCCGGGTAGGATCGGCGATGCGGAACGCACCGCCAAAGGACAGATGCACCTGCGAACCGTCGGCGGTCTCGAGCATCAGGCTCTCCGTCGGCAAAAGCCGGGTGCGGACGTCAAAGAGGGTGATGGCGGAGCCAAAGCTGGTATGCACCGTACCGCCCGCCCGGAGGATCCTGAAGGTTTGCTGGAGATCCACCCGCATGTTGCCGGTGATCATGTGCGAGGCAACCTCGGTCAGGTGCATCAGGCGGTCATCGGTAAAGACGATGGCTTCCTGACCGGGCTGCAGGATCACCGTGGTGTACGGCTCCAGGATATCAGGCGTATCGAAGCTGCGGACAAGGACGGACGCATCCCGCATGGGCCATCTGTAAAGGGGCTCGGACATCGTGTATACCTCCCTGCATCAGGCTTCGCCGGGGAACAGCGCCGTCTCATCGAAGGCATAGCAGCCGGCAAAGGCAGTGACGGCAATGTGCTCCGGCCGTCTGGTGAAGGTGAAATCCAGCAGGCTTGTGCACATGTAGAAGGCGTTGTCGCGGATGACGCGCACGTTGCCGCCGATGCGGACGGACTCCAGCCGTTCGCACTCGGAGAAGGCTTCGCGGCCGATCTCCTCGAGCCTGTCGGGCAGCGTGACCGCAAACAGCGCGCTGCACCCGCGCAGACAGCCGCGATCCAGCAGCGTCAGACCGGTGCCGAAGGTGATGCTCTCCAGCTCGCTGCACCCCGCAAAGGCGTCCTCGCCGATAACGGAAACCGTATCGGGCAGCGTCACCCTGCGCAGGGTTTTCCGGCCGGCAAAGGCGTTGCTGCCGATGCTCATGACCGGTCGCCCGCTGACCATCGTGGGTATGGTGAGAACCGTGGGATCGCCGTACACGCCCCTGACGGTCCAGTCGCCGTTTTCGTCCCGGTCATAGATCAGGGGATCGCCGGGCACGGTCCGGGGCTGATCGGCCTGGGCGACAGGGGCGCGGTCCGGATCGGGCAGCACGGGGGGCATACGGTCCGGCTCGATCACGCAGCCACAGCCGATGACCGGGCAAATGAAGGAGGGACGCAGAATGCCGTCGGGGAATTCCCTGTTGCCGCACCGGGGGCACCGGAAAACCTGATCCTGAACAGAGCTGTGGATAATCATGGATGCATCCTCCTGGGAAAATCATTCGGGATTCTGTATCATCGCCCGGAGGCGGGAAAGGCAGTCATCAAGCTGGTCGGCGCTGAGAAGCTCCGCCATGGCATCGGGACGAGCCGCCTCCTGGATCAGCCTCCGCGCGGCTTCGAGCGACGTGTCCGGGTCGTTGGTGGCGCAGGGGCGCAGCAGCACGAGAAAGGGTTCGCGCCCTGCGGCGCCCTCATACCGGCTGAGATGGCTGACCGCGCAGCGCAGCCCCTTGGCCGCATAGGCGGCGCGGTCATCACCGGTTTGCGGACAGGTGCGCAGCGCTGCGGCCGCATCGGCAGCCGAACCGAATTTTGCCAGGGAACGCGGCTCGGCCAGCACACGGGCATGGCGGTCATAGCCGATCAGGCAAAGCTCGCTGCCCGCCAGATGACGATCGGCGTTCAGGGCGGAGATCAGGGTACGCGATAGCGTCCGGGAAGCCAGAAGGCCGGTATCGCTGACGTCGGCCACGAGATAGATCAGCGCCTGACGGCGTGTGATGCCCAGCGCGCTTTCCAGTGCAAGCAGATCCTCGCTGACCTGACGGCGGCAGCCCTCGGAGGGCTCGCGGGCGAGACGGAGATACGCGTCGGCGCGGAGCGGATCGGCGGGCAGCACAAGCCCCTCCCGGCAAAGCCCGGACATCAGCAGCTGCGCGGCGGTGTGTCCCTTTGCCGCGGCACGCTGCAGCAGGGCGGCTGCTGCGGCGGCGTTCCTCTCGCGAAGCGCCGACAGCGCACGGGTGTAGAGACAATCGGGCCGGCAGTTTGCGGCGGAGGTCAGCAGCCGATTGCGGATATCGTCCAGCGGCAGATACTCCCCCAGCTTCCCGCCGTCGCAGCCGGTGTTCAGGATGAACCGGTGCGCCTGATCGCAGGCGGCGCGATCCAACTCGTTGTACAGCCAGGGTGTCAGCCCGTCCTGCCCGGGGAGAAGCACCAGATATTCCGCCGTGTGCAGCGCGTGGTAAACCTCGGCCTCGAATTGCTCCTGCGTCTTGCCGCGGGTGGTCACATCCGCACAGAAAACCCGCAGGCCTGCCTGCGTCAGCTCCCGGTAGAGCCGCAGGGCGCATTGCACATTGGCGCTCGTCCGGCGATAGCAGAGGAACACGTCGCAGGCGCTGACGCCCTCCTGACGGCGGATGCAGGTCAGGATCTCCTCCAGCTGCGTGATCCTTTCATTCAATCCGGCATAGGCGGCATTGCCCGGAAACGCGGCGCTTTCGATGGCCCGCCATTCCCCGGTATCCCGCAGCCCTCCGGCAGGCAGGGGATAGGCGCCGAAGGTGGGCTGCAGCTCGTCGCCGCACCAGGTCACGCCATACCGGCACACAAGGGACGCGGCGGCATAACGCGCATCGCCGCTGAGATCGAAGGCCTGATGGAAACAGTCGGCGGCTTGTGCGAAGCGGCGCTGCGTATACTGCAGGAAGCCCCGGGCGGCTGCCTGTCCGGCCTGCGGGTCATTGCCGGGTGCATCGGCCCGGGTGATTCCGCCGCACAGCAGACAGCGGCTGTGCCATGCAGCCTGCTCATAGGTCAATAGCTGAAGTCCGCTGTTCCTGTGTTCACAGAGCATCAGCAGGCACCTCCTGATCCTTTCTCGTGTATGCAAATCGGAATGGAACAATTTTACCTATTATACTACACATTGGTGTTCCTTTCAAGTTTTTTCATGCCGGGAGGCGGATGAAGTGTGATCAAGAAATCATTCTGGTCAACGCACTGCGGAAAACGCTTTCCTGTGTCTGCAGC
>JBJEUF010000102.1:0-10859 GCA_051883695.1 Aristaeellaceae bacterium
TTCGACCAGTGAGTGAGTGCGAAACCTCGACAAAGTGCCGAAGGCACTTTGTCGAGGTCCTGAGGGCGCGGCGATCACACCGCGTCCTGTTCTGCGTGAAAGGAGCAATGCTGATGAAGATCCTGATCTCCGGCGCGCTGGGGTTCATGGGCCGCGAGGTGGCCCGACAGGCGGCGGAGCACGGCATGGAGGTCGCCTGCGGCGTGGATATCGTGCCCGGTCAGGCGGATTTCCCCCTGTACCAGACCTTTGAGGACTGCCCGGAGGCGGACGTGATCATCGACTTCTCCACCTGGAAGCCCGGCGCCGATCTGCTGACCTACGCGGTGAAGCACCGCATCCCGGCGGTGATTGCGACCACCGGCCTTTCCGAGGAGCAGCTCTCGGCCATCGACGAGGCGGCGAAGGTGATTCCGATTTTTCGCTCCGGCAACATGAGCCTGGGCATCGCGCTGCTGCGTGCGCTGGCGAAGAAGGCGGCGGGCGTGCTGGGAGAGAGCTTCGACATCGAGATTGTCGAAGCCCATCACAACCGCAAGGCGGACGCGCCCTCGGGAACGGCCCTGATGCTGCTGGATGCGGTGAAGGAGGGCTGCGCTGAGGAGCGCGAGGCCGTCTTTGGCCGCCATGGACGGGACTGCAGGCGGCGCAGGCAGGAGATCGGCGTTCACGCCCTGCGCGGCGGAACGGTGACGGGCGAGCATGAGGTGTGCTTCTTCGGCACCTCCGAGCGCATCCGCGTCAGCCACAGCGCCGAGAACCGCAGCGTATTCGCCGCGGGCGCGCTGCGGGCGGCGGAATTCCTGGTCGGTCAGAAGCCGGGGCTGTACTCGATGGATGATGTGGTCGGGAAGCTGTGACGCGGGGAGACAGATCATCGTTCGTCTGTCCCATTTTGGCGAAAATTCACATTGAGTTTATATTCAGTCCATGTTTCGTTCAAAATACCGCAGTAACCTTCTTCCTGTAGGGAGGGAATCAACATGGATGAAGTCAAAACCCCAAAGAAACCATTCATATACTACTACGTGATCGTGCTGGTGGTGCTGTTCCTGTTCAACGCGCTGGTCATGCCGCTCATCAGCAGCAATCGGGTGATTGAGGTCGACTACGGCACCTTCATGCGCATGACGGATGAGGACAAGGTCGGCGTGGTGAGCGTGCAGACGAACCAGATTGTCTTTACGGACAAGGAGCAGAAGCAGGTCTACCGCACCGGACTGATGGACGACCCGGAGCTCATCAAGCGGCTGTCCGAGCACGGCGCGGTGTTCGGCTCGGAAATCGTCGATGAGATGTCGCCCGTCCTGTCCTTCTTCCTGAGCTGGATTGTTCCGCTGCTGATGTTCACGCTGATCGCGCGCATCCTCATGAAGCAGATGAACAAGAAGATGGGCGCAGGCTCCATGGCCTTCGGCATGGGAAAATCCAACGCCAAGGTGTATGTCAAGTCCTCGCAGGGCATCAAGTTCGATGATGTGGAGGGCGTGGACGAGGCGCAGGAGAGCCTGCAGGAGATCGTCAACTACCTGCATGATCCGGGCAAGTACCGCGAAATCGGCGCCACGATGCCCAAGGGCGTGCTGCTCGTCGGCCCTCCCGGCACCGGCAAAACGATGCTGGCCAAGGCCGTTGCAGGCGAAGCCGAGGTGCCCTTCTTCTCCATCGGCGGCTCCGAGTTTGTGGAGATGTTCGTGGGCATGGGCGCCAGCAAGGTGCGCGACCTGTTCCGCCAGGCCAAGGAGAAGGCGCCCTGCATCGTCTTTATTGACGAGATCGACGCCATCGGCAAGAAGCGCGACAGCCGCATGGGCGGCAATGACGAGCGCGAGCAGACGCTGAATCAGCTGCTGACGGAAATGGACGGCTTTGAGGCCTCCGGCGGCGTGGTGATCCTCGCGGCGACGAACCGCCCCGAATCGCTGGATCCCGCGCTGACGCGTCCCGGCCGCTTCGACCGCCGCGTGCCCGTGGAGCTGCCCGACCTGAAGGGCCGCGAAGCAATCCTGCGCGTCCACGCGAAGAAGATTCGCGCGGAGCAGAACATCGACTATGGCCGCATTGCCCGCATGGCGTCCGGCGCTTCCGGCGCGGAGCTGGCTAACATCGTCAACGAGGCTGCGCTGCGGGCTGTCCGCGAGGGACGCAGCGAAGCCAGCCAGGCCGATATGGAGGCAGCCATCGAGGTTGTCATCGCCGGCTACGAGAAGAAGAACGCGATCCTGACGGACAGGGAAAAGTCCATTGTGGCATATCACGAGATCGGTCATGCGCTGGTGGCGGCGAAGCAGACCCATTCCGCGCCGGTGCAGAAGATCACCATCGTGCCCCGTACCTCCGGTGCGCTGGGCTACACGATGCAGGTGGACGAGGACAATCACTATCTGCTGACCCGCGAGGAAATCGTGAACAAGATTGCGACCTACACGGCGGGCCGTGCGGCGGAGGAGCTTGTCTTTGGCAGCGTGACCACCGGCGCGTCCAACGATATCGAGCAGGCGACGAAGCTGGCCCGGGCGATGGTCACCCGCTACGGCATGTCGGAGGAATTCGGCATGGTGGCGATGGAATCGGTCGAGAACGCCTATCTGGGCGGCGACGCGTCCCTGACCTGCTCGGCGGAAACGCAGGCGAAGATCGATCAGCTGGTCGTGAGGATCGTCGGGGAGCAATACGACCGTGCGCGGGCGATTCTGACGGAAAACCGGGATGCGCTGGAGCGGCTGGCGAAGCACCTGTACGAGAAGGAAACCATCACCGGCGAGGAATTCATGACCTTGCTGGAAACGGATGCAAAGGATGAAGGGTGAATATGAACAGAATGAAGTGCTTTTTCAGGGGCCGCGTGGGCGGACTGACCCTGTGTGTGCTGGAGATCCTCGTGGGCATTCTGCTGCTGATTGATCCTGTGGGCTTCACCAGCGGCATCATCATCGGCGCGGGCGTGCTGATGGTGCTGGGCGGCGTGATCTGCGTGATCCGCTATTTCACGGTTCAGCCGGAGATCGGCGTGACGTCCCAGCTGCTGTTCAAGGGCCTGACGCTGCTGATGACGGGTGTGCTGTGCATGACGCAGTACAAGTGGATCCTCACGGCCTTCCCGCTGCTGACGGTGCTCTACGCAGGCTGGATGCTGGTGCTGGCGGCGATGAAGCTGCAGGCCATGACGGACATGCTCCGCCTGAAGGCCGGGCGGTGGTACATGCCCGCGATTGCCGCGAGTGTGGCGATTGTGCTGGCGGTGATTATCCTGATCAACCCCTTCGGCGCGGTCAATGCGGTGTGGACCTTTGTGGGCATCTCCCTCATTGCCGAGGCCGTGGTGGAGCTGGTGGCCGCCATCCTCAGATAAACATATGTGACAGCCGTCGGGGCCATGCGCTCCGGCGGCTGTATTTCCGCGGTACAACCCTTGCATTTTGTTGCAAAACGTTGTACAATGCCCTCGTGCCATACGATTCGTATCAGGCAGAGTAGCTTCTGGCGCGTCAAGTGTTCATGAACGGGGAGTTGTCATGAAACGAAGGGAGGACACGTCCCGCTTCTCTTCATCCGGTATGGAGGAGAGAGCGCGGAACACCTTCCCGCGGTGCCAGCGGCGCATCCCGCTGTCTTGGTTACTGCCTCCTGCGAGTCGGTCGGTTAAACGACCTGTAAAGGAGGTATTTTCTGTGCAGAAAAGAATGATTACAACCCGCCAACTGGTGATGCTGGCATTGATGGTGGCGTTGAATGTGGTGCTGGGTCGGCTGAGCCCCCAAATCACGAAGGAGATCCGCTTCAGTGTCCTGGGCTTCATTCCCATTGCGCTGTCTGGCTGGATGATGGGTCCGCTGTATGGTCTGTTAACAGGAGCGGCGGGCGATATCCTCAACTACTTCCTCTATAATCAGCAGTACGGCCCATTATTCCCGGGCTATACGCTGGTCGCAGCGCTTTCAGGGCTATGGTATGCTCTGGTACTCTACAAAAAAGAGTGCAGCTGGCTGCGAGCGGTACTATGCATCGTGCCAGTGATTGTGGTTGGGGAGATGTTCCTCAATTCTGTTTGGACGTACATTTTGTATCCGGGTACATTCTGGGCGAAGTTGCCCTTGCGTCTGCTTGTTAATGCGATTGAGTGTCCGGTGAAGATAGCGCTGTTGATGGGCGTAATGCAGTTGATGAAACGTATGCCCAAAGAACTGCTGAAGCTTTAGCGGAAGGAGACTATTCCCATGCCCCGATTCTCCAAAAAGGCCATTCTGGCCGAGCTGACCCGTCTGTACCCCGAAGCCGGGCCGGAGCTGCACTTCACCAATCCCTACGAAACCCTGGTTGCCGTCATGCTGTCCGCCCAGTGCACGGACAAGATGGTCAACAGAGTGACGCCTGCCGTGTTCGCACGTTTCCCCGATGTGCAGAGCATGGCGGCGGCGACGGTGGAGGAGCTGTATCCGATGGTCAAGGCCTGCGGCTTCAAGTCGAAGGCTACGAACATCATCGAGACCTGCAGGCTGCTGATGCTCCGTCACGGCGGCGAGGTGCCGCGGACAATGGAGGAGCTGACGGCGCTGCCGGGCGTGGGCCGCAAGACGGCCAACGTGGTGATGTCCAACGCCTTTGGTGTACCCGCCATCGCGGTGGACACCCACGTGTTCCGGGTGAGCAACCGCCTGGGACTGGCGGAAGCGGACGACGTGCTGAAGACGGAGCTGCAGCTGCAAAAGGCGATCCCGAAGAAGGACTGGCTCGACATGCACCACCGGCTCATCTACCATGGCAGACGGGTCTGCAAGGCACAGCGTCCCCTGTGTGAGACGTGCACGCTGCGGGAAATGTGCAAGGCGGAGCGTGAACGCCGGAAGGCGGCAGGGTCTGCAAACCCCGGGAAAACCACAGAGGTCACAATGACAGAAGCATAAAAACCGGCGGCTGACATCTGCGTGCGTCAGCCGCCGGTTCCTGTTTCGGTTTGCGATTGCTTATGGCTCAATCCATTGCAGATCGAAATAGGGATACTCCTTTGCGCCGCTGTCGGCATGTACCTCGTAGGAGCCGATGCACTTGAGGTACATCTTCACCGCGTCGCCTGCCTGATATGCGGGCTGCTCGGAGGAACGGACGATCACCGGGTTCTGGTATGCGCCGGATTTGGTGCGGCTCATGCCCGCAAAGGTGAGGAAGCCGGTGGGCGTTTCCTCAATGCGCTCGACGTACAGGGTGTAGACCATGTACCGGCCCGTGTAGCCGCTGAGCTTGCCGGTGAGGGTGGCGTAGGCGGGCTTGACGGCTTCGTCCCGGATCATCTGCCGGCGATCCTCCTCAGTGTAGGTGCGGGTCGCCTCGGAGCGGAAGCGGCGGCTGGAATAGCCCTTCTTCTCGAACACGAGGGTGATGGTGTAGTCGCCCTCTGCGCTGGTGTCGATGGTGAAGGAGAATTTGCCGGTATTGTTGGTGGTGACGGTTTTCTGATAGCGGCCGTCCACGATGCACTGCACGGTGGTCTGCTTCATCGTGACGCCGGAAATGACCAGCTCCTTGCCGGTCAGCACGGTGGGCAGCTCGCTGTTGAGGCTGACGGTCAGCAGATCCTTTTCGTAGGTGATGATGTCGAACACGCCCTCCTCGACAACCGTGCTGCCGTTCTCGACCGTGTAGGTCATCAGCCAGACGCCCTCCTTGGGCAGCTGAACGTCCATCTCAAACTTGCCGCTCTTGCCGATGGTGACCTCGAACTGCTTGACGTCGCTGCTGGACATGCGCATCACCACGCCGATGATGTTCAGCCCGGCGGTTCCCTTGCCCTCCACGGTGAACTTGCCCGTGTTGGTCTCCCGCGGCGGACGGGCGGTGAAAACCAGGCTGGAGACGCTGGTGACGGGACGCGGGAAGATCTCGAGGAACTCCCAGGTTTTCATGATGGCGTCCAGCGCGGTTTTGTCGGAGTTTTTGAGACTGCGGCCATACACCTGATAATCCACCATGATGGTGTAGCCGTTGCGGATGGTCTTGCGGGCATAGCCGCGGTAGGTTTCGCCGTTCACGGTGCGGGTATACTCCAGCTGCAGGAAGCGACCGGTATTGGTCATGTTCTTCCAGGTGGGCGTTTCGTAGTCGTACCCCTGCGCGCGGTAATAGCCGTCCTTGTCGGAGGAGTGCCCCAGCCGGTAGGTTTTGCGCTCCTCCTCGGTGATCTGGTTCACGTCGTAGTACTGCGCTGCGAATTCATCCTGCACGGCGGTGATCTCAATGCACACGTCCCCCGTGAGCGACCAGGCCTGCAGATGCACCCCGCGTTCGTCCCAGTCGGACAGCACGCCGGCTGCGGTCAGGCCTCGGGCGGTCAGCCAGTCTGCCTGGCTGCTGATATTGTCCCGGGTGAGGATGGTATACTTTTCCCCGGAAATTTCGCACGCAGCGCTGCAATCGTCAAACGTGAAGGAGTCCGCCTGTGCGCCTGCGCACACGCAAAGGCTCAGGAGCAGCATCAGGAGAAGCACAATCTTCCGCATGTGGGTCACCAGCCTTTTCATAGCAATACCTGCCCATGGGCATACAAATTCATCATCAGTATAGCATAGTTTGATGCGTCTTGCAAGAAAACACTGTAACAATCTGACGAATCACCGCAAACCGCTGACGCGCTGCCGGCGGCGCGGCGGAAAGAGGACGCAGACGACACGCCCGACGATGGCCCGCCTTTTGAGCGGCCCCACGCGGCGGCTGTCGTTGGAGCTGTCCCGGTTGTCCCCCATGACGAAATACTCGTCCGGGCCAAGGGTGACGGGCGGTCGATTGCGGAAAAAGCGCGTCATGGACGGTTCAAGGTAGGGCTCGTCAACCGGATGGCCGCCGATGTGCAGCACACCCTCGATGACCTCCAGCGTTTCGCCGGGCAATCCGATGACGCGCTTGACGAAGGACTGGGGCAGGAAGGGGAGATGCTTCATCCGCCGCCCGGGATAGTGACAGATGACCACGTCGAACCTGCGGGGCCCGCGCCGGAGATAGGGCAAGCGCCACACCAGCGTCCAGTCCCGGTCGTGCAGCGTGGGCAGCATGCTGCGCCCCCTGATCCGCGCCAGAGACACGACAAAAAGGCGCAGCGCAATCATCAGCGCTGCGGCGCACAGATCGCACAGAAGGCCGCTCATACAGGCGCGGAAACGGGCGCGGGGCCCTGGGTGATGACCTTCTTGCGGCGCTTGAGGAAGGTTTCGCGGTCGAGCATGACAATGCGTCCGCAGCCGGAGCACTTCATCTTGATGTCCGCGCCCGTGCGGGTCACCGTCCATTCGCTGGAGCCGCAGGGATGGGGCTTGCGGGTCTGCACCACGTCGCCGATGCGGATCTCCTGACTGGTGTCGATCATGGAATCACTCCCTGATGTTGATGCCATCCATTATACCGCAGATGAGCGGATCGCGCAAGGTTGCAATTCGCGCGGGAAAGGGATATAATATGATGCAAACGGACGGAAGGCGGGAAAGGCATGGCGGATCAGAGACCGGTGGGCGTTTTTGACTCTGGCGTCGGGGGCATCGGGACGCTGGCGGCGCTGCGGCGGGAGCTGCCGCAGGAGCGCTTCCTTTTCTATGGCGATACGGCTAACGCGCCCTACGGCACCAAGACGCGCGAGGACTGTATGCTTTGCGTGGAGCGGGTGATGGCTCATCTGCTGTCGCAGGATGTGAAGGCCGTCGTCATTGCCTGCAACACGGCGACGGCGGTGGCGGCGGCGGAGCTGCGCGCACGGCATTCGCTGCCCATCGTCGGCATCGAACCGGCCTTGAAGCCTGCCCATGAGATGCGCCGCGAGGGCAGCATCCTGGTGCTGGCAACCCCCATGACGCTGCGGCTGGAGAAATTCCGGGCGCTGTACGATCGCTATGGGGAGGGCGCCATTCCGCTGCCCTGTTCCGGCCTCATGGAGCTGGTGGAAACGGAAGCCCACGAGCAGGCGAAACGGTATCTGCTGGAGCTGTTCATGCCCTATGACCTGCGGCAGGTGGATGCGGTGGTGCTGGGCTGCACGCATTATGTCTTTCTGCGGCCGATTCTGGCGGAGATCCTGCCGGAAACGGTGCGTGTGCTGGACGGCAATGAAGGAACGGCGCGGCAGCTCAGGCGGGTGCTGACGGCAGGCAATCTGCTGTCGGACGGCCCGGGCGGCGTTCAGCTGGAAACCAGCGGGGACGCGGATCGGGTGATTCCGCTCATGGCGCGGCTGCTGGCACGCTTTCCGTGATGGACGGCCGGTTCACGTCAGCCGCCATCAGGATCGACCTGCTGTCGCTTTCAAAGCCGTTGCGGCGGTAGAAGTCCACACAGGGAAAGCCGCGCTCCGTATTCAGGCACAGGTAGAGAATCGGAACGGGCTCCTTCTTCAGCTCTTCCCGCATGAGTGCCAGCATCCGGCTGCCGACGCCCTGCCGCTGATAGGCCGGGCAGGCGCTGCATGTCAAGGGGGTCGATGGGCGAAACCATCCGGGATGAAGCTGTCTATGGAAACGGCAGGGGGGAGGAAGCATGGGCATCATCATCTGCGGCCTGAACGGCAGCGGCAAGAGCACGTTGGGACGTGCCCTGGCGGAACGGCTGGGCTGGCGATTCATCGACAATGAGGATTTGTACTTCCCGAAAGACGACCCTGCGCATCCTTTTGCGGACGCGCGATCCCGGGAGGAGGCGGCACAGCTGCTTCTGGAAGCGGTCAGCGCGGATGAACGCTTTGTTTTCGCCGCCGTCAGGGGTGATTACGGCGAGGCGGTGCTTCCGTATTATCGGGCGGCTGTGCTGGTGGAGGCGCCGCGGGAGGAGCGGCTGCGCCGTGTACGGGCGCGTTCCTACGGGAAATTCGGAGAACGTATGCTGCCGGGCGGAGACATGTATGCCTCGGAGCAGGCGTTCTTTGATGCGGTCATTGCGCGACCGGAGGATTACACCCTCCGCTGGCTCGATACGCTGCGTATCCCGGTGCTTCGGGTGGAAAACACGAAGCCTGCGGAGGAAAGCGTCGCGCAGATCATAGACTGGCTGAACGAAACCCCTTTTCGCCGCTGAGGATGGGCAGCCGATTTGAGCTGACGGAAAATGGATTGTGCCAAACAGGCGGCAAAATGCGGAAATCGTACGGCTGATGCATGCCAAAATACGGACAGTGCATTTAGAGAAAATAACTAAAGATGAATTCTAACGAAAATTACCCCTTTCTTTTTTGCAAAATGTATGATATACTCATTTCAACATCATGGCGATATCGTCCGGACAGCCGTATACCGTTTTCCATGACTGCCCGGTCGGAATAAATGAAGCACACATTTTGCAAGGAGGAATTCTATCATGGCTGCTGAGTACATCACGACGAATATCCGAAACATCGCCCTCATGGGACATGGCGGCGAGGGCAAGACCACGTTGACCGAGGCCATGCTCTACGCCGCAGGCATCATCGACCGCCAGGGCAAGGTGGAGGAAGGCAATACCACCACGGACTATGAAGCTGAGGAAATCAAGCGCGGCTGCTCCCTGACCGCGGCGACGGCTCCCATCGACTGGAACGACAAGATGCTCAATATCATCGACGTTCCGGGTTATTTCGACTTTATCGGCGAGCAGGTCGGCCCGCTCCGCGTCGTGGAGACGGTCGGTATTGTTGTGTCTGCCCTGACGGGTCTGTCCGTCGGCGCGGAGAAGGCCTTCACCAACGCCATCAAGCATCAGGTGGGCCGTATGTTTATCATCAACCAGATGGATCGCGAGCACGCCTCCTTTGACAAGGTGATTCAGCAGCTGCGCGAGCGCCATGGCTCTTGCGTGGTCCCCGTGCTGATGCCCATTGGCGAGGGCGCCGGCTTCAAGGGCGTTGTGAACGTTCTGGAGAAGAAGGCTTATGAGGGCGCGTACAAGAAGAGCGTGGAAGTGCCCATGCCCGAGAATATGAAGGACAAGGTCGAGAAGGCCTTTGAGTACCTGACCGAGCAGGCTGCCGCCGCGGACGAGGATCTGATGATGAAGTACCTCGAGGGCGAGGAGCTGAGCTATGAGGATATTCTGGTCGGCTTCCGCAAGGGCATGAAGGACGGCTCCATCGTGCCTGTGGTGGCGCTGTCCGCCCTGACCGGCGTGGGCATCGCCCGTACCATGGATCTGATGGCCAAGTACCTGCCTTCTCCCGCGCATCAGGGGATCGAGCACGACGGCTTCAACCCCCGTACCGGCGAGCACCAGGTGCGTATCTGCAAGGACGAGGAGCCCTTCTCCGCGTTCGTGTACAAGACCGTGGCCGATCCCTTCGTCGGCAAGCTGAGCCTGATCCGCATTTTCTCCGGCACCATCACGCCCCAGACCATCCTGTACAACGTCAACAAGGACAAGACCGAAAAGTCCTCCGGCCTGTACATCATGCGCGGCAAGAAGCAGGTCGCCAAGCAGGCCCTGCACGCCGGCGATCTGGGCGCACTGGCCAAGCTGCAGTACACCTCCACCGGCGATACGCTGGCGGATTACCAGAATCCCATCCAGTACCCCGGCATGGTGTTCCCCGCGCCCTGCATGTCCAAGGCCGTATACGCCTCCAAGCAGGGTGAGGAGGACAAGATCTTCTCCGGTCTGAACCGTCTGATGGAAGAGGATCCCTCCATCGTCATCCAGAAGAACCCCGACACCACCGAAACCTGGCTGTCCGGTCAGGGCGAAATGCACCTGGAGGTCATCAAGAACCGTCTGCTGACCAAGTTCGGCGCCAACGCCATCCTGCAGGATCCCAAGATTCCGTACCGTGAGACCATCCGCAAGGTCGTGAAGGTACAGGGCCGTCACAAGAAGCAGACCGGCGGTCACGGCCAGTTCGGCGATGTGTGGATCGAGTTCTCGCC
>JBJEUF010000103.1:0-2693 GCA_051883695.1 Aristaeellaceae bacterium
ACTGCTTCACCCACTGATTGAGACGCAGCTGGCGGAACATGTTCTCATCCGCCGGAGTCTCAAGGGCCTTGCGGTAGGCATCGCGCACCTTTTCGATGGAGATCGTCTGATCAAGGGAGGGGTTTGCCCTGTACCAGTTGCGTTCATCCTGCCAGTCAGCGTCATCGGGCAGACCGAACAGCACCGGATAAAAGCGCGGGTCAGCCTTTCTGCCCTCCAGAATGTCCAGCGCCTTCTGATGCACCTCCCAGCAGATGGAGTTTCTGTCCGTGCCGGCGGTTGTGAGAAAAAACCACAGCGGCTGCTTCCGGGCATCGCCGGAGCCCTGCGTCATGACATCGTACAGTGCGCGGGTGGGCTGTGTGTGCAGCTCATCAAAGATGCATGCGCTGACATTCAGGCCGTGCTTGGTGGCGACCTCGCTGGACAGCACCTGATAGATGCTTCCGGTGGGCTGATACACCATGCGCTTCATGGACGGAATGATCTTGATGCGTTTGGAAAGAGCGGGCGACTGCCTGACCATGTCCACCGCCACATCGAACACGATGGCTGCCTGCTGACGATCGGAGGCGCAGGAGTAAACCTCTGCCTTCCACTCATCGTCATTGCAGAGCATGTTCAGCGCAATGGCCGCACCCAGCTCACTGTTGTGCGTAGGCACCATGGAGGGCCCTGCAAGATACTGGTGCGAAGGACTGTCCACCTGGATACAGCGCATCTTGACCGGATGCGGAATCGGCTGAATATCCTTGAGATAATGAAAACAGGAACGTGTTTGCTTGACACGTTCCCGCTTTCGGTCATATTTGCGTTTCAGGCGCGAGGTCGGCTGATCTTCAAAGGTGGTGAATCGTATGGTGTACAGCGTTTCGCCGGTCGGTTTTCCCTTGCGCGTGGATGGAGATTCCGTCATGGCATTCTTGATGCCGAGGCTCCACAGCAGCTCGCGCACGGACTCCGCCAACCCCTGCACGGTGCTGACATAGATGCTCTGGGATTTCACTGCACTGATGCATCCGTCCGAGTCCATCAATCCCTGCAGAAGTGCCCATCGCTGTGCTTCGGAGGCGCGGAGATAGGCAGGCGGGATGACCTTGTCGCGAAAGCTGCGAACAAGAATCTCTTTCAAGGCTGGGACTCTCAGAACGACACTGCCTTCCCCTCTTTGCATATATTCGCCGGTGATTTCATAAGGGATGTTTGCGCGTACTGCAGGAATATCGCATGTCCGCACAGTCAGTTCCGGTTTCTGTGCATTTCCGTTACCCAGCCAGAACCCATATACATATGGATCAACTGGCAAACTTGCCTCTTTCGTTTGCAATGGACGTGCAACAGGGATGCGCACAACGGAGCTAAGCCGATCAGCAGACGTGCTGTTACGTAGCCGCTGTGTACGTCCATAGAGTTCCTCCGTCGTTGTCTGATACTCGTACCGTTTTCCGTAGATATTCTCTACATTCCACAGATGGCGTGCTCCTGCCTCAATGGTACTGCCATCCCGAAAGGTGATACGATAGCACTGCTCCGCGTCATCAATTTCACTGAGAGCAACCACATGACACGGCAAGCCATTTTCATCAAAGACCAGATCCCCAGGAACAAGTTCACCCATCCTGCGCCAGCCTTGAGGCGTTGGGATGGGTGTATCAAGTGCCAATTGTTTTCCATTTTTCTTGGGTATTTCGATGTAAGCCGTGCTGTACTGCCTCTGATCGGGAAAGTCATCCCGCATCGTGCCGAACACGTCCGATACGATCTTCTTCTGCCAGGGAAGCAGGGTGAACGGCTTGCCGTGGAACTCGCCCTTGGTATGCTTCAGGCATTCGATGAAGCGGATGACGCGCTCGGCTTTCTTTGCATCAAACGCCATCTCACCACCCGCCCTTCAGCAGGCTTTCCATGGGGTCATCCGCCTCGCCGTCACCGCCACTGCCCGCAATGATGCGGCTGCGTGTTGCCGGGGTCAGGCCAAACTCGGAGCAGAAGGACTGCATGATCTTCAGATTCTGCTGGGCGATGCTGACCTGCGGCACCTGCTGGACATAGCCGCTGGGGGTCTGGAAGATGGAGCCGTGCTTGGAGATGAACTCCTCGGCTTCCTTCCACCGGGCATACGCCTGGCAGTAACCGGCAAAGGCAGAGATGTCCACGGTGGTCAGAATGCCCATTGCTTCCAGCGCAGGAGCAAGCCGCTTCCACTCCTTCTTCGCTTCCGGCTCCAGCCACGCCGGGCAGCGGATGGCAGCTTTCGGCGGCACCGGCTCATGCTCGTTGAGCGGACGCTTGCCGGGATTGCCTTCCAGCACCTTGAGCGCGGTCGGCTTGGGCTTTCGGCCTCTTGTCGCCATAAGCGGCGCCTCCTTTCATCATGTTTCATCAGGTTTCATTTCAGATTGCTTTAGCCGTGACCTCGTCAAAGGTGAGCGTCTGGCCGTCACGGAGAACAGACACATTGGCGGTGGAGCCAACCAGATCCACATAACGCTGGACAATAACGGATGCATACCGCTCATCCAGCTCCATGGTGCGGCAGATGCGGTCGGTTTCCTCACAGGCGATGAGCGTACTGCCGCTGCCGCCGAAGGTATCCAGCACCACAGCATTGGGCGCGGAGCTGTTCTTGATGGGATAGGCCAGCAGCGGAATGGGCTTCATGGTCGGGTGTTCCTTGCTGTGCTTGGGCTTGT
>JBJEUF010000104.1:0-10784 GCA_051883695.1 Aristaeellaceae bacterium
GAGGTCATCGACAAGTACGGCGCGGACGCGCTGCGCTTCTCGCTGGTGATGGGCGTATCCCCCGGCAACGACACCCGCTATTCCGAGGCGAAGGTGGAGGCAGCCCGCAACTTTGCCAACAAGGTGTGGAACGCCAGCCGCTTTGTGCTGATGAACGTGAACGAGAAGGTTGCCATGCAGCCCGATATGCTCACCACCGCTGATAAGTGGATTCTGTCCCGCTTCCAGGATGCGGCGCGGCAGATTTCCGGCAACATGGAGGAGGGCGAGTTCGGTCTGGCGGCGAACCGCATCTACGATTTCGCCTGGAGCGAGTTCTGCGACTGGTACATCGAGCTGGCCAAGCCGCGCCTGAACGGCGAGGACGAAGCCGCGAAGAAGGCCGTGCAGGGCGTGCTGCTCTACGTGCTGGAGGGCCTGCTGAAGCTCCTGCACCCTTTCATGCCCTTCCTCACCGAGCAGGTGTACAAGTCCCTGCCGGGCGCCGAGGGATTCCTGATGCTGCAGCCGTGGCCGGAAATCAGGCCGGAGCTGGACTTCCCGGAGGACGAAAAGCTGATGGGCGGCGTGATCGAGATGATCCGCGCCATCCGCAACCTGCGCACGGAAATGAATGTGGCGCCCTCTAAGCGTACCCACATGATGTTCGTTGTCAACCCCGGCTGGGAGGATACCCTGAAGGCTTCCGACATGTACTTCCGCCGTCTGGCGGGGGCCAGCGAGACCGCGGTGATCTCCGCCGATCAGCTGGGCGACGAAAAGACCGTGTCCGCCGTGACCGAGGCCGCGACGATCTACATTCCGCTGGGCGATCTGGTGGATTTCGACAAGGAGCTGGCGCGGCTGGCCAAGGAGCAGGAGAACCTGAGCAAGGAGATTGCCCGTGCGGAGGGCAAGCTGAGCAACCAGGGCTTCGTGGCGAAGGCGCCGGCAGCTCTGGTGGAGCAGGAGAAGGCCAAGCTGGCGCTGAACCAGCAGAAGCTGGAGCAGGTGACGGCGCGGATTGCGGAGCTGAAGGCTTCCATGTGATCGCATCAATGCACTGAATGACCCCCGGGCGGCGTGCCGGAAAGGATGCGCCGCCCTTTTTTGTGCATTTCCAAGTCGCGGATTGCATCATTCGGGCGGATATGCTATAATGCCAAGGTTAAGATACTTCGGGAGGCGAAGGGGATGCTCAGCGCGCAGCAGGTCATTGACGCGATTCACGGCTCCTATCAGACCGGCAGCAAGAACGGTCATCACAACGTGCTTGCGCTGCTGGCGGAGCTGGGTGTGGACATGCAGCAGCCCGGCAGCCCTGTGGTCATCCATGTGGCGGGCACCAACGGCAAGGGCAGCACCTGCGCGATGCTTTCCGCAGTGCTGATGGCGGCCGGCTATCGCGTGGGCCTGTACACCTCGCCCTTCTTGCAGCATTATCAGGAGCGCATCCGCGTGGACGGCGTGCCGCTGACGGATGACCTCATGGTGCGGTATGGGAATCCGCTGGTGCAAGCCGCGAAAAGGCTGGAAGCGCAGGGCGGCTTCGCGACGCCCTTTGAGATGGGAACGGCGCTGGCGCTGTCGGTTTTCTGGGGGGAGCGGTGCGACTTCGCGGTCATTGAGGTCGGTATGGGCGGACGGCTCGACCCGACGAACATCGTGTACCCGACGGTCTGCGCCATTACGGCGATCGGGCTGGATCACATGGGCTTCCTCGGCAATACGCTGGAGGAAATCGCAGGGGAGAAGGCGGGCATCATCAAGCCCGGCGTGCCTGTGGTGTGTTCCCCGGCGGATGCGGGCGTCCGGCGGGTGTTTGCGGACGCGGCACAGGAACGGCACGCGCCCCTCATTCAGCTGCAGGAGGAAATGCTTCTTGCGGCCTCGGGCGATGCGTACGGCTCCGATGTGACGTATCAGCTCGGGCAGCGCTGGGAGCGTGTGCACATCGGCTTGCCGGGACAGCATCAGCAGCGAAACGCCATGACGGTGCTGGCGCTGGTGGAGCAGCTGAGCGTACAGGGCTTTGCCATCGCGGAAGAGGCGGTGCGCAGGGGGCTTTCGCACACGGTCTGGCCCGCAAGGCTGGAATGGGTGCGGCGGGATGGCCTGGCGGACGTGCTCATTGACGGTGCGCACAACCCGCAGGGGGTCGACGCGCTGGTACGGTATGTGGATGCCTGCCTGTCCGACCGGCGGCGGGTGCTGCTGACGGGTGTGCTGCGTGACAAGCTCCAGCGGGAGATGCTCGGGCAGATGGCGCATATCTCCCGGGAGATCGTGACGGTCACGCCGGATACGCCCCGGGCGATGCCCGCGGAGGAATATGCGGCGCGGCTGCGTGAACTGGGCGCGGAAGCCGCAGCCGCGTCAACCCTTGAGGAGGGCCTGGCCCTTGCGGCGGAGAAGGCAGGCTGTGAGGGGATCGTGATTGCGGCAGGCTCGCTGTATATCGCGGGCAGCCTGCGGACGGTGCTGGGACTGCCGTGGAGATGAATGCACAGGGAGGTGCGGACATGCAGGATTACGAGGCGATGATGCTTTCGCTGGAGCAGGCGAAGGATCCGAACCGCATTGTCCGCGCGGACCTGAGTCACATTGACGCCATCGCGGACATGCGCGTCCTGCAGCAGGTGGAGCACTGGACGCATACGCTGGAGCAGAACTTCGCCGTTTACGCGGAGCAGTACCGCGAGGTCACGGTTTCCAATCTGCGCAGGCGGCTGAACCATACGCTGTTCTACGTCATCAAGTACACGGCGGATGAGCCGGTTGCCATGTGCGCGCTGGAGGAGCTGGACGAGCTGCCGCCCATCACGGTCTGCATGGACAACAAGCGCCACGGATGGATTGTGAGTGTGTACACACGACCGGAGCATCGCGGAAAAGGCTATCAGCAGGCGCTGATGCAGGAGCTGCTGCAGCTGGCGCGGGAGCGCGGCTTCGGGGACGTGACGCTGACGACGAACCGCCCGGATGCGATTCATGTCTACGAAAAGGCCGGTTTCCGGCATGTTTCCGAAAAGTATTTCCTGAAGCTGTAGGGGGAGGAACGCGAATGGAATTCATCCACGAGCCGGTGCTGCTCAACGAAGTCCTCGAATGGATGGACGTCAAGCCGGACGGCGTCTACGCCGATGGCACGCTGGGCGGCGGCGGTCACAGCGGCGCCATCCTGCGGGCGTCCGGCGGAACGGCGCGGCTGTTCGGCATCGACCGTGACCTGACGGCGATCGCGGCGGCTTCGGAGCGGCTGAAGGAGTATCCCGGCTTCCGTGCGCTGCACGGCAATTTTCACGATGGCAAGACGCTGCTGGAGGCCGCCGGTGCCCCTGCGCTGGATGGCGTGCTGCTGGATCTGGGTGTTTCCTCGCCGCAGCTGGACGTGGGGGAGCGCGGCTTTTCCTACCATGAGGACGCGCCGCTGGACATGCGCATGGATCGCTCGCAGGGCATGACCGCCGCCGAGCTGCTGAACACCTGGAGCGAGAAGGAAATCGCCCGGATCATCAAGGAATACGGCGAGGAAAAATGGGCAGCGCGGATTGCGGCGATCATCTGCGAGCATCGCGCGCACAAGCCCTTTGCGACCACCTTCGACCTGGTTCACGCGGTGGACGCGGCAATCCCCAAGGCTGTGCGCCGCAAGGAGGACGGACATCCGGCCCGCCGCACCTTCCAGGCCATCCGTATTGCCGTGAACGACGAGCTGGATCCGCTGGACAAGGCGCTGTGCGACTTCGTGGACTGCCTCAGGCCCGGCGGGCGCATCCTGGTGATCACCTTCCATTCTCTGGAGGATCGGCTGGTGAAGCGCTGTTTCCAGCGCCTTCAGAATCCCTGTACCTGTCCGCCCAAAGCCCCCATCTGCACCTGCGGGAAGAAGCCGCTGGTGAAGGTGCTGGCCAAAGGCGCTGTACCGCCCTCGGACGAGGAGGTCGAGCGCAATCCGCGCGCACGATCCGCCAAGCTCCGCGTGGCACAGAAGCTGGAGGTGGATGTGTGATGCCGACGCTGTATGTGGTGGCGACGCCCATCGGCAACCTGAACGACATGACGCCCCGTGCCATTGAGACGCTGCGCAGCGCTGCGCTCATCGCGGCGGAGGACACCCGCGTCACCATGAAGCTGCTCAACCGCTTTGCCATCAGCACCCCGCTGACGGCCTGCCATCAGCACAATGAGGAAGGCAAGGGCGTGTGGCTGGCGGAGAAGATGCTGGCGGAGGGCATCGACGTGGCGGTTACCACCGACGCGGGAACGCCCTGCGTCTCCGACCCCGGTTATGGGCTGGTGAAGGCCTGCGTGGAGCGGGGCATCGAGGTGATCCCGGTGCCGGGCTGCTGCGCGTCGGTGAGCGCGCTGTCCGTCAGCGGCTTTGACACCCGGGAGTTTGCGTTCTACGGCTTCCTGCCCCGGGAGAAGAAGGAGCTGCGGGAGAAGCTGCTGTCCATGGCAAGGGGTGTACCGGTGGCCGCGGTGCACGAAAGCCCCTATCGGGTGATCGAGCTGGTGGAAACGATCGCCGAGGTGCTGCCGCAGACGCGCATCTCCTGCTCCTGCGACCTGACGAAGCTGCATGAAAAGACCATTCGCGGCAGGGCGGACGAGGTGCTGGAGATGCTCCGCGCCAATCCCAAAGCCGAGAAGGGCGAGTATTGTCTGATTCTTAACTTCCATGAGGTCACGCTGCCGGAGGAAACCGCGCCGGTTACCGAGGCTTCGCTGGAGGCGCAGCTGGTGGAGCAGATGCTGGAGGGCCTCGACCTGCGCGATGCCCAGAGCGAGCTGGTGCTGCGCGGCGCGAAGAAGAATGCGGTCAAGCAGGCGGCGCTTCGGCTGAAGAAGCTGTTTGCGCAGGATGACGCGGAATCACAGGAGGAAAACGGATGCGTGAACTGAATGCGTCCCTCATCACGGAGACGATTGCCCATCTGTGCGTGGAGGCGAACCGGAATCTGCCGCAGGATGTGGCCTGTGCGCTGCACCGGGCAGCGCAGGACGAGCCCTTCGCTCCTGCAAGGGAGCTGCTGGACCTGCTTGTGCGCAATGAGGGCATTGCCCGGGACACGCAGATGCCCATCTGCCAGGATACCGGCATGGCGATTGTCTTTGCGGACGTGGGACAGGACGTACACATCGCCGGTGATTTTGAGGCGGCTGTCCATGAGGGCGTGCGCCGCGGCTATGTGGACGGCCTGCTGCGCAAGAGCGTGGTGACGGATCCCCTGCGCCGCGTCAACACGAAGGACAACACCCCGGCGATTCTTCACACGCGCCTCGTCCCCGGGGATCGGGTGACGCTGACCGTTGCGCCCAAGGGGTTTGGCAGCGAGAACATGAGCCGGCTCAAGATGCTCACGCCTGCCGCCGGTGTGCAGGGCGTGAAGGACTTTGTGCTGGAAACGGTGCGGCTGGCCGGCGCGAATCCCTGCCCGCCGATGGTGCTGGGCATCGGCATCGGCGGCGATTTTGAGCAGGTGGCGGAACTGGCCAAGCGCGCGCTGATGCTTCCGCTGGATGCGCACCATGACGATCCGTTCTACGCCGGGCTGGAGCGGGAGCTGCTATCGGCTGTCAACGCCACCGGCATCGGCCCGCAGGGTCTTGGCGGCAGAACGACCTGCCTGGGGCTGCATATCCTGCACAGGCCCACGCACATCGCCGGGCTGCCCGTGGCGGTCAATGTGAGCTGCCATGTGACGCGCCACGCGACCGCAAGTCTGTAAGGAGGATGCTGTATGAGGAAACTGACGGCTCCGCTTTCCCGCGAGGACGCGCTGTCCCTTCACGCGGGCGAACACATTCTCCTCTCCGGCACGGTGTATACGGCGCGGGACGCGGCGCATTTGCGGATGCTCGAGCTGCTCCGGGAGGGCAAGCCGCTGCCCGTCGACCTGGAGGGGCAGGTGATCTATTATGCGGGCCCCACGCCGACCCCGGCGGGAAAGCCGGTCGGCTCCATCGGCCCGACGACCTCCGTCCGTATGGATGCGATGACGCCCGCACTGCTGGCGCATGGTCTGCGCGGAATGATCGGCAAGGGCGGCCGAGGCGCGGAGGTCGTGGAGGCGATGAAGAAGCATGGCGCGGTGTACTTCGCGGCGGTAGGCGGCGCGGCAGCGCTCATGGCCGGCTGCGTCACCTCTCTGGAGGTGATCTGCTGGGACGATCTGGGCCCGGAATCCGTCAAGCGGCTGACGCTTTGCGAGCTGCCGCTGGTGGTCGCCATCGACGCGCAGGGCAACGATGCCTTCCGACTGGGGCAGGCGGAATACCTTGCATCCATCCACGAATAATGGGAACGGCTCGCCGAATCGGCGGGTCGTTCTCCGTATTATTGGTGGAATCCACCGGCGTTTCATGATATGATGGTGATACAAAGGAGGGATCACCATGAATCTTGCAGAAAACATTGCCCGTCTCCGCCGCGAACGGAGCATGACCCAGGAAGCTCTGGCCGAATTGATCGGCGTATCACCCCAAACGGTTTCCAAGTGGGAAACCTCGACGACGGCTCCGGATGTGACGCTGTTGCCGCTGCTGGCGGATGTGTTCGGCGTGTCCATTGATGCGCTCTATGGCCGGGAAAGGGAGCGGCTGGGGATCAGCGCGGAGAATGCGGCGGATCATGTGATGGAAAGCATCCGCCGGCATATCGTTGCGACCGTGTACAACCCTGCATCGGACGGAGGGTTTGAGGAACGGGTGGCCCATTACCGGAGGATCATGCAGGAGGATGAACGTCAGCGCAGCGTTGTGGAAAACGACCGGGACGTGATTTATTCCCGGGAGAAGCTGGGCGCGATGGTGCTGCGGAGGCCCGATGATGGCTGGAACAGCCTCTTTGCCCGGGATGATGTGGCGGCGCTGCTCCGGCTGCTGGCGGAGGAGGACTTCCGCCGCGCGATGCAGCACATCATCGAAAAGCGGATGCTCACCTTCACCGTGTCCTCGCTGATGAAGCAGTGCGGCGTGCTGGATGCGGCAAACCTGGAACGCTGCTTGCAGGCCTCCCGTCTGTTCTCCCGCAAGGAGCTGGTGGTGGATGAAACGCCGCTGAGCTTTTATGAGCTGGTGTGGGGAGAAGCGCAGCTGTTCCTGCTGTACGCGGTGCTGGCCTTCGCCCGGGAATATGTGGATTATCAGTCGATGCACAACATTTTCATTGGCAACATGAAGTATTTCACCCCATGACGAAGAAGGGAGCGACCGCCTGGGCCGCTCCTTTTGCTGTTATACTAATTCTCGTTAAAAATGTTGCACCGAGCGCAGTGAATTTTTCGTTCTGGCAAAGCTGAGTGAAGCGAGGCGTACTGGAAGTACGCCCAGCGGAACGAAGCGCAGCCAGAGCGGAAAAGGCACTGTGCGAATGTAACATTTTTATGGAGAATTAGTATTATGGAATGCAGATGACCGCACCCTGCGTGAAGTCGCTGGGCAGGAGATTGGGATTCAGGGACAGCAGCCGTCCCCGGGTGATGCCCAGATCGGCGGCGATGGTATCGAGGGTTTCTCCGGCGCGAATCGTGTAGGATTCCGTCCCGGAGCACAGCGCACGGGTACCGTGGGGCGGCGCGCAGTAGACCTGACCCGCGATGAGATAGCCGGGAGAGAGCCGCGGGTTGGCATTGCGCATGGCGCGGTAGGAGACGTTGTGCTTCACCAGCAGGTCTGCGTAGGTTTCCCCGGCGAGGACGGCGGCGCGGGTGTAGCCGGCGGGACAGGCAGGCTGGACCGGCGTGATGATGATGGGCGGCGTGCTGGGCCGGGACGGCGTGCTCGGTGTGGGCGCTGAAGGCTGGGACGGCTGAGAAGGCTGGGAGGGCGTTGAAGGCTGTTCAGGCGTGCCATTTCCGCTGGATGCAAAAGGGACACACAGCACCTGACCGATGGTGATGTTATCGGGATTCACGCCGGGATTGCGCTCGGCCAGCTCGTATGTGGTGATGCCCAGCCGGTCCGCGATGGATGTAAAGGTGTCGCCCGCCTGTACGGCGTAGGGCGCGCCGGAGATGCAGGTGTAGGACTGGCTGGGCAGGCAGATTTCCGTTCCGGCGGCGATGGTGGAGAAGTTCACGTCCGGGTTGATGACCTGCATGGCCTGAACGGTGGTGCCGTTGGCCTGTGCGACGGCTTGCACGGTATCGCCGGCGCGCCATGTGTAGTAGCTGGCTCCGCGGGGACAGATACGGCCCTGATTCTCCATGAGCATTCCTCCTTGTGGTTAGGAGCTGCATTTCTGCAGTTTTGCGCCCGGGCAATGATGGTTTTTGCCTTGCCCTCGCTCTCAATCTATGCTATAATGCATGATGGGTGCGCAGGCGCGCCGTATTTTCTATGCGCATTTGCAGAAATCGACGCCGCGCACCGAACGAATGATAAACGTTACGAACTCTCACACTACGAGCGGAAAGGTGGAGTACTCCCAATGAAGCACCTGCTGAAGCTTCTGGATCTGAGCAAGGAAGAGATCATCGAGCTGCTGGATCTGGCGGACAGGCTCAAGGCTGACAACAAGGCCGGTATCCCGCACCCGATTCTCAAGGGCAAGACCCTGGGCATGATCTTCGAGAAGTCCTCGACGCGCACCCGTGTCAGCTTTGAAACGGGCATGTTCCAGCTGGGCGGTCAGGCGCTGTTCCTGTCCAGCCGCGATCTGCAGATCGGACGCGGCGAACCTGTGCAGGATACGGCCCGCGTGCTGAGCCGCTACCTGGACGGCATCATGATCCGCACCTTCGCCCAGCAGGAAGTCGAGGACCTGGCGAGGTACGGCTCCATCCCGATCATCAACGGCCTGACGGACTTCTGCCATCCCTGTCAGGTGCTGGCGGATCTGCAGACGGTGCGCGAGCACAAGGGCACGCTGCAGGTGAACATGTGCTACATCGGCGACGGCAACAACATGGCCAATTCGCTGATCGTCGGCTTCCTGAAGGTCGGCGCGCATGTGTCCATCGCCTGCCCCGGGGCCTATCAGCCCGACGCGCAGATACTGGAGTTCGTCAAGCAGTATCCCGGTCAGTTCTTCATGACGGACAAGCCCATCGAGGCCGCAAGGGACGCGGACGTGATCTTCACCGACGTGTGGGCCTCCATGGGCCAGGAGGACGAGAAGGCCATCCGCGAGAAGGCGTTTGCCGGCTATCAGGTCAATGGCGAGCTGATGGCGGTTGCCCATGCGGGCTGCATGGTGCAGCACTGCCTGCCGGCGCACCGCGGAGAGGAAATCACCGAGGAGGTTTTCGAAGCGCACGCTGATGAAATCTTCGATGAAGCGGAGAACCGTCTGCACGCGCAGAAGGCCGTCATGGTTGCCTGCATGAAATAACCGGAGGAGGATATCTTTGATGGAGAAGAAGGGCTACCTCCTGCTGGCTGACGGCCAGCTGTACGAGGGTGTACTGCGCGGAGCCGACAAGGCTTCCACCGGTGAGGCGGTGTTTCTGACCTCTGTCGTTGGCTATATGGACACGCTGACGGATCCTGCCTATGCAGGACAGATTGTTGTCCAGACGTTCCCGCAGATCGGCTGCTACGGCGTTGTGCCGGAGGCTGATCTGACCGTTTGGCCGAGCCTGACGGGCTATGTGTGCCGCGAGCTGTGCGACGCACCCAGCAATTTCCGGTGCGAGGGTGCGCTGGAAGATTACCTGAAGGCGCACGGCATCCCCTGCCTGACGGAGGTGGACACCCGTGCCATCACCCGTCACCTGCGCGACAGGGGCGTGATGAACGCGGCGATCCTGACCGAAAAGCCCGCGGACGTGGCCGCTGCCGCCGCTGAGCTGGCGGCGAAGTGCGTCAGGGTCAATCCGGCTGCGGCGTCCGTGCAGGAGGTCGTTCCGGCGCGGCAATCCGGCAAGTACAGCGTTGTGCTGTGGGATCTGGGCGTGAAGGCCGACACCTGCGCCCAGCTGGAAAAGCGCGGCTGCGCGGTGACCACCGTTCCTGCGACGACCGCTGCCGGGCAGATCGCTGCGATGAACCCCGACGGCGTGGTCATCACCAACGGCGCCGGGAATCCGGCGGACTGCACCGCCATCGCGGAGGAGATCGCCAGGCTGCTGACGGACAAGCACCTGCCCGTGATGGGCATTGGTCTGGGCCATCAGCTGCTTGCCCTGAGCCAGGGCGCAAAGACCCGCAAGCTGATGTTCGGCCACCGTGGCGGCAATCAGCCCATTCAGGATGTCAAGACCGGCGCATGCAATGTGACCAGCCAGAACCATGGCTATGAGGTGGACCGGGAGACGCTGCCGGCGAACGCATCCCTGCGCTACATCAACCGCAACGACGGCTCCTGCGAGGGCATCGACTATCTGGACATGCCGGTGTTCACCGTGCAGTTCCAGCCCGCGCTGACCGGCGGACTCAACAATGGTGCGCAGATCGGCACCCATGCCCTGTTCGACCGCTTCATTGCGCTGATGGGAGGTAACAAGGAATGCCGCTGAATCCGTCGCTGAAGAAAGTTATGATTATTGGCTCCGGCCCGATCGTCATCGGTCAGGCTGCGGAGTTTGACTATGCCGGCTCTCAGGCCTGCAAGGCGCTGAAGGCTGCCGGACTGGAGGTCGTGCTGGTCAACCCCAATCCCGCCACCATCATGACCGATCACACCTCCGCAGATCAGATTTATATTGAGCCCCTGACGCTGGAAACCCTGCGCCGCATCATCGTCAAGGAAAAGCCGGATTCCCTGCTGTCCACGCTGGGCGGCCAGAGCGGCCTGACCCTGTCCATGCAGCTGGCGAAGGAGGGCTTCCTCGATCAGCATGGCGTGAAGCTGCTGG
>JBJEUF010000105.1:0-10662 GCA_051883695.1 Aristaeellaceae bacterium
CCACCCCTTCGGCCGCATTTGTGTTTGTTTTTCGTTTTGAATGAGGTCGCCCTGCTGCCGCAGCCCCTGTCCTTGCGAAAAAAATCAGATGGTGGTATACTGTCCACTGTGACCGATCAATATGGGAAAGGAACGGTTGAACATGAGAGAGCAGCTTCTGGCCCTGCGAGGCGCGATGGCCGCGCATGGTGTGGACTATTACATGGTGCCCACGGATGACTTCCACGGTTCAGAATATGTGGGGGATCACTTCAAGTGCAGAAAATGGGCTTCCGGCTTCACGGGCAGCGCGGGTACGCTGCTGGTGGGCCGCGACTGGGCCGGTCAGTGGACGGACGGCCGCTATTTCCTGCAGGCGGCGGATCAGCTGGCGGGCAGCGGCATCGACCTGATGAAGATGGGCGAGCCCGGCGTGCCCACCTTGACCGAGTATCTGGAAAAGCACCTCAAGAAGGGCATGACCTTTGGCTTTGACGGCCGCGTGGTCAGCGCGCGGATGGCGGAGAAGCTGCGCGAAATCGTGAAGAAGTGCGGCGGTCAGATCGTCTGTCAGGAGGATCTGGTGGGAGAGGTCTGGACGGATCGTCCGGCGCTGAGCGCTGAACCCGTGCGGGAGCTGCCGGCCGAGCTGGTGGGCAGGAGCCGTGCGGAAAAGCTGATGGACGTGCGCGCCGCGCTGGCCAACGAGGGCGCGGATGCGGTGGTCATCGCGTCCCTGATGGACGTCTGCTGGCTGATGAACCTGCGCGGCAACGACGTGGCCTGTACGCCCGTGGTGCTGTCCTTCGCAGCCGTCACGGCGGAGGAGGCGGTGCTGTTTGTCAATCCCGCCGTGCTCAGCGACGAGACTTATGCGCACCTGCAGCAGGATGGCGTGAGCATCCGCCCCTATGAAGAGGTGTACGCGTATGTCGCCGCGTTGCCTGCGGGCAGGAAGCTGATGCTGAACCTGAACGTGGTCAACAGCAGGCTGGAGGCCTGCGTGCCTGCGGGGGTGGAGATCATTGACAAGGCGGATCCCACCAATCTGCCCAAGGCAAGGAAGAACGAAAAGGAAGTCGAGAACTTCCGCATCGCGCACATCAAGGACGGCGTGGCGGTCACGAAGTTCATGTACTGGCTGAAGAAGAATGTCGGCAAGGTGGAGATGGACGAGCTGAGCGTGTCGGAGAAGCTGGAGTCCCTCCGCTGCGAGCAGGAGAACTACATCGGCCCTTCCTTCGGCATGATTATGGGCTATGGCCCCCATGGCGCCATCGTGCACTACAGCGCCACGCAGGAGAGCTGCGCGAAGCTCGAGCCCCGGTCCTTCCTCCTGTCCGATACCGGCGGTCATTACCTGGAGGGAACCACGGACATCACCCGCACCTTTGCCCTGGGCGAACTGACGGAGGATGAGAAGCGCTTCTACACCCTTGTGCTCAAGGGCAATCTGCAGCTGGGCAATGCCCAGTGGAAGGCCGGCTGCACCGGCGCGAATCTGGATTATCTGGCCCGCGAGCCCCTGTGGCGGCTGGAGATGGACTACAATCACGGCACCGGCCATGGCGTGGGGTACGTGCTCAGCGTCCATGAGGGCCCGCAGTCCATCCATTGGGCGCGTACCAATACCGCCCCGCTGGAGGCCGGCATGATTACCTCCAACGAGCCGGGCTTCTATCTGGAGGGCGCCTTTGGCGTGCGCCTGGAGAACCTGACCGCCGTCCGGGAGGTGGAGACGAACGGCTATGGCCGCTTCCTGCGCTTTGAGACGCTGACGATGGTGCCCTTCGATCTGGACGCGGTGATCCCGGAGATGCTGGGCGAGGAATGCCGCAGCCTCCTCAACGCTTACCATGCCAGGGTGCGCAGGACGCTCAAACCCTACCTCACCGATGAGGAGAATGCCTGGCTGGAGGACGCGACCCGGGCGATCTGATGATGAATGATGCAAAGGAGAAACCGCATGAAGAAGCTCCACATGGGCCCTGCCGCCTGTGCCCTTGATCTGGGCGACGGCAGCGAGCGCGCCGAATACGTCAATCAGGATTACATCCTGCACAAGCTGGGCCGCCCGCACCGCGGCGTGAACATCATGTACACCTACTATCCCCACGATCAGGAGTGGCCTGCCCGCATCTCGGAGGCCTGCAGGGATCTGAACGTCTCCTTCGCGTGGGATTACCCCTATGACGATTACTTCCCCTATGGCGTGAACGGGCAGCCCTTCGAGCAGATGAAGGACATCCGCCGCCATGGGCAGGAGGTACTGCTGACCCTGACGCTGGACTGCGGTCTGTCCGACGATGAGCTCCGTGCGGTGGCCCGGCAGCTGCGCCCCTATGGCCGGATGATGATCCGCATCAACCACGAGTGCTGCGGCAACTGGTTCCAGCACAACAAGCGCTACACCTACGAGCAGGTCGGCGCGTTCTTCGTGCGCTTCGCCGGGATCCTCCGTCAGGAGGCGCCCAATGTCCGAACCATCTTCTGCGGCGGCTGGGGCAGGGCGGACGGCACCATTGAGCGGGAGGAGGCCTTCAGGGACTGCTACGCGGCGGCGGACATCTGGAGCTGCGACTGCTACCTTGCGCTGCACTACGGCTGGCCCTACAACATCGCGGAGATCGGCGGCGAGGGCTTCAAGGCCGATTCCGTGCAGATGAACGTCGATCTGTACAACCGGACGTTCAAGCGCGCCTGTGAGCTGGCCGGCGAAAGAAAGCCCATGACCACCGCTGAGTTCAACACCGACGGCGACGTGACCGGCCCCCGGATGCAGGGCGAATCCGTCGTGCGCTTCGCCCATTACTGGCGGGACAACCGGGTGGACTGGTTCAAGGCCATCAGCCTGTACCAGTTCCGCGACCGCGGCCGTCTGGGCCTGGAAATCGAGGATCCCAACAACAGCGCCGTGGGCATCGAGCAGCCCATGCTGGCCATGTACCGCGATCAGGTGCTGCACGATCCCTACTTCATGCCCGAAATGACCCAGGGCGAGGAGCTTGCCTTCCCCGCGCCGCTGCGCTGGGGCAGCTCCGAGGATGCGGACGGTCTGGCGATTCCGGTGCATTTCGACGCGAATCCCGAGTTCTGCGAGATGACCGTGGAGCAGGAGATCGGCCTGATGGTGGAGCTGAACGGCCGCTGGTTCTACAAGGCGCCCGGGACAAGAACCATCGACCTGATGAGTGCCTTTTTCGACAGGCCCATCGACGCACCCTGCGATATGACCCTGAAGGTGTTCGCCCCTCCGGCGGACGGCGTGAACGTCGACGACGGCAGCGAGGACTGGGCGGTCAACTACCGCACCGTGCTCAACGAGGCGCCGGCGCTGCGCATCCGCTATGAGGTGCCCGGCACGGTGAAGTGAGGGGTCACCCGGTCTGCGGGCGGGGTTCCATCCCATGCCGGCAATACCCGCAACGGAGGAATGCAAATGAAACTGATCTCGTGGAACGTCAACGGCCTGCGCGCCGTCCTTGGCAAGAACTTCATGGAGGTCTTTGAGACGCTCGATGCGGACGTGTTCTGCCTGCAGGAAACCAAGCTGCAGGCCGGGCAGCACGATCTGGCGCTGCCGGGGTATCACCAGTACTGGAGCTATGCCGAAAAGAAGGGCTATTCCGGCACGGCGGTCTTCACGCGGAGGGAGCCGCTGAGCGTCCGCTACGGCATCGGGGTGGAGGCGTTTGACCATGAGGGCCGGGTGATCGCGCTGGAATTCGACGATTTCTGGCTGGTGACGGTCTATACGCCCAATTCCCAGCGGGAGTTGACGCGGCTGGACTGGCGCATGGCCTGGGAGGACGCCTTCCTCGGCTACATCAGATCGCTGGAGGCTGTCAAACCCGTGATTTACTGCGGCGACCTGAACGTGGCCCATCGGGAAATCGACCTCAAGAACCCCAAAACCAACCTCCGCAACGCAGGCTTCACGCAGGAGGAGCGCGACAAGCTGACGGCGGTGCTGGAGGCAGGCTACATCGACACCTTCCGCTACTTCCATCCGGACGAGCGGGATGCGTATACCTGGTGGAGCTACATGTTCAAGGCGCGCGAAAAGAACGCCGGATGGCGCATCGACTATTTCATTGCGTCCGAAAAGCTGCGCGACCGGCTCCGGAGCGCCTGTATCCACCCGGAGGTGATGGGCTCCGACCATTGCCCGGTGGAGCTGGTGATCGCATAACCGCACTCGCGGTACGCTTCGCTCCGCGCAGCCTGACCGGAATGCAAGATCTCCTGCGCCTGGCGGAAATACACATGGGGCCCCGCATAGCTTGACGGCTGTGCGGGGCCGGATGATCCTTTCCGGTGTTCCGGGAACATTTTGCTGTTCCTGTCGTCCAACAGGATGCCGTCAGAAATTGACGAGCTGATGAAAGAGGTGTTTGATGCCATGAAGAAGCTGATTGCCATGCTGTTTGTGTCCCTGCTGCTGCTGTGCACGGCGGCTTCTGCCGAAACGATGGAGGGCGGCTGGCAGATTGCCGGGGACATGACAATGACCGAGGAACGACAGGCGGTGCTCGACAGGGCGCTGGAGGGACTGCTGGGCGTCCGCTATGAGCCGGTTGCCTATCTGGGCTATCAGGTGGTTGCGGGCATGAACCACTGTTTCCTGTGCAGGGCGACGGTCGTCTATCCCGATGCGGTGCCGTATCTTGTTCTCGTGTATGTGTACGAGGGCCTTGATGGTCACGCGGAGATCACCCGGATTGCCGATTTCGACATCTCCGCGTTTGCTGTCGCGGCAGAGGAATGATACCAATTCACAATCAAAATGTTTCATTCACGCAGCGTCTTTTCCGCCCTGGCTGCGCTTCGTTCCGTTCACCGTACTTCCCCTCGCTTCACTCAGCTTTGCCAGAACGAAAAATCCGCCGTGTTCGGTGAAACATTTTGACCGAGAATACGTATGACACCGCCGGATCAGGCGATTTGGAGGAGCTTTACAGGCCGTGCTTCAAAGGGAGCACGGCTTTTCATGTGGCTGGAAGGGTTCGCATACTAATTCTCAATAAAAATGTTGCATTCGCACAGCGCCTTTTCCGCCCTGGCTTTGCTTCGTTCCGCTCAACGTACTTCCAGTACGCCTCGCTTCACTCAGCTTTGCCAGAACGAAAAATTCACTGCGCTCGGTGCAACATTTTTAACGAGAATTAGTATCAAACCTCAATGAACCAGAGCGGCTCGTCATGGAACAGGGTGATGAGCTGATCGTCGACGCGGCAGATGTAGCGGGTACCCTGACCGCCTGCCTTGAGGGCGGGCGCCTCGCGCTCATCGACGATCCGGTCGATGATGACGGTCGGGCCGTCCTCCTCGCGGAACATCAGCGGCCGGATGTGACCGTCCAGCAGGTGATCCGCGCGAACCTTGACGTAGCGCTTGTGGGATGTGGAACACGGCATAGGGCCTGACCTCCATGGAGATTATCCGGTGAAAAAGGGAACGGGATGGATGGTGTGATCCTCAACCGGGTTGACCTGGGCGAACTTTTTGTCCGTCAGCACCACGCCGCGCTGCACCACCTGATGCCCGAAGCGGCGGCGCAGATCGTCGATGGAGCGCTCCATGCTCTCCAGCGCCATGCGGTGCTCCTCGTCGCCCATGAAATCCAGCTGGATGGGCGCGCCGTCCAGCGTCAGCGCCGAGCAGCTGATGCCCACGCTCCGGTAGGGCAGGCCGTCCTCGAACCGTTCCGAAAAGAGCTGCATCGCGGCGGCGGCGATTTCATCGGTCAGGTTGGTGGGCTTGTGCAGCATCCGCTGGTGGGAGCGGGTGACCAGCTCGGTCGTCCGGGCGGAAACGGTGACGCATCGCGCGCGGAAGCCCTCCTGCCGCAGCCGGGCGGCGACGGACTCAGCCAGCAGGTAGTAGATGCAGCGGGCGTCCTGCGGCGTTTCGATATCGTGGGGCGGCGTGGTGCTGTTGCCGACGGACTTGATCGCCGCGCGGAAATCCACGGGCATCACCGGCGATTCGTCCAGCCCGTTGGCATAGGCCTTGAGCAGCAGGCCGTTCTTGCCCAGGCAGTAGCGGATGACCCCCGTGTCCAGCCGGGCCAGATCGCCGATGGTGCGCACGTTCATCCGCGCGAGCTTCCGGCGGGTGCTGGGGCCGACATAGAGCAGATCGCCGACCGGGAGCGGCCAGGTGATCTCGCGGAAGCGCTCCTCCGGAATGACCGTGACCGCATCGGGCTTGCGCATATCCGAGCCCAGCTTGGCGAAAATCTTGTTGAAGGAAGCACCCACGGACACGGTGATGCCCAGCTCCGTTTTGACCCGCCGGCGTAGCTCCTGCGCGATGCGCTCGCCGTCGGCGATGGTCACGCCCGGATTGGTCAGGTCAATCCATGCCTCGTCCAGACCGAAGGATTCCACCCGGTCGGAATACTGCTCATACAACCGGCGCATCTTCCGGCTGAAGCGGACGTAAAGCGGGTAATTCGGCGGCACGCAGACCAGCTGGGGGCATTTCTGCCGCGCCTGCCAGATGGCCTCGCCGGTTTGAATGCCGTACTGCTTCGCCAGCTGATTCTTGGTGAGGATGATGCCGTGGCGGCTTTGTGCATCGCCGCTGACGGCCACGGGCTGATTGCGCAGCTCGGGATGATAGAGAATCTCCACCGAGGCATAGAAGCTGTTCGCGTCGCAGTGCAGAATCACGCGGGACATGGGATTCACCTCACACGACAGGGAATAAATGTTCGCTTCTATTATAAAAGCGAACGGATGTTTTGTCAAGCGGGAATATCAGGGAAAAGTGCCTGCAGCCGCAAAAGGAAAACCGTCCGGCGCGAAACCGGACGGTTCAATTAGCTTCGGATTATGTGTTTTACTTGCGGCGCAGCCAGACGAGCATCTCGCCCTCGCCGCGGTTTGCCCAGGCGTAATAGGGAATCAGATGAATCTTCGTCGGCTCCTCCTTCGGCGGCTGCCAGTTGGTGTAGAGCGGGCCGTCCTCCTCCGCGATCAGCCGCTTGGCCGGAACGTGCAGGCGAACGGTTTCATGCCCGAAGGTGTCGGTATCGAACTCCCACTCGATGCCCTCGCCGTGGTCGCCGATGTTGCGGGTGTCCACCCGCAGCAGGTGCAGCTGGTCGCCGTTATCGGCCTGCTCGGCGCAGAAGGTCACCGGGCCGCGGCGGAAGGCCACCTTGTCCACATCCTCCCGGACGGCGGGATTTGCCGACAGCATCCGCACCATCATCGGCATGTGCAGGCGGATCATGTCGCCCTCGTGCCATTCGCCGGTGAAGTAGGCATAGCCGTCCCGGTACACGGGCTGCTTGTCGCCGCAGGTGAACACGGTGTCCGGCGCCCAGCCGGGCACGCGGAAGGCCAGCGTGCCGGTGACGGGCACATCGCAGTGCACAGTGACGTACACATGCCCGTGCCAGGGCATCCGGGTCTGCACGTCCATGGTCAGCTGCTTGCCCCCGAAGTCCTTGCGGATGCTGCCGCCCACGTACAGGTGGGTGAACAGCGTGTCCTCGCTTTCGGTGTAGGCATAGGAAGCGACGGAGGAAACGATGCGGGCGATGTTGGGCGGGCAGCAGGCGCAGCCGAACCACTTGCGGCGCGTGGGCTGCACATGCTGCAGCCGCTCGTCCCTGCGGCAGGCGTCCGGCACCACTGCCAGCGGATTGACATAGAAGAAGCTCTTGCCGTCCAGTGCCATGCCGGAGAGCACGGTGTTGTACAGCGCCGTCTCCATCACGTCGGCATAACGGCTGTCCGGACGGATTTGCAGCATCCGGCGGGCGAAGAAGGCCAGGCCAATGGCGGCGCAGGTTTCGGAATAGGCGGTGTCGTTGGGCAGGTCGTACGCGTAGGAGAAGGCCTCGCCGTGGTGCGTGCTGCCGATGCCGCCGGTGACGTACAGCTTTTTGCGGACGATGTCGTCCCACAGGCGCTCGCAGGCAGCCAGCAGGGAGTCATCGCCGGTCAGCCGGGCCACGTCCGCCATGCCGGAGTACAGGTAGACCGCGCGCACCGCATGCCCCACGGCCTCATTCAGCTCGCGGACGGGCCTGCCGGCCTGATGATAGTCCGGGTTGGTGGAGGGATGCGTCCACTTCCGGCCTTCCCTTTCCGCGCGGATGCGTTCCTCCCCGATGAAGTAGTTCGGCTCCTGCCCGCGCTGATCCACGAAGAACTTGCTCAGACGGAGGTACTTCTCCTCGCCCGTCACCTCGTAGAGGCGGACGAGCGCCATCTCGGCGATCTCATGTCCGGGATAGCCCTTGCACTTGCCCTCCTCCGGGCCGAAGCGGTCGGCGATGTAATCCGCAAAGCGGGCGGCGGCATGCAGCAGCTTGTCCTTGCCGGTGGCCTGGTAATAGGCGACGGCGCCCTCGATCAGATGACCCAGGCAGTACAGCTCATGATGGTCGCGCAGGTTCGTCAGCGCGGCGTCCATGCCGTTGATGATGTAGTAGGTGTCCAGATAGCCCTCGGGGGTCTGCGCCGCACAGACGATATCAATGGCTTCGTCGGCGGTTCTTTCCAGCGCCGGGTCGGGGTGCTGGGTCAGGCTGTAGCCCACGGCTTCGATCCATTTGGAAAAGTCCGTATCCTGAAACACGAAGCCGTAGAAGCGATCCTCCTCCGGGTGCGCCGGATCCTCGGGCAGGGCGTTGAAGCCGCGGAAGCTGTAGCTCGGCGGGACATAGGCCGCCCCCTGACCGCGCTGCTCGGCCATCATTTTTCCGGCGATGCGGAAATTGCGCATGCACCAGCTGGGATCCGCACCGGGTACGCGGTCGTTGAGCGCCTCCCACTGATAGGGAATGACCTCGGTGCGCACCAGCTCCATCTCGCGCTGCCAGAACGGATCGGTGACGGTGACCTGCTTCAGGTCAATCGGTCTGGAAATAAGCTGCTTGTTCATCTGTGAACCTCCGGCGGGTATCGTGAACCCGTTTCGTCAGAATACCTGGCTATAGTATACAGGGAATCATCAGGGAATGCAAGAGGAAAGCGCGGAAGAAATCGGACAGAAGCGACGTCTTTCGCCAGCAGAAAGCGGCCTGCCGATTGCTCAGCAGGCCGCGTGGTGTCATAGGGAATTATGCCCAGGGATTCTCAGTGGGGTAGGGCAGGGACTTGGGCTGGTTGTAGGCGATGTCCTGTACGCCCAGGTACTTGAAGACCTCGAACAGGGCCTTCGCGCAGTGGGAGAAGGCTACGGCGCCGTGGTGCGGATAGCGCTTCTGCACCAGCACGTGACGGTAGAAGCGATCCATCTCCTTGATGGCGAAGATGCCGATGCCGCCGAAGGACTGGGTTGCCACGGGCAGCACCTCGCCCTGGGCGATGTAGGAGCGGAGCACGCCGTCGGAGTCGCACTGCAGGCGGTAGAAGGTGATGTCGCTGGCAGCGATGTCGCCCTCCAGGGTGCCGCGGGAGATGTCGGGCTCGGAGCCTTCGGGCTCAAGCACGCGGTGCTGGATCAGCTGATACTTGACCGCGCGGTCGGCGCACATCTTGCAGGAGGGCGTGTTGCCGCAGTGGAAGCCCATGAAGGTCTCGGTCAGGCGGTAGTCGAACTTGCCGGCGATGTCCTTATCGTAGATGTAGCCGGGCACGGAGTTGTTGATGTCCAGCAGCGTGACGGCGTCGCCGGTGATGCAGGCGCCGATGTACTCGCTCAGCGCGCCGTAGATGTCCACCTCGCAGGCGACCGGGATGCCGCGGGAGGCCAGACGGGAGTTGACGTAGCAGGGCTCGAAGCCGAACTGGGAGGGGAAGGCGGGCCAGCACTTGTCAGCGAAGGCAACGTACTTGCGGGCGCCCTTGTGGTTCTCGGCCCAATCCAGCAGCGTCAGCTCAAACTGCGCCATGCGCTCGCACAGGTCGGGGTAATACTTGCCCTCGCCCATTTCGGCGGCCATGTCGGCGCACACGGCGGGGATGCGGGGATCACCCTTGTGCTCGCGGTAGGAGACCAGCAGATCCAACTCGGAGTTCTCCTCAATTTCCACGCCCAGCTCGTACAGGCCCTTGATGGGGGCGTTGCAGGCGAAGAAATCCTGGGGACGGGGACCGAAGGTGATGATTTTGAGGTTCTTCACGCCGATGATGGCGCGGGCGATCGGGATGAACTCGGCGATCTTGTCCGCCAGCTCATCCGCGGTGCCCACGGGGTACTCGGGGATGTAGCCCTTCAGGTGGCGCATACCCAGGTTGTAGGAGCAGTTCAGCATGCCGCAGTAGGCGTCGCCGCGGCCGTTGATCATGTCGCCGTCGCCCTCGGCGGCAGATACGAACATGCAGGGGCCGTCGAAGTACTTGGCGATCAGGGTCTCGGGGGTCTCGGGGCCGAAGTTGCCCAGGAACACGCACGCGGCGTTGCAGGCAGCGGCCTTCAGCTCCTCCACAGCCTTGAGCATGTCCTTTTCGTTCTCGACGGTGGTCTTGATCTCAACGATCTCAAGGTTCTTCTGACCACACTTTTCGGCGATGGCGGCGCGGCGCTTCTCGCTCAGGGTGATCGGGAAGCAGTCGCGGGACACGGCCACAAGGCCGAGCTTGACAACAGGAATGTTCTGCATATCAAATTACCTCCTTCAAAATGGCCCGCAAGGGGACATTATCTATGTTAAGTATACCAAGTTCGTGCTGATTCGTCAATGCAAATTATGCTGATGTATACGCAAATTTTGCGGGG
>JBJEUF010000106.1:0-2639 GCA_051883695.1 Aristaeellaceae bacterium
CGTCATCCGGGCGATGTACGATGCTGTCGCGCAGATGGGCTTCACCGGCGGCAACATTCTGGAGCCGTCGATGGGCGTGGGCAATTTCTTCGGAATGCTGCCGGAAGGAATGCAGGCCAGCCGCCTGTACGGCGTGGAGCTGGACAGCATCACCGGGCGCATCGCGCAGCAGCTTTACCCCAAGGCCAACATCACCGTCGCGGGCTTTGAAACGACGGACAGGCGTGACTTCTTCGACCTCGCCATCGGCAACGTGCCCTTTGGCAACTATCAGGTCAACGACCGGGCTTACAATAAGCTCGGTTTTTCCATTCACAACTACTTCTTCGCCAAGGCCATCGACCAGGTGCGCCCGGGCGGCGTGATTGCCTTTGTCACCTCCCGCTACACGATGGATCAGCAGTCCCCGGAGGTGCGCAAATACATCGCGCAGCGTGCGGAGCTGCTGGGCGCGATCCGGCTGCCCAACAATGCCTTCCGGGCCAATGCGGGCACCGAGGTTGTTTCGGACATCATCTTCCTGCAAAAGCGGGACCGAGCCATCGAGATTGAGCCGGATTGGGTTCATGTGGGTGAAAATGCAGACGGCTTTACCATGAACAGCTACTTTGTTCAGCACCCGGAGATGGTTCTGGGCACGCTGTCCAGGGAGAATACGCAGTACGGCCGGGAGAGCTTTACCGTTCTTCCGAAAGAGGGCGTGAGCCTCGCGGATCAGCTGCATGAGGCGATTGGCCATATCCACGGCACCTATCAGGAGGCGGCGCTGCCTGATCTGGGCGACGATGAAGCGATTGACGAGTCCATTCCCGCCGATCCCGATGTGCGCAACTTCTCCTATACGGTCATGGACGGCACCGTCTATTACCGCGAGAACAGCCGCATGGTGAAGCCACACCTGAATCAGACGGCGCAGGAGCGCGTCAAGGGCATGATTGCCCTGCGGGATCAGGTGCGCAAGCTGATCGACGCGCAGCTCGATGAGCACGGCGATGGAGAAATTGAGCAGCTTCAGCAGGAGCTGAACACTCTGTATGACAGCTTCTCCGCGCGATTTGGCCTCATCAATGACCGGGCCAACCGCCTTGCGTTTTCGTCGGATTCCTCCTACTACCTGCTCTGCTCGCTCGAAATCCTCGATGATGATCACAAGCTGCTGCGGAAAGCGGATATGTTTACGAAGCGGACGATCAAGCAGCAGCGCAGCGTCGATCATGTGGACACCTCTGCCGACGCGCTGGCGGTGTCCATCGGGGAGCGTGCCAAGGTTGACCTCGGCTATATGGCCCAGCTGACCGGGAAAAGCGAGGAGGACATCGTTCAGGAGCTGACCGGCGTCATCTTCCGAATCCCCGGCACCGAGGCGCAGTATGTGACGGCGGACGAATACCTGTCCGGCAATGTGCGGCAAAAGCTGCGCGAGGCCAGAACCGCTGCGCAGTCGGACGCTGCCTTTCAGCCCAATGTGACGGCGCTGGAAGCGGCACAGCCCAAGGATTTGGAGGCGTCCGACATTGACGTGCGGCTGGGCGCGACGTGGATCGCGCCGGAGTACATTCAGGACTTCATGTACGAGCTGCTCAATACCCCGTATTACCAGCGCCGTGCCATCGAGGTACACTTCTCGCCCCATACCGCCGAGTGGCGCATCAACGGCAAGAATGTCGTCTCCCGCTCCAATGTCGCCGCGTATACCACCTACGGTACGGACAGGGCCAATGCCTACAAGATTCTGGAGGACACGCTGAACCTGCGGGATGTGCGCATCTACGACACTGTGCAGGATGCGGACGGAAAGGAGCAGCGTGTGCTCAACCAGAAAGCGACCACCCTCGCCCAGCAGAAGCAGCAGGCCATCAAGGACGCCTTCCGCGAATGGATCTGGAAAGACCCTGAGCGGCGGCAGACGCTGGTGGCGCAGTACAATGAGCTGTTCAATTCCGTTCGTCCGCGCGAATACGATGGCAGCCACATTGTTTTCGCTGGCATGAATCCGGAGATTTCGCTGCGGGAACACCAGCGGAACGCTGTCGCGCATGTCCTGTACGGCGGCAACACGCTGCTTGCCCACCAGGTGGGCGCGGGCAAGACGTTTGAAATGGTGGCGGCTGCCATGGAAAGCAAGCGGCTGGGCCTGTGCCAGAAAAGCATGTTCGTCGTGCCCAATCACCTGACGGAGCAGTGGGCTTCCGAGTTTTTGCGGCTATACCCCTCCGCCAACATTCTGGTTACGACGAAAAAGGATTTTGAGACTGGCAACCGAAAGAAATTCTGTGCGAGAATTGCCACGGGCGATTATGATGCGGTGATCATTGGTCACTCGCAGTTTGAGAAAATCCCTGTCTCGCATGAGCGTCAGGAGCAGCTGCTTCAGGACGAGATTGCTGAAATCATGGAGGGCATCGAGGAGCTGAAAAGCAACAACGGCGAGCGCTTTTCCATCAAGCAGCTGGAGAAATCCCGAAAGCAGCTGGAGCTCAAGCTGGAAAAGCTGCGCGCCGAGGATCGCAAGGATGATGTCGTTACCTTTGAGCAGCTTGGCGTAGATCGGCTGTATGTGGACGAGGCGCACAGCTACAAAAACTTATTTTTATATACCAAAATGCGCAATGTGGCGGGCATTTCCACCTCAGAAGCGC
>JBJEUF010000107.1:0-2634 GCA_051883695.1 Aristaeellaceae bacterium
GCGGCGTACAGCGTTCTGCCGAACTCATCCTTGCCCGTCTTCACAGACTCGTTGAAGGGATCGATTGTCGCCTGGAGATATCATGTCTTGATAAAAGAGCATAGCACACCGTCCGGCAAAAGGAACAAGCCATGATCAGTGTCATAGGAAACTGCTGCATCAGCATCCTCTCCGTCACCTACAGGCGGAATCGGGGACCATGCGAGCACATTCGTCGTTGCCGGCAAAGACAGGGTCATCGTCCCATCCGTATAGATCACGATCTGCTCATCCAAAGCCGGCAAATCCATCTCCGGGCTGAACCGCGCCAGGATTTCGCCGAGCGTGTCATGCTTCATCCACGCGGTATGCTCTGCCTCATCAATCGAAAGCACTGTGCCCTGGAGAACGCCGGTTTCCGTCACATCCTCCATGGACAGATTCAGCTCCTGATCCACGACAGCCAGATAGACCCTCTGCTCCAGCGTTTCATCCTCCCAGCTGCGGCGGTAATCCAAGGTGATGATGCTGTTTCCCGGCTTCACAGCCGTAATCACATACTGCGTCTGGCCTCCGGCGCCGGTAAGCAGATCGGTCTGCTCATCCGGGATGTAGGTTCCTTCGGCACTGTCAAGCTGGACAGAATCGCCGCCCAGCACAAAGCCCACCCAGGAATAGCCGGTGCTGGGATTGGCGTCAAGGGAGAGCATCGCCGTATGGCCTGCATCCGAGGACTCCGCCATCGCACAGGAAAGGGTCAGCAAAAAGGCCGACAGAAGCGCAATCCATTTCTTCATGGTCTCATGACCTCCTCAATGATTCTTCAATACAATAGACGGCGATGGGCTGGCATGGCTTCCCATTCGCCGCCTTTTTTTATTTTGGAATGTGAACGGATGCCGTTTTCTGTCCCTTATCCGGGGTTTTCATCTGTAAAAATGCGCCGGCCTGCAAGCACAGGCGGCGCCAGCTGATCGGGCGCAGCATGAATGGCCGTTTGAGCAATCATGCCGCGAAGGATTTCATGGTTTTGACAGCGCTCAGTCCATCGTCAGATGGTAGGCTGTGGCATAGTCCTGCTGCAGCCAGACGGTCGCGCTCGCGTCCTGCGCGTTGTAGATCACGCTGTACTGCGTCATGGAGGTCGCCTCTGTGCCCGGGTCCTGTGCTGCGACGCTGAGAATCTTCATCGCCTGGTCCTGGGTCATCTTCGTCATATAGCCCTCCTGGGTGAAATCGATATAGCGCTCCACCGCGCTGACAATGCCGGTCAGGCGGTGATAGCCGTGGCCATAGCCATAATGGTACTCCCGCACGGTGTTGCCAAGAGGAACCACCTTTTCCGTGCAGACGCCGTCCTTGTAGCGGTCCTCGGCGTCGTCATAGCCCACATAGTAGTTGGTCACGGCGTTGGTGTCCGTCACGGTCAGCTGATTGTAGCGCCATTCCAGCACGACGGAAGCGCCCGTGGCGTCGGTGACGAACAGATGGAAGTCCATGCCGCCCGTATTGCGGATATTGTATTCCCGGGCCAGCGCAACGGCCTCCTCCACCGTGGCGCAGTTGTCCAGAATATAGCGCGCCAGCACGGAATGGCCGATGGTGACCTTGCCCGGCTCCTGCTGGTCGACGGGGGTCTCGCCTTCCTTCACATCCAGCTTCAGGATGGAGACGCTGACGCCCTTTTCATTGAGGCCGTCCACGCACAGATACGGAAGCAGCACGGCCAGCGAGGTGTCCGTCGCGCCGTCATCCAGCACGCCGGCATAGTAGGCGTCTCCGGCCAGGCTGAGCCAGCAGGCGTCCGCGATGCCAATGGACTTGTATTTGCCCTCCGGGGCGCAGTGAAGGGCCACATTCAGGCCGGTATACGCGCCGTTGGGATCGGTATGCCGGTAATCGTAGTTTCTGGCGGTCAGGAAGCAGTCGCCTGTCTCGTTCCAGGTGGTGAACGCGGAGCAGCCCGCGTCATACTGGCCGAATTTGCCGAGGAGGGTTTGGAAAAGGGGATTGTCGTAATCGTAATCGCAGGTCATTTCATAGAAAATACCTGCCTCATCGATGCGCTTGAGCGTATCCAGCGACGCGGACATCGTCTCGTCCAGCCATTCGGCGGCGTGCGGATTGACGCTCTGCGCGCAGGCGGCGCCCGAAAGCCCGGCCAGGGAAATGAGCAGCACAAGGGCCGCGAGGACAAAACCGGTTTTCTTCATGTGATCATCCCTTCTATGATTTCTCATGTTTTTTTATATTATATCCCAATACCCGGGACTTCGCAAGCGCTGAAGACAGAAGTCAACGACGCCTCCGGCTTTGCCGATTGATTAATCCGCGGCGATACGATATAATGAAGACATTCTCCGGCTTCAGCTGCAGGGCCGGAAACATGCAGCGCGTACTTCGTCACAAAATCCGGATGTCCTATCGCCGGAGCCGGCAGCACATCAGAGGAGGTGTATCCACCATGCAGATTCGCAAGCCGTCCATCGGCAAGCTGGAGCTGGGCGTGCTGTGCAGCCTGTCAAGCAGCTACATGATGCTGCCATTTCTTGTATTCTCCAGCCTGCTGACCGGAAAATCAACCGCCGTGAACTTCTTTGTGCCCGTGGTGATCCTGTATTCCATCCAGAGGGCCTGCCTGATTGCCCTGCGCGG
>JBJEUF010000108.1:0-10480 GCA_051883695.1 Aristaeellaceae bacterium
GTCCCGCGTTCTCCCTCAGTCGCCTGACGGCGACAGCTCCCTCCCGGAGGGAGCCAAAGATGCTGTACCATCATCCCCAAAAGAGCATGCACCCGAAGGGGCGGAGGGTGCGATCGGAAAGCCCCCTCCTCGCTTCGGCAGAAGCGAAACGCGCCCTTGCAAGGGGTTTCCGCGCCAAAGCGCTTGACACACGCCACAGCATATGCTACGATGCACACATCGGCTGGAAAGAGAAAGGATGAGTTCCATGTATACACCGGATGCAAAACGCTACGATACGATGCAGTACAACCGCTGCGGCAACAGCGGCCTCAAGCTCCCCGCTGTCTCGCTGGGCCTGTGGCAGAACTTCGGCTTTGGCGGCACATACGCCAATATGGAAGCCATGGTGCATACCGCCTTCGATCTGGGAATCACCCATTTTGACCTGGCCAACAATTATGGCCATCCCTACAACGGCAGCGCGGAGGAGAACTTCGGCCGCATCCTTGCGGACATGCGGGCCTACCGGGACGAAATGTGCATCTCCACCAAGGCGGGGTATGAAATGTGGAGCGGCCCCTATGGCGACCGGAACGGCTCCCGGAAGTACCTCATTTCGTCCCTGGATCAGAGCCTCAGGCGGATGGGCCTTTCGTATGTGGATATCTTCTATCACCATGTGTACGATCCCGAAACGCCCCTGGAGGAGACGGCTCTTGCGCTGGATCAGATTGTCCGCCAGGGGAAGGCGCTCTATGTCGGCATCTCGAACTATACCCGGGAGCAGACCGAGGCAATCCAGCGCATCTTCCGCGAGCTGCACACGCCGTTCATTGTCAACCAGCCGTCCTATTCCATGCTCAACCGCTGGATTGAGGACAACCGGCTGGATGAATATGCCCATGAGAACGGCATTGGTCTGGCTGTGTTCTCGCCGCTGTATCAGGGCTTCCTGACGAACCGGTACCTGAAGGGCGTCCCGGCGGATTCGCGGGTTGGCAAGGGCGCCACATGGATCGGCCGCGAGCTGGACGAGCGGATGGTCGGGAAGCTCAACCGGCTCAACGCCATTGCGGCTTCCAGAGGGCAGACGCTTTCGCAGCTGGCGCTGTCGTGGGTGCTCCGCAACAAGGCGGTCGCTACGGTTCTCATTGGCGCCAGCAGACCGGAGCAGATTGTGGAAAACGTGAAGTGCATCGAGCATTTGGCGTTCACCGCCGGGGAGCTGGCGGAGATTGACCGGGTGCTTGCTGAATCATCTGCCGCAGGCGAATGATGCTGCTGTAGCGTCTGTAGCTTCTGTAGCGTCGTTTTCCATATTGATTTATATTTTGAATTTGTAAAACAAACATAGAAACAGACGCTACAGACGCTACAGACGCTACATCATCCGCAAACCCTGCAATTCCAAGGATTTCAGCAAATCAGCAGGCAGATGGCCCGTAGCCGTTGTAGCTTCTGTAGACGCTGTAGACTCATTTTCCATATTGATTTATATTTTGAATTTGTAAAACAAACATAGAAACAGACGCTACAGACGCTACATCGTCCGCAAACCCTGCCATTCCAGGGCATTCAGCGGAACAGCAGGCAGACGGCCCGCGGCCTTTGTAGCTTCTGTAGACGCTGTAGACTCGTTTTCCATATTCATTTATATTTTGGATTTGTAAAACAAACATAGAAACAGCGTCTACAGCGTCTACAAGAAACAGGCAGGGGCGCACCCCGGAAAGCGGAGTGCGCCCTGTTGATGTGTTCGGCGTCTGTCACCAGGTTGCGCAGGCGTCGTTGTAGAAGGCGTTCATGGCCTCCTCGGTGGGGAAGGTGGCGACGTACATCTGGTTGCCCATCGCGCCGGAGAGCGCGTCGGGGATGCGGGAGACCATCTTCATGCTGGCGGCATACTTCCTGCACAGCTCGTCGTGGGAGAGCTTGAAGTTCTTGCCGTCGCGCCGTCCGGCAAAGGCACAGAAGCTGCGCTCGCCGCAGGCCTTCAGCGTGGAATCGAAGGCGATCATGTCCGCGTAGATCTTGTACACGTCGGTGGAATTGGCGAAGTTCATCATGTCGGGGGAGAAGCCGCCGCAGGGGCGCATGTTGACCTCCAGCGCCACGATGTCGCCCTTCTTGCCCATGTGGGGATGATCGGCGGTCAGACGGAAGAACTCAAAGTGCACGAAGCGGTTCTTCACGCCGAAGGACTTGACCGTCGCCCGGCCGGCCCTGCGGGTGTCCTCGGGCAGCTCCTTGACCATGTAGTAGATGGAGTTGTCGTTGTTGTTGACGATGTCCATGATGGAGTTGGGCGTGACGTTGCCCGTCTCGAAGATGGGATTGCCGTGGGAGTCGATGATCGCGTCGTAGCTGTTGACCTCGGCGGTGATGAACTCCTCCATGATGTAGGACACCTGAGCGTCCCTTTCGTTCAGGAAGCGGCGCAGCTCCTCATCGCTCCTGAGCTTGTAGGTGCTGGAGGCGCCCACGCCGTTGTCGGGCTTGACGATCACGGGATAGCCCACCACGTCGATGAAGGCGCGGCAGCCCTCGAAGGTATCGACGATGTGATAGCGCGCCGTTTTGATGCCCACCGCCTCATAGTAGGGCTTCATCCTGGACTTGTACTTGATGCGCTCCATGTCGCCGGTCTGGAAGCCGGAGGTGATGTGGAAATCGGTGCGCAGCATCGCGTCGCGCTCCAGCCAGTACTCGTTGTTGCTCTCCAGCCAGTCGATGCGGCCGTACTTGCTGATGAAGAACGCCACGGCGCGGTAGACCTCGTCGTAGTTCTCCATGGAGCTGACCTTGTAGTATTCCGTCAGGCTTGCGCGCAGCTCGGGCAGCAGCTGATCGTAGGGGCAGTCGCCCACGCCCAGCACGCGCAGGCCGTTGTCCTTCAGGTGCCTGCAGAACTGCCAGTAGTTGGTGGGAAAGTTGGGGGAGATGAAAACAAAGTTCTTCATATTCGATACCCGCCTTCTGTTTGATAGAGTGGTCTGTCACAGGATGTGGGGGACGTGGACGGGCACCTGCCTGTACCACCAGTCCCAGTCGTGCTTCACATCATGCCCCCAGATGTCGACCCAGGTGTGGATGCCCTTGTCACGGAAGATGTCGCGCAGCCGGAAGGTTGTCTCGGGGATCTCCCAGGGCCCCTGACCGACGACGATCACGCCCTTGTGGCGGTTGTACTGCTGGATGTAGGGGTGATCCTTGGGCATGCCGCCCAGGTAGTGCACGGGGGAGTTGGCATAGACCAGGTCGTCCATGTAGCCGGGGAAGCCGTACTCGCTGGAGTAGATGCCGGAGAGCGCCAGCAGGCCGTCGAACAGGTCGGGACGGCGGAAGTAGAGGTTCACCGCATGGGTCGCGCCCAGCGAGCAGCCGAAGGCGATGCAGCCCGGGGTGCCCGTCCAGCCGTTGCGGTCGTTCGCCATGGACTGCATGAACGGTACGACCTCCGAGCAGATGTAGCTGAACCACTGCTCATGGCGGCGGATGCGCCAGTAGGGATCATAGGTGGCGGAGTAGGTCTCCTTGTCCATGGTGTCGATGGCAAAGACCATGCACTGTCCGTTGTCGATCCACGGCGCCCAGACGTCGGTCATCCGGAAGGACTCGAAGTCGAAAAAGCGACCGTCCTGACAGGGGATGAACAGCACCGGGCGGCCCGCATGGCCGTAGACCTTGATCTCCATCTCCTGGTTCAGCGAGGGCGAATACCATTTGGTGTAGTACGTCTGCATGTGTGCACTTCCTTGTAGCTTAATTGCGGGTATACAGCAGGGTGTTGATGAAGAAGGGAATCTGCTCCTCCCAGCAGGCCTCGCAGTGGTCGCCGTTGGGAACGATCCGGCTGGTGAGCCAGACGTTCTTTTCCAGCAGGCGGTTGACCACGGAGATGTACTGCCGGCGCATGTTCTCGTGATTGCTCATCTCGCGGGAGCCGTAATCCATGTAGATGACCGTGTCCGGCGACAGCTCCGCTTCCCGGATGAGCCTGTCCATCCTGCGGGAGGTCAGCCAGAGGCTCGGACTGAGGCACGCCGCCCGGGAGAACACCTCGTTGTATTGCAGCACGGCGTACAGGCTCATCAGCCCGCCCATGGAGGAACCGGCGATGAACGTGTGCGCGCGGTCGGGGAGGGTCGGGTACGCCTCGTCGATGCGGGGCTTGAGGGTGTGGACGAACCAGTCCATCGTCAGCTTGCCACGCCCGCGGACGTAGCCCAGCTGCTCGTCCTCGAAGGTGAAGGGCGAGTATTCCGACAGCCGCCCGTTGTCGGGGCTGTGATTGCAGTCCACCGCGACGATCATCATCGGCGTGCCGCTCTCCTCCATGAATGCCTTCATGCCCCAGGATTTGCCGTAGGTGGCGTCCTCATCGAAGAACACGTTATGCCCGTCGAACATGTACAGCACCGGGAAGCGGGCCTCCGGGTCCTCGGCGGCCATATCCGGGATGTAGACATATACGGTGCGCAGCTGACGGCCTGTCAGCTTGGGCAGCGCCATTTTCCTTTTCTCGATCATGTGCAGAACCTTCTCTGTGATGTGGTGACGGGATCAGCCGCCATCTGACATTTTAGCACAGAAGGGAAGCGGATACAACCGGCACAGGCCGGATTGCCTGCATTTCTTAGGTACTTTTTCTGCGAAAGATGCGCATAGCCATCGAACAAACGCGCGGTTTGAATCGTCTAAACAGGTGGGACTGCGCCGAATGCTTCCAAAGGGCATCGTGAATAAGCGGCTCCCCAGTGGGGAGTTGCCGATGGAAAAGCTACAAACGATGAGGGATAACGCCCTTTGGTCGCGCCCGCAGGTGCGCCCCCCTGCCCGCAAGGAAGCGAGACGGGGCTTTCCGGCCGCCCTTTCGGGTATATTCATTTGCTTGGGGGATGGTGCAGTATCTTTGGCTCCCTCCGGGAGGGAGCTGTCGCCGTCAGGCGACTGAGGGAGAATGCGGGCGCAGGGAGATGTACTGCCCGGACAGCGGGAAAAGCCGGCTGCCAGTGCTTCGCGGGGACACTCCCTCAGTCTGCGCTCACGCGGAGCCAGCTCCCTCGGGGAGGGACACTCCCTCAGTCTCCGCTCACGCGGAGCCAGCTCCCTCGGGGAGGGAGCCTTTTGGCGATGCGTCCTGTTGCAGGTTGCTGGTGCAGTCTCTAAGGCTCCCTCCGGGAGGGAGCTGTCGCCGTCAGGCGACTGAGGGAGAATGCGGGACTGTGCAGCGCACTCCCTCAGTCTCCGCTGACGCGGAGCCAGCTCCCTCGGGGAGGGAGCCTTTTGGCGATGCGTCCTGTTGCAGGTTGCTGGTGCAGTCTCTTAGGCTCCCTCCGGGAGGGAGCTGTCGCCGTCAGGCGACTGAGGGAGAATGCGGGACTGTGCAGCGCACTCCCTCAGTCTCCGCTCACGCGGAGCCAGCTCCCTCTGGGAGAGAGCCTTTTGGCGACGCGTCCCACAGGTGTGCAACCCCTGCTGGCGACAAAGCAATCATCAGGCAAATACGACAAGAACCGTCTGCATATACATCAATGGGTCAGCGCTGTACGCATCCCGGTATGTGCACAAAAAAAGCTCCCTGATGACTCAGGAAGCTCAGTGCGGTCGACGGGACTTGAACCCGTACCCATTGCTGGACACGCCCCTCAAACGTGCGCGTATGCCGATTCCGCCACGACCGCGTACCGTAACAGCAGAGACTATTATAGCATACTTCCCGGATTTGTCAAGCAGTCTTTTTGACAAAATCGCTTCCCGGTTGTAAAATGTTGCGCATTCCCAAAACCGGAATTGACGCATAGCGACGGGGCTGGTATCATATATATAGGACGAATCCGCAAAATTTGTCCTATGGAGGGCTCTGCCATGAAACGGGGCTTGCAGATGATCCAGGGGATGCTGATCGGCGCGGGGGGCGTGCTGCCGGGGGTGTCCGGCGGGGTGCTGGCGGTGCTGTTCGGGCTGTACCTGCCGCTGATGCGGCTGCTGGCGCACCCGGTCAGGAACTGCAAAAGCGGCCTCCGCGAGCTGTGGCCGATGCTGCTGGGGTATGCGATCGGCTATGTCGGCGTGGCAAAGGTGCTGGGGGCGGTGCTGTCGGCCTACGAGAGCCAGTCGCTGGCGGTTTTTGTCGGCATGGCCATCGGCACCATGCCCTCCCTGTTCCGTCAGGCCGGCGCAAAGGGCCGCAGCGCTGCCGGATGGATCGCCATGACCGTGGTTTTCGCTGCGGCGTTTACCCTCCTGTTTGTCTGCAGGTATGTGCTGCGGGCAATCATCGTGCCCCATTTCGGCTGGAACATGCTCGGAGGCGCGTGCCTGGCGCTGTCCATCATCGCGCCCGGCCTGAGCGGCTCGACGCTCATGCTGCCGCTGACCGCCGTGAACGCCCGGGGCATGACCGTCACCTTCTATACCCACATCACCGACAGCATCGGCAGTTTGCTGGGACACCCGGATTTTGCGGCGCTGTCCGCCATTCTGCTGGGCGCGGCGCTGGCCTTCATCGTGCTGACCCGGGCTGTGGACGCGCTGCTGACCCACCGCTATACCGTGACCTTCCACGGCATCCTCGGGCTGGTCATCGCCTCCACGGTGCTGACGGTTCCCTACGCCGCCTTTGCCGGGGGCGCCGGCGCCTGCGCGCTGCACATTGCGCTGATGAGCCTGGGCTTTATCCTCACCATGCTGCTGGATGAATGCAACGCACGAGTACAGAAACCACCGATTGCATAACAAAGGAGATTCGGATTCATGAAACGCTGCTGCCTGCTCCTGTTCCTGCTTCTGCTGCCCCTGACAGCCCTTGCCGACCTTGAGGTGAGGGTCAACCGCGACAACACGGCCCAGGGCTTCGCGGACAACACGATCAGCCTCCGGACGGATACGGCGGGCAGCCTTTACATGTCCATCGGCGATGCATACGGCACCTATTTCGCATGGGAGCAGCCGCTGGATGCGGGCGAGAACGAGATATCCTGGAACGGCCTGGGCTGGAACATGGAGCGCATCACCGACGGAAAGCATACCCTGACCGCTGCCCTGACGCTGGCGGACGGCACGGTTGAAACCGGCGAGGTCACCGTGACCGTCAGGCGGTGCGCAAACGCCGTGACCTTCGCCCTGCCCGGCAGCGATACCCTCTACCTGGAGGACAGGACGAAATGGTTCTGCGAGGTGCGCTGCGTCCGCTCCGGCGATACCGTGGCGATGGAGGTGTACAGCGCGGAGGATACGGAGCAGCTGCTGGGAACGAAGAAGCTCACGATCAGCGCGGGCGGCCCCGTCAGGTTCGAGTGGGACGGCAAGCTGGGCGGAAAGGCCCTTGCGCCCGGCGCGTATCTGCTGCGCTATTACCTGACCGCCAATCCCGCCTATGCGCACGAGGTTGCCCTCACCATCGCCGCGGGGAAAACGCCCGAGCCGGCACTGACGCTCAGCCCGGTGATCCTGCCCGAGCGCGGCATGACGGACGAGGAAATCTGGGCGATCATGCAGCAGCCCTCCGTGGTGGCCGATGTGAAGCAGACGGAGCATCTGACGATCCGCGAGGAGAAGGGGAAGGGCAGGGAGCTGGGAACCGTACACGGCCAGTCGCAGGCGCTGCAGGTGCTGAAGCTGGAGGATGACTATGCCTATGTCGGCGCGTGGAACCACGAGACGGGCGACTATGTGGAGGGCTGGGTGAAGCAGTCCGGCCTGAAGGTCGTCACGCCCGGCAGCGAGTACGGCATCCTGATCGACAAGGCGGCCCAAACCCTGACCGTCTACCGGCAGGGGCAGGTGCTGGATACCCTTCCGATCTCCACCGGGCTTGTGGCGGAAAAGAAGATGATCCGCGAAACGGCGGCGGGCGCATTCCTGACCGTCGACCGCATCGCCAATTTCGACGACGGGGGCTATCAGTATGATTACCCCATCCGCTATGACGGCGGCAACCTCATCCACCAGATCGGCTATGACCTCGTCGGGGCCAAACGCGACTTCTCGGAGCAGACCGCCCTGCTGGGCATGAAGGCCAGCCACGGCTGCGTCCGGGTGTCCAACGTTCCCAGCGAGAAGGCAGGCATCAACGCCTACTGGCTCTACACCCATCTGCCGTATCACACGCGGGTCATCGTTCTGGACGACCCGGAGCAGCGCGTGCTCAATGCCGCGGCAGCCGGTCAGGAGACGGCGGAGCTGACGCGGGAGCCCGTGGCTCCGCCCGCGCTTGCGGAGGGAGAAACGGAAATCGTCATCACCGTCGGCGGCGACGCGGTGATCGGCACCCGGGAGAGGTGGTGGAGCCGGGAGGACGCGTTTCCGGCGTACCTTGACAAATACGGTCTGGACTATCCCTTCCGGAAGCTGCTGCCCGTCTTTGCCGGGGACGACATGACCTTCGTCAATCTGGAGGGCGTATTGAAGGCGGACAAAAAGGGCGAGGTGACCACGAAGGAATACCGCTTCCGCGGCCTGCCGGAGTGGACGGAGGTTCTCCGGCTTGCTTCCATCGAGCAGGTGTCCATCGCCAACAACCACTACATCGACTACGGCACCGCAGGCCGCGACGCGACCCGGCAGGCGCTCACCGAGGCCGGGATACCCTTCAGCGGCTATGGGTACCTGTACGTCTGGGAGACGGAAGGGCTGAAAATCGGCTTCGGCGGCATCCGCGAGACGGTCTACAAGCAGGATCCGTCCATCCTGTACCGGGATGTGAACGCACTCAGGCAGGCGGGCTGCGATGTGATTCTCTACACCTGCCACTGGGGCACGGAGTACGACCCGCACCGCAACGCGCTGCAGGAGCAGATCGCGGCGGCGGCGGCATCGGCGGGCGTGGACATCCTCCTGGGCGGACACCCGCATGTCGTGCAGGGCGTTGACACGGTCGGCAGTATGCCGGTGCTCTACAGCCTGGGCAACCTGATGTTCGGCGGCACGATCGACATGCAGGGCTTCGACGCCATGCTGGCGCAGCTTCGACTGCGCTTCCGGGACGGCGAATACGCCGGCGTGACGGTGGAGCTGATTCCCATCCTCACCAGCGGGCAATCCGCAGAGGGCGTCAACGACTACTGCCCCACGCTGGCCGACGGGGAGGACAAAGCCCGCATCCTTCAAAAGGTGCAGGACGACACGCCGTTCCCGCTGACGGAGCGGATGTTCTTCCCGGCAAGGTGACCATCAGCAAAGGGAGGCCGCCGCAGCGCTGCCTCCCTTGCATTATCGGGTTGCTTTTCCGTTGTAGATGATGAATTCGCACTCCAGCCGCCCGTTGTACAACCGGCGCTTCCTGTCGGCCTTCCTGCCGAAGGCACGCTCGAACATCGGATCGGAGGAGATGGCGCACAGGCTCCAGCCGGGATGGCGATCCAGCAGACGGTGCATCTCGCGGTACAGCTTCCGGCAGGTGTTCTGGTCGGAAAGGCGCTCGCCGTAGGGCGGATTGCACAGGAACACCCCCGGCTCGCCCTCCAGCTGCAGCTGCTGCAGCGGCACGTTCGTCAGCGTGATTCTCCCGCTGAGCCCGGCCTGCCGGACGTGGCGGCTGGCCAATTCGAGGGCTTCGGGGTCGATGTCGCTGCCGCTGATGCCGCAGATGCGCTCCGGGTCAAAGTCGAAGCGGCACCGGCGGCGGATGTCCTCGCACGCCCTCTGCGGGAAGAAGCCGAACTGCTCCATGGCGAAGGCGCGCGTCAGACCCGGCGCGCGGTGCGATTGCCGGAAGGCCGCCTCGATCAGCAGCGTGCCGGTGCCGCAGCACGGGTCGTGCAGCCGCATCCCGGGCCGCCAGGGGGACAGCTCCACCAGCGTTGCCGCCAGCGTCTCGCGCAGGGGCGCCTCGCCGTTCCAGGTGCGGTAGCCGCGCCGGTTCAGCGCTTCGCCCGAGGTATCCAGCGTCAGACGCGCCGCATCGGTATGCAGGCTGATTTCGATGGGGTAGGCCGCGCCCGTCTCCGGGAACACGCTGCGCCCGGTGCGCTCCTTCAGCCGCTCGATGATGGCCTTTTTCGTGATGCTCTGGCAGTCGCGGACGCTCATCAGCCGGCTGCGGGCGCACTTGCCGGATACGTTGATCCTTGCGTCCGGCGGCAGCAGCTGCTCCCACGGGAAGCGCCGGACGAACTGGAACAGCTCCTCGAAGGTGCGGCATTCCTTTTCGTCCAGCACGATCAGCACACGGTCGGCGCAGCGCAGGCGCAGATTGCACAGGAACGCGTCCGTGACGCTGCCGCAGAAGCGCGCGCCGCCGATCTCGCCCTTCACGTCCTTCATGCCCAGGCGCTTCAGCTCCGCCGCCACCACGCCCTCCAGCCCGAAGGCCGCCGTGGCCAGCAATGTCAGATTCCGATCGTCCATTCCGATTCCTCGCTTTCTTCCTGCCTATGATACAGCATGGGGCGGGGAAAAGTCAAACAGAATTGTGCAATGGCGGCGGAAACGCGTGAAAAATGCGTGAATTCCCAAAGTAAATGCCACAGTGGGAAAGATGTTGCATTTACTGTGA
>JBJEUF010000109.1:0-2609 GCA_051883695.1 Aristaeellaceae bacterium
TACAACTTCGACGGCTACTGGAAGGACGTGGGCACCATCGACTCCCTGTGGGAGGCCAACATGGAGCTGCTGGGCAAGAATCCCGAGTTCAACATCCGCGGCGACGAGCACACCAAGATCTATGCCCGTAACTCCGCATTCCCCTCCTCCTACATCGACGCCTCCGCAAAGATCGTCAATTCCTTCGTGGCCGAGGGCTGCGAGGTCTACGGCACCATCCGCCACAGCGTGGTCAGCGTGGGCTGCACCATCGGCGAGGGCGCTCTGGTTGAGGACTCCGTGGTGATGCCCGGCGTCGTGGTGGAGCCCGGCGCCATCATCCGTCACGCCATCCTGGGCGAGGACAGCAAGGTCTGCCGCAATGCCGTGGTGGGCGGCGCCTTTGGCCCGGACGAGAAGAAGAAGATCAGCGTTGCCGGCAAGGGCGTCGTGATCGAAGAGAACGCCGTGCTTGCTCCCGGCGCAATGCTGTAAGGAGGTACTTCACTATGAACATCATGGGTATTATCTTCACCAATGCCACCGGCATCGGTGATCTGACCACAAAGCGTACCATGGCTTCCCTGCCCTTCGGCGGCCGCTACCGTCAGGTGGACTTCGGCCTGTCCAATCTGGCCTGCGCCGGTGTGCGCCACGTCGGCGTCATCGCCCGCTACAGCTACCAGTCCCTGATGAACCACATCGGCGACGGCGAGGAGTGGGGCCTGGAGATCGGCCAGGGCGGTCTGGAGTTCCTGACTCCCTATGCCTCCTCTCCCACCCATACCTACCGCGGCAAGCTGGAATCCGTCTACACCAACATGGACTTCCTGGAGTACTGCGATGACGACTATGTGGTGATGACCGACTCCGCCATTTTGTCCAACGTGGACGTGCGCAAGGTCGTGGAGTCCCACATCGCCTCCGGCAGGGACATCACCGTGGTCACCACCAAGGGCATCTGCGACGGCAAGAAGGTCATGGACCTGGCCCTGAAGCTGGACGGCAAGGGCGAGGTTGCCGACATGGTTGTGGACTATGCCGCGCCTTCGGACTTCGTCGCCTCCATGGACATCTTCGTCATGAGCCGTCAGGTGCTCATCAACGAGGTCAAGACCCTGGTGGCCAAGAACTGGTTCCACATGGACCGGGACCTGTTCATGGGCGGCTGGAGAAACGGCCGGCTCACCGTCAATGTCTACCAGCACGAGGGCGTCACCATGTTCAACGACTCCGTCCAGGAGTACTTTGCCAACAGCCTGCGGCTGGTGGATAAGGAAGTCCGGGACGGCCTGTTCCACGGCGCCCATCCCGTCTACACCAAGGTCCGCGACCGGGTTCCCACCTACTACGGCGAGAACTCCGAGATCAGCGACGTGGTGGTGGCCGACGGCTGTATGCTGGACGGCAAGGTGAAGAATTCCGTTCTGTTCCGCCAGGTCACCATCGCCGAGGGCGCATCCGTTGAAAACTGCGTCATCATGAACGACTCCGTGGTGGGCCCCGGCTGCGAGCTGAAGAACGTGATTCTGGACAAGAACGTCACCGTCACCCCCGGCACCAAGCTCATGGGCACCAAGGCCAACCCCATTGTCATCAAGCGGGGTGAGACCGTATGAAAATTGCGGTCTGCGCTTCCGAGGGTGCGCCCTACGCCAAGTCCGGCGGCCTGGGCGACGTGATGGAGGCACTGCCTGCCGCGCTCCAGAGGATCGAAGGCAACGAGGTGGCCCTGTTCCTGCCCTATTACAATAAGATCAAAACCAACTCCGCCTATATGACCGAAAAGGTGGCCAGCTTCAAGGTCAGCCTGGGCTGGCGGCAGCAGTACTGCGGCGTGTTTGCGCTCCAGAACCGCGCCGACGGCGTCAAGGTCTATTTCCTGGACAACGACTACTACTTCGGCAGCCGCACCGGCGCCATCTACGGCGACATGGACGACGGCGAGCGCTTCGCCTTCTTCTCCCGGGCCTGCCTGGATGCCATGGCGGCGCTGGACTACATCCCCGATGTGATCCAGTGCAACGACTGGCAGACGGGCCTGATCCCCGTGTACCGGAAGGCCGTGTACCACAGCCGGTTCCCCAATACCCGTGTTATGTATACCATCCATAACATCGAGTACCAGGGCTGGGCGAGGGCGGACTTCTTCGACGATGTGCTGGGTCTGCCCTGGGAGTACCGGAGCACCCTGGACATGAACAACTCCGTCAATATGATGAAGGGCGGCATCGAGTGCTGCGATCTGGTGACCACGGTCTCCGAGACCTATGCCCGGGAGCTGATGTATCCCTACTATGCCCACGGCCTGGACAGCATCATCGCCGCCTCCGCCTGGAAGCTCACCGGCATCACCAACGGCATCGACGTGGGCACCTTCAACCCCGAGACCGACCCTGCCCTGCCCGCTCACTACAATGCCGAGACCTTCGTGGAGGGCAAAGCCGCCGTGAAGGCCAAGCTGCAGGAGGAAGTGGGCCTGCCCGTGAAGCCCGACGTGCCGCTGATGGTCATGGTCACGAGACTGGCCGGACACAAGGGTCTGGATCTGCTGTGCTACATCGCCCGCAGGCTCATGTGGGAGCAGGATGCCCAGCTGCTGATTCTGGGCACCGGCGAGCCCCAGTATG
>JBJEUF010000110.1:0-2602 GCA_051883695.1 Aristaeellaceae bacterium
TGCACAGCGTGAAGGACGCGGAGGTGAAGCCCTCGATGAAGCGCGGGTCGCGCTCAGAGTGGCTCTTGACCTTGAGCCATTCGCCGAAGCGCTCCAGGTTGCGCTCAATGCCAAGAATCTCGCCGATCAGGCCGCCCAGGCACAGGGAGATGACCAGCAGCATTTCGCCGGTGGTGCCCAGCTGCCCGTTCGTGATGGTGAGCATGTGCTTGAAGGCGCCGCTTGCGCCGATGAAGATCGTGCTCACGCCGCAGGCCTTGACCATGATGTCCTGATAGCTGTCCTTGAGCGACTTGCCGAACAGAAAGCCCAGCAGGCCGCCGGCCAGCACGAATGCAGAGTTGATCACCGTACCCAAACCGATCATATGAAATCGCCTCTTTACACGCGCAGATTACAGTTTGTCATGAGAATCCTCGCGAAAATTTGCAGAAAGCGCAAGTATTATAGCATGAGAAAACGGCCAAAGCAAGGGCTTTGACCGTTTTTGCGGTGACAGATTGGCAATCAGTTGCCGCACTCGATGCTGATGGCATTGAACCTGGCGAGCAGGTCCTCTACCTTCAGATTTCTGCGGTCCTCGCCGGAGAGGTCCAGCTCCGCGCGGCCCTGATGCATCATCAGCAGGCGGTCGCCGTACTCGACGGCGTAGCGCAGGTTGTGCGTGACCATGATGGTCGTCAGCTGCTTCTGCGCGACGATCTTGCCGGTCAGCTGCATGATGATCTCGGCGGTCTTCGGGTCGAGCGCGGCGGTGTGCTCGTCCAGAATCAGGAACTCGATGGGCGTCATCGTGCTCATCAGCAGCGCCATCGCCTGACGCTGGCCGCCGGAGAGGTTGCCGACCTTCACGCCCATCTTGTCCTCCAGGCCCAGGCCCAGCTGCGCCAGCAGCGCGCGGTATTCCTCGGTCTTTTTGCGGTTGACGCAGGGCATGAGGTTGAAGGGCTTGCCCTTGTTGTCCGCCATGGACATGTTCTCCAGGATCGTCATCGACGGGCAGGTGCCGCGCGCCGGGTCCTGATAGACGCGTCCGATGCGGCGGTGGCGCCGGTGCTCGGGCATGCGGGTGATGTTCTCGCCGCCGATGAAGATCTCGCCGTCCTCGATGGGGATGGAGCCGCAGATGATGTTGAGCAGGGAGGTCTTGCCCGAGCCGTTGGAGCCCACGACGCAGACGAACTGCTTGTCCGGAATGGAGAGGCTGAAGCCGTCGAACAGGCAGGTTTCATTCACCGTGCCGCCCTGATAGATCTTGACGATGTTCTTCAGTTCAAGCATGGCGCTTCACCTTCTTTCCGTTCTGGCCGCCGGCGATGATGATGATCAGCAGCAGCACGGCGGTGATGAGCTTGAGGTCAAACGGCGACAGGCCGAGGCTCAGCGCCAGGGCGACGCAGCCCTTGTAGAGGATGGAGCCCAGCACCACGGCGGTCGTCGCGCGCAGAAAGCGGATGCCGGCGAGCAGCTGCGTGCCCATGATGACGGAGGCGACCGCCAGCACCAGCGTGCCGGTGCCCATGGAGATGTCGAAGTAGCGCTGATACTGGCACATGATGCAGCCGGCGAGCGAGACGAGCGCGTTGGCGATGGACAGGCCGAGGATCTTCACCTTGCCGGAATCCTTGGCGAGCGTGGCGACGAGCGTCGCGTTGTCGCCGGTGGCGCGCAGCAGAAAGCCCGAGCGCGTGGCGAGGTAGGCATCCATCAGCAGCTTGACGGCAACGGCGATGATCGCCAGGATGATGACCGGCGCATAGGGCTGGATGCCCGCCGGGAGACCGGAGATGAATTCATTCTTGAAGATGGTATCGTAGGAGAAGAGCTGGACGTTCGCGCGCCCGGCGATGTGCAGGTTGATGGAGTACAGGCCCGTCATGACGATGATGCCGGCCAGCAGGTCGCGCACCCTGAACTTGACGTGGATCACGCCCGTGATCGCGCCCGCGATTGCGCCGGCGATCATGGAGACCGGCAGCGTCAGCAGCGGGGAAAGACCGCCCTGAATCATCAGGGCGGTGACGGCGGCGCCGAGGGGGAAGGACGAATCGACGGACATATCCGGAAAGTCCAGAATTTTGAAGGTGATGTACACGCCCAGGGCAAGGACGGCATAGATCAGGCCCTGCTCGAGGACGCTCAGAAGAAGACTCATGGGATACCTCCGTCGGAAATGATGTGATATACGAAGCTTGATTCATTTACGTGGTCTCAAGAGAGTTTGCCGCGATTCCAATCCTTTCTCGCTGGCGAACGAAGTTCGCCATCAGCAGGCCTGCATGGAGCTGCCGCGAAGCGAAGAAGGGAGTCTGAGGGATGAAATCCCTCAGGCAGGTTTGGGCGGCAGCCCAATGTTACTCCACCTCGTTGGCACGCGCCGCGAGCTCGTCGGAAAGCACGATGCCGAACTTCGCGAGCGCATCCGCGTTGACGTACAGGCCCGGCTCGGTGATGATCTCGTACGGGATCTCGCTGGCCTTCGCCTCGCCCTTGAGGACCTTGGCGGCCATCAGACCGGTCTGGCGGCCCAGGGCGATGTAGTCAAGACCCTCGGCGGCGACGCAGCCCAGCTTCACCTGCTCGATTTCGGAGCCGAAGACCG
>JBJEUF010000111.1:0-2578 GCA_051883695.1 Aristaeellaceae bacterium
CAGTTGTGGACGAGGTGTCCCGATACGGTAAAACGGTGATATGGGCCGGCATTTCGTATGTCATAAAGTCTAACCGGGCATCGATGAGTTTCCAGTGTTTTCGCTTCATCCGAACTGCCTCTCGCGCAGATTCGATGATTTCCTCGCGGGTTTTGCCCGCTGACAGCATTCTGGTCACCACATTTCTGCAATATGGCCAATACTCCTGATCCCACTCCGAAAGCACTGTCAGTCTCCGGTTGCCCAAATTCTTCTCTTTTGGAACGAAGCGAATATTTCCGGGCGCATAGTGACCGTTGTTGTCTATGCGATCCAGTTCGTATTCCCGTTTTACGTCCGGCACATTCTCCAGAATCCATATTCCGGCCTTTATCACGGACGGAAAACAAAATTTGATTCCACGACCTCCGTACAAATGATAATGGGGATCTTTTGGGTTCTCGCATCGAGCTTTTGCTGCAGTCAGTCGCCGATCCAGCCACATCGGAATGGGTTTCGGTGTCTGAGAGCAATTCTGGCAGCCCTTTGAGATTCCCCGTGTCAGATTGGACAACAGGCTCCACTGTACGCTGTGGCACGATACACATTCTGTCAGCACATAACAGCGGCTCCATTTCTCGTTCCATCTCTTTTCGGGACTGATGATTTTCACCCAGCCGTACTGCTTGCCCACAATATTCTGTGCATACGAGATGTGCGCCGCTGGCGGCGGCGAATCCAAGGTGTACCGGCCGCGATTGCCCCTCGATCCAGACGAGGTGATCCTCGGTTGCTGTAAGTCCGTCATACGTCATGACCTCCCTTCTGCCTTGATACACGACTCCTTCGTGCGTCACCCAGTTTTCTCCGTCCCAGAGCCTGTGGTGCAGCTCCACTTTTTCTATCGGTACAAGGCCCTGATCCGTCAGAACCAGCTGGCCTTCGGCAATACAGCTCAGCGTTGCCTGCTTCCCTTTCTGCCGGTACTCGTAGTTCAGATGCCCCTTTACGATGGTCTCCTGCGGAATGTGGAACATGCGGCTGGCAGTCGCTTCGTAGATTTTGCCCTTGCCCCGGAACTCCTCCAGTACCCACTCCTCACCCGCCAGCCACGCAAGGACGCGCGCTTCAATCGCTGAAAAGTCCGCCACAATGAAGCAGCATCCGTCCCTGGGGATGAATGCTGTGCGGATGAGTTCTGAGAGGGTATTCGGTACAGAACCGAAAAGCATCTCCAGCTGTTCCTCGTCGCCGGTTTTCACGATTTTCCGCGCAAGGCTGAGATCCGGCAAATGGTTCTGGGGGAGATTCTGAATTTGCACACTCCGCCCAGCCCATCTGAAAGTGCGTGATGCACCGCCGAACTGCAAAAGCCCATGCACCCTGCCGTCCCGGCACACGGTACGCGCCATGGCCTCGTACTTCTTCACGCTGGTCTTGCTCAACTCCAGCCGGAGGTTCAGCAGCTCCGCTACGATGCCCTCCGTCTGCGCCGCCTTTTCCTGCACGATCTTCTTGGCGAGGGATTCCATGGGCATGTCCTGATCCGCCAGCCATGCCTTGAGCTGATTGACGCTGCCGGGGTTCTCCAGACCCGTCAGCTCCCTTGCCCGCTGACAGGCTGCTTCCGAAAAAGCCGCATCGACAGCCATGGCGTTTTTGACGAGCTTCCTGTCAATTCGCACGCCCCGGTCGTTGATGATCTGATCCAGCGCGTACAGCTCCCACTCATGCTCCGGCAGCGGCCAGGCTTCCAATGCCTTGCGCACAGCGCGCTCGGTCTCCACGTCCTGCGCGTTGTACTTCTTGTACAGTGCCCATTTCTCGGGTGCATCCGACGGCATGTTCCGCGTTCTGCCGCCGTTGGCCTTGGTTGGCTTGCAGGGGACGGAGAAGTAGCGGATGAGGTCCTTGCCCTCATCCATCTTCTGCTGCGTGAGCTTCAGGGCAACCGCGACATCCGCAAGGCGGGCGGGCAGCGTCAGGTAGGAGGCTATCACCGCCGTGCATCGCCACTGATGCGGGTCAAGCCAATGTCCCAGATACCTGGACAGGCACACGCGCTCGAACTGGGCGTTGTAGGCCACCTTGATGACCTGCGGGTCTTCCAATGCCGACACGAGCTCTGTCGGAAGCTGTTCGCCGCAGGCAAGATCGATGGTCATCACCGGCCCATCATCAAAGGCGCAGGAGAAAAGAAGAATCTCGAAGTCAGGAGTATCCGCGTATCGGTACACCCCGCACTTGGGCAGCGGCGCGGAGCTGTAAGTCTCCAGATCGATGCCTAACAGACGAGCCATTTCATCACACTCCTTAAGGAGGAGCTGCCCACAGCATGAACTGCGGGCAGCTCCATTGCTGCTCAGTCCGCTCCGAATCCGTCAGTCCAGGAAGTCCTCATCATCCTCCGCGTCCAGCGAATCGAACTCATCCTCCGCACGGACACGTCCGTTCAGCGGCTCACCGTCCTCCCAGAACTGGATGTTGGAAAGCCCCGCCGCGATGCCGCGGTTGCCGTTGGCGTTGAAGGGGTAAAGGTTGACAGAGGCGCGGATGTAGCAGCCGGAGTAGATGGACAGCGGGTCGGTCAGCGGGATGC
>JBJEUF010000112.1:0-2564 GCA_051883695.1 Aristaeellaceae bacterium
TTCAGCTTCAACGCGGAGCTGCTGCAGAAGAACATCTACGATCCGTTCATGGAGCTGACCGGCTGCACCATCGTGGCCGACGGCGCCAGCAACGCGCAGCGCGTGACCAAGATCGTCGAGTCCCCGGAGGACTACGACGTGGTCATCATCGGCGACATGTTCGTCAAGCAGCTGATGGCCGAGGGCGTCATCGACACCATCGACGCCAGCAAGCTGACCAACCTGGACAGCATCTACGCGTGCGGCCGCGCCCCGATGGGCGAGGAGTACGGCCCGGCCTACACCTTCAACCGCCTGGGCATCGTCTATGACAGCGCCTACTGCGATGTGGAGATCAAGTCCTTTGCCGATCTGTGGAACCCGGAGCTGGAGGACAGCATCGCGATCCCGGACATGACCGCCACCACCGGCCCGCTGTTCTACTTCGCCACCGCCGAGACCTTCGGCCTCACCCCGGGCGTGGACGACGAGGCGATCTTCGCCAAGCTCGCCGAGCTCAAGCCGAACGTCGTGAACACCTACACCTCCGCCAACAACACCATCACCATGCTCAACCAGGGCGAGATCTCCGTGGCCGTGCTGCTGGACTACAGCTACACCACCGCCAAGAACGCGAACCCGGACTACATCTGGGTCGATCCGGTTGAGGGCTCCTTCGCGGGCTACAACATGCTCAACATCATCAAGGGCACCGAGGTCAAGGACCTGGCGACCGAGTTCATCAACTACTACCTGAGCTACGACGTGCAGCTGGCCGAGGCCCTGGACGGCGTGGACAGCCCGGTCCGCACCGACATCGTGCTCGAGCCGGAGCAGGCCGCCAACTTCACCTACGGCGAGGACATGGTGAACAGCCTCAAGCTGGTTGACTGGGACGTCATCGTCGAGAACCAGGCCAAGTGGATCGAGATGTGGAATTCCACGTTCTCCGTGAAGTAAGAGAACGGGGAAACGTTAGGGCTGCCGCCCTAAGACCCGCCTGGGGGACACAGAGCCGGGGAACTCACATAGTCGCGCCCGAAGGCGCTCCTTGTGATTCCCGACGCTTCGCCTGCCTGTTTCCGCCGCTGGCGGCGGCAGGCTCCGGTCCCCCAGACCCCTTATTCGCTTCGCGCTGTATCAACTGATTTTGTATTTGGAGCGGAAATGGTATGAGAAAGAAGAACGGAGCGCTGATGCTCATCACAGTTCTGGTCTATATCTTTTTGATCGGCCCGCTGCTGGTCATCGCTGCGGCTTCTTTCAGCGAGACGAAGGCGCTCAAGTTCCCGGGACAGGGCTTCACCCTGGACTGGTACAAGCAGGTGCTGACGATGAGCTCGTTCATCTCGGCGGCCAAGCTGAGCATCGTCATCGCCCTGGCGGCGACGGCGATCGCGCTGCTGCTGGGCCTGCCGGCGGCGTACGCGCTCAACCGCTTCAGGTTCAGGGGCAAGGAAGCCATCAAGACGCTGTTCCTCTCCCCGGTGCTCATTCCGTGCATCGTGCTGGGCTTCATCATGCTGCGCTATGTCGTCAATCTGTATGACCTGGAGGTCATCCCCAGCCTGCTGATCGGCCATACGCTGCTGTCGATCCCGTACGTCATGCGCGTGGTCACCTCCTCGCTGGCGAACTTTGATTTCGCGGTCGAGGAGGCGGCGTGCAGCCTGGGCGCGACGAGGGTGTACACGTTCTTTAAAATTGTGCTGCCCAACATCAAGTCCGGCATCGCGTCCGCGTGCATCATGTCCGTGATCAACTCGTTCAACAACGTGTCGCTCTCGGCGTTCCTCACGGGCCCGGGCGTGAACATGCTGCCCATTGAGATCATGAGCTATGTCGAGTATCACTTTGATCCGACAATCGCCGCGCTGGCGACGCTTCTGATGGTCGCGACGCTGGGCGTGATGCTGCTGATTGAAAAGACCCTCGGCCTGCAGAGCGTTGTATGACCCAAAAGCAGGAATCAGGAAACATACGTCGAATCTGTACATAAGCTAAGGCTGCCTGCGCGATCGCGCAGGCGCCTGTTTTTATATCGCAAAAAGGTTGTTGTTCCTAACAGAGAGGAAGTGTGCGTATGCTGGAAAAATGGATTGAACGCAGCGTGGGCGGCGACGTGCGCGAGGAACGCGTGCGCCTGCAGTACGGACGGGCGGCGAGCATCGTGGGCGTGGGGGCCAACGCGCTGCTCTTTGCGCTCAAGCTGCTGGTGGGCACGGTCAGCGGCTCGGTCGCCATCACGGCGGACGCGGTGAACAACCTGTCCGACGCGTCTTCCAGCGTCGTCAGCCTGCTGGGCTTCAAGCTCGCAGACAAGCCGGCGGATGAGGATCACCCCTACGGCCACGGACGCTTTGAGTATCTTTCCGGACTGATGGTGGCGGTGATGATCCTGGTCATCGGCGTTGAGCTGATGAAGAGCAGCGTCGAGAAAATCCTGCATCCCGAGCAGGTGACGCTGAGCGCCGCGCTGGTCGTCGTGCTCGCCGGCTCGATTCTGGTGAAGATGTGGCTCGCGTCGTTCAACCGGCACATCGGAAAGAAGATCGGCTCCCAGACGCTGACGGCGACGGCGGACG
>JBJEUF010000113.1:0-2563 GCA_051883695.1 Aristaeellaceae bacterium
AAAGGAGAAACGGAGCCATGAACAACTTCATTTATGAGAACAAAACGAAGGTCTACTTTGGCAAGGGTGGCGTGAAGGAATACCTGGGCTGTCTGCTGCGAAGATACGGCAGCACCGTCATGCTGGCTTACGGCGGCGGCTCCGTCAAGCGCAACGGCGTGTATGATGAGGTGACGGCCATCCTGCGGGCGGAGGGCAAGACCGTGGTGGAGTTCCCCGGCATCATGCCCAACCCTACCTACGCCAAGGTGCAGGAGGGCGCGCGGCTGGCCCGGGAAAATCAGGTTGACCTGATTCTCGCCGTGGGCGGGGGATCGGTATCCGACTGCTGCAAGGTGGTGTCGGCGCAGGCGATGCTGGACGAGGACCTCTGGGACATGGAGGTGACCAAGCATACCTACCCCAGCCGGTTCATCCCCCTGGGCGTGATTGTCACGGCCTTCGGCACCGGCTCGGAAATGAACGCGGGCGCGGTCATCACCCATGAGGAGAAGAAAATCAAGACCGGGATTTTCGGCGCACAGGCGGACTTCGCCTTCCTTGACCCGACCTATTCCATGTCCGTGCCCTTCAGGCAGGTGATGTCCGGCGCGTTCGATACCCTGAGCCACGCCATGGAAACCTACTTCGGCAGGCCGGCGGAGAACAACCTCTCCGACGACATCAATGAAGCCGTCATGCGCAGCGTCATCCGCAACATCCGCGTGCTGCTGCGCGCCCCCGGCAGCTACGAGGCCCGCAGCGAGCTGGCCTGGGCCTCCGCTATGGCAGAGAACGGCATGTTGAAAATCGGCAAGATCACGGACTTCCAGTGCCACCACATCGAGCATCAGCTGGGCGCGTACACGGACTGCAACCACGGCAGGGGGCTGGCGGTGCTGCATCCCGTGCTGTACCGGCATATCTGCCTGGACAATGTGCGGCGTTTTGCCCGCTTTGCGCAGCGGGTATGGAACATTACGCCCGGGGCCACGGAGGAAGAAACGGCTCTGGCAGGAGTAGAGGCGCTGGCAGCGTTCATCCGAGAAATTGGCCTGCCCACGACGCTGACGGAGCTGGGCATTCCCGAGGACACCGACCTGCGTGCCGTGGCGGAGTCCTGCCGCATCTCCGCGGGCTGCAGCAGACAGCTGACCCATGAGGAAATCAATGGGATTCTGATGGAATGCAGATAAATCAATGAATATAAAGGGGGGGATAAACATGAAGAAACAAACCGACATCAGGGATGCCCAAAAGCCTGTCCGGCCCGACGACGGGGCGATCTTCGGCGAAGAATGGAGTCGCGTGAACATGCGCAAGAAAATCCTGATTCTCTCCGGCAGCCCCCGCAAGGGCGGCAATTCCGATCTTTTGTGCGACGAGTTCGCCCGGGGCGCGGCGGAAAGCGGTCATGAAGTCGAAAAAATCTGCGTGGGGGCGAAGAAGATCGCGCCCTGCTCCGCCTGCTATTTCTGCCGGGAGCACCACGGCCAGTGCGTCCATCAGGACGACATGGCGGAGGTACTGCAGAAGATGATCGACGCGGATGTGCTGGTGCTCTCCAGCCCCGTGTACTTCTACGCCATCGACGCGCAGCTCAAGGCGGTGATTGACCGCACGGTGGCCCGCTGGCTGGAGGTGAAGAACAAGGAGTTCTACTACATCGTCACCATGGCGGACGAGGACGCTGCCTCCGCCGACACCACCCTGGCCTGCCTGCGGGGCTACGCGGACTGCGTGGAGGGCGCTGTGGAGAAGGGCGTGATCATCGGCGGCGGCGTGTACGAGCCGGGCTGGGTGAAGGACACGCCCGCCATGCAGAAGGCCTATACTATGGGCAAGAACGTGTAAGGAAGAGAGCGTCATGCGCATTCGTTTCATCAACGGCATTTCCAACAGACAGGGCAGCACCGCGTCGCTTGCGGCGGAGCTACTGAAGGGGAAAGCATCAACTTCATTCAGAAAGGATGTTGGATCATGGAATTTGTTGCATTGAACAACGGCGTCCGGATGCCCATGGCGGGCATAGGCACCTTCATGCTGACCCCGGACGAGGCGGAGGCCTCCGTGCTCAGCGCGCTGCGGGACGGTTATCAGCTGATCGACACCGCCAACGCCTATGTGAACGAGAAGGCTGTGGGCCGTGCCATGAAAAAGTCCGGCGTCCCCCGGGACAGGATCTTCCTGGAGACCAAGCTGTGGCCCGCGTTCTACGAGCAGTCGGACGCCGTGGAAAATACACTGGCGCGGCTGGACACGGACTACATTGACCTGCTGCTGATTCACCAGCCTGCCGGGAACTATCTGGCCGGTTACCGGCAGATGGAGCAGGCTTATCAGGCGGGCAGGGTACGGGCCATCGGGCTGTCCAACTTTGGTGTTGCGCAGATCGAAGAAATCATGAGCGTGTGCACAGTGAAGCCCGCCGTGCTGCAGACCGAGCTGCATCCCTATCATCAGGAGCGGGAACTGAAAGCGCTGCTGACACAAAACGGCATTGTGCCGCAGTCCTGGTATCCGCTGGGCCATGGCGACAGGACGCTGCTGGAGGAGCCGCTGTTTGCCGCGTTGGGTCAGAAAT
>JBJEUF010000114.1:0-41580 GCA_051883695.1 Aristaeellaceae bacterium
GCCAACAACCTGCTGGCCGCCATGGTGGACAACCACATCCAGCAGGGCAACCGGCTGGGCATCGACCCCCGGCAGGTCACCTGGCGCCGCTGCCTGGACGTGAATGACCGCCAGCTGCGCAGCATCGTCTCCGGCCTCGGCGGCAAGGCCAACGGCACCCCCCGGGAGGACGGCTTTGATATCACGGCAGCCTCCGAGGTCATGGCGGTGTTCTGCCTGGCGCAGAATCTGAACGACCTGAAGGCCCGTCTGGCCCGGCTGCAGGTGGCGCGCACCTATGCCGGTACGCCCGTGACCGCCGGGGATCTCCATGCCGAGGGCGCAATGACCGCCCTGCTGCGCGACGCGCTGCAGCCCAACCTCGTCCAGACCATCGACGGCACGCCCTGCCTGATGCACGGCGGGCCCTTCGCCAACATCGCCCACGGCTGCAACTCCGTCATCGCCACCACCACCGCCATGAAGCTGGCGGACTATGTGGTGACCGAGGCCGGCTTCGGCGCTGACCTGGGCGCGGAGAAATTCCTGGACATCAAGTGCCGCATGAGTGGCCTGTGGCCGGACGCGGTGGTCATCGTGGCGACCGTGCGCGCCCTCAAGAGCCACGGCGGCGTTGCCAAGGCCGAGCTGGGCCATGAGAACGTCGAGGCGCTGAAGGCCGGCCTTTCCAACCTGCTGGCCCACATCGACCACATCCGCAGCGTGTGGAAGCGCCCCGTGATTGTGGCGATGAACCGCTTCGTCACCGATACCGAGGCCGAGATGGCAGCCCTGCGCGAGGCCTGCGAGGCTGCCGGTGCGCCCGTTGAGCTGTGCGATGGCTGGGCGCGCGGCGGCGCCGGTGTGACGGAGCTTGCCCGGCTCGTCTGCGACACCGTGGACGCACAGGAAAAGGCGGAGCCCTCCTACACCTATCCCGATGACATGCCGCTGTCCGACAAGATCCGCACGATTGCCCAGCGCATTTACGGCGCGAAGGACGTGGTTTTCAACGGCAGCGTCCTCAAGCAGCTGGCCGCCTTCGAGGCCGAGGGCTGGGGGAAGGCCCCGGTCTGCATCGCCAAGACGCAGTATTCCTTTTCCGACAACCCCAAGGCGCTGGGCGCTCCCACCGGCTACACACTGACCATCCGTCAGGTGCGCCTGAACGCCGGCGCGGGCTTCATCGTGGCCTTCGCGGGCGACATCATCGCCATGCCCGGCCTGCCCAGGGTCCCCGCCGCCGAGGGCATCGACGTGACCGAGGACGGCGTGATCACCGGCCTGTTCTGATGGCTTCCCTGCCCGGCGCCTATGCCGGGCTGTTTTTGTTGCCCTGCCGCAGCCACGGCGGCACGGGCGTTTTCGATAGATTTGTAAAAATCGCAAGATACGGCAATTTCAGCCGGTCGCCCCCTTGCAGTGTTGCGGGACGGATGGTATAATGGATGATGTGTATTCAGCAATTTTCGGGAGGAACCCCTCTGATGATGAAGCGAATCGTTGCCCTGTTGCTGCTGCTGTTCATGCTGCCCGCCGTGACCGCCCTTGCGGATGTGGAGCCCTATGTGGAGATCGTGATTCCCGAGGATGTGCCGCGCGGTGAAAACGGCGAAAATCAGTACATCGTGCCCATCGGCTTCAAGGAGAACAACCTGCCCCGTCCTATCGGCCCGGTTTATGCGGAAAAGAAGCTCTCGGACTTCAACAAAAACTCCGTCGCCCTCTATACCTGCAAGGCCGAAGCCAACACCGCCGCCTATGCGGAGCAGGACATCCGTTCCGCTGAGGTGCTGCGCACCCGGAGCGAGGGCGAGAAGGTGGAGGTGCTGCATCTGGATCCCCTGTGGGCCATCGTGCGCTACAACGGGAAGATCGGCTATATGAAGCGCCACCGCATCTACAGCGTGACGCCGGTGGATGCTTCCGCCACGCCTCCCTACGGCGTGATGAAGCCGCAGTATATCGCCACCACAGCCTCCACCGCCGAGGTGCACGTCTCCATGAGCCATGACGACATGTGCTGGGTCGTGCTCAATCCCGGCACGAAGCTGAGCATCCACGCCATCGTGGACGGCTGGGCCGTGGTCATCTACTGGCGCACCTACGCCTACATCGACATCAACGATCTGACCGATCTGGTTCAGGTCTCCCCGACCGACCAGCCCATTGACGACGACACCCCCATCGCCTCGTTCACCTCCTTCTACAAGATGGTGGACACGCAGAAGAACGCCAACCGCATCCACAACATCGCCCTGGGCGCACAGCGCATGTCCGTGGTGCTCCAGCCCGGCGAAACCTACAACTGCAACAAGCAGATGGGCCCCTACAGCCTTTCCGTGGGGTATCTGATCGCCGGTACGCTCAACGACGGTGAAACGAGCGAAGGCCCCGGCGGCGGCACCTGTCAGGTGTCCTCCACCATCTACAACGCGCTGCTGCAGCTGCCCGGCGTGAAGATTCTCAAGCGCCGTCCCCATGGCGAGAACGCTGCGCCCTACCTGCCCCACGGCGTGGACGCAGCCGTCGGCAACGACTCCCTGAACCTCATCTTCCGCAATGATTACGACTTCCCCATCCGGCTGGAGGGCAACACCACCGGCGACGGCGCTCTGTGCTGGATCATCTATCGCGCAGATACCGAGGAAGCCAGATGATCCTCTATCATGCCTTGACCCGATGCAGCTTTCTGTACCGGGTCAATCGCTTTATTGCGCATTGCGATGTGGACGGCACGGACACTGCTGTCCACGTCAAAAACACGGGCCGGCTGGGCGAGCTGCTGCTCCCCGGTGCGCCGGTCTGGCTGGAGGGCAGCGCCAATCCCCAGCGCAGGACGGCCTATGACCTCGTGGCGGTGGAGAACCGCGGCTATGTGGTCAACATCGACAGCCAGGCACCGAACCGGATCGTCCGCGAGTGGATTGAGGGCGGCGGCTGGGGCGAAGGCATCGCACAGCTGCGCGGCGAGGTTCGCCGGGGGGATTCCCGGTTTGACTTTGCCTATACCCATCACGGTGTCAGCGGGCTGATCGAGGTCAAGGGCGTGACGCTCTTTGACGGCGCAGGCATGGCGTATTTTCCGGACGCGCCGACCGAGCGCGGCGTAAAGCACCTGCGCGGCCTGACGGAGGCTGCCCGGAGCGGGATGGAAAGTGGCGTGTGCTTCGTTCTGCAAAGGGACGATGTGATCGGGCTGCGCCCCAACGACCGGACGCATCCGGCCTTCGGGCAGGCGCTGCGCGAGGCATCAGCCGCCGGTGTGCGCCTTGTGGCAGCGGTCTGCCACGTCACGCCGGAAGCCGCCGCCATCACCCACACCGTTCCCGTCCTCCTGTGACGCTGCATCCCCAACACCCCCGCAAAGGAGTATTGCCATGAAACGAACCCTTGCCCTGCTCTGTGCGCTCCTGCTCCTCGCCTGCTCCCCCGCGGCGCTGGCGGAGGAAACCGTCCTCCGGCCCCAGTGGCGCACCCCGGACTATGTGACGCAGCTGCTGGAAATCGCCGGCGGCGAGGTCGGCTATCAGGAAGGCGCCCATGGCTATTCCAAGTACGGCGATTACTGGGGCGATCCCTATGCCCAGTGGTGCGCGGAATACCTGTGCTGGTGCGTCGATCAGGTGGACAAGACCTACGGCACCTCCCTGCTGCAGAACGTCTATCCCCTGTATTCCGGGCAGAACACCGGGATGCGCTGGTTCATCCGGCAGGGACGCTTCATCGCCCGCAACGGCAATCTGGAAAACTGGGGCTATCAGTGGTTCAAGGGCGCGGACGCCTTCATCACGGCAGGCGAATACATCCCCCAGCCCGGCGACTGGGTGTTCTTCACCTGGACCGGCGACACCAACACGGATCACGTCGCCATGGTGGAATACTGCACGATGGACGAAAAGGGCAACGTGACCCTGCACTGTCTGGAGGGCAACAACCCCAGCAGCGTCGCCCGGGTCACCTACGCGATCACGGACAGGAAGATCCTTGGCTACGGCACGGTGCATGACGTGGCGGACTGGACGATGCGCCAGGGCAACGCGGGCGAAAAGGTGCGCCAGCTGCAGGAGAAGCTCGTCTACCTCGGCCTGATGCCGGAGGGCAGCGCGGACGGCGTGTATGGCGAAGCCACCGCGAGGGTCATCAGCAGCCTCCAGCAGCAGCACGGGCTGAAGGTGCTGGGCATCGCCAATATCGAGACGCAGCGCATCATCAACGACCTGTATCAGGCGAAGGCCGACAACGACCCGGACATGTGGATCATCGAGGACGATGAGGACTGGGATGACTGAGCCGCGCCGGTATCATCCATGGAGGGATTCAAATGAGCATCTGCCTCAGGCCGGTCAGTGAAGAGAACTTCCTGGACGTGTTTCGTCTGCAGCTGGGCGACGGACAGGACGCCTATGTGTCGCACCCCATCCGCAGCCTCGCCCAGGCCTATGTGTACCGGGCGCAGTGCCAGCCCTTTGCGATCTGCGACGGCGCCCTCGTCGTCGGGTATGTGATGGTCATCTACGATCATGACATTCCGGAATATGACATCTGGCACATGATGATTGACGCCTCCCGGCAGCGCAGGGGCTATGGACGAAAAGCGATGCAGCTTGTGCTGGACTATATCCGGCGCAGGCCCCTGGGCGATTCCGGCCGGGTGGCGCTGACCTGCAACAGGGATAACGCCGCCGCGCTGGCACTGTACAAATCCCTTGGGTTTGAGCTGACCGGCCGTCAGGACGAGGAGGAAGTCGAGCTCGCGCTCATGCTGCGATCCGATGCGCCGCCGGCAGCCCCAACGGAACAAAGGTAAGGGAGGGATTCCATGGATCCGATATATGTGATCGGCCATCGCAATCCGGACACGGATTCGGTCGTGTCCGCCATGGCCTTCGCGGCGCTCCATAACGCGCTGGGCGAGAATGAGTACCTGGCCGCCGTGCTGGGCCCGGTGAACGACGAGACGCGCTTTCTGCTGGAGCGCTTCGGCTTCGAGGCACCCATGCTGCTCAACACCGTTCGCACGCAGGTGCGGGACATCGAATATGACGAGCCCCCAGCCATCGGCGTGAATGTGCCGGTCAGCCATGCGTGGGAGATTCTCCATGCGGACGCGAATCTGTCCGGCGTGCCCGTCACGACCGAGGACGGCAGGCTCTTTGGCATGATCACCGCGGGCGGCATCGCAGAGAGCGACATGGAGTCCATCAGCCGTCCGCGCGTGGAGGCCGTGCCGATCTTCAACCTGCTCTCCGCGCTGGAGGGGCACATCATCAACAACGAGGAGGACACCTTCGACACGGTTTCCGGCGAGGTGGTCATCGCCCTGCCCGGAAGCGGCGTCAACGGCATCCGCCGGGACAGCATCGTCCTCTGCGGCGATCAGGAGGATGTCGTGGAGCGCGCCGTGACCGTCGGGGCCGCCTGCGTCATCGTCTGCCAGAGCTCGCTGCCGGAGCGGTTCATGGGCATCTCCTCCCCCACCTGCATCATCGCTACGCCCTGCGACGCCTACCGCGCGGCCCGGATGATCTATCAGTCCATACCGGTGCACCGCATCGCCCAGACCAACGGACTGGTGTATTTCCATCTGGGCGACTATATCGACGACGTGCGCGACACCGTGCTGCAAAGCCGCTACCGCTCCTACCCGATCCTTGATCACCGGGAGCGCGTCGTGGGCACCCTGAGCCGGTATCACCTGCTGCGCCCGCGCCGCAAGCGCGTGGTGCTGGTGGATCACAACGAAAAGAGCCAGGCCGTCAGCGGGCTGGATCAGGCGGAGATCCTCGCCATCATCGACCATCACCGCCTTGCGGACGTGCAGACGGGGCACCCGGTCTTTGTCCGCAACGAGCCGGTGGGCTCCACCACCACCATCGTCGCCACGATGTTTCAGGAGCGCGGCCTGCTGCCCTCCGAAAAGCTGGCCGGGCTGATGGCCGCCGCGATCCTCTCGGATACGGTGCTGTTCAAGTCGCCCACCTGCACGCCCCGCGACCGACGCATGGCGGAGCGCCTCGCGCGCATCGCCGGCATCGACCTGGACACCCTGGGCCGCGATCTCTTCTCCGCCGCCTCCGGCACCGACAAGCCCGCCGGGGAGCTGCTGCGCACCGACTTCAAGGAATTCCACATCGCCGGGCACGATCTGGGCATCTGTCAGGTCACCTGTCTGGACACGGAGCGGATGCTGGAGCGCCTGCCGGAATTCCTTGCCGTGATGGAGAAGCTCAAGGCCGACCGGGGCTACGACATGCTGCTGATGATGCTCACGGACGTTCTGCGCTGCGGAACGGAGCTGGTTTTCCTCGGCGAGGAGGACGCAGTGCGTCAGGCCTTCTCCGTGCCCGAGGCCACCGACCATCACGTTTTCCTGCCCGGCGTGGTCAGCCGCAAGAAGCAGATCGTCCCGGCGCTGGCCCTTCTCTGGGGGTAAGCGATGCGTCAGCTGATTCGCCGTCTCAGGCGGCTTCTGCTCCTGCTGCCCTGCCTGCTGGTCATGCCCGCATTCGGCGAGGGATGCCGCTTCACGCTCCGCGCCGGCATTGACCCATCCCAGTACCCGGCTGCGCAGCAGGCGCTGATGACCGGCCTGGGCAGCTTGCTGGATACAGCCGAATTGCAGGGGACGCTCGCCTATGAGGGCGGCTCCTTCGCGCTGGACGCGACGCTCCTGCTGGGTGAAGGGCGCACCCGCAGCCGGACGGCCTTCGGGATCTATGGCACATCGTCCCATTGGGGCGTTCGCTCCTCCCTGCTGGGCGCGCAGGAATTGATGCTCAACAACGCCGCGCTGCTGCCCTTTGGGCAGAAGGCAGCGGACTGGCTCGGATTGCCGCTGGACAAGGCGGCGTTGCTCGTACCCTATACCCACGAATACGCCCTGCGGAACGTCGCGGACATCCTTGCGCCGCTCTTTCCCGCACAAAACGGCAGAACCTACCTGCCGCGCACCGAGCTGGACGGGATAACCAAGGCGCTGCTGACCCTGTGCGATGAGGACGCCGCGCTGAACCGCTGGCTGAATGCCACCGGGCTGTACCGGACAGCAATCCGGTATCTGCGGGCCTTCCTTGAGCTGCCCGTGCTGGCGGTGCCGGGGGTAAGCGTCACCCGCACGGACAGCTGCCTGAAATGGGATGTCTATTTCATCAACATCCTGACCCTTTCGCAGACCGATACGCAGGCCTCCCTGCACTTCTCCGTTCCGACGCTCATTGACATACAGGGCTCCGTCGCGCGTCAGGATGCGCGCCTGAGTGGCGAGCTGATGGCGCGGGTGGACGACAGCATTCAGGTCGATGCCGCCTTCTCTGTGCCATTCACGCTCCCCGCAGCCGTTCCCGGGATCTATCTGTCCGTGGATGCGCAAGCCCCGGGGCTTCCGGAAAACGGCTTCCACCTGTCCGTGGAAGGCGAAGCCCTCGGCAGTACGCTGATCCTGCGTCAGCTTTCCCCCGAAACGGGCCGCGCCATGCTGACCCTGACGGCGGATGTGGCTGATTACGTCCCCGAAGCCGTTCCCGCATACGCACCGGAGGACCTGACCGGCATGAACCTCCTGTCCGTCAACGGCGATTCCCTGCGCGAGCTGATGACCGGTATCCGTCGGCCTCTGTTGAGCGGGCTGTTCGACCTGCTCGTGGCTGCGCCGCCGGAAGCCGTGCAATCGCTGATGGACTGGGCAGAGGACGCCGGGCTGATCGACCTGCTGACCGACGCGCTGTCCGGCGCAAATGCATACTGATTTCCACAAACAAGGCTGCCGTACGTCATCCGCGTGCGGCAGCCCTTTCGTATGCAGCTTACTGATTCAGCAGCATCCTGATGTTCTCCTCGGTGAAGTCATACCAGATTGCGTCCAGCTTCCTGTCCTGCTCCTCGCAGAAGGCCGTGTAGCCAGCCTCGTCCATCTCCTGCGTGCCGCCGTCCCGACAGTAATGGATATCGCCATTCTCATCGGTATAGGCCTCTGCCAGGCTGTAGAAGTCGATTCCCGTGATTTCGCCCGTATCGTCATTGACCGTGAAGCCCAGCTCCGCCACGCCGTTGTCCGCCGCGCCGCTGGAATAGACGAAGGTAGCGTCATCCTTCAGGCTGAGCAGCGCACGGTATACCAGCTCGTCGCCGTACACCACGCCGTTCTGATAGGTCAGGAGGATGAAGCCCTCCGGCTCCATCACCTCGACAATGACCTCCGCCACGCCGTCGCCGTCCATATCCATGACGGTGAACTGCACGGCCTTCCATTCCTCCTGCGTCCGGACATATTCCTCCAGCGGCTGAAACGCTGCGTTATCCAGCAGCACCCGCGCATAGGCCGCGTTCGCCTCCGCCTGCAGGTCGTTTCCCTCCGCCAGCGCGGGACAGATCAGCATCAGCAGCGCCAACAGCATCGCAAACAGTTTCTTCATGAGTATTTCCTCCTTCCGGGGCTTTGCTCCCCAATGTTATAACGCATCTGCGCTGCCCTTTCTTCCCTGCGACGGAAAAAGTTCACACAACATTCAATCGCAAGCTATTGACACTATGCGATTGATCTGCTACAATGGCGTCCGTAGCAGAGGGAAAGGAGGCTTACTATGTACAAGTCCATTGCGGGGTACGGCTGGTTCATCCGGCGCATCAACAACGCGCTGGAAAAGGAAGCCAACAGTAACCTGCAGGCGCTGAATCTGACCATGCAGCAGAATCAGGTGCTGGTCCAGCTGGCGCACGAGGCGGAGCACACGCTGTCGCTCAAGGCGCTGGAGGAGCGCTTCGGCGCGGCGCAGTCCACGGTGGCCGGGCTGGTATCGCGTCTGGAGAAGAAGGGTTTGGTGGAACCCGTGAGCGATCCTGCGGACAGGCGCATCAAGCGCATCCGCCTGACAGCGGAAGGGGCGCGGCTTCACGAGCTCAGCCGCCAGAACGTTCTTGCGTCCGAGGAGCGGCTCACCGCGCTGCTGAACGATGAGGAGAAGGTCTTTCTTCTCGCCTGCCTCAAAAAGGTCGATGAGGCACTCAAATAGTCGTCCCCCAAAGAAAAACAGAAAGGAACGGAATCCATGATCAAAAAGCTCGCTTCCTACGTGAAGCAGTACAAGCGTTCAGCGATTCTCACGCCGCTGTGCGCCGCAGGCGAGGTTGTGATGGAAGTCCTGATCCCGCTGGTGATGGCTGAGCTGATCAATCAGGGCCTGGAGAACAACGACATGAACGCCCTGATCAAGTACGGATTGCTGATGATGCTGCTGGCACTGGTGAGCCTGTTCTTCGGCGTTGCCTGCGCGCATCTGGGCAGCCACGCCTCCACGGGCTTCGGCGCAAACCTGCGTCAGGCCATGTATCAGAACATCCAGCGCTTCTCCTTCGCCAACATCGACAAGTTCTCTACCGCCGGTCTGGTCACCCGCCTGACCACCGATGTCACCAACGTACAGAACACTTTCCAGATGATCACCCGCATTGCGGTGCGCGCGCCGCTGACGCTGATCTTCTCCCTGATCGCGGCCCTGTCCATCTCCGGTCAGCTGTCCATGATCTTCCTGGTGGCGCTGGTGTTCCTCAGCGTGGTACTGGTGCTGCTGATGGTAACCGTGTCCAAGCTGTTCAGCCAGGTGTTCAAGAAGTACGACGCCCTCAACGCCTCCGTGCAGGAGAACGTCAAGGGCATCCGTGTGGTGAAAGCCTTCGTCCGCGAGGAATACGAGGGAACGAAGTTCCGCGAGGCATCCGGAGCCATCTACAGGCTCTTCGTGAAGGCGGAGAACGCGATCGCCCTGGCCACCCCGGTCATGATGGGCACGGTGTACGCCGTCATCCTGCTGCTGTCCTGGTTCGGCGCCAAGCTGGTGTGCAGCCCTGAATCCGGTATGAAGGTGGGCGACCTGAGCGCCATGTTCTCCTACGTCATGTCCATCCTGATGAACCTGATGATGCTCCTGATGATCTTCATGAACATCACCATGTCCGCCGCGGCGGGCAAGCGCATCGTCGAGGTGCTGGACGAGAAGCCCTCCATCACCAATCCCGATGAGCCCCTGACCGAGGTGAAGGACGGCTCCATCGACTTCAACCACGTGCACTTCAAGTATCAGACCGAGGGCTCCGGCGATGATATTCTGGAGGATGTCGACCTGCACATCGCATCCGGCGAGACCATTGGCGTGATCGGCGGCACCGGCTGCGGCAAGACCACGCTGGTCAGCCTGATCAGCCGCCTGTACGACGTGACGGAGGGCTCAGTATGCGTTGGCGGACAGGATGTGCGCAGCTATGACCTGGAGGTGCTGCGCGATCAGGTGTCCGTGGTGCTGCAGAAGAACGTGCTGTTCTCCGGCACCATTCTGGACAACCTGCGCTGGGGCAAGGAGGACGCCACCCTTGAGGAATGCCGGGCGGTGTGCCGTCAGGCCTGCGCGGACGAGTTCATCGAAAAGATGCCCGACAAGTACGACACCTACATCGAGCAGGGCGGCATGAATGTCTCCGGCGGTCAGAAGCAGCGCCTCTGCATCGCCCGCGCGCTGCTGAAGAAGCCGCGCGTGCTGATCCTGGATGACTCCACCTCCGCCGTGGATACCGCCACCGACGCAAAGATCCGCCGCGCCTTCAAGGAGGCCATCCCCGGCACCACCAAGATCATCATCGCCCAGCGCATCGCCTCCGTGCAGGATGCCGACCGCATCATCGTCATGGAGGACGGGCGCATCGCGGCCTTCGACACCCACGAGAGGCTGCTGCAGACCAGCGAAATCTACCGTGAAATCTATGAGACCCAGACCAGCGGCTCCGGCGACTTCGACGAAACCAACAGCGACAAGGACATCGAAGTCTACGACATCAACAGGATCGAACTGCACAAAAAGCCCGATATGCCGCCCGTCCCCGCGATGGGCAGGAAGTCCCGCAAGGAGGTGAAGAAGCCATGATGGGTCACGGCCCCCGCCGCGGACCGGCACAGCCCGCCATGTCCCTGAAGGGTCAGGGCAAGCTGCTTGCCCGCGTGCTGAAATTCATCATGAAGAACTACGGGCTGCACTTCATCATCGTGCTGGCCTGCATCCTGGTGACCGCCCTGTGCACGCTGCAGGGTACGCTTTTCACCAAGGAACTGATCGACGTTTACATCAAGGGCATCATGGAGGGCACCAAAACCTTCGGCGACCTGGGGGCAAGGCTGCTCCGCCTGTCCTGCATCCTTGCCGTCGGCGTGGCCTGCTCCTATCTGCAGCAGCGCATCATGGCGGTCGTCACCCAGGGCTCCATGCTCAAGATCCGCAACGAGCTGTTCACCCACATGGAGACGCTACCCATCAAGTACTTCGACACCCATTCCCACGGCGACATCATGTCCGTCTACACCAACGACGTGGACACCATGCGCATGCTGATCGGTCAGAGTCTGACCCAGCTGGTCAACTCCGCCGTCACGCTGGTGACGACCTTCGTCAGCATGGTGATGCTCTCCCCCATCATGACGGCGCTGTCGATCGTGCTGGTCACGCTGACCATGCTCATCTCCGGCAAGCTGGTGGGCCTGTGCGGCAGGTACTTCGTCGCCCAGCAGCAGAATCTGGGCAAGCTCAACGGCTACATTGAGGAAATGACCACCGGCCAGAAGGTCGTGAAGGTATTCTGCCATGAGGAGAAGGCCCAGGAGGGCTTTGACGAGCTGAACGAGATGCTCCGCTCCGCCTCCCACGAGGCCAACCGCTGGTCCAACACCATGGGCCCGATCAACAACAACCTCGGGCACATCTCCTATGTCATCTGCGCCATGATCGGCGCCGCGCTGGCCATTCTCTCCGGCAACAGTCTCATGACCACCGGTACCCTGATCACCTATCTGACGCTGAATCGTCAATTCACCCAGCCCATCACGCAGGTGACGCAGCAGATGAACGCCATCATCTCCGCGCTGGCGGGCGCGCGCCGCGTGTTCGACCTGATGGACGCGGAATCCGAGACGGACGACGGCTATGTGGAGCTGGTCAACGCCTATGAGGACGAGAACGGTCAGCTGGTCGAAACGGACAGGCACACCGGTCTTTGGGCCTGGAAGCATCCGCACAGGGCGGACGGCACCGTCACCTACCGCAAGGTGGAGGGCGGCGTGGTCTTTGACGATGTGGACTTTGGCTACACGGATGAGAAGCAGGTGCTGTACGACATCAGGATGTACGCCATGCCCGGACAGAAGATTGCCTTCGTCGGCGGCACGGGCGCGGGCAAGACGACCATCACCAACCTGATCAACCGCTTCTATGACATCCAGGACGGCAAGATCCGCTACGACGACATCAACATCAACAAGATCAGGAAGGCCGATCTGCGCCGGAGCCTCGGCATGGTGCTGCAGGACACGCACCTGTTCACCGGCACCGTGCTGGACAACATCCGCTACGGCAAGCTGGACGCGACGGATGAGGAATGCATCGCCGCCGCCAGGCTCGCCAACGCCGACGGCTTCATCCGCAAGCTGCCCGATGGCTACAACACCATGCTGACAGGCGACGGCTCCAACCTCTCCCAGGGACAGCGCCAGCTGCTGGCCATCGCCCGTGCGGCGGTCGCCGATCCGCCCGCGCTGATCCTGGACGAAGCCACCTCCTCCATCGACACCCGCACGGAGACCCTTGTGCAGCGCGGCATGGACGCCCTCATGAAGGGCCGCACGACCTTCGTCATCGCCCACCGCCTGTCCACGGTCAAGAACTCCGACTGCATCATGGTGCTCGAGCAGGGCCGCATCATCGAGCGCGGCACCCACAATGACCTCATCGAGCAGAAGGGCAAGTACTATCAGCTCTACACCGGCAACGCCATTCAGGCATAACGGTCGCAGGGAAAAAACGCAGCGCCGACTCCCCCATCACGGGGCGGGTCGGCGCTGTTCATTTCCCAATGATATCATTCTTCCCCGATCCACTCGCCGTCAAAGACGAACTTCGCCGGGCCCTCCTGATACACATGTCCGTCATCGAAGGCCCATTCCAGATCAAGGGTGCCGCCCAGCAGCTCCATCGACACGTGGCGATCCGCTCGTCCGGTCAGCACCGCTGCCACAAGGGCCGCACAGGCGCCCGTGCCGCAGGCCAGGGTTTCCCCGGCGCCGCGCTCCCACACGCGCATCCGCAGATGCTGCCTGTCCACCACCTGAACGAACTCCACATTCGTCCGGTTCGGGAAGATCGTATGGTTCTCCAGCAGCGAACCGACCTGCTCCACGTCGATCAGGTCCGGATCGCGGACGAAAACCACGCAATGCGGGTTGCCCATGGAAACGCAGTGAATCTCATAGACCGCCGCGCCCACATGCAGCCGGTGCCCCATCACCGTTTCGCCGGACAGGTCAACCGGAATCAGCTCAGGGCGCAGCTCCGGCGCGCCCATATCCACGCGCACCGTTTTCACCCTGCCGTCCTCCACGTTCAGCTGCAGCTCCTTCAGACCGCCGCCGGTCATCAGGCTCACGCTGGTCTTGTCCGTCAGCCCGCGGTCGTACACATATTTGCCGATGCAGCGCACGCCGTTGCCGCACATCTCGCTCTCCGAGCCGTCCGCATTGTACATCTTCATCGCGAAGTCCGCCACATCGCAGGGGCAGATCAGGATCAGGCCATCGCTGCCCACACCGTAATGCTGGCGGCTGATCCGCTGTGCCAGCTCGGACGGATTCTCCACCGTCTCCTCAAAGCAGTTGACGTAAACATAATCGTTGCCGATGCCGTGCATCTTCGTAAAGCGCATCTTCCCTGCCTCCTCATGACGAATCGCGTTTCATTATAGCGGATTTTTCCCCATCCGTAAAGGAATATACATCGATTTCTTTGGTTTCTTTTTGTTCACGCTGACGGAGCGCTTCCCCGGAATCCGCCATCGCACTTGACAGCATTGTCGGAATATGGTATGATAGAGGCAGATTGGAAACGTTTCCGGGAATGATTGCGGAAATGCTTCCGCATTGAGGTGATGCCCATGAAGATTTATACCATCAAGGATATCGCCAGAAAAGCGGGCGTCAGCGTCACCACCGTGTCCCGTGTGCTGAACAAGCGGCCGGACGTGAATCAGGCCACGCGGGAGAAGGTCGAGCGCGTGATGGCGGAATGCCGGTTTGTCGGCAACGCCAACGCCCGGGGACTCAAGCAGCCCGGTGAGGATCTGATCGCCATCATCCTGCGGGGCCGGGATAATCCGTTCCTTGCCTCGCTGGCAGAGGCCCTGCTGCAGCATACGCAGGGGCTGAACGCCGCCTTCCTGACCGAGTATGTGGATGAGGAAGCGGACGAATTCCAGACCGCCGTGCGCCTGTCCCACGAGAAGCGCGTCAAGGGCTTCATCTTCGTGGGCGGCAGAATTGACGAACGCGCCTCCGTTCTGGAGGATATGGACGCGCCCATGGTCTTTACCACCATCAGCGCGGAAGGTGCCGGCTTCCTCCGTGCCGCCAGCGTTTCCATCGACGATCGCGCCATGGGACGGCAGGCCATGGAGACATTGCTGGAAGCCGGACACACGCGCATAGCCATCTTCGGCGGCATCCGCCAGGGCGACGACGGCTTTGCCAAGCGCTATGAGGGCGCGATGGACGCGCTGCAAGCCGCGGGCATTCCCTTTGACGAGGAGCGCTTCGTGCAGACGCGCTTCTCCATGAGCGGCGCCTATGAGACAGCCCGGGCCTTCTTCGCGCTCAAGCCCGACACCACCGCCGTTTTTGCCATGTCCGACACGGTGGCCATGGGCGTCATCCGCGCCCTGACCGACATGGGCAGGCGCGTCCCGGAGGATGTGAGCATCGTCGGCTATGACGGCATTGAAATGGGCAAGTTCTTCATTCCCCGCCTGACCACCGTTGAGCAGCCCGTGGACGACATCGCCCGGGAAAGCGTTCAGGTGCTGATGGACATGCTCGAGCGCGGCGAACCGCCCAGGCACATCGTCATTCAGGCAAAGCTGCAAAAGCGCGAATCCGTGCGCTGATTCGCAGCAATCCCTGCAAATTCTCCTTCTCCAGGCAGGAATTTCACAGGCCATGCAGAATATGATCGGATAGCGGGTATCCAGGCCCGCGCCAGCGTGTCAAAAAAGCCCTGGGAGGTGTCGGCGGGCCCGCAGGCCCTCTGACTGTATTCGTATCGACCGGCTTTGCCGGTCGAGCGGGGCGTTTCCGGCTCTGCCGGAAACTTTCCTTACACGGAGGAACAGCCGTCAGGGCTGCTTGCAGCCCTGACAGTGACGGAGTGCAATTCCTCGAAAAAGTGCCTTTAGCACTTTTTCGACACGCTGTAGCGGGTATCCAGGCCCGCTTTCCTTTGGGGCTTCACCGGAAACGTTTCCATACTCAACAGACCGTTACTGACGGAAAGGATGGATCCCACATGCGCAAGAGCGGCATCCTGCTGCACATCTCCTCCCTGCCCGGCCCGGGCGGCATCGGTTCCCTCGGTCAGGAGGCCTACGCCTTCGCGGATTTCCTGAAGGAAGCCGGCATGTCCATCTGGCAGGTGCTTCCCATGGGCCCCACCGGCTATGGCGAAAGCCCCTACCAGTCCACCAGCGTCTTCGCAGGCAACCCGATGCTGATTTCCATCGAGAAGCTGGCGGAGGACGGACTGGTCACGCTGCGGGAGGGCGATGTTTTCGTGCCCTCCCAGGAGGAGAGGGTCGAGTTCGACGCGATGCGCCGGAACAAGGAAATGCTGCTGCGCCGCGCCTTTGAGCAGAGCGAGCGCAGGCTCTCCGGCGAGATTGCGGCGTTTGTGAAGGCCAATGACTGGGCGGAGGACTTCGCTCTGTTCACGGCGGTGAAGCGCAGCTTCAACAACGTCATGTGGACCCAGTGGCCGGACAGCGGCATCCGCCTGCGCAGGCCCGAAGCCGTGGCGAAATACCGCGCCGAGCTGGACACCGAGGTGCGCTATCACCTGTTCTGCCAGTATGTGTTCTTCCGGCAGTGGTTTGCGCTGAAAAGGTACTGCAACGATCTGGGCATCAGCCTCTTTGGCGATATGCCCATCTACTGCGCCGAGGACAGCGCGGACACCTGGACGCACCCGGAGGTCTTCCAGCTGGACGAGAACCGCATCTCCACCAGCGTGGCGGGCGTCCCGCCGGACTGCTTCTCCGAGGACGGCCAGCTCTGGGGCAATCCGCTCTACGACTGGAACCGCCTGTACTTCAACCACTACGGCTGGTGGGTGGACCGGATGCGCGCCATGAGCCGGATGTACGATCTGGTGCGCGTGGATCACTTCATCGGCTTTGCGAACTATTATTCCATCCCCCATGGCGCAAAAAACGCCAAGTGCGGCGAATGGATCGTCGGCCCGGGCAAGAAGCTGTTCCGGCAGCTGCGGAAGGAGATTCCCGGGTTGCACGTCATCGCGGAGGACCTGGGCGTGCAGAACCAGCGCGTGCGCGATCTGCTGGCCTACGTGGGCTATCCGGGCATGAAGGTGGCGACCTTCGGCTTTGGCGGCGGCGACGAGGACGACGCGAACCAGCACTTCCCCGGCAACTGGACGGAGAACTACGTCGCCTACACCGGCACCCACGACAACGACACCACCATCGGCTGGCTCCAAACGATGGATGACAAGACCATCGCATCCGCCAAAGCGTATCTGGGCGACTTCGACACGCCCGAGGAAGGCGTGGAGCTGTTCATGAAGTGCGTGCTGGACGGCCCCTGCGAGACGGCAATGCTGCCCATGCAGGATATCCTGCACCTGGGCGGCGAAGCCCGCATGAACCTGCCCGGCAGCACCGGCGGCAACTGGGCGTGGCGCATGAAGCCCGGCGCAGCCAGCGAAACGGTAGCAGCGCATCTGCATGAAATGAATGCCGCTGCCAATCGCGTCCAATAATAGCATGGAGCAAGCCCTGTCCGCTCCCCAAAACGACTGGAGGTCGATCCCCTATGAGCATGATGACTGCCAAGGAACTGATGCAGCAGGCTGAAGCGCTGCTGATGATGAACGATCATATCACGCTGGAAAAAGCCAGCGCCACCCAGCTGCACAACGCCATCTCCACCGCCGCGATGATCGCGCTCTCTCCCCGCTGGGCGGAGTGCGAGGCCGCCCGCGAGGGCAAGCGGCAGGCGTATTACATGTCCTCGGAATACCTGATGGGCCGCATGGTGTACAACAACCTGTACTGTCTGGGGTATCTCACCGAGGTGAAGCAGCTGCTGGCCGAGCGCGGCGTGGACATCGCCGTGCTGGAGGACATCGAGGACGACGCCTTCGGCAACGGCGGTCTGGGCCGTCTGGCGGCGTGCTTCCTGGATTCCGCCGTGACCATTGACGTGCCGCTGACCGGCTACGGATTGCGCTACAAGTACGGCCTGTTCAAGCAGTCCTTCGAAAACGGCTGTCAGGTGGAGGCGCCCGATGACTGGGCGAAGTTCGGCGACCCGTGGTCGATCCGCCGCCTTGACAAGTCCGTCATCGTCAAAATGGCGACCGGCGACGTCCGTGCCGTGCCCTACGACATGCCCATCATCGGCTATGGCGCGAAGAACATCGGCACGCTGCGCCTGTGGCAGACCGAGCCCATCAAGGCGGTGGACTTCTTCCAGTTCAACGAGCAGCGCTATGAGCAGGCCGCTGCCGACCGCAACCGCGCCGAGGACATCGTCAAATTCCTCTACCCCAACGATTCCCGCCGCGAGGGCAAGCAGATGCGCATCAAGCAGCAGTATGTGCTGGTGAGCGCAAGCCTGCAGGATATGCTGCGCGCCTACAAGGAGCGCCACGGCGACGATTACGCCTGGTTCGTGCAGGAGCACGCCGTGCAGCTCAACGATACCCATCCCGTCATGGCGATTCCCGAGCTGATCCGCCTGCTGATGGAGGACGATTTCACCTTCGAGGCGGCGTTCCAGATCGCCAGCGAGACCTTCGCCTACACCAACCACACCGTCATGCAGGAAGCCCTCGAAAAGTGGGATGTGAACCTGATGGCCTCCGTCTGCCCGGAGATCGTCGAGATCATCCGCATGATCGACGAGAAGTTCAAGGCCGAGATGGCGGAAAAGGGCTTCGAGGTCAAGCCGACCCGCTGCATCCTGTGGGGCGATCAGATTCACATGGCGCAGCTGGCCGTGTACGCCTCCTACGCCACCAACGGCGTGGCCGCCATCCACTCCCGGATTCTCCAGGAGGATGTGTTCGCGGACTGGTACGCTGTGTATCCCGAGCGCTTCCAGAACAAGACCAACGGCATCACCCAGCGCCGCTGGCTGGGTCTGTGCAATCCGGAGCTGGTGAAGCTGATCTCCGGCAAAATCGGCGACGGCTTCCTGACCGACCTGTATCAGCTGGAGAGGCTCAAGCCCTTCATCGACGATGACCTTGCACAGGACTTCATCGCCGTGAAGCGGGAAAAGAAGGTACAGCTGGCTGCGGAGATTCTCAAGCGCGAAGGCGTGCAGCTTGATCCCGACATGATCTTTGACGTGCAGGTCAAGCGATTGCACGAGTACAAGCGCCAGTTCATGAACGCGCTGTCCATCCTGAACATCTACTACAAGCTCAAGGACGGCACCCTGACCGATTTCACGCCCACCGCCTTCATCTTCGGCGCAAAGGCCGCCGCCGGGTATGCCCGCGCGAAGGCCGTCATCCACCTCATCAACCAGATTGCCGACATAGTCAACAACGATCCGGAAACCAGCCCGCTGCTGAAGGTTGTGTTCGTGCAGAACTACAACTGCTCCTGGGCGGAGAAGATCATTCCCGCGGCGGATGTGTCCGAGCAGATTTCTCCCGCCGGTACCGAGGCCAGCGGCACCGGCAATATGAAGCTGATGCTGAACGGCGCCGTCACCCTGGGCACCTTCGACGGTGCGAACGTGGAGATCGTCGAGCAGGCAGGGCGCGAGAACAACTACATCTTCGGCGCGACCGTCGAGGAGCTCAACGCCCTCAAGCCCCATTACGATCCCCGCGCCATTTACCGCGAGGATGCGGACATCGCCCGGGTACTGGACGCACTGGTGAACGGCACCTTCCAGGATGAGGACAGCATGCTCAAGGAGCTGGTTTCCTCCCTGCTGGTTGGCGCCAGCTGGCACCAGCCCGACCACTACTTCGTTCTGCACGACTTCAATTCCTACATGGACGCGAAGCTCCGCTGCAACCGCGAGTACCGCGACCGCATCGGCTTTGCGAAGAAGTGCCTGATGAATGTTGCCAGCGCGGGCAAGTTCTCCTCCGACCGTACCATCCGGCAGTACGCGGACGAAATCTGGCACGTATAAACACAGGGAGCCGCAGCTTTCTCTCTCGGATGAAGGCTGCGGCTCCTTTTCATGACTGTGGACAGTTTACTGACAGGCGATGTACACATCCATGCTCTCTCCGGCGGTCTCAAAGCAGGGTATCACGTCCTTCTCCGTGTGCTGCAGGCCATTGAGGCGCATGTACTCCATCAGGGCCTTGTACGCCCCCGGTATGGTCACGAAGGGCGTATCAAAGGGGCGCTCAATATGGACGGCGGCATAGCGGTGCGCTTCCTGACGGCAGATTCCGCAGTCTTCAGGCAACACGCCCTCGGGCAGAATCCAGGCAGCGACATAGCCGTGCATGTGGTACACGTTGACCTGCTCCACGCTCACCGCCGGAAAATCCCAGCCGATAATGCGCGGCTTGTCCACGCCGTTATCCCGGGCGATGGCGGAAACGCGGTGAATCGCGTCGCCTTCCGGGTCCGCGCTGACCACGGCATATCGGATATACCTGAAGGCAGGCACCGTCTCCACCCGGAAGCTGCTGTACGCGGTATCCAGCGCGTCCAGCTCCTCCCGGAACAGGCCGTCCAGCGTACAGCTGAAGATGCCGCAAAGCTCAATGGCCTTGTCCATTTCCGGCACGGCAGCGTCCATCTCCCACTTGGAGATCGTCTGCCGGCTGACGTTCAGCCGATCCGCCAGCGCCTCCTGCGTCATGTTCCTGCTCAGCCTGCGCAGGTGCTGAAGGTTCTTCCCGAAGCTCATCTCATCCACCTCGTTCTCAGATTCCGCGTCGCGGTATGTGACCATCATAGCACAGGGCGTCGGAAAAGTCTACCAAGCTGCAGGCGCACATTGATCCGGATGCGCAACCATCACGCGCGCTGCTCCCGACACCCATTTGTCTGCCCTGCATACCCTGTGATTGACGGCAAGGCAGCAAGATCGCCCTGCCCGAAAGGATGAATGCACCATGCCTCAACAGGCATACCTGCGGGTAGACGGGCTCACCAAGCACTTCGGCGCCGCACCCCATGCCGTCACCGCCATCGAAAACGTGTCCTTCACCCTTGCGCAGGGCCGTTTTCTCTCCATCCTCGGCCCCAGCGGCTGCGGCAAATCCACCCTGTTCAACATCATCGCCGGTCTCATGCCGCCCGATGCCGGTGATGTGACCCTCATGGACGAATCGCTCCTCATGAAGCCCGGCACCACCGGCTACATGCTCCAAAAGGATCTGCTCCTCCCCTGGCGCTCCATCGCGGACAACATCACCATGTTCCGGACGCTCCACGGCACGCCGCGCAAAAAGGCGCTGCTATCCGCCCTGCCGGACGCGGAGGCCTGCGGCCTGGACGCGCTCCTGCACCGCCGCCCGGATGAGCTGTCCGGCGGTCAGCGGCAGCGCGCGGCGCTCGTCCGCACCCTGCAGACGGGGAAGGACCTGCTGCTGCTTGACGAGCCCTTCGGCGCGCTGGACGCCATCACCCGATTGCACCTGCAGGAGCTGCTGACCGACGTTTGCATGAAGAAGAACAAAACCGTGCTGTTTGTGACCCATGACGTGGATGAGGCGCTCATGCTCTCGGACGAGGTGCTGGTGATGGGCAGCCATCCCGGGCGGATCATCGGGCACTACCAGCTCCCGCTGGAAAAGCCCCGGACGCTCAAAACCCTTGCGCTTGCGCAGCTGGTGGAAATGAAGGCGGACATCATGTCGCTGCTGGATCAGGAGGTAAGGCAGAATGCGGCAGGCAAATAAGCCCGTTTCGATGCTCAGGATCAATCTCTGGCGCTGGGGGCTGCTGATCGGGCTGATTCTCCTCTGGGAGGCGGGCAGCCGCGTTGGGCTGATTGACCCCTTCTTCTTTTCCAGCCCCAGCCAGATTGTCCGGACAGCCGTCATCAAGTGGCAATCCGGCCAGCTGTGGCGGGATATTGTGTACACTGGTTCTTCAACGCTGCTGGGGTTTGTGCTGGGGACGGTCGTCGGAAGCGCGATCGGACTGCTTTTCTGGTTCAGCCGCCGCGTTGCGCTGGTGGCGGAGCCGTGGATGATCGTGCTCAACGCGCTGCCAAAGCTGGCCCTTGCGCCGGTGCTGGTCATCTGGTTCGGCATCGGCTTCTCCTCAAAGGTTGTGCTGGCGTTCCTGATGACCGTGGTTGTAGCGGCCATGTCAGCCTATGGCGGCGTACAGAGCGTCGACCCGGCGCTGGAAACCCTCATGATCTCCCTGGGCGCAAAGCGCAGGCAGGTGTTCACCCGGCTGGTCGTCCCCTCCGCAATGCCCTCCGTCATCACAGGTCTGCGCGTGAACATCGCGCTGGCCATGGCAGGCTCCATCGTCGGCGAATTCATTGCATCGGATCGCGGTCTGGGCCGTATGATTGTGTATGCCGGTACGACGTTTGACCTGAAGCTCGTTTGGGTCGGCGTGGTGGTGCTGTCCATCGTCAGCGTGCTGATGTACGCGGGCGTGGTGCTGCTGGAGAAGCTCCTGCTCCGCCACTGGACGGTGCGCAAGCCGGACTAACCGTATGGAGGCGAATCCCATGAACCGCAAGCTCCTTGCCCTGCTCACAGCACTGCTCCTGCTCGCCGCCCCCGCCGCACTCGCTGAAACGGCTCCATTGCGCGCCATCGTCGTTGCCGAGCCGGTGCACCTCATCGGCTATCTGCCGCTGTATGTGGCCATCCACGAGGGCTACTTCGCGGAGGAAGGCCTCGACGTCACCGTCGTGCAGGCCACCGGCGGCGCGCACGTCACGGCGGTCGTATCCGGCGATGCCTTCGCGGTCATCGGCGGCGTGGACAGCTACAACTTCGCCAATCAGGGCAACAGCGATCCCATCCGCGCCATCGTCAACTGCGTCAACCGCGCCAATGTGTACCTCTTTGCCCGCAAGGGACTCGTCCCTGCCTCCGACAGCGCGGAGGATCTGGCAGACTTCCTGCGCGGCAGGATCATCGTCGCCGGGCGCTACGGCGGCTCCCCGAACGTGCTGACCCGCTATCTGGTGAAATCCGTCGGCCTTGATCCCGACCGGGACGTGACGCTCTCCGAGAACGCCGACGCCTCCACCGTCACCGCCATGCTGCGCTACGGGCAGGGCGATATCGGCAACGGCGGCGAACCGCAGATCTCCGAGGGCGTCACTGCCGGCATCTTTGAGGAGCCCTTCATCAAGTTCCCCGACCTGGGCGATTACGCCTATTCCGTCATCGGTGTGAAGCAATCCACCATTGACTACGATCCCGACACCTGCGAGCGCTTCGTGCGCGCAATGCTCCGGGCGCTGCGGGTCGTGCAGACGGATCGCGCAACGGCGGAGCGCGTGCTGGCCATCGAGTTCTCCACCCTGACGGAGGAAGGCCGTCAGGCTGCCCTGGACCGCGCCTACGAGGATCATCTCTGGAGCGAGGACGGCTTCATCAGCAGGGCCGCCGTCGACACCTGCATGGAGGTCGTGAGCATCTCCGGGCTCTATGACGGTACCTGGGACTACGGGAAAATCGTCGATATGCAGTTTGTCGAGAAGCTCACGGAGAAAGCGCCGTGCGGCGAAAGCTGCGAATGCGGACAATGCACGGCTGAATGACACGCTTCACAAATGAAAGAACGCAAGCCCTGCACCCGCGGGGCTTGCGTCAGCGTGTCGAAAAAGTGCTTAAGCACTTTTTCGAGGAATTGCACTCCGTCACTGTCAGGGCTGCAAGCAGCCCTGACGGCCGTTCCTCCGTGTAAGGAAAGTTTCCGGCAGAGCCGGAAACGCCCCGCCCGACCGGCAAAGCCGGTCGATACGAATACAGTCAGAGGGCCTGCGGGCCCTCCGACACCTCCCAAGGCTTTTTTGACAGTCTGACGCAAGCCCTGCACCCGCGGGGCTTGCGTTATGCTGTTCAGGTTCCGGTCCCGTACACATTGGGCTTGTTGTGCTCAATGGTCTTTTTGTACATCGCGTACTCCGAGGTGTGGAGCAGCTCGCGGCTGACCTCCTTGCCGTTCTGGTACCAGACCTTGTACGTCTGCACCTTGTAGGCCGTCCGGGGCTTGATGGTCACCTTCTCCGTGCCGTAGTCCAGACTGGGGTTGTAGATGTACACCGCTTCATCCGGCGGCGCCTTGGTGTAGACGACCTCGCTCTCCAGATCAATGGACACGCCGCTTCCAAGGCTCTTGCCGTAGATTTCCACGGTGACGGTCTTGGCGGACTTATCGCACCACGCGACAATGAAGATCGGCCAATCCGTGCTGTTGACGAACTTGAAGTCCAGGTTCGGCCAGTTGACCGCCGCGTCCTCGCCCTTGGGCACATAATCGGACGGCCAGGCATGGGGCTTGCGGGACGTGATGGTCAGGTTCGCGCGGGCCACCGCGTTGAACAGCGTGGAGCTGGTCTGACATACGCCGCCGCCGATCTCATCGAAGGTTTCTCCGCCCGCGATGGCTGCGGCAGGCTTGTACCCCTTCTCCGCGGTGCGTTCGCCCGTCGCCTTGTTGAAGGAAAAGGTCTCCCCCGGCAGCAGGGTCGTGCCATTGATGGCCCGCGCCGACAGGTCGATGTTGGTGGTCCGGTTCGTGCTGCCCGTTTTCTTCGTCGTGAAGGAGGACACCAGCCCGAAGCTGTTCATCAGCTCCGCCCGGGTCACATCCGCCAGCCGAATCTCCGGCTCCACCTGCACCGTGCCGGAATAGATGCCGCTGTCCAGCATGGACACCACCTGATTGTAGATGGCATCCGCGTCGATATACACGCCGGACTCATCGCTGTTGAAGGTGAAGGTTTTCGTGGTCTGGTCAAAGGACGCGACCGTCGCATTCACCGGGTCGCGGTTGACGGCACCGGCAATCTCATTCACCATCGACCGCACCGTATCCCGGTCATAGGTGGTCACGGTGTAGAGCGCCACGGGCGATTCCTGCGCGGCATAGACCGCGTTCAGCCGCTGGCTCAGGGGAGTCACCGTTCCGCTGCGGTAGGACAGGGTACTGGAGCGTCCCACCGCCCACGCCTGCATCACAACCTCCTCGATGTTGCGGTACAGCGGCACATTGCCCGAGTTGATCGACCACCTGTAGCCCCCGACGCTCACGCCGATGTCGAAGCTCCCGCCTGCGCCACCGGATACCGTAGCAACCGCCGCAGCCGCCTGCTCCCGGGTCATGCCGCCCACGTGGATGCCGTCGATGTAGACATAGTTGTGTATCCGATCCGTTTCCAGCCGTGCGCGGGCGGCGTCATGCGCGTCAATCAGCTGCTGATCCCTCTTTATCAGGCTGCCGTTGACAAAGGCGAAGCTGGGCATGGATTCAAAGGTCACATCCATCAGCTGGGGCGCGGCAAAGAGCAGCAGCACGCCGCTGGTGATCAGGCAGATGAAGGCCACCGCCGCCCAGAGCGCCGTATTCCTGTTTCTGCGCGGCTTGCGCCGGGCATCCCGGATCGGACGCGAGCCGTCCGCACCTGCCGGATCGAAATCACTGTATTCCGACGCCGTCCGCCGGGGGATCGCCGCCTGAGCGCTCTGCCGGTATTGCGCCTGCCGGGCCTGGAGCTCCGCCGAACGCCCGATGGGCTGGCGGGCCTGCGGCGCACGGGCCTGACGTGCCGGTGTCACATCTGCGGGTTTCTGAGGGAGCCTCTGGGGCTGGGCAGCGCTCCGGGTTTCTTCCGGCTGCTCCGCATACCGGTCCGCCCGGCGCTTCCTGCCGGGATTGGGTGTCTGGGTCATTTGGACCTCCTGATGCTCGTATTCATTCTGAAATGACAAAAGCGCCGGCGGTTCACTCCGCGCGCGCTCTTATCTTCTGTAACAATCTCAGTTTTCGTCCCTGTGCGCCATGCGGTAGGAGAGCTGCTGCAGGCTGTCCATCAGATGGACGTTCACCACCAGCATATCCTCCGGGTGCGGCAGATCCGCCGGGGCGAAGTTCCAGATGGCACGGATGCCGCAGTCATACAGCCGCTTGAGGACTTCATAGGAGAAGCGCTTGGGCAACGCCAGCACCGCGATATCCACCGTGTTCTGCGCAAGGAACGTCTCCAGCTCATCGGTGTGGAGCACGGGAATGCCGTCCAGCTCCCTGCCCACCTTGTCCTCCGCCACGTCGAACATGGCGATTGTGCGGAAGCCCTCCCGGGAAAAGCTCGGATACCGCGCCACCGCGCAGCCGATGTTGCCCGCACCGATGATGATGACCCGGTGCTCCCGGGTCAGCCCAAGGATCTCCCCGATGTGTCCCTTCAGCTCCGACACCCGGTAGCCATAGCCCTGGCGGCCGAATCCGCCGAAGCAGTTGATATCCTGTCGAATCTGCGAGGGCGTCAGGTTCATGCGGGCGCCCAGCTCCTGCGAAGAAATCTGCGTAACGCCCAGCGCTTCCAGCTCGCGCAGATGGCGGTAGTAACCCGGCAATCGGCGGATCACAGCATCGGAAACATGTCCTGCCATGCCCGTTCCTCCTTTATCTGAAGCACAAGTGTGCAAATGCTTAACAGCAGGATTATAGCACACTTTCTTCCTCTTGACAATGCGCGGACGCAATTTCTTCCCTGTTTCGGCGCTTTGCCGCACACGCCGCGTTCCCGCATCTGCCTACCTGCGGTGATTGCGGGGTTCGCCGCGCAGAATGTCGCCTGTACGCACCCGGCAGGGCAGCGCCATCGCGATGATCTCCCCGCCAATGCCCAGCGTGTCCACCCTTTCGCCGGTCTTTTCCCGCAGGAAGGGCTCCGCCCGGACGCAACTCACGCCCTCCGGGCTCAGCAGCTCCAGCGTCTCTCCGGCATAGAAGCGGTTTTTCAGCACGAACCGCGCCATCTCGCCCGCCTCGCTGTCCGCGACGGCCCGGGCGATGTATTCCCGCTCCTGATGGAAGCCCTCTGTGCCGCCGGGCTGCTCCGGGCTGCCCTCCATGAAGCCCGTGTCGCTCTCCCGATGGCTGGCGCAGGCCAGCTCCGCCATCAGCTCCGGCAGCGCGGCATCAAAGGCCTCCCGGCTTTCCGCCAGCAGATCAAGCGCCCGGCGGTAGGCTGCCGTCACCGTGGCGACGTAGTATTCCGTTTTCATGCGGCCCTCGATTTTCAGGCTCGCAACGCCCGCATCCAGCAGCTGCGGCAGAAGCGGCATCAGGTTCAGATCCTTCGCGGAGAAGATGTACGTCCCGTTCGTGTCCTCGCTGACGGGCAGGTACTCCCCCGGGCGCTTCTGCTCCATGACCGCATACTGCCAGCGGCACGGTTGGGCGCATTCGCCCTGATTCCCGCTCCTCCCCGCCAGCACGGCTGACAGCAGGCAGCGTCCGCTGTAAGCCACGCAGGACGCGCCGTGCACGAAGGTTTCCAGCTCCATGCCGCCGTCCAGCTGCGCATGGATGCCCTTCACACGCGCAATGGACGTCTCCCGCGCAAGGATCACGCGGCTGCAGCCAAGCCGCTGATAGTGCTTCACGGCGGCGGTATTGACGGTGCTGGCCTGAGTGCTGACATGCAGCGCAAGCCCCGGCACACTTTCGCGGAGCGTGACGATCGCGCCGATATCGCTGACGATGGCGGCATCCACGCCGATCCCATGGGCCACGCGCGCCGCCGCCACGAAGTCCTCCATCTGGTCATCAAAGGGGAAGATATTCATCGTCAGATAGAACTTCTTCCCGGCTGCGTGGCACAGCGCAACAGCCTCGCGCAGCTGCTCCTCGTCAAAGTTTCCTGCGAAGGCCCGCAATCCAAAGCGCTTCATGCCGCCGTACACCGCGTCCGCGCCGAAGTGCAGCGCCGCCCGGAGGGATTCCATGCTTCCTGCCGGGCACAGCAGCTCCGGCTTTCCTGTCCTTTGTGCGTTTGTCATGCTCTCTTACTCCACGCCGCGGGATGCATCGTAATCCCGCCACAGCTGCGCGTACCGCTGCACCGCGCGCTCATGATCCGCCAGCGTCTGGGAGAACACGAGCTTGCCGCTTTCCGGCTCAGCCGCGCAGAAATACAGATAATTCATCGCCAGGAATTCCGCGTCCGGCTCCAGCGCCGCCTGAATGGCCGCTTCGCTGGGCGCGCAGATCGGCCCGGGCGGCAGGCCCTTCACCTCGTAGGTGTTGTACGGGCTGGAAATGTGCAGATCCTCGTCGTCCAGCGCCATCTTCCGCAGCCGGGTGACATAGTGGATGGTCACGTCGCTTTGGAGCTTCATGCCCTGCTTCAGGCGGTTGTGGAACACGGCTGAAACCTTGGCGAAGTCCTCCTCCTTGGCCTCCTTCTCAATGATCGAGGCCAGGGTGAGAATCTCATCCATCGTGAAGCCCAGCTCGTCCGCCATGTCCTGCCGGTCCACCGGGAAGCTCTTTTCCGTCTGGCTGAGCAGCTTGCGGATGATGTCCTCGGCGCTGGCGCCAATGTAGATTTCGTAGGTGTTGGGCGACAGGTAGCCCTCCAGCACGTAGCGCCGCTGGGAAACATTGTCCGTAGCCAGCACATCCGCCACATAATAATAATCGGAGAAATTCTCGCCCGTGCGGCACAGGTTGAGGAACTCCGCGCTGTCCGCCAGCACGCCGTCCTCCACCAGCCTGGCCGCGAAGTCCTCCAGCGTCCAGCCGGGAATGAGGGTGATGTTGCGCACAATGGGGTTGCCGTCGCCCATGGTGAGCTGATTGGCAATCTCGCTCATGGTCATGGACGGGGTGAGCAGGTAGCTGCCCGCCTGAATCTTCTGACCCATTCCGGCGAAATCGCAGTAGTATTTGAAAACCGTACGGTTGCGGATCAGGCCCGCCTCCTCGAGGTTGTTGGCAACCCGCGTGAGGCTCTGACCGCTCTCGACCGTAAAGCCGATCTGCTGCTGGCTGGCTGCATCCGGCGGCGCAAGGTACTCACCGTACACCCAGTTCCATACGGTGCTCAGGATGCCTGCCACCATTAGCAGGCTCCCCGCGAGGATCAGCAACGGCCGCACAATCCGCCACAGCAGGCTGTACCAATAGGGACCGTATTCCCGCTCGTCGCGGACGCTTCTGTACGTATCGCGCTTTTTCACTCAGATACCCCCAGTTGATGATGATTCCAGCTGCGTCACTCGATGTTCGGAAAGCCCATGTCCAGCCCGGCGGCGTCGTTGATAATCTTGAAGATGTCCGCAAGGGCCTGCTGCAGGCGCATTTCCGCCAGCATGTACCGGCTTACCTCGGGGTTGGAGAACAGCAGACTCGTGATCCCCTGAAACCGCTGCATATCCTCCTCTGCGGGCTGATGCCCCGAAACCGCGCCCATCTGCAGCTTCACCTGCAGCTTTTTGTATTCCCGGATCAGCGCAGATGTCGTTTCGTCCGCCATCACGCTGTCCTTCATGCCATGATACGTCCGGTATTCCTCGCTCTGGCGAATCTCCTGTGCCAGACGATGCGCCGTTGAGTACTCCATATTATCCTAACCGTCCTTTCCATGATTGAAACGATTCTGCGCTGGGGATTCATCCCAGCAAAAAGGGAAGCATCCTGTGATGCCTCCCCTATCATATCAGATATCCCGTCTTTCGTCAAACGCGCTTCGGCAAGGTTGGAGCAACCTCATGCAAAACAGAAAACAAACAAGGATGCTGCCGAAGGGGTGGAGGGGGCGATCGGAAAGCCCCCTCCTCGCTTCCGCAAAAGGAATACCACGCCAGCGGGCGCATCAAAAGGGTTTTCCGTCATCCAGCATCGCTTGCAGCTTGGCCTGCCGCAAGGCTCCTTACACATCCAGAATGATGGGCAGGATCATGGGGTTGCGCTTGATCTTCTCAAAGATGAAGCGATGCAGCTCGTCCTTGATGCGGTTCTTGAGCATCGGCCAGTCCTCGCCGGCAAGGCTGGAGCTGGAGAGAATCTGCCGCACCACGTCGCGCGTGTTGTCGATGATGTCCTCGTTCTCGCGCACATAGATGAAGCCGCGGCTGATGATGTCCGGGCCGGAAATGAGCTTGCGCTCGTCGCGGTTGATCGCCATGACGACGATAATCAGGCCGTCCTGGGACAGGTGCTTGCGGTCGCGCAGCACCACGTTGCCGACGTCGCCAATGCCAAGGCCGTCCACCAGAATGCCGCCGGTGGGAATCTGCTCGCCAAGGTACAGCCCCTGCGCGTCCATCTCGTACACCTGACCGATTTCCGGCAGGACGATGTTCTGGCTGGGCATCCCCATCGACTCCGCCAGCTCGGCATGCTGCCACAGCATCCGGTATTCGCCGTGGACGGGGATGAAGTACTGGGGCTTCACCAGCGCGTGGATGAGCTTGAGCTCCTCCTGGCAGGCGTGACCGGAGACGTGCACCTTCTCCATCGTGTGATACACCACCTGCGCGCCGCAGCGGTACAGCTGGTCGATTACGCGGCTGATGCCACGCTCGTTGCCGGGGATGGGGCTGGCGGAGATAATCACCATGTCCGTCGGGCGAATCTGCAGCTTGCGATGCTCGGAATACGCCATGCGGGTCAGGCCGGCCATGGCCTCGCCCTGGGAGCCGGTGGTCATCACAAGGATCTCGTCGTCCTCGTAGCGGTCCAGATCGTCCGCTTCGATCAGCATCTCCTCGGGGATGTGCATCTCACCGATCTGCATACCCACGCGGCTGACGTTGACCATGCTGCGGCCGATGAAGCACACCTTGCGCCCATAGGCGATGGCGCTGTCGATGACCATCTGCATCCGGTGAATGTTGGACGCGAACATGGCGACGATCACGCGGCCCTTGGCATCCCGGAACATCTTTTCAAACGTCGCGCCGATCTGCCGTTCGCTCATCGTCTGGCCGGGACGCTCCACATTGGTGGATTCGCACAGCATGCACATCACGCCCCGCTCGCCCAGCTCCGCAAAGGTGGCAAGGTCGGTGATATGCCCGTCGATGGGCGTGTAGTCGATCTTGAAGTCGCCGGTCACCACGACGGTACCCGCCGGGCAGGTCAGCGCAATGGCGCACGCGCCGGCGATGGAGTGGCTGACATGGATGAACTTCGCCGTGAAGTGTCTGCCCAGCTTCACCTCGTCCCGGGGCTGCACCACCTGCATGGGAATACCCGGCACGCGGTGCTCTTTGAGCTTCAGGTCCACCAGCGCCAGCGTCAGCTTCGTGCCGTAGATGGGCGCGGGCACCTGGCGCAGAATGTAGGGCGTGGCGCCGATATGATCCTCGTGGCCATGGGTGAACAGGTAGCCGCGGACGTTCTTCTTCTTGGCCACAAGATAGCTCACATCCGGGATCACCAGATCGACGCCCAGCATATCCTCCTTGGGAAAGATGCTGCCGCAGTCCACCACCACGATATCATCTTCATATTCAAATACGGTCATGTTCTTGCCGATCTCATCCACGCCGCCCAGGCTGACGACGCGCAGTCGGCTGACAGGTTTGGTTCCTCGCTGGCTCACTGATTGGCCTCCTTTCGATCCGGCATGCAATCAGCACGCCCGTGCCGCACGATGCGACCTTCCGCACCGGCTGCAACATATAACAGGTATTATTCAAGCGCAGGTAAAACCCATCCCGCGCTTCAAACGCATCAGCACCCCGTATGCGCATTCCCGGCTCGCCGCATACCCCCATGTACCGGTGACAGCCGTTCCCATATCAGGGCTGGAATCAACGCATAACGGATTCCGGTTCATCAGTCACATATTCTGCTGCTGACAACACCTTTCATTCTATTATTATAGCACAGGCGACGGAAAAAATCCACATCAAATTTCACATTTTTGACGCATCTTTGCGACAATCCGGTGGATATTTTGCCGTATCGTCGGACGGGACAGAAAAAAAGTTCCGACATGAACGAACGTTCAAGCCGGAACAGGGAAATTCTTCCGTATCTTATGTGTAAAGCGGGAAATTCGCCATCAGCTTTTCGACTTCCTCCCTGACGGCAGGCACCGCCGCCTCGCCCTCCCTGACAATCCGTGCGATCCATCCGGCGATCATCACCATATGCTCCTCCTTCAAACCGCGGCTGGTGATGGCGGGCGTACCCACACGCACGCCGCTGGTCACGAAGGGAGAACGCTTCTCGTTGGGCACGGTGTTCTTGTTGACGGTGATGTTGGCCTCCTCCAGGAGCTTTTCCAGCATCTTGCCGGTCATCTCGGTATCGGAGAAGTCCAGCAGCAGCAGGTGGTTGTCCGTACCGCCGGACACCATTTTGATGCCCTCGGCGCGGAAGGCATTTTCGAGGGCCTTGGCATTGAGGATAATCTGGTGCTGATACGCCTTGAACTCATCGCTCAGCGCCTCGCCGAAGCACACGGCCTTGGCCGCGATGACATGCATCAGCGGGCCGCCCTGCGTACCGGGGAAGATTGCCTTGTCGATGGCCTTGCCGTACTGCTCCTTGCACATAATCATGCCGCCGCGAGGGCCACGCAGGGTCTTGTGGGTGGTGGTGGTCACGAAATCGGCATAGGGCACGGGGGACGGATGCTCCCCTGCCGCAACCAGACCGGCAATGTGGGCAATATCCACCATCATCATCGCGCCGACCTCATCGCAGATTTCGCGCAGCTTCGCAAAGTCGATCGTGCGGGGGTACGCGGACGCACCGGCCACAATCAGCCTGGGATGGCAGGTCTTCGCCTTTTCCCGCACGTCCTCGTAATCAATGTAGCCATCGGCATTCACGCCGTAGGAGACAAAGTTGAAGTACTTGCCGGACATGTTCACCGGGCTGCCGTGGGTCAGGTGACCGCCGTTGTCCAGCGCCATGCCCATGACCGTGTCGCCGGGGGTGAGCACAGCGAAATAGACCGCCATGTTCGCCTGGGCGCCGGAATGGGGCTGCACATTCACATACTCGCAGCCAAAGAGCTGCCTGGCGCGTTCCCTTGCCAGCTCCTCCACCACATCCACGCACTCGCAGCCGCCGTAATAGCGCTTGCCGGGGTAGCCCTCGGCGTACTTGTTGGTCAGGCAGGAGCCCATCGCCGCCATCACGGCAGGAGAAACAAAGTTTTCGGACGCAATCAGCTCGATATGGGTACGCTGGCGCTGCAGCTCCGCCTCAATGGCCTCGCAGACAGCCGGGTCAGCCTTGCGGATCACATTCAGTTCCATCGCGATATGACCTCCACATGTGTATATTCCGTCACAGACGATTCTATTATACATGATTTCCCCCGGATGTGAAGGGAAAAAACATATTTCGTACAGGGGGGCAATAACAAAAAACCGCACCGCTCAGAATGGGCGCTCCCGCAGCACATCCGTCATATGCTTAATGCTGCTTCCTTCCGGACCTGACATGGTTCACACAGAAGGATCGCACGGGACCCAATCGTCATTGCGATACGGCTTATGTATTATACATCAACCGGCCCCCTGTTTGCAAGGGGAACATGTATTCCTTTCCGGCTTTTCATATCAGAACGCTCCTGTCCTGAAAGGCATGTGCACCAATTATTTTGATCATCAAAGCAATTTTGATTGACAGCCCTGGTGAACTATGCTATTCTTGCCACGTTGATTCGTCAACACTCTCTTTTTCCCCTTTGTTTTGAACTTCAAAGAATCGGAGCTGCATCAGCCATTGGAAAAGCATGAGAAGATGATCGACCAGGTGCTGGTACACCTGTTCAACGATCTGCTCCGCATTGAGGAACGGACGCTGCAAAAGCAGTGCCCCGATCTGTCCATGCGGGAAATCCACATCATTGAAGCGGTCTGCGCCGCTCAGGGCGACGACAACACCATGACCGTGCTGGCCGCGACGCTGCGGATTACCGTCGGCTCGCTGACGGTGGCGGTATCCACGCTGATCCGCAAGGGGTACCTGGAGCGCCGCCAGTCCACGGTGGACAAGCGTCGGGTACACGTCCTTCCCCTTCCCGCCGCACTGGAGGTGGAAAGGCATCACCGGGCGTTTCACCGGCGCATGGTGGAGGCCGTCACGCAGGCGATTCCCGATCAGCAGCTGGACGTGCTGATCGAGGGCCTGCGCGGCATCAACGATTACTTTTACGGTCAGGAGGAAGTCTGATACATGATCCGCATCATCACGGACAGCATGTCCGATTATGCGCATACCCCCCATCGCGATCCCGATGTGATCCTCGCCTGCCAGCCCGTTCGCTTCGGGATGGAGGAATTCATCGACGACGGCGTTTCGATGCCCCAGAGCGATTTCTACGCCCGGATGCGAACCGCCACGGAGCTGCCCAAAACCTCCATGGTGCCCATGCAGACATGGAAGGACGCGCTGAAAGCCGCCCTGGCCGATCCGGCGGACACGGCGCTGATCATCACCGGTTCCTCCAGGCTCTCCGGCGGCTACCAGAGCGCGCTGACCGCCGCTGAATCGCTGAAGATGCCCGAGCGCATCGCCGTGGTCGACTCCCTGACCGCCACCTGCGGCGAGCTGATGCTGGTCGACTGCGCGGTTCGTATGCGCGACGCCGGCGCTGCCCTTGCCGAAGCCGTCGCCGCCGTTGAGGATGCCAAAGCCCGGCTGAAGATGGTCGGTCTGGCGGACGATCTGAAATACCTCGTCATGGGCGGCCGGCTGAATCCGCTGGTCGGCAAGGTCGGCAGCGCGCTGGCCATCAAGCCGATGCTGAAGATTGAGGACGGCGTGATTGGCAAGGCCGGCATGGTGCGCGGGCTGAAAAAGGGCTGGACATGGTACGTGGAGCAGCTGAAGCAGTTCCCGCCGGATCAGTCCGTGCCCATGTACATCGGCGGCGCAGACTGCGCCGAGACCACGGAGATGCTCCGCCGGCTGTTCCTGGACGCAGGCATTCCCCTGCCGGAGATCCGCTGCGTGGGCATCGGCTGCCTCATCGGCACCCATGTCGGCCCGGGCCTGACGCTCGTCGCCTGGCTTCAGGAGTCCGCGAATGTCCGCAGGTAATACCAACCCTTTGCGCGTGCAGCCCATGGGCCGTGCGCGCTTTTTGTTGTCTTGCATCCATCGGCAGGCTCGTGTATAATAGTCAGAAGCGATTCCCCCTGCGGTGCCAACCGCGATTTCCATCCGAACCGGAGGCCTGTATGCTGTCCAAACGCGATAAGCTCTTTCTCGCCGCCGATGCCCTCGGCTGTCTGGTTTGCCCTGTGTGCCGCGCCCCCCTCAGGCGCAGCGGCGATGATTTTTCCTGTGCCGCAAAGCACCGTCTCAACGTCAACCGCAAGGGCTGTCTGAACGTGCTGAGCCAGCAGGTCGATTCCTGCTATGACGCGGCGCTGTTCGATGCGCGGCGGCGCGTGTTCGCCTCCGGCTGCTATGACGCGGTGATCGACGCCATCGAAGCCCTGCTCCCCGCCGGAGCGCATCGCTTGCTGGACGCGGGCTGCGGCGACGGATGGTACCTGAACGCGCTGCTCAGCCGCCATGAGGATTGGCGCGGCGCAGGCGTTGACATCAGCCGCGATGCCGTGATCCGCGCGACCGATCTGCCCTGCACAGCCCTGTGGGTCGTGGGCGACCTGCGCCGTCTGCCCTTTGCGGACGGCAGCTTCACCGCCGTGCTGGACGTGCTGACTCCTGCCAGCTATGACGAATTCCGCCGCGTGCTGGCTCCGGACGGACTGCTCATCAAGGTGTACCCCGGCAGCGGCTATCTGCGCGAGCTCCGTCAGGCCCGGGGCATGGACGCCTATGCCGAAGGGCAGGTGGACGCGTATCTGCGGGAAAGGGCGCGCGTCCTGGGCGAAAGGCACGTCACCGTCACCCACCGCGTCACGCCGGAGCTTTGGCGCGATTTCGTCCGGATGACGCCGCTGATGCAGGATCTTTCCTCCGCCGAAAAGGAGGCAATCGCAGACCGGCCCGCACAATGCGTCACGGTGGATCTGCATGTCGCAGCCTGCTATCCGGGATGATCCGCTGCTCCCCATTCCAAAAAACGGACAGCCCCTTCGGGCCGTCCGTCAGCAATCGTTGTATCAGTCCTTGAGGTATCGCGTCATCATGTACCCGGTATAGCCGTTGTAGCGCACCTTTGTCCACGTGGAGCCATAGGACAGGATCGTTACCTTCGCCCCGTGCGGCACCTTCACCAGCACCTTGCCGCTTGCCTGAGAGGGTGCGTTGCGCAGGTTCACAAAGGTCTTGTCCGGATGCTTCACCGTCATGGTCGGATTGGTTTCCACATTGTGCAGCGTCAGGTAATCGGTCATCATATAGCCCGTCTTGCCGTCCACCTTCACCTTGCACCACTGGGTGCCCGGCTCCAGGATGGTAACCTTCGTCCCGTTGCCGTAGGAGCCCAGCGCCTTGCTGTCCTTGGAGGCTGCCGAGCGCAGATAGAGCTTCTGGTTCCTGCCGGGGTTGGCGACGATGCCGTAGGGGGTCGTGCCCGAGGACGATCCGCCGCCGGAGGAGCCGCCGGAAGACCCGCCGGAGGAAGAGCCGCCCCCGGCTGAACCGCTGTTCTTCCGGACAATGCCGTCCGTCAGGTACGAGCTGTCCATATAGCCCACCGTGCCGTCCGCCACAACCTTCCACCAGCCGTTGCCCTTCTGGAGGATCATGACATAGGTGCCGTTCGCAACGCTCCTGCTTGCGCTGTAATCCGATCCGGGGCCATTGCGCAGGCGCAGCGCGCCGCCGTTTGCGGTCGTCACCGTCGCCACCTCGGTCGAATAGGTCGTGTACTTCTTCGTAATGAAGGATGCGTCGAAATAACCGATCACACCGTCCACGGACACGTGATACCAGCCGTCATTCTCGCTCAGCAGCACGCAGGGCGTCCCGTCGTCATACTGCCCCAGCACCTTCGCGGAGCGGCTGGGGGATTTGCGCAGGTTCAGGTATCCCGCATGCTCCACAATGCCGATGGTGCCCTTGGCCGCCGCCGAGACATACACGAAGCTCTTGCTCATATAGCCGGTCTTGCCATCCGGCGCGACGACCTTGTAGAAGCTGCCGCTCTCGCCGGTGATGCGCATCCAGGTACCCTTCTTGTAGGCGCCCAGCCACTGCCCGTTGGTGGAGGCAGAGCCACGCAGATTGACGGTCGTCCCGCCGTCCACCGTCCCGAAACGCAGTGTCTCAGCCAGTGCCGTACCGGCTGTCAGCAGCATCAGCAACGCGGTAACGATCGCAAAGAGCCATTTGCCGCTCCGTTTCATTTTCCGCATTCCCCCTAAAATGGAATGATATGGTACGGCATATGCATATACCTTGCCTATACCTGTGTTCTTCACAAATTCATTATACGTCGGTTCTGAAAAAAAAGCAAGCCACACTGCAACATTTTCGGACTGAGGATCGTCAATTAAGTGAAACCGTTCAACACAGGAGGACCGTATGATGAAAAAGCTATGGATGCTGCTTGCATGTCTGCTGCTGCTGAGCCTGCCCGCTCTGGCCGAGCCGGTTGTAATGGGCGACGGCTACACGGCGTATCTGGGCGAAAGCAATTACATGTACCTGCTTGATCCCCTTGGCGCGACCAAGGTGCTCCGTTACCCGATTGCGGATCTCATTTCCATTCAGGATGGCAATGTCTACGCCGTCGCGCAGGACGGGCGTCTGTTCGCCATCCGGCTGGACGGATCCCAGACCCTCGTGCTGTCGGACAATCCGACGGAGGCCGACATCGCCGCGCTGACGCCGCGCGCTGCCTATACGCTGGAGAACGGCTCGCTCTACGCCCTGCGCGCCAACGGCGAACGGACGCTGCTGTCCACCTCCGTGACCGCTGCCGCCGCCAATGAGGAGCGCCTGTTCTTCATCACGCAGACGACCACCGGCGTGACCAGCCTCAAGGCCATCCAGCTCACCCAGCTGAACACAGCCGTGACCCCTTATGCCACGCTGCTGGGTGTGGGCGTGAACGATCCCGTCAGCATGACCGCAACCTCCGATGCGTTGGCCATCGTCGGCGCTGACCGCAGCGTGACCGTCATCAGCCTGATCGACATGAACCGCACGACCCATGCCGCCGTTTCCGAGAGCACGGAGCGAGCCATGTCCCTGGGCACCGAGGTACTGCGCTATACCGCTGCCGAACAGCGCGGCTGGATCACCGAGTCCAATGAGTCGCTGCCCACCCTGATCCTGGTGGATCCAAACACCGGCCGCGCGACCAGCGTCCCAACCGCGACGCCGACGCCCACCGCCACGCCCAAGCCCACCGCGACCCCCAAGCCCACCGCGACCCCCAAGCCCACCGCCACCCCCGCGCCTGAGGATCCGTATCCCCAGCTGTCCTATGGCGACAAGGGGACGGCTGTGCGCAACATGCAGCGCCGCCTGAAGGCGCTTGGCTATCCCGTCGGCAACGTGGACGGCACCTGGGGCAAGAACACCCAGCTGGCTGTGAACCTGTTCCAGTGCGCCCTTGGCTGGACGGAGCGCTCCTACGCCTCCAGCGCCATGCAGGAGCGGCTCTACAGCCGCAAGGCCCCGACCTACGATCCCTATGCGCCCCTGCGCGAGGGTGACAAGGGCACCGACGTGAAGCTGATGCAGAAGGCGCTGTTCGATCTGGGCTATCTCGGCACAGACGAAAAGGAGGAGGTCGACGGCAAGTACGGCCCCATCACCACCCAGGCCGTGAAGGCGTTCCAGGCCGCCGTCGGCAGCGATATTCTCCGCATCACCGGCGAAGCGGACGCGGATACCCTCATGATCCTCTTCAGCCCGGACGCGCCCCGGAACCCCGCGCTCAATCCGCCGACGCCGCCCATCACCACCTCGACCGATCTGATCATCACCATTACCCCGGATAGGTAAGCAGCCACAGCAAAGCCGCCCGATGCACTCACGCACCGGGCGGCCGAACATGTCAAAAAGCCCTGGGAGGTGTCGGAGGGCCCGCAGGCCCTCTGACGCTCATCGTATCCGACGGCTTTGCCGGCGGGGCGGGGCTTTCTCGCCTCCGGCGAGAAATTTCCTTACAAATTCGCCGGCCGGGAGCAAAGCGACCAGGCGAATTTGCACCGCCCGCAGGCGGTTTCCTCCTCCTCAAAAAAAGTAGCCGCAGCCACTTTTTTGACACGCAAAGCCGCCCGATGCACTCACGCACCGGGCGGCTGTTTTTGCGCGCTCATTCCTCGCAGACATGCTCCATGCCCTGCCGCAGGAGCGTTGCCACGTGGTCATCCGCCAGGGAATAGAAGATGGTCTTTCCGCTGCGGCGCGCCTTGATCAGCTGCGCCTGCTTGAGAATACGCAGCTGATGGGACACGGCACTCTGCGTCATCCCCAGCAGCTTTGCCAGATCGCACACGCAGACCTCCGCCGTCAGCAGCACATACAGAATGCGCACCCGCGTCCCGTCGCCAAAGACCTTGAACAGGTCCGCCAGCTTCATCAGGCTGTCCTCGGCGGGAAAATTCTGCTGCACCTGCGCCACCACATTCTCATGGACGCACAGGAATCCGCAGGTTTCAATGGTAGTCTCAGACATGGCGCAGGCCTCCCCGGTGATGGAATATCCCCATTATAGCAGGGATTCGAAAAAAACGCAAACGAAAAGGGCAGAGGTGGCTCCCCTGCCCCGGATTATAACATCAGCCGCTGACCTTCAGCGTCCCCACATCGACGGACGGGCTGCCAATGCTGGAGCCGGAGAAGTCCAGATCGCTGCCCACCGCCACAATGGCCTTGAGCACCTCGTAGAAGTTGCCTGCCACGGTGATCTGCTCCACGGCGCGGCCGCGCTTGCCGCCCTCGATGGTGTAGCCCTTGGAGAGCAGGGAGAAGTCGCCGCTGGTGGGGTTCGCGCCGGCATGAAGGCCGGACAGCTCCGTGATGACCAGACCCTCGCCCACATCCGCCATCAGCGCCTCCAGATTCTTTTCGCCGGGCTTGAAGAAGAAGTTGCTCGGTGCCACGCGGATGGCCCCATTGGCGCGGTACGCATTGCCGGTGGTCGCAACGCCCTGCTTGCGGGCGGTCTTGCGGGAATGCAGGAGCGTCGTCAGCACGCCCGCATCAATGACGGCCTTGGTGCGGCAGGCGCTGCCCTCGCCGTCAAAGCGCTGGCTGCCGAAGCCGTCGGGCAGCAGCGGGTCGTCCATCAGGGTCACCGCGTCGCTGGCGATCTTTTCGCCCTCCCGGCCCTTGAGCAGGGACAGATTCTGCTGCGCATTTTCCGCCGAGAAGATGCCCGAAAAGGTTTGCAGCAGGGACTGCATCGCGTCAAAGCGCAAAATGACGCGGTACTCGCCGCCGGGCACAGGACTGCCGCCCAGCTGGTTGACGGTTTCCTCCACCGCCCTCTTGCCGATGCGCTCCGCATCCAGCGCGGCGAACTGGGTACCGGCCTCCAGATAGCCGCTGTTGGCGGTCTGACCGTTTTCCTTGGCAATCGGCACGGCGTAAGCCACGCAGAAGCTGCCCTCATCGCTCAGGTCAAGGCCGAAGCTGTTCTTCATGCGGACGGAGGACGTGCCGGTGGACACCATCGCATGCTCCACCTTCCACACGCGAGAATCCGCCTCCCTGGCAGCCTTTTCCATCGCCAGGCACAGCGCCAGCTTGGCTTCGGCGGACGTCGTCCCGATATCGCTGGGCGTCCTGGGAATCTCGGGGTATTCCGCGTCGCCCGCGTAGATTTCGTCCTGCTCGTCCGTCTCGATGAGCGCGGCGGACTCCTTCACGCCCTCTACCAGCTGGGCAATCGCCGCATCGTCGAAGGCCTGCGTGGAGCAATAGCCCATCTTGCCGTTCACCGTGCCGCGAAGGCTCAGATTCGCGCTGGAGGACACCTGATACTTGTTGATCTCGCCCTCGAGTGCGCTGGCCTGGAAGTTGTCCCCTGCGGTGTAATAGACCTCAGCCGTGTCGATGCCGGCTTCCCTGGCAGCCGCCAGCACCCGGTCGATATACTGATTCATATCCATGCTCATACCCTCCTTACCTGCCGCCCACGGTCAGGCCGCTGACGCGGATCATCGGCTGGCCGACATCCGTGGGAACGCTGCCGCTGACGGAGCCGCACATGCCCTGCGCCAATTCAAGATTCCTGCCCACGCGGTCAATCTTCAGCAGCACCTCGCTGCCGCGGCCGATCAGGCTTGCGCCGCGTACGGGATGGGCAATCTTGCCGTCCTTGACCAGGTAGCCTTCGTTGACGGCAAAGTTGAATTCGCCCGTCGCGGGGTTGACGGAGCCGCCGCCCATCTTCCTGGCATACAGGCCGTCGCCCATGGTGGCGATCATCTCCGCCTCGTCATCCTTGCCGGCGGCGATGAAGGTGGAGCGCATACGGCTGGTGGGCGCGAAGGCATAGGACTGACGGCGGCTGGAGCCGGTGATGGGCATCCCCATGCGGCGGGAGCCGAGCCGGTCGATCATGTAGTTGGTCAGCACGCCGTTCTCCACCAGCACGGTGCGCTGGGCAGGCGTTCCCTCGTCGTCCACATGGATGCTGCCCCAGGCGTTGGCGATGGTGCCGTCGTCGATGGCGGTCACGCAGTCGCTGGCGATCTTCTGGCCCAGCCTGCCCGCAAACTCGGACACGCCGATGGACACGCTGGTGGCCTCCAGCGAATGGCCGCAGGCCTCGTGGAAGATCACGCCGCCAAAGCCGTTGTCGATCGCAACGGGCATGAACCCGGCGGGGCACACGGGCGCGTGCAGCATGGTGATGGCCTGCTTGCCCGCTGTTTCACCCACCAGATCAGGGTTCACCAGCGCATCGAAAATCTCAAAGCCCATGGACGCGCCGGGGCTGTCGGAGCCGGTCTGGTTCTCGGTGCCGTTGGTCGCCACAGCGGCGACGCTCAGGCGGGTGCGAACGCGCTGATCGGTGACGAACACGCCCTCGGTGTTGCAGACGCAGATGTTCTGCACATGGTCGATGTAGTTGCTGATGACCTGCACCACCTCGGGGGACACCCGGCGGGCGGCGGCCTCCGCCGCGCGGACCTTCTCCGCCTTGACAGCCGCCTTCACGTCGGTGGGCAGCAGGCGAATCTCCTCGGGACGGGCCGCGTTCCACGCCTTGAAGGGCTGCACGATGCAGCCGCTTCCGCCCTTGACAGCCGCAGCTGCCTGACGGGCACAGGCCATGAGGCCCTCGCGGGAGGTATCGTTGGTGTGGACGTACACGGCATTCGTGCCGGAAAAAACGCGTACGCCGGCGCCATGCAGACGGCCTGTGTTCGCATTTTCGATGCGGCCGGAGCGCATCATGAGGGTGTTGTCAACGCGATCCTCCACAAAGATTTCCGCAAAGTCGCCGCCGGTGCGGACTGCTTCCTGCAGCACCTCACGGGCGATATTCTGATCGAGCATGAATCTGCCTCCTTTTCAGCAATCATTTCAGCCATTATACACCCATTTCATCGAATTGTACAGCCCTTTTCCGGCATGAATTCCGCGTTCCCTGTCGAATCCGCAAGCGTGAACTCCCGCAGAGAGCCCTGTCGAAATCTGCGCGGTGTTTTGGTACAATAGATAGGTAACAGA
>JBJEUF010000115.1:0-2501 GCA_051883695.1 Aristaeellaceae bacterium
AATCACCTTGATAGACATAGGACATTTCCTTTCTGCGTATCGCAAAGTCGTTATGAGAATATGTGTTTTTCCTATTTTGGCCGTCTGTGGTCAGTATGGGGATTATGCCTGCCCAAAATCACTCGCCGCATCGGAGTAGGGCTTGCGGGGATCGCTCTCGGGCACCAGCATGGGCGCACCGGCGGGCTTGATGATGTATCTGCCCAGCACCTCGCTGAACCGCTTCCTGCCCATCCGCTTCTCCAGATCGCCTACACCCAGCAGCGTGGTCTTGTAGATGTCGGTGTACCCGGCCTCCGTTGCCGCCTTGATGACCTCGGCCTCGCTGGTGTACCTGCGGACGCTGCGCCCCGCCACCAGCTTGTAGCCCGGCCAGCTCTTGCCGCCCACGGCTTCCTGTGTTGCATAGGACAGCAGATCCTGCACCCAGCTGTTCAGGCTCTCGGCCACGGGCAGGATGTCCGCAATCTCCTCGTCGGAGAGCAGTTCAGGCTGACGGAAGTCCCGCTCCGCCAGACGCATGTGGTACTCACTGCGCTTGCGGCAGGTGTATCTCGCCTTGCAGAAGCGGCACCACTCGCCGGCACAGAATTCACCCTTGCCCTCATAGGCCAGCAGGGCCTTCGGGCGCACCTCAGTCTCCGCCCAGCGGATGAGGTCTCCAGCAGTGAGCTCATAGGTTGATGTGTTGGACAGCCGGGGCTGCACGATGGTCATGCGCACGGTGCGAATGTCGTAGAGCGGGTCGAATTCCAGCAGCGCACCGAGGCCGTAGAGCATGAGCTGGCTGTTGCGCTGCGCTTCCACGCGAACGCCCCTGCCGCCCTTGAAATCAATGACCTCGATCACACCATCGGCCACGATCACCAGATCGCCTGTGCCGTAGCCCTCCGGAACGTACTCGCTGTAGTCCAGCCGGTGCTCCACCATGATGAGCGGATCGGGACAGGAGGAGCGCACCGCCTCGATGGTTTCAATGCAGAAGGCCACGTATTCATCCGTGACGCTTTCGGCCTCGTCCGAGTAGAAATCGTTGTCGCGGTGCTCGGCGTACTGCTGCTCGATGAGGTCAGCCGTCATGTCGCCCAGATAGCGGTGCAGCTTCAGCTCGCACAGCTCGTGCAGGAAGGTGCCCTCCTCCGCGTAGGCGGAGGGCCTGTCCTCGAACTGCTCGGAGAGCTTCACCGAGGGCGGGCACATCATCCAGCGGTGGGAGCTGGAGGCGTTCAGCCGTGCATGGGCGCGGCTGCTGTGCTGAATCTCACTCACAGCGCAGCCACCTCGTTTCGGACGGCCTCGTACTGGCTCTCCTTCAGCTCAGTGAGCTTGCGGACGCCATACCTGGTGAGGATTGCTTTGATCTTCGCCCGGTTCTCCGGGGTGGAACGCTCCGCAACGAATGCGCGCAGCGTCACCAGGTCGAGGGGCGGGGTCTGCGGAGCGGTCTGCTCGGCTGCAGGAGTCTGCGGAGCAGTGGACGCGCCTGTAGCCCCCTGAAGGGGCGCAGGACGGCTTTCAGCGTCAGACCGACCCGTTTGTCCACTCTCGGGCTGGAACGCGCCAGAGGCGGCATTCTGGGGCAAGGAGGGACTCTTCAGAGAACTTACGTTCGCCGTAGTCTCCTGAGCAGCACTTTCGCAGGCGGCTTGGGCGGCTGCTGCGGCACCGTTGTTCTCCGCAGCATTCTCTGTAGCTCGCCTTTCGGCAAGCTGCCGGGCGCAGTCGTTCACGATGCTCTGCATGGATTCGGCCATCTGCCTGGCTCCTTCGACCATGCCGGCGGCGAAGATCGCCATCTGCTCCGCCTGAGCGGCCATGATCATCGCGCCGTCCGACATGGCCTTGAGCGTTTTCAGATCAATCGTCATATGCGTTTCCTTTCTTGTGTCGATAGAGGTATCGGGGTCGATAGAGGTTGTGTGTAGTCGATAGAGGTATCAGGGTTGATAGGGGCTTTCCCCAGCGGCAAATAACCACCACGATGCCTGCCGCAAGGGTACAAAAAATCCCGCGCATCGTTTCATTCAATGGCGGGATATTGTGCCTTGTGATAAGGCATGGTGTCATCTTTTGGGGGACTGCACCTTTGCAGGCGGTGCACGAACCTGCGCTCTGCTGCTGTCACGCAAGGCGGTTCACCCTGCGGCGACGCTTGGGACGGTACATCCGGGTATCGTCCCCATGCACCGCGTTCAGCAGCTCCGCCGCCCGGTCAGCGGCTTCCCAGGCATACAGCCCATCGCTGCGCCCGAAGTGACCATAGGCAGCCAGCGGCGCATAGCGGGTCTCTCGAAGATGGAGCCGCTCGATCAGCGCACCGGGGCGCAGGTCAAACACCGAGCGGACAGCTTTGTCCAGCACATCCGCCGGAACCTTCCCGGTACCAAAGGTCTCCACCAGTACACTGACCGGCTCGGTCATGCCGATTCCATAGGCAATCTGCACCTCGCAGCGGTCGGCCAGCCCGGCGGCAACAATGTTCTTCGCCACCCAGCGCGCCG
>JBJEUF010000116.1:0-2489 GCA_051883695.1 Aristaeellaceae bacterium
GGCTCTCTTTTTTTCTACCCATCTGTTACCTATCTATTGTACCAAAACATTTTTTCTTTGAAAGGCAAAAGGATGACGTTCCTGCCCCAAATCGGCGCACAACGGACAGCTGCTGTGAAATTTTGTGTCCTCCCGCTTGACAAGCATCGGGAATGCGGCTATAATGCATCCATCAGGGCGATGAGGAGACGAGTAGCCCGCCCGGTCACGATCTGCAGAGAGCTTCCGGAAGCTGTGAGGAAGCGTTCGTGCCAAACAGGGTGAAGTACAGCTCCGAGCCATCCGCTGAAAGGCTTCGAGTAGGCGGCATCCGGTTGCGCCGGTTACAGCGCAGGAGGAATGGCTGTTCCTCGCTGAGGGCTGCGCACATGCGGCTGAACGGAAGTGGTACCGTGATGCATTCATCACCTTCCCCGGATGGATCCGGCGAAGGTGTTTTTGTTTTCAGCAAAACAGTCTGACTATATATTAGTTAGGGAGGAAACCGCAATGAACCTTGATTCCATCAGGTACGCCAGCCGTTTCGACGGCGTGACCGGCAGCGCCATCCGCGAAATCTTCAAGATGATCGCCAAGCCCGGCATGATCTCCTTTGCAGGCGGCAACCCCGCGCTGTCCGCGCTGCCGGACGACGTATGCGCAAGGATTGCCCAGGAGGTCCTGGAGAAGGACGGCAAAACCATCCTGCAGTACGGCGCGACCGAGGGCTACGCTCCCCTGCTGGAGAGCCTGAAGGCCTATGCGCAGGAGCAGCTGGGCTGCGAGATTCCCGCCATCCTGCCTGTAACCGGCTCCACGCAGGCCATGGATCTGCTCTGCAAGGCGCTCATCAACCCCGGCGACGTCATCCTTGTGGAGAATCCCACGTTCCTTGGCAACATGCAGTGCATGCATCTGTATGAGGCAAGGCTCGTGCCCGTGGAGAGCGACGAAAACGGCATCATCATCGACAAGCTGGAGGAAGCCATCAGGACGCATCATCCCAGGATGCTCTATACGATTCCGACCTTCCAGAACCCGACCGGCAAGACCCTTGCCGCCGACCGCCGCCAGCCCATCGCGGAGCTCGCCGCGAAGTATGGCATGATCGTGGCGGAGGACGATCCCTATCGCGATCTGCGGTATGCCGGCACGGCGCTGCCCTCCATCAAGTCCTTCGACAGGGAGGGCTGGGTCGTATTCCTCGGCTCCTTCTCCAAGATCATCTCCCCCGGGTTGCGCGTGGGCTACATGGCAGGCGATCCGCGCATTCTGCGCAAGTGCACCGTGGGCAAGCAGTCCGCGGACGTGCACACCTCCAACCTCACGCAGGCGATCGTCGATCAGTTCCTGCGCCGCAATCTCCTGCCCGACCACATCCGCAGCATCTGCGCCTCCTACAAGGAGCAGATGGACGCCATGATGGAGGAGCTGAACCGCTTCCCTGCCGGCACGACCTACACCAGGCCTGAGGGCGGCCTGTTCATCTGGGCTGAGCTGCCGGAGCACATCGACGCGCTGGAGCTGCTGGCCAAGTGCGTCGAGCGCAAGGTCGCCTATGTGCCCGGCACGCATTTCTTCTGCGACGGCGGGCATCAAAACACGCTGCGGCTGAACTTCTCCAATTCCACCGTGGAACAGATTCACACCGGCATGACAATCCTGCGGGAGGTCATCGCCGAGGCAACGAAATGACAGGAGGAAGGTACCATGCACATTCTTGACGTATTGAAGGAGCGCGGCTTCATCGCGCAGGTCACCTTTGAGGACGAGCTGTACAAGCAGCTGGAGGAGCCCACCACCTTCTACGTTGGCTTCGACCCCACCGCGGATTCCCTGCACATCGGCCACTACATCCCGATCATGGCCATGGCGCACATGCAGAAGGCCGGTCACAAGCCCATCGCGCTGATGGGCGGCGGCACCGCCATGATCGGCGATCCCAGCGGAAAAACCGACATGCGCAAGATGATGACCGTCGAAACCATCGACCGGAACGTGGAGTGCATCAAGAAGCAGATGAGCCGCTTCCTCGATTTCTCCGAGGGCAAGGCCATCATCGTCAACAACGGCGACTGGCTGCGCAATCTGAACTTCATCGAGTTCATGCGCGACATCGGCTCCATGTTCTCCGTCAACACCATGCTGCGCGCCGATTGCTACCGCGCCCGCATGGAGAGCGAGAACGGTCTCTCCTTCCTGGAGTTCACCTACATGCTCATGCAGTCCTACGACTTCCTGGAGCTGTTCCACCGCTACGGCTGCCGTCTGGAAATGGGCGGCAACGACCAGTGGTCCAACATGCTGGGCGGCGCCGACCTCGTCCGCCGCAAGGACAATGAGAAGGCCTTCGCCTGCACCTTCCAGCTGCTGCTCACCCATGACGGCAAGAAGATGGGCAAGACCGAGAAGGGCGCGCTGTGGCTCGATCCCAACAAGACCAGCCCCTTCGACTTCTACCAGTACTGGCGCAACGTCGACGACAAGGACGTCGAAAAGTGCCTGGGCCT
>JBJEUF010000117.1:0-40546 GCA_051883695.1 Aristaeellaceae bacterium
CAGTTTTTTACCGATTGGGATCAAGAATGCAAAAGGGGTGAAGAGACCCGTGACCAAGAAAAAGAAGCTCTTGATCGGGCTGGTGGCAGCGATCGCGGTGGTTCTTCTCATCGTGCTGCTTCTGGGCGAGGATCCTGCGCTGTATGCCCATCCCGGCACAAGCGAGGGCAACGCCCGCGAAGCAGGCTACCAGACCTATCTGGACGCGAACGGCTATGACGGCACGCTGTCTGCCTCCGTGGCGGAGGTGGATGTGTTTGCCTATACATGCGATCACGGCGCAACCGTCCAGGAGCACCGCGAAAGCACGGACGGCAGCGAGGCCCTGACCGGGGCGCCGGCGCTGCTGCTGAGCGACGTCGGCAGCGTGACCTGGACGTTCAGCGTGCAGGAAACCGGCTTCTACAACCTGAAGATCGGCTATATCGCGCTGCCGGGCACCTCCTCCGACATCCAGCGCCGCGTGCTGATCGACGGCAAGGCGCCCTATGACGCACTGGAGCAGATCGTGTTCAAGCGTCTCTGGCGCGATGAGGATATCAACCTCAAGAACGGCAACGAGATCCGGCCCAACGCCTATGAGGTGTATCAGGAGCAGAGCGTGTTCCTGGAGGATTACGACCGCCGCAGCGGCGCGCCGCTGATTTTCCACCTGACCGCCGGCGAGCACACCCTGACCCTTGACGCGGTCAAGGAGCCCATGGCGATCACGTCCCTGACCTTCATGGCCGCGCCCGAGCTGCCCTCCTACGAGGAGACCCTCGCGACCTGGCAGGCGGAGCACAGCGCCTATGCGGGCGAGGTCATCATCGGTCAGGCCGAGCGCCGCGCCTATGACGACAGCGCCGTCAACAGCAAGGGCGAGGCGATGCACACCCGGCTGTCCGTCTCCAACAGCACGGCGGACATTCTCAAAACCTCCCCTGCCATCAACGTGCAGAAGAACTACTCCGATGCGTCGCTGGTGCCCTTCCACGCGTGGCACATCCTGTATCCGACCATCGGCGCAAGCAGCTGGGCCATGCCCGGCGATGCGATCACCTGGCAGCTCACCGTCCCGGAGGACGGGCTGTATGTGCTGACCTTCAAGGGCCGTCAGACCTCCCGCGGCGTCACCTCCTACCGCCGCCTGCTGGTCAATGGCGAGGTGCCCTTTGCCGAGGCTGAGGTCATCGGCTTCGACTACTCCGGCACGATGCAGAACTACACCCTCGCCAAGGCTGACGGCACGCCCTATTACATCTACCTGCATGAGGGCGTGAACGACATCACCCTGGAGTGCGTGCTGGGTTCCATCGGCGGCATCCTGTCCCAGGTCGAGGAATCCCTGCGCAGCCTGAACGCCCTGTATCTCAAAACCATCCAGATCACCGGTCAGGTGCCCAGCCAGTACATCGACTATGAGATCGCCAAGAAGATCCCGGAGTTCGTGGACACCATGCGTCTTGAGAGCGACCGCCTCTTCTCCCTGGTGAACCAGATGGTCGAGATCACCGGCGAAAAGGGCGAAAACACCGCCATGCTGGAAAAGATGGCCATTCAGGCCGCGGGCCTTGCGGACGATCCGGAAGAGATCATCAAGGAGCTCAGCCAGCTCAAGAACAACATCGCTGCCCTCGGCACGTGGATCAACAACATTTCCACCATGCCGCTGGAGCTGGACGCCGTGATGCTCTCCGCCGATACCGCTTCCCTGCCCGCGCCGAGCGAGAGCTGGTTCAGCGGCGTTGTGGCGGACACGCAGCGCTTCTTCGCCACCTTCTTCACCTCCACCAGCTCCGTCATCACCGATGACAGCGGCGAAAAAAAGGCCGCTGAGATCACCGTCTGGATGGCCTCCTCCGGTCGTGAGCAGGCGCAGATCATCCAGAACATGATCGACGAGAGCTTCACACCCTACCATGACATCTCCGTCAAGCTGCAGCTGATCCCCATGGACGTGGTGCTGCGCGCCGCGCTGGCCGGCAACGGCCCCGATGTGGTGATCGGCCTGTCCCAGTCCACCGCACAGGACTTCGCCATGCGCGGCGCGACGGTGGATCTGAGCCGGATGGAAGGTTTCGACGACTACGTTCAGCGCTACTCCGAGGGCGTCATGCGCGCCACCACCTACAACGGCGGCAGCTACGGCATCCCCGAGCAGGTCAGCTTCCAGATGTTCTTCTACCGTCAGGACGTCATGGAGGAGCTGGGCATCCAGGAGATTCCCCGGACCTGGGACGAGGTCATGGAGATCATCCCCATCCTCAACCGCAAGAAGTATGAATTCTACATGCCCTCCACCCGCGTCGCCACGGGCCTGAACATCTTCTCCTCCATGGTCTATCAGAACGGCGGCGAAATCTACAACGGCACCGAGGGCGTGGATTACGGCGTTTCCTCCGCCCTGTACTCCGACGAGGCCATGGAAGCCTTCAAGTGGTACACCGATCTGTTCACCGTGCACGGCCTGGAGGTGCAGGCGGACTTCAACAACCGCTTCCGCACGGGCGAAATGCCCATGGGCGTGACGGACTACACCACCTACTGCACGCTGGAAATCTTCGCGCCGGAGATCAAGGGTCTGTGGAGCTTCTCGCCCCTGCCCGGCACGCTCAGGGAGGACGGCACCATTGACAACACCTACGTCTGCGATACCGTCCAGACCGTCATCATGAAGGGTGCGGACGACAAGGACGCGGCCTGGGAGTTCGTCAAGTGGTGGAACGACACCGCGCAGCAAACCTCCTACGCCATCACGCTGGAGTCCATCATGGGCGCGGCTGCCCGCTATCCCGCGGCTGATCCCAACGTCATCGCCCAGCTGGGCTGGTCCAACGCCGAGCGCGAGCAGCTGCTGAGCCAGTATCAGATGCTGACCAGCATGCCCGCCGTTCCCGGCTACTACATGAACACCCGCATGGTCTCCTATGCCTTCGAGGACGTTGTGGCCGACCTTGCCAATCCGCGCGAGACGCTCTACCTCAACATCCGCGACATCGACAAGGAGCTGCAGAAGAAGCGCGAGGAATTCGGGCTGATCGTCCCGCAGACCGCGACGGAAGAACTCCCGGAGGCCGCCGTGCCGACCGGGTCGACCGCAGAGTAAAGGAGGGAAGCACGCATGACAACTGCAAACAAGCTGCCTCTTGGCGCAGCGCTGAAGAAATACCGCAATCAGTACCTCATGGTGGCTCCCTTCGCGATCGTGTTCATCCTGTTCACGGTGCTGCCGGTTGCAGCCTCCATCTTCCTGAGCTTCACGTCCTTCAACATGACGAGCCTGCCGGAATGGACGGGCCTGCGCAACTACATCACCCTCATCGTCGAGGATGACGTGTTCCTCACCGCCATCAAGAACACCCTCGTGTTCGCCATCCTGACCGGCCCTGTCTCCTACCTCATGTGCTTCCTCTTTGCCTGGCTGATCAACGAGCTGCCGCGCATCCCCCGCGCCATCATGACGCTGGTGTTCTACGCGCCCTCCATCTCCGGCAATGTGTATCTGGTCTGGAAGCTGATCTTCTCCTCCGATACCTACGGCTACGCCAACGCCTGGCTGATGAAGCTGGGCATCCTGCAGGAGCCGATCTACTGGCTGACCACCGAAGCCTACATCATGCCCATCCTGATCGTCGTGCAGATCTGGATGAGCCTGGGTGTTTCCTTCCTGTCCTTCATCGCCGGTCTGCAGACCGTTGACCGCGCGATGTACGAGGCCGGCGCGGTGGAAGGCATCAAGAACCGCTGGCAGGAGCTGTGGTACATCACCCTGCCCGCCATGAAGCCCCAGCTGATGTTCGGCGCGGTCATGCAGATTACCAGCGCCTTCTCCGTCAGCCAGATTTCCCTGGACCTGGTCGGCTTCCCGTCCGTCAACTACGCAGGCCACACCATCATGACGCATCTGCATGACTACGGCAATCTGCGCTACGAGATGGGCTATGCCTGTACCATCGCCGTGTTCCTGTTCCTGCTCATGCTGTTCTGCAACATCCTGGTGCAGAAGGTTCTGCGCAAGCTGGGTTAAGGAGGTAAAGAGAAAATGGCTAAGAAAAAGAAGAATCTTTACCCCAAGCCGCCGAAGAAGACGGGGCCGCTGGCCTGGCTGCGCCGCCGCAAGCTGCGAACCCGCCGCTCATTGGGCGTGGATATCGCGCTGATGATCTTCCTGGGGCTGTTCGGCCTGTTCTCCCTGTTCCCGCTGATCTACACGGTTGTCAACGCCTTCAAGCCCATGAGCGAGATCTTCATCTTCCCGCCCAGGCTGACGGTGGATAACCCGACGCTGAACAACTTCTTCGACCTGTCCTTCATTCTGGAGGGCTTCGACGTACCACTGAGCCGCTACATCTTCAACACGCTCGTCATCACCGGTCTGGGTACCTTCGGCACGGTGATGCTGGGCTCCCTCGCCGCCTTCTCTCTGGCGAAGTACGAGTTCCCCGGCTCCCGGGTGATGAGCCAGCTGATCGTGTACGCGCTGATGTTCTCCAGCTCCGTCACCGCGATCCCCAACTACCTCATCATGACCTATCTGGGTCTGGTGGACACCTACTGGGCCGTCATCCTGACAGCCGTGGGCGGCACGCTGGGCCTGTACCTGATGAAGAACTTCATCGGCCAGATCCCGGACAGCCTGCTGGAGGCCGCCACCATCGACGGCGCCAACGAATTCACCATCTACTGGAAGATCATCATGCCCCTGTGCAAGCCGGCATGGATCACGCTCATCATCCTCTCCTTCCAGCAGATGTGGGGCACCACCGGCGGCGTCTTCATCTACTCCGAGGAATTGAAGCCCCTGTCCTACGTGCTCAGCCAGCTGGTCTCCGGCGGCATCGCACGCACCGGCGTCTCCTCCGCGGTCTCGCTCATCATGATGATCGTCCCCGTGGCGGTGTTCGTCATTTCCCAGTCCAACGTCATCGAAACCATGTCCACCTCGGGCATGAAGGATTAAGGAGGCGCACAGATGATGAAGAGAATCACTGCACTCATGCTGGCCGCCTTGCTGATCCTCCTGGGCAGCACCGCGCTGGCCGCCGATGGCACCAGCAACATCTATCAGGGCTACACCTTCGATTTCTTCGGCAACATCAAGTCCACGCCTGCGCCCTTCGTGCTCTCCCAGGTGTTCCATGACGGCACGGTCGTCACCACCAACAGCAAGGGCGTGAGCACCTCCACGGTTTTCCCCTTCTCCATCGTGTCGGATGTATGCACCGCGCCTGACGGCCGCATCTTCGTCGTGGACAGCAACCTGGATACGGGCCGCGTGTTCGTCTTCAATCCCGATGGCACCATGGCCACCATCTGTGACGAGACCGGCGCCGAGCAGCGCGGCATGAACCCCATCAACACCATCAAGGCCGTCAACGACAAGGGCCGCGTCGCCAACATCAAGATTGACGACAAGGGCAATCTCTCCGACAAGGGCAGCACCACCAGCCTCAAGGGCTGCGAGGGCGCGTTCTTCCACGAGAAGGCCAATGAGCTGTACATCGCCGATACCGGCAATCAGCGCATTGTCGTGCTCGACGGCGATACGCTGCTGTTCAAGCGCTTCATCTACCGGCCCGACAACATGACCGGCGATACGGAGTTCAAGCCCTCCAAAATCGCCGTGGACAACGCCGACCGCATCTACGTGGTCGTCAAATCCAGCTACGAGGGCATCATTGAGCTGAACGAGGACGGCACCTTCTCCCGCTACTTCGGCGTGAACGAGCCGACGATCAACCTGCTGGACTTCTTCTGGAAGTCCATCGCCACCGACGCGCAGAAGGAGAAGATGGGCAAAACCTACGCGCCCGCCTTCAACAACGTCGCGCTGGACGGCGAAGGCTTCATCATGGCCGTCACGAGCGATTCCGCGGCCAGCAAGAGCGTCTTCCGCCTCAACTTTGCCGGCGCCAACGTGCTGCGCGAGATGGGCAACACGCCCGTCGTCGGCGATCTGCGCACGGAGAAAGCCAGCGCCTTCACCGACATCGCCGTCACGCCCTACGGCACCTACGCCGTGCTGGACAAGACCAACGGGCGCGTGTTCCTGTACAACTTCGACGGCGAGCTGCTGAGCGTCTTTGGTTCCATGGGCACCGGCACAGGCCAGTTCAAGACGCCCACGGGCATCGCCTGGCTGGGCGACAAGCTGCTCATCACCGACAGCGGCCTGAAGTGCGTGTACGTCTTTGAGCCGACGGACTTCGGCACGGCGCTGCTGCGGGCCAGCGAAGCCTACTACGGCGGCAGGTGGGACGAAGCCACGAAGTACTTTGAGGAAGTGCTGCGCCTGTGCGGCAACCTTGAAACCGCCTACACCGGCATCGGCAAGAACAAGCTGATGCAGGAGGAATACGAAGAAGCGATGCGCTACTTCAAGCTGGGCAACAACCGCGAGTTCTACTCCAAGGCCTACAAGGGCTTCCGCACCATCGTCATGAAGGAGAACTTCGGCGTAATCGCGGTCATCGCCGTCGTGGCCATCGGCGCGGTGCTCTGGAGCGAGGTTGCCTATCATCGCAAGCAAAGGAGGTTGTATAAGTGAAGCTGCTGACCAAGGACAAGCTCCAGTACTGGGGCCACTCGCTTGTGCACCCCTTTGACGGCTTCTTTGAGATCCGTTTCCGCAATCACGGCAGTCTCCTGCTGGCCACGCTCCTGCTCGTCGCCTACGCGGTGCTCAGGTGCCTGAGCTATCAGTACACCGGCTTCGTGATGAACTTCAACAACATTGACGAAATGGACGCGCTGTCCATCTTCATCTCGACCGTCTCCGTGGTCATTCTGGCCGCGGTGGCCAACTGGACCATCACCACCCTGTTCAACGGCAAGGGCAAGCTCAAGGACATCTACATCGTCATCTGCTACAGCCTGACGGTGCTGATCCTGGGCGACGTGCTCGTCACCTTTGCCAGCAACTTCGTGGCGACGGAGGAGGTCATGATCCTCACCTCCATCCAGATGGTCTGCTATGTCTACTTTGTCTTCCTGCTGGTTGCGGGGCTGGGCACCATCCATGAATACAGCTTCGGCGGCAATCTTGCCTCCATGGTGCTCACCATCGTGGCTGCGGCGGTCATTCTCTTCATCGGCGTACTGCTGTTCACCATGCTGGAGCGCATGTTCAACTTCGTTTCCAGCGTGGCGGAAGAGTTCATGCGCCGTGTGCAGTAAAGGAGGCGTGCAGGATGATGGAAAAGCTCAAGAATTTCTATGGTTCCCATCCGATCCGCTGGACGCTCCTGACGCTGCTGATCGTCATCGTCGCCGCGCTGCTGATCTGGTACGCGCCGTCCTTCTCCATGAAGGCATCGGAGATCCCCGTGATGGACATCCCGCAAACCGTCAAGGGCGAGCTGATCCCCGTTGAGATCACCGGCGACGGCAAGCGCAAGGCCGAACCCGTGGTGGTTGCCGAGCAGGCCGGCCGCACACTGACGCTGGATCCGGAGGAGATGATCTTCACCCTGACCGACGCCAACGGCACCACCTGGTCCACCGCCATCACCGATTCCACCGAGACGGCGGACAAGGCGCTGCTGCTGCTGGAGTATGTGGGCGAGAACAACGTGTTCACCACCTTCAACTCCTACGCCAACGGCACCAGGCTCTATACCACCGCCTCCGTGACCGATCCGGAAACGGGCGAGAGCAAGAGCGTTGCCACAGCCTATGACAAAATCTACCGGATCGAGAACGGCGTGCGCATCGAAATGCGCGTCCTGGACAACACCAAGAAGCTGCTGGCCTACATGCCGCGCACCCTGTCCAAGGAAAGCTACGACTTCTTCATCTCCCGCATTGAGGAGCTGGAGGCCGCGGGCGTGGCGGTGCCCTACCGCAGCGTGCTGGAGCGCTACTGGCGCGCCGATCCCACCGATCCGACCAAGTACCCCTTCCAGATTTCCGGCGACAGCGCCAACCCCGACGCGGATCGCCAGATCATCGCCCTGGCGGAGCAGGTCGGCTACACCCGCGACATGCTGCTGGAGGACTGCAACAGGTACGGTCACACCGCGCTGAGTCCTCAGCTGGCTGACTTCTCGCTGACGCTGGAGATCACGCTGAACGAGAAGGGTGAGCTGATCGCACGCATCCCGACCAACGAGATCGTGACCAACAACCCCTACTTCAAGCTCCAGCGCATCCATGTGCTGCCCAACCTCTGCGCCACCAGCGCCACCAGCGTGCAGCTGGATGAGCAGGGCAAGCCTGTCAAGGATAAGGACGGCAAGGTCGTTTCCCTGAAGAACGAGGGCTACTACCTCGTGCCCGACGGCGCCGGCGCGCTGATGCAGTTCGGCACCTCCGACGGTACCGTTGCCGACGTGAAGCGCCCCTTCATGAACAACGACTACTATCAGGACTACTTCTGGCAGACCGAGTACGGCGAGGAGCTGATGATGCCCGTCTTCGGCGTGATGTACGGCGGCGACGAGATCACCCACGGTATGCTGGCGATCATCGAGGAGGGCGAGGAGACCGCCAACCTGCACGTCTCCCTCGCGCAGGCCACCACCGGCAAGAACAAGGCCTATGCCTCCGTCGACACGCTGGAGCACCACTGGGTGCGCATCTACGGCGCGTACGCGGACAACACCGCCTCCTACCTGGCGGACTCCGGCCCGATCCGGACGGACTTCACCATCCGCTACATCCCCTACGCCCAGTCCGTGTCCTACTTCGACATGGCCATGGATTACCGCGATTACCTCTCCACCACCTATGGCAAAGCCATCGAAACCCCCGAAGGCCCCTCCCTGTATCTGGAGATGCTGGGCGCCGTGACCCTGACGGAGCGCTTCGTGGGCATCCCCTATGACAGCATCCGCTCCATGACCACCTACGCGCAGGCACAGGAGATCGTCGAGGCGCTCCAGGGCACCGGTACCGTCTTCCAGTACGACGGCGCGTTCAACGGCGGCGTGCTGAGCGGACTGAACAACGGCGCGAAGCTGGTGGGCGAAAACGGCACGGAGCAGGAGCTGGCTTCCCTGCTGGCAGCCGCGAAGGCGGACGGCAGCGAGCTGCTGCTGCTGCTGAACATCTCCCGCGTGTACGACAACGGGCGCAACTACATCCCCTACCTGCACGCGGCCCGCGATTTCTCCAACAGCGCCATGGAGGTTTACCTCTACCGCGCCGACACCGCACGGATGAACGGTCACTGGGATCCCATCCGGCCCTACACGGTCGTCTCCCCGCGCTACTTCAGCCACCTGGCCAACGCCTTCAAGCAGGATCAGACGCAGAGCGAAACGCTTAAGGCTGCCGGTCTTGCCATCGGCGATCTGCCCAACCAGGTCTACGCGGACTACCGCTACAACGACGTGATTGATCCCGTTGAAGCCCGGGCGCTGGCCCTGGCGGCGCTGGATACCCTGTGCGAGGGCGAAAGTGCCGTGGCGCTGAACGATCCCTTCGCCGATGTGGCAGCCACGGGCGATTACGCCCTGAACATCTCCCGCGAGTCCAGCGGCTACGCCACCTACTACGCCACGGTGCCCTTCCGCCAGCTGGCGCTGAGCGGGCTGACGAGCGTGGTCGGCGAGGACGTGAACCTGAACTCCCGGAGCCTGAGCTACTACCTGCTTCAGGCAGCCGAGCTGGGCACCTCCATCAAGTACACCGTGTGCTATGAGAACCCGGACGTGCTCAAGAACAGCCACTTCGAGTCGATGATCGCCATCCATTGGGCCGCCTGGCAGGAGGAGATTCTCTCCGCCGCCCGGCAGTGCCGGGAGCTGCGCGCGCTCATCGGCGGCAAGGCCATCATCGGTCACGAGATGCTCCAGCCACAGGTGTTCCGGACCACCTACGAGGACGGCACCGTCATCCTCACCAACTACTCCGCTCTGCCCTACGAATCCACCAATGGTACGGTTGAAGCCGGCAGCTATCTGCCGATCCCGGCCGTGCAGGAAGGAGGCGCCCTGTGAACCTGACCCATGAAACAAAGCGAAAGCTGCTGGGCTTCACATTCCTGATCCCGTATCTGCTGGGTTTCCTGATGTTCTTCGCCGTACCGCTGGGACAGACGGTCTACTACTCGTTCCAGAAGATCGACGTGCCCGAGGCCGGCGGCATGAGCTTCACCTTCCAGGGCATTGACAACTACGTCAACCTGTTCACCACCGAGGTCTCCACGCTGAACTCCGACTCCCAGATGCTCCGCGTTCTGCTGGATGAGAACACCAACATGCTCATCAACATGCCGCTGATCACCCTGCTGTCGCTGTTCCTGGCGCTGCTGGCGAACCGTCAGTTCAAGGGCCGCGCCATCGTGCGCATGATCTTCTTCCTGCCCATCATTCTGGGTCTGGACGTGGTGACGGAGATGCTGACGCTCTCCACCGGCAGCGACATGGTGCAATCCGGCGGTCTGTTCGCGGAGAGCCTTGTCGCCCGCACCCTAGTGCGCTACACGGCCATTCCCACGACCTACCTCAACCCCATCATCAGCTTTGTGGAGAACATCTTCAGCGTCATCGCCCGCTGCGGCGTGCAGACGCTGGTGTTCCTGGCCGCGCTCCAGTCCATCAGCCCCAGCATGTATGAGGTCGCCAGGATCGAGGGCGCAACCGCCTACGAGACCTTCTGGAAGGTCACCATTCCTTCGATCATGCACATCGTGATGTTCGTGGTCATCTACACCATCATCGACCTGTTCCTGACCAGCCAGATTGCCGAGGAGGTTTACAACTTCGGCTTCGGCCACGGCAGCAAGGCCGGCAACATCGGTCTGGCCTCGGCCCTGTCGGTGGTGTACATCATCAACGTGCTTGTGATTCTGGGTCTGGCCCTGCTGGCGTTCAGAAAGGTGGTGTCGAACAATGCAAGATAAGTCCAACATGACGCAGCCCAACGCGCAGGGCGTCTCGATCTTTGTTCCCACCCGTGACACGGTTGCCACGCCGCCGCCCGTCCGCAGGCAGAAGAAGAAGGTCAAGCTCTCCAACGAGCAGAACATCTACATGGCCAAGCAGAAGGTCGGCCATTTCGCGATGAGCACCGTCACGCTCATCCTGATCCTCGGCTTGTGCTTCGTGATCCTGTATCCCTTCCTGCAGCTGGTGCCGACGGTGCTGGCCAACCCGGAGGATCTGGGCAACCCCAACATCATCTGGCTGCCGGAGGAGTTCTCCGTCACCTCCTTCACCATGGCCACCTACCACGTCATGAAATCCGGCCCCTGGACGCTGGTTTACTCCATCCTCTACGCGCTGGCGATCATGGGCATTCAGGTGTTCATCTCCGCCATGACGGGCTATACCATGGCGCGCGTCAACTACAAGTACGGCACCCCGCTCCTGTTCCTGATGGTGGTGCTTTCCTTCCTGGTTCCGCGCCAGTCGCTGCTGGTTGCCCAGTATGTGTACTTCCAGCATTTCGACGCCTTCTACATCATGCGCCTGTTCAACATGGAGACGAACCTGATCGGCAATCCGTGGGCGCTGTACCTGATGGCGCTGCTGGGCTTCGGCGTGAATCAGAGCCTGCTGATCCTGATCTTCAGCCAGTTCTTCAAGAACATTCCCAAGGAGCTGGAGGAAGCGGCGCTGATCGACGGCTGCGGCTTCTACGGCACCTACTTCAAGATCATGATCCCCAACGCGATTCCCGCCATCGTGATCGTGGCGATCCTCGCCTTCGTGTGGAACTACGGCGACACCTACTTCACCCGTTACTTCGACCCGGACGGCGAATACCTGGGCTCGAAGCTGGCGATGGTCTTTGCGAACAACGATACCCAGAAGCGCATGGTGCAGGACACGGCCACCCGCCTGTTCGGCCTGTCGAAGGCCTCTGACCTGACCTTCGACGCGGTCAAGCAGGCCGGCGTGCTCATCTTCCTCGCGCCGCTGCTGGTCGTCTACCTCTTCGCGCAGCGCTGGCTGGTCGAGAACCTCGAATCCTCCGGTCTGGTCGGCTAATTCTCGCGCCCCATTCCCTGCCGGACACTTGGCTGCGGCCGGTGTCCGGCATTTTCATGAAGGAGGCCCTCTGATGAAAACCCGGATCCTGTCCTGTCTGGCAGCGCTGGCCCTGCTCTGTACAGCCTGCGTTCCTGCCCTTGCGGAGGTCAGCATGAAGATTGACGAAACGAAAACGTATCAGACCATCGAATCCTTCGGCACCAGCGGCGCATGGTGGAGCCAGTACGCGGGCACCTGGGACAGCAAGTACATGAACACCATGCGCACCAACCGCCAGCGTATCGCGACGCTGCTCTACGACCCGAATTACGGGATCGGCCTGACCAACTACCGCTACAACCTCGGCGCAGGCTCCGCAGACAGCGGCAACGGCGATTACTCCGATGTGAACCGCCGCGCACAGTCCTTCGAGGTTGCTCCGGGCGTGTATGACTGGACGAAGGACGAGGGCGCAATGTGGTTCGTGCAGGAGGTCACGCGCCTTGGCTGTCAGGAGGTCGTGCTGTTCATGAACAGCCCGCTGGAGCGCCTGACCAAAAACGGCTGGGCGCACCTGACGCCCGGCGGCGAGAAGTCCAACATTGACCCGGCGAATTACGCCGAATGGGCCGTCTATGCCTGCGATGTGGCAGAGCACTTCATCGAGCTGGGCATCCCGGTCCGGTTCATCTCCCCCATCAACGAGCCCCAGTGGGACTGGACCGGCTCACAGGAGGGCTGCCATTACGAGCCCAGCGAGATCGCCGGGGTGTACATCGCCTTCCTGGAGGAAATGCAGAAGCGTCCGGCGCTTGCCGGCGTGGAGCTTTCCGGCCCGGAGAGCGGCGAATGGGGCGGAAAGACCATCCAGTACGTCAGCGCCATCCTCGGCAATGCGACCCTGAAGACGCACTTCTCCGCCATCGACTGCCATTCCTACTGGTCCAGCACCCAATCGAAGGTTTCCTTCATGAACTGGATGAAGGTGCAGTACCCGGACGTGAAGCTCCGCATGAGCGAATGGTGCGAGATGGTCAACGGCTCCGACTTCGGCATGGACAGCGCCATTGTGCTGGCCAAGTGCGTGCAGGAGGACCTGACCGTGCTGGACGTGGTTTCCTGGGCGACCTGGGTGGGCGTCGCCCCCGGAGGCTACCATGACGGCCTGATCTACGCCACGCAATCCGGTGACGGCAGCATATCCATCGTGCCCCTCAAGCGCCTCTGGGCCTACGGCAACTACACCCGCTACATCCGTCCCGGCTTCACCCGGGTGGACGTGGAGGGCGGCAAGGGGCTGTATCCCGTCGCCTTCACCGGCGAAAAGGACGGCAAGCAGCAGCTCGTCATCGTGCTCATCAACGATCAGTATACCGCCCAGAAGCTCACGCTGGAGGGCGATTTCAGCCGCTACAGCACCATGCAGGTGCATGAGACCTCCAACTACCGCGATCTGGCCAAGACGAAGGAGGGCGCGGTGGAAACGAGCCTCTCCGTGCCGGCGCAGTCCGTCATCACCATCGTGTACTCCGAATAAAGTTACAAAGGGCGCATAGGCCGGGAATCTGCATTTCCGAAGCCTGTGCGCCCTTTCTGTCTCCGTGCCGGTGCCACCCCACGATTCGTTGGCTGCCGCACACGGCGGCAGTTTTCTTGCACGTCGGCAAATTGTGCATTTCTGCGCATTTTGTCAATTATGTGTTCCCAAAAACAGACTTCTGTGATATAATACCAAGCGACAGCCATACCTTATCGAACGCCGCATATTCGCGGGATACCCGCAAGGCTGAAACACCGGGAAACCCTGAATCCCTCATGTTGCCGGATCATTCAGAGGTTTCCTCGATCCCGGGGGGAACAATATGAGAAAGAGAAACGCAGGAAGGTCGCTTGTCAGCTTATGTGTCACGCTGATCCTGCTGCTGGTCATGTCAACAGGTGCTGCCGAAGAGGTCGTCACAAGCAGGCTCCAGAACGTCAGCTTTGAACAGGGGCAGACATGGACCAATTCGTATACGCAGATGGATCAGAGCAAGGTGCCCTATTGGTACACATCGGCCAAGGAAGGCAAAATTGAACTGTTCCGGGAAAATACCGGCGTCTACATCCCCGGTGTAACGCTCGCTCCCGCCGACGGCGACTATGCCGCCGAGCTTAATGCGGATGAGGAGAGCACGCTTTATCAGATCCTGCAAACCGAGCCCTCCAGCCGCTATGAATGGAGCCTCTACCACGGCTCCAGAACCGCGCAGGATACCATGGCACTGATCATCGGCCCGAACCAGACGGACGAGAACGGCAAATGCCTGCTCAGCAAGCCGAACAAAGCCGGTCGCGATCAGTTTATGCAGATGGTGGACTGGCTGAAGGCGTCCGCCAGCCGCTACGATGACACCAATTACACCGGCGGCCTGTACAACGGCGGCACGCCCATCGTGGTATACTCCAAGAAATTCGGCCCTGACGGAACCTTTCAGGACAACGCCGCCGGCAACGCGTTCAGCATGACGCCCAGCTCCATCTATACCGAAGCCTGGAACATCTGGCTGATGCGGGATACCTGGGATACAACCGGCACAAACCACTGGACCCTGTACGGCAGCATGACGGTCGAGCCGGAGGAAGGGCAGGGCAGCCCGGATGACGCATACTATCAGTACATGGTGCCTGCGGGGCAAACCAGCTCCCTCTTCGGCTTCGTTTCGGTGGACTCCGCCAAAGGGAGTCCAACCTTCGGCAACTTCCTGGACTGCGTCAACTTCGATATTTTCCGCTACCTGACAGCCAGCAGCACCGCCAATGGCACCGCGACGATTACGGGAAAGGACGTGACGCCGCTCTTTGTGTCATATGAGCACAGCGTGTCCGCCTATGTCCCCGACGAGGTGGAGCTGACGCTGACGGCAACGATTGCGCCTGAGGATACGGAAAACGTCATCTTCGCGGGCGTTTTCTACCGAACGAGCACCCAACAGCCGGTGTTTATAACCAACAGCGCGGACAACTGGACGGTGGAGGAGGCGGAGGACGGATCCAGGAATTACATCCGCAAGCTCGTGGTGAACAGCGCGTGCGACCTGCACTTCGTCTTTGTCAAGAACCCGATGATCACCTATGACGCCAATGGCGGCGATCTGTATGACTGCGGACAGAGCGATACGCAAAAGAGCGTCTACGACTTCCAGCCGACCATCGAGAACGACGTCCCGGTTCTGATCGAGCCCTATACCTCCCATGCGGCAACAAAAACCACCGCAGAGGGGACGCCGGATCCGGACTGGCGCTTCACCGGCTGGATGCTGATGGATGACAACGGCAATGTGGCGCTGCTGGAGGACGATAGCGGCGAGCATCGGGTGGCATGCAACTACTCGTTCAATGCGGGTTCCTCCGCTGTGCTGACAAGGCAGGAGTTCCTGGTCATCGGCAGGGAGAATCAGGGGGATGCACTGCCTGCATTCGTCACGGGCGAAGCTGATGAGGAAGACGGCAAGGGCAATACACTGACCCTGAAGCGCTGGAGCGCCCCCGATGCTGCAAGCGTCCTGTACGATGACCATGCGTCGGGCCTGACCTTCATCGCCCAGTGGCGGTGGCGGCAGACGTACACACCGATGCTCAAGCGCGAAGGCGTCTATGAGCGTTCCAGTGAAGGCGGCTATATTGACGTATCCGTCAAGACAACGGACGAGAACGGAGAAACCGTGCTGCAGCCGGCAGCACTGGAGCCTCCCGAGGGCGACGGCATCAGCCGGTGCTACTTCGCCGAGATGCAGGATACCATGTCCGTGACGGCAACGGCCAATCCCGGCTTTGAGTTCGAGGGCTGGTACGACCCGGACGGGAACCTGGTGTCCACCAAGAATACGCTGAGCTACGTCGTGGGCAAGGGCGATGTAAAGGTCTATGAGGCCCGCTTCTCCGGCACCGCCAAGCAGCGGTATATCCGCCAGATCCCCGACGAAAACGGCAGCTGGATCGAGGTGCCGGAGGGCGCAAACGTCCCGGTGCTGGATCACACCGCCTATGAGGTGAGCCCGGGTACGGCGGTCACCTGCACGACCGGCGAGTCCACGGAGGACTATGTCTTTGAGGGCTGGTACAAGATTCAGAACGGCGAATATGTGAAGGTTTCCGACAGCATGGTGACCCCTGACGGCCTGACCCTCTCCTATGTGGTGACCGGCAACGCCACCTACTACGCGCGCTACGTCCCCAAGGTGCACTTCGTCGCGTGCTACGTCGACAGCAACAACCAGGTAACGACAGCCCCGGTCAGCGGTGAGGTCTGCGGCAGGGTGGATCCGGCGGTGGCCTCCGAGCTGCCGGGCGAACCGATTTCCTCCCAGGCAACAGCCGGGACGGGCTATCGTTTCGTTGGCTGGTATGACAGCACGGACATTGACAGAACGCTCCTGAGCCGCGATGCGCTCTATTCCGGCGAGATGCCGCCCGTTGGGAAAACCTACTATGCCATGTTCACGACAGGCGACAACAGCCGCTACCGGGTGCAGCACGTCAAGGTGATGCCCGACGGCAGCAAGGAAATCGTCAGCACGGCGCTCATCAGCAGCGTACCCACGGGCTCGCAGGTTTCGGCGCAGTCGATCGACATTCCCGGGTATCTTTACCGGTCGGATTCCTTCACGGTGAACGGAGAGACCTATCAATCCAATCCTTCGGGCGTGGTGCGGGGCGACGGGCAGCTGATGCTGACGCTGTACTACACGCCGCTAACGGACATGCCCTACAGCATCGAATACTACCTGATGGATGCGTACGGGAACGAGCAGCTGAAGGACACCGAGCACAAAACGGGAAAGACGGATGAAGCCGTATCGGTCACGGATTATGCAGACAAGTACCGGAGCGAGGGCTACAGCTTTGCAGCCGGGTATGGCAAAAACAAGCTGACCGGCGTTGTCACCGCGGAGGAGCCGCTGCTGGTGCTAAAGGTGTACTACCGGCCGCTCATGCACAGGGTCACCTTCAACATGCACGGCTTCGGTGCGCAGGTACCCATGCAGCTGGTGGCGCATCAGCAAACAGCGTCAGAGCCGGAGGATCCGGTGGCGCTGGGCTATGTGTTCGGCGGCTGGTACACGGACGCGGACTACACCGAGCCGTATGACTTCGATACGCCGGTCACGCAGGACATTGAGATTCATGCCAAATGGAACATGCTCTGGCCGGTAACCTTTGACATGCAGGGGCACGGCGAACAGGTTCCGATGCAGAAGGTGGAGGACAGCCGCTTCGCCACAAGGCCCGTTCCCGATCCGACTGCAGAGGGCTATGTATTCAAGGGCTGGTATACGGACGTCTCCTGCCAGACCGAATACAGCTTTGAGACGCTGCCGGTCACGGCCCCCACCACGATCTACGCCAGGTGGACAGCAAATGTCACGGTCACCAAGGTGTGGGAGGGTGGCGGCGAAGCGCCGGTGACGGTGCGGCTGCTGCGGGACGGCTTGCCCTACGAGGACATGCCCGACGCCGATCCGGTCGAACCGCCTGAACCGATCGACCCAGCCGAAGCGGAGCCGGTGTCACAGACCTGCGAAGTGGTTCTGGGACCGGACAACGGCTGGACGCACACCTGGACAAACCTGCCCGCTGACAGCGTATACACCGTGGAGGAAGTGACCGTACCCGGCGACTGTACCGCGGTTTACAGCAGCGATGCCGCGAACAGCTGGATCATCACCAATGTGCGGGACAAGCGGATCGAAGTGGAGATCAGGAACACGCACCGGCGTGCCACCATCGACATGGTGATCCGCAAGGAGTGGAACGACGCGAACAACCGCCACCGTCCCGGCTCTGTCAAGGCGCAGGTCAAAAACGCAGGAACGGGCGAGGTTGTGGCGGAGTTTGAACTCAGCGACGCGAACGACTGGACCTTCCGTGTGACGGAGCTGCCCAGGCTGCAATCGGGCGGTCAGCCCATCCAGTACCTCGTGGAGGAGGTGGGCGATCTCGCCGGGTACAGCGTCGCCTGCGACATTGTGGTGGAAGCGGACGGCAGCTACACGGTGAAGCTGACCAATGTGCTGACCGGCAAGCTGGACATCACCGGCGAGAAGCTCTGGGATGACAGCAATGACCGGGACGGTCTGCGACCCGACAGTATACAGCTGAAAATCTATCAGAACGCGATCGCGGAGGAGAATCTGGTGCGCATCGTGCTGGTGACGGCAGATGCGGACAGCGCTGCGGACGATCCCTGGACCTGGAGTGTGGAGGATCTGCCGGTGTACGATGCCTTCGGACGCCCGATCACCTACATCGTGGTCGAGGATCCCGTTCCGGAGGGCTATGCCGATCCCGGGCCGCGCCGCGTTACCGTGGGGACGGAGTAACGGAGCAAGCTCCGATACAACGATCAGGATACAGGCAGGTGAAATCCTGCTCAGATAAGGAGAGATCACCATGAAGAACAAGCTCTGGATGGTGCTTCTGCTCACGCTGGTACTGGCAATGGCCTGCACCTGCGCCCTGGCGGAAGCAACGACGTACACTGTCACCTTCGATACCAACGCCCCTGAGGGAGTCACCGTCACCGGTGCGCCCACTGAGCAGACGGTTGAAAGCGGAAATACCGTCAAGCAGCCTGCTGACCCGGCGGCGGAGGGCTATCAGTTTGACGGCTGGTACAGCGATGAAGCACTGGCGAACGAGTACGACTTCACCGCAGCCGTGACCGGGGACATCACGCTCATTGCCAAGTGGACGCAGATACAGTGCACGGTGACGTTCGACCTGCAGGACAGCACGCTCACGGCGATTGAGCCGCAGACCGTGAACTACGGCGGCAAGGTCTCCAAGCCTGAAGACCCCACCCGGGAGGGCTATGCCTTCGGCGGCTGGTACAAGGAGCCCACCTGCGCAAACGCGTTCGATTTTGAGACTCCGGTGACCTCCGACATCACCCTCTACGCCCGATGGGATATCGTCAGGTACGCCGTGACCTTCGACAACAACGGTCATGGCGTGAAGCCCACCGATCAGCAGGTGAACCACGGCAGCACCGCCACGAACCCCGGCAATCTGGTGGAACAGGGCTGGCAGTTTGACGGCTGGTTTGCGGCGGACGCCGGCGAGGCGTATGATTTCTCCACGCCCGTGACGGCTGATGTCGCCCTCACCGCCCGGTGGACTGCGCTGCACAAGGTGAGCTTTAACCTGAACGGTCACGGCGCGGTGATCAAGCCGGTGACCGTGGCGGATGGCGGAACCGTTGCCGCACCCGCGGCGCCCGCGGCAAGCGGCTATGCGTTCACCGGCTGGTACACGGATTCCGATTGCAGCGCCGAATATGATTTCGGCACCGCCGTCAACAGTGACCTCACACTCTACGCCGGCTGGACGGCAACGGTCACGGTGCGGTTCCAGTGGAAGACGGCCATCACCCACGCAGGCGATGCGCCCAGCGACTCCGCCCAGATTGCGCTGGTCGTCAACGGGCAGGAGCAGAACGACCTCCAGACCGTTGCGCCGGACAGTGAGGCATCCTGGACGAACCTGCCTGCGAGCGACGTGTATTCTGTCGTGGCGAAGAACGTCCCGGAGAACTACACAGCGGTTGTCACCCGGATCGCCGAGAACTCCTATCTGGTGACCTATGTCGAGGACGATAAGCTGACCGTGACCATCACCAATACCCACGTGGCGGACACCATCGACATGGTGATCAGCAAGTTCTGGGATGACAACAACAGCCAGCACCGCCCTGCAGAGATCAAGGTGCAGGTCAAGAAGAGCGTGAACGGCACCGTGGAGAACGTCGGCGAGGTGATTACCCTCAACGAGGGCAACCAGTGGACTGCCCATGTGACCGACCTGTACATGCGCGAGAGCGGCCAGACCATCCAGTACACCATCGAAGAGGTCAGTGAGGTCATGGGCTACACGACCACCTGTGAGATCACAGTGGACGCGCAGGGCAACTACACGGTGAAGATCACCAACGTGCTGACCGGCAAGGTGGACATCGCCGGTACGAAGGTCTGGGAGGACGATGACAACCGCGACGGCCTCCGTCCGGACAGCGTGCAGCTCAAGATCTACGAGAACGCGATTGCGGACGCCAATCTGGTGAAGATCGTGATCGTCACGGCAGGCGATAGCACCGGCAACGTGTGGAGCTGGAGCGTGGAGGATCTGCCGGTGTACGACAAGTTCGGCCGTCCGATCACCTACATCGTGGTGGAGGATCCGGTGCCGGAAGGCTACACCGCCTCTGCCCCGCAGTATGTCACCGTCGGTACCATGGAAGGCGATCCGACCGAATAATCGGGTCCGACCATCCGGAAGGATACACATAACCAAGGAAAGGAGGGGAGCGCAGCATGCGCAAACTGCTGCTCATCGTGTGGGCAATCCTGCTCTGCTGCGCGATGGCACCGGCACAGGCAGAAGCGCTTTCCTCCTCTCCTGTGACTATCCTATCAGCCGCCGACAACGAGGAGCACAAGATCGCGCTGGTGACCATCACCAACGTGCATCAGCCGGAGCGAACGAAGTACACCGTTAACAAGGTCTGGCAGGATGACGACAACCTGTCGGGAATGCGCGGGCCGTATAGCGTACAGCTATATGCCAATGGCACCCCCGTCGGCGCCCCCGTCACGCTGGACGCGGATACGCTGAGCTATACCTGGGAGAACCTGTACAGGTATGAGCGCGGCGAGGCGATCCGCTATACGGTGGACGAGGTGCAGGTTCCCGAGGGCTATCAGGTGGAGGTGCAGGGCAATACCCTCATCAACCGCTACGTGCCCTCCATGCGGAACGGACTGGTTCACAAGTACTGGCATGACGACAACGACCGGGACGGCCTGCGACCCCAGTCGGTCACGCTGCACCTGTACGCCGAGGACATTCCCGTGCTCACGCTGGAATTGACGGAGGATGAGGACTGGAGCGGCACCTTCGGCAGATTGCCCGTCTATGTCCGCGACGCCGCGAGAATGGGCTGGCCGATTCCGGTGGACGAGGATGATCCCGAAAGGAAGATCACCTACACCATCAAGGAGGAGACTGTGCCCGGCTACACCTGTGAATACAGCGTGACAGCCGAGGGCTTCAGCCTCACCAATACCCATGAGCCGGAGCGCATCGACATTCCCGTCAGGAAGATCTGGGAGGACACCGGGAACAAGTATGAGTATCGCCCGGAATCCATCACCGTACGCCTGATGGCTGACGGTGTGGTGATTGAGACGATGGCGCTGACCGAGAACGTGAAATGGCGCGGTACCTTCGAAGACAAGCCGGTATATGCCGATGGCAAGCCCATCAAATACACGGTCATCGAGGACGAGATCGAGCGCTACAAAACCAGGATCACGGGCTCTGCCACAGCGGGATTCACCGTCACGAACGAATTGATCTACGGATATGATTTCCGCTTCACGAAGGTTTGGCAGGATACGGCCCAGGAGCATCCGACGCCGCAGTTCATCCTTTACAATCCGGACGGTACGGTACACCGCACACCGGATCAGCCGCCCTCTGACCGGGGCGATGGAAATTACGTCTACAGTCTGGTCGACGAGGATGACTACTACGTCGTGGAGCTCCCCATGGAGGGCTACGAAACGGAGTATATCAACCAGGACGAGTATGCGAGCATAACGGATTGTGTATTCACAGGCGGCACCATCATCAATACTGCCATCATCGTCCCTCCGGACACAGGCGACGGGCTGCATTCGGCGTTGTATCTTCTGCTGCTGGCCGGCAGTGCAACAGGTCTGATCCTGCTTCGCAGGAAGAGAAGATGAAGACCAAAGGTTTCAGCGTGTAAACAGCCTTGGGCGGTGTCGGAGAGCCTACAGACCGCTGGCTGTATTCGTATCGACCAGCTTTACCGGTCGAGCGGGTCGTTTCCGACACCATGCACGGAGGAACGGCCGTCAGGGCTGTTCAAAGCCCTGACGGTGACGGAGTGCAATTCCTCGAATCAGTGCCAAAGGCGGTATTCAACACGCCGAGACCCAAGCATTCCCTGAGATAGCATCGCTTTTCATTGATATGTGCTATTCAACAAGTGTCTTTCCTCCCCCGGCTGCAGACATACAGCATTTCCTCTCTGATACCCATCCGGCATGTGCTTTGTCCGGATGGGTATTTCGATACCTCACCAGAGGTTGGTGGCAGTGTGGAAGGATTGGCGTGATTCCACATTCTTCATTCTCATACTCATACTGATTCTCCACATAAATGTTGCATTCGCACAATGCCTTTTCCGGCTCTGGCTGCGATCTATGACACACCTGAAACGAAGATTATCACAAAGCATCCGCCTGCCAGGTGTATCTCATGAAATCCAGTTCCCACACTCATCCAAAAAGAGCAGCTGATCTGCACGACCAGCTGCTCAGGACATCAACAAACCTATGGGTGGCGTCGGAGGGCCCGCAGGCCCTTCGACTTTAGATCGAAAATCGGCGACATGCGCGGCGATTTTCGCGCGATTTCGTCAGAAATCGCCTCCTTACACGAACGAACGGCCGGTCGAACGGCTTGCCGTTCGACCAGTGAGTGAGTGCGAAACCTCGACAAATTGCCGTAGGCACTTTGTCGATACCCTGAGCAGCTGATCTGCACGACCAGCTGCTCTTTCAATACAGGTACCGACTCGTTCGGTGTCCGGATTACTCCACGGAAATCGAGAATTCTGCAAGAAGGAGATGGCTGAAGTCCAGCTGCAAGCGAGCCACCGAATCATTCAGTGCATCTCTCAGATTCAGCGATTCCCTCAGAGAAAGAACCGTATTATACTGGAGTGTGTTTCTGAAATGAGACAGGTGCAGTTTCGAGCAGGTTTTCTGCAACTCAAGGATGAAAACCGAAGGTTTGACTTCAGGCAATCGAGGTTTGCAGACACAGAATTGCAAGAGAAGATGCAGAATTACTCCTTTACACCACCAACGGCGACGCCGGCAATGATGAACTTGGACAGGCACAGATACACCACAATGACCGGCAGGATGGACAGGCAGATCATCATGTACACCTGACCCATATCAAACTTCAGCCAGTCCGCGGAACGCAGCTGCGCAATCAGGATCGGCAGCGTCTTCATCTCCTTCTTGTTCAGCAGCAGTGCAGGTGTGAAGTAATTGTTCCAGCTGCTCACGAAGGTGAAGATGGCCTGCACGGCAATCGCCGGCTTCATGATGTGAATCACGATGCGGTTGAAGGTGCCGAACTCACTGGAGCCATCAATGCGGGCCGCCTCGATGATCGCCAGAGGCAGCGAGGAATCCATGTACTGCTTCATAAAGAAGAAGACAGCCGGCGCCGCTATGGACGGCAGGATCAACGGCCAGAAGGTGTTATCCCAGTGCCAGGCGCGCATCATATCGACAAAGCCCAGAGCGCTCACCTGACTGGGAACCATCATGACCAGCAGGATAAACGTGAAGGCGAAGTTGCGCAGACGGAACTGGTATGCGTGAATCGCATAAGCCGTCAGCACAGAGAAGTATGTGGACAGCGCCGCCGTGCAGCCTGCAATCGCAAGGCTGTTGAACATGCCGCGCCAGACAGGCAGCTCGTCATTGGACATCAGGGTGCTCCAGTTCTTGCCAAACGACTTGCCGGGCAGGAAGGAGAAGCCGGACTGAATATCCGCATGCGCACGGGTGGCGTTGATGAACATGATGTAGAAGAAAACGATGCACAGGATCGACAGCAGCACCAGCACCGTATATGCCATCAGCTTGCGGAAGGCAAGGCTGCCAGGGTCGCGGGTCATGAGCATGAAGGCTACCGCGCCCGTCAGGAGCACTGCCGCCAGCGTGATCAGGTACGTCCGCGCACTGAGGTTGGGAATCTGCTCCGGCTCGCCAATCACGTTATCCGGATGCTCGCGCTCCGCAAAATCCTTGGCAGACTGCCAGTTGATGTTCGCAGCGCCCTCGGCTGCGACAGCCTTCAGGAAGGCCTTTGCAACCTCAACATCCGACAGCTTGCCCGTCGTTTCCGCGGAGATGACGATCGTCAACGGGCCTTCTGCCTTGAGCGTCAGCTTGTCGTACAGGCGCTGGAATTCAGCCTTGATCGCTGCGGAATCCAGGGTTTCATCCGCGCCGAACACAGCTGCATACACATCGTCCAGCGCATTGCCGGAGCGGAACACACCTGCGCGCACCGTGCGGAATTGCTGCTCGATCAGCTTTGCGGCAGGCACGCCATTCGCCGTTTCCAGCTCCTTGGCTGCATTCTTGGTCAGGTTGTTCTCGTTGACCTCAACCGTGATGGTATACAGCTGGGGCGGAATCACATTCGCCACCAGATAGAACGCCAGCACACCGGCCAGCGCCATTGCGGCAAAGCCGATGAGTACGCGCACCCACCGCTTCAGGGATTTGATCGCCTTCATGCGTTCACGCCTCCCTTCTTCATCTGTGCAACCCTTTTCCTGGCCTCACGCGCCAGCTTCTTTGCTTCGCGTCCATTGACGTTCAGGGAGTAGTACACAATCAAACCCAGGATGGCGGTGATGATGAACAGCACCACGGACAGGGCGCCGCCCTCGCCATAGTTCTTGCTCTGGCCGATGATGGAGTTCAGCTGCATGATGACCGTGCGGTTCACGCCCGCCGGGTTGCCCTCGGCCTTGGTCAGGATCTGCGGCACGTCGAACATCTGCAAGCCGCCGATCAGGGAGGTGATCAGCGTGTAGGACAGCACGGGCATAATCATCGGAATGGTCACCCGGGTGAAGGTTTTCCACGCGGACGCGCCATCGATCTGCGCAGCCTCAAACAGGCTGGTATCAATGCCCATGATCGCTGCCATCAGCACGATGGTGGTATTGCCGAACCACATCATGAAGTTCATCAGCGCAATCAGGAAACGGCTGCCCAGAGGCTCCTTCAGGAACAGGTAAGCCTCAAAGCCCAGAGACTGGATGACCGCATTCACCGGGCCGCCGTCGGAGAACAGCACGAAGAAGAGCATCGCGAATGCGGAGGCCATGATCAGGTTGGGCATATAGATGACTGTCTTGAAGAAGGGCTGGAACCTGATCTTCATGATGTGATCGGTAAACCACACCGCCAGCGCCAGCGAGGCGACAATCTGGGGGATGAAGCCCAGCAGCCACATGGTCACGGTGTTTCCCAGATTCCGCAGGAAGTTCGTCTCATTGAAGAGCTTGACAAAGTTATCAAAGCCCCTGAATTCACCCGCAACCTGCGTCAAGCCCTCCATGCGCTGCTCAAACAGGGAGTAGCCGAATGTCTTGACCAGAGGCACAACCGTAAACAGGATGAACGTCAGGAAAAACGGGATCAGGAAGATGTAGCCCCACTTGGCATAGCTGACGGACTTGACCTTTCGCGGCGCTGTATTTTGCGTCATAGCATACACCTCTCTTCTGGATGATGGAAAGCGCGCATGTTTCCCTGCTCACCGGAAACGGTGAAAAAGAACACGACCCTTCAGCAGGACGCCCGACCCCATAGGCCTCCGGTGTCCTGTTGAAGGGTCGCACTCCTTCCTGAGCGTCCGGGGCAGATGGACGCAGCCATCCGCCCCGGACATTGGAAACTGTGGATTAGTGGGTCAGCTCGGGATGCACTTCCTCAACATAGGCGAAGAAGTTGGCCCAAGCGGTGTCCAGATCGACGTTGCCATTGAAGTAATCAGCCATCGCGGACTGGATCTTCTCAGAGCAGGTCTGATCGTACATGGTGGAAGAAGCACGGTTGATCGCCTGAGCGTTCTCCAGGAACAGAGCCAGGTGGTTCTGACCAGCCAGGAAAGCGTTCTGGTAATCGCTGGCAGCCATCTCGGTCATGGCGGACACGTTATTGGTGAAGTCGCCATACTCCTTGACGATCTCAACGGCAACATCCTTGTCGCAGGTCATGGTGTACATGATGTCCTTGACCAGGCTCAGGTTGTCCGTGCCGGCCGCAGCGCAGATCCAGGTGCCGCCCCAGGAGAAGCCCTGCGGGCCCTGGCAGAAGCCCCAGTCGCCCCAGGTGCCATTGCCAACCTCGGCGGGAGCATCAGCATCAGCCAGCGTCCAGCCAGCCAGGCAGAAGTCGATGAACCAGGCGGGTCCGAAGTAACCGAACACCGCGCCATTGGGGCCGGCACCCGCGCCGGACTCGGCAGACCACAGGTTCGCCTTGTTGTTCCAGCCGTTGTCGGTGTACTTCTTGGTCATCTCGACCCACTTCTCGATGGAGGGATCCTTGTTGATCTTGCCGTCAACAACCCAGGGAGCGGTCATGTTGTCGGAGAAGATACGGAAGGCATCGTCGTAGCCGGACAGCATGAAGTAACCAAAGTCCTTCATCTGCGCAGCAGTCGCGTCGAACTTGTCCCAGTCCGCAACGGCTTCCTGCACAACGGCGGGATCGTCGGAGCCCAGAACCAGTTCAGCGAAGGAGCGGCGATAGATGAAGCCGGCGGGGCAAGCCTGCCAGGAAACGCCCTTGAGCACGCCGTTGGCGGTCATGACGTCCTTGGTGTACTGGTACATCTCAGCGACGTTCTCCTCAGTGAGGCCGACCTCGTTAATGACATCCAGGGTGTAATCAGAAGCGCAGTACTTCACGGCGTAGTCGGCCTCAACCAGGAACAGGTCGACCTTCTCGTCCGCGGGGGCGTCAGCCTGCTTCAGCAGAGCGGCGTCCAGCGCATTCTGATAGGCATTGTCGGCGCTGGGGGTGATGACCCAGTTCACGGTGATGCCTTCGGGCACAGTGTAGAACTTCTCAAAGCGGGTCTTGAACTCATCATTCCAGCAGTAGATGTTCAGAACCTTGCCTTCCTCAGCAGGAGCCTCGGCCATGGCGACGGTGGACAGAGCCATCAGCGCGCACAGCAGCAGAGCAACGAGCTTCTTCATGGTGGTTTCCTCCTCTTATTTTGCCTCTCGCGGAGGCGATTATTTCTATAAACAGCACCTCAGTACTGTTTAGAGACGAAGTTCAGGACGGCCTTTCCGTCAGCGTCAGTCCGCAGGAGCCGGACCGATGGATTCGCCGGGCAGGAGCGTGGTGGGAATATACACCGTTTCGCTTCCGGCGGTTCGCGGGTTCTCAATCCGGTCGATCAGGAAGAGCGCCGCCTGCCGGCCCATGCGTTCGCTGTCCTGCAGCACCGTGGTGATCCGCGGATGCGTCATCTGCGTGATCCGGCTGCCGTCATAGCCGGCGATGGAGAGATCCTCCGGGATGCGAAGCCCCAGCTCCGCAGCCGCGTTCAGCGCGCCAAGGGCGCAGTGATCGTCCGGCATCAGGATGCAGGTGGGCGGAACCGGCAGCGACATCAGCTTCTTCACAGCCTCCGTGCCTGCCGCCGGGCTGTCATAGACCGACTCGACCAGATACTCGGGCACATGCGCTATGCCCTGTTCGCTCAGTCCGCGATAGAAGCCCGTGATGCGGTTCTCCGTGACCGATGCGTGTTCGCCGTGCACATAGGCGATGCGGCGGTGCCCCAGCGAGGCGGCATAGGCAACCAGTGACTGCATCCCCTCGATGTTCTGGGAAAGCACGCAGGAGCGGTTGGAGAAAATATGGTCGATGGTAACGACCGGAATATCGCTGGCAACCAGCTCAACAACCTCCGGCGCGTAGAAGTTCGCGCAGACCACGCCCACGCCGTCCACATTGCGGTAGCGGCAGTGCTCAAGGTAGGTCATGCCCGTCCAGCCGATGTTGTGGTTGATGAAGGTGATGTCGTACCCGCGCTTTTCGCTCTCGGACTTGAACGCCTCCAGCACGGAAGCGAAGAAGCTGTGCGTCAGGCCCGTGCCGCGTTCCTCCTGGAACAGCACGCCCAGATTGTAGGAACGGTTGGTCTTCAGCGTCCGGGCAATGGCATTGGGGTAGTAACCGATTTCCCGGGCCGTGCGGTGCACAAGCTCGCGGGTTTCGGCGCTGATGTCAGCATAGTTGTTGAACGCCTTGCTGACCGTGGAAATCGACAGGCCGCACTTCGCGGACACATCCTTGATGGTGACAGCCACTGCCGCTTCCTCCCCTATTCCATCCTCTTTGGTATCCCATGCGTTCAACTGCTTGCTAAACCGGTTTCGTTCGTTTCTTACTATACATCAAAGCGAGAAAAAATGCAACCCCTATTTGTATTTTTTTTAGATTATTTTATCCAGATTTACCATCGTCGCACTTCCGGAAGCGTTACCAATGCGCATTTTTCGGGCTTTTTTCGCATTTTCCGAAAACGTTTACACATGCGTCTAAAGCGTTTTCGATCGACCAGATTCTACATTTTACGTCGATGATCGCCATCCCGGCAGCCCTTCTTTCACGCAAAAAAGCCGGAAGCTTCCATAATTCTCCGGCTCTTTGCATACGTTCGACACCTGTATACTATGATTCATACCGTTCCATTTGCTCCAGCGCCCGCGTTGTCCGGACGCCCTGACGCAGCTGCATCCCTATTTTTCTTGCACGCCCGGCCATCTCCGCATAGGCGTCCGGTGTGAGCGCGGCGATCACCCGCGGCAGCTCCTCAATCCGCTCAATCACAAGCCCCACGCCATTGCGCCGCACGAAATCCGCTTGGGCCGACCCCGCCCAGACCGCCACGGGCATACCGGATGCCAGATACAGCGACAGCTTGTGCGGTGCGTTGATCATCAGGTAAGCGCCGTACTTTCCCCCGCACGTCTGCACAGAGGGCCCATCCCATACCAGGCCGAAGGATCCAGTCATCACGCCGGGCAGCTCCTCGGGACTGAACACGCCATGGGCCACGATGTCCGTTCGCTTCTTCTTCCCGTTCCAGCCATCGCCATAGAGGTGCCACTCCAGCTTCGTCCGGGGCAGTTCATAGAGGAAACGCGCTTTCCTGCGCGACAGGTTGCCCGCCACGCACACCTGCATGGACAGCTTTCTTTCCGGCAGGGGCGCATCGGTCAGGTAGTCAAAGACGCCAAGCTCCGTCAGCTTCCTTGCCGGGATGCCCTGGCAGGTCAGGTAACTGCGCATCCTTTCGGTATGGCAGATGATCCGGTCAAAGCCCGGCAGCAGCAGCTGGTCGCTCCACCGCGCCGCCTCCCCGCCAATCAGGCGCAAGGAATCCAGATCATGCACCAGCGCCGCCGTGCAGACGCCCTTCCAGCGCAGCATGTGCAGGGCAAAGCGGGCCACCGGAGACGCCTTGACCGGGAAATAGGGATACTGCATCAGCAGCAGATCGCCGTGGCGGAACCGGAAGAACATCCGCGTCCAATCCCATATGACCTCCATCAGCAGCCAGAGCTGGCGGTAGCGGTTCCCCCGGGCGCTGTCCTCCGCTTTCACCTGCACAAAGGCATAGCCTGCGTCAGCGGCGATGCGCTGCACGTCCTTCCGGGCCTTGTTCATCGCCGGTACGCCCTTTTCGTCCGAAAGCACCGTCAGCAGGAAACGGCGGCGGAAGGCGCTGCTCCGGTTCGCCAGCCGTTCAAAGCGCGCCGTCAGACGCAGGGCCGCGTCGCCAATTTCAAAGCCTGCCTGCGCCATCCGCTGCGTGTTGTCCGGACGGATGCGGTGCGGTACCTCCTGCAGGATGTCCAGCATGCGCTCCGCCCACAGGTCGGGATCCTCCGGCGGCAGGAAGATCACGTCCTCCGTGACAGCCGCTTCCCGCGGCACCGCATCGGACAGCACACAGGGCAGCCCGGCCGCCTGCGCCTCCAGCGCCGCCATGCCCAGTCCCTCAAAATGCGAGGGCATCGCGAAGAGATCAAAGGCCTGCATCAGCCGCGGCACATCGTCCCGGACACCAAGGAACAGCACGTCATGGGCAATGCCCAGAGAAACAGCCTTCGCTTCCAGATCGGTCAGATCCGGGCCATCGCCTGCCAGCACGAGACGCGCACGGGGCTCGCGCACCTTCAACCGGGCAAAGGCGTCCAGCAGGAAGCTCTGGTTCTTCTGGTACTGTAGCCGTCCCACATGGCCCACCACCAGGCAGTCCGCCAGATCGTACTGATCGCGCACCTCCTGCCGAACCCGCCGGTCATGCCGGAAGGCCTTCACATCAATGGCATTGGCAATGACCGCATAGGGCAGATCCATCGCCGGACAGGCCCAGCGCGCGGAATGCTCCGAGCACGCCCACAGCACGTTGGCGTATTTGCTCAGCCGCAGCCGATGGGAGCGGTGCAGCATCTCCCGTCCGCGTCCGCGCAGGGAAACATCCATATTCTGCGGATTGTGGCTGTGGGCGATGCGCACGGGAATGCCGAATTCCGCCGCCAGCTTCAGGGGCGTCATGTCGTTGAACATGCATTCGTTGTCCCACAGCACGTCATATTCGTGGGCATGCGCCTCGAAAAAGGCACGAATCTCCCGGTAGAACCGCACCGGATCCTCGCTGCGGCAGGGAATCACATAGGTATTGCCGATAGCCGCGCGCTTTTCGGGATACGCCGCATGCTCAAAGCGGGTCAGGAAATCAAACCGCACCCGGTCACGGTCAATCCGGCCACAGTAAGCCATCAGGAAATTCTCAATACCGCCGACGGTGGCTGTCATGCCAACCACCAGCACGCGAATCGGTTTCATCAGCATCAAGCCTCCGGTTGATGGGATATGTTACGGGACGGTATTTCCCGCTCGATGGCACAGCGGTTGCTTGCGCGCCGCAAACGCACCGCCGCCCGGGTCAGGCCATAGAAACGGCCCTTCAGCAGCCGCAGCGTCAGAACCCGCGGCGTCAGTCCATGCAGCCGCACGATGCGGAAGTCCTCTGCAAAGGGCGCTGCCTCCCGCAGAGCCGGCGCCGCCTCCACGTCCCCATGGGTAAGCATCAGCAGCAGATGCGTCAGGCGGTACATGGCCGCAGCCTCCGGGGCATCCAGGGCAGCCAGCGTCTCATCCGCCGCACGGAGCGTCTGCAGATAGGCTTCGTTCACATCCTGCGTGCCGCCATGGAGCGCCGAATCTGCCCGCACGGTATAGCAATAGACAGGCACACCGCACAAGGCGACGCGCTGCATACGCCGCATCGTCCGCAGCAGCCACTCGCCGTCCTCGCCCATGGTCAATCGCTCGTCGAACCGTTCCGTCAGCGCTGCGCGGCGGAAAAGCCAGCCATGGCACAGGAGATGGCGCGTCGGGTCACGGAGCGCGGTCTCCAGCGCTTCGCCGCCAACCAGATACCGAACTCTGCCGCCGGGAATGGTTTCGGAGAGCCTGCGCACAATGCGTCCCTGAATCGCGTCCGCATCGCCGATTCCCCGCGTCAGCGCCGCCAGCGCGCCGGGCAGGAGCACATCGTCCGCATCCAGAAAGGCGACATACTCAGCCTGCGCCGCCGCCAGACCGGCATTGCGGGCAGCAGCCGCGCCGCGATTCTCCTGATGCAGCGCCGCCACCCGGGCATGATGCTGCGCCAGCGCATCACAGACTGCGCCGCTGCCGTCGGTGGAGCCGTCGTCCACGAGGATCACCCGCGCCTGCGGACACGCAAGCGCCGATTCCACAGCCCGCGTGACATACGTCTCCGCATTGTACACCGGAATGATCACATCCACCGCCGTCTCCGCCGGTTCCCGGGCATAGGCCGCATACCGCGCCTGCGCATCCAGCGCCAGCGTCCACCCGGCGAACAGGCAGCCAAAGAGCAGGAGCGGCGAATTCTCCGACAGGCGCGTAAAGCAATCCACCGTCTCGCACAGCATCACATACAGGACGGGCACGGGCACGAAGCCCTGCCACAGCGGCAGCTCATGCCGGAAGAACAAACGGCAGGACGCCATCAGGAAGATCACGAGGAACGCCGCAAGCAGCAGGAACCCCGGCACGCCCCAGGACACCAGCGTCTGCAGATAGATATCATGCACATGCGCAAAGGGCCTGCCATTGAACGCATTCGGGGCGATATGCAGATTCGTCAGCATCGGCGCCAGCGCGGTGGTTGTGCCGGTCAGCAAATACCTGGGGTTGCTCCGCAGCAGCCGAACCGCCGCGCGCCAGATGATCTGCCGGTCGTTGAACAGGTTGTCCGCCTCCAGCTCCCGGTGCTGCACGGTCGTCTCCTCCGCCTCCGCTTCGGGCAGCAGATGCGCCGGCACCTCAAGCATGGTGATATTGTCCAGTTCCTGCGGCACATGGGGCGCAAGGCCATTCAGCACGCCGCAGAGCGTCAGGTAGGCGCCCGACGCCAGCACCGGAACCGCCAGCACCGCGCAAAGCACCCGCAGCCAGCGGCGCAGCCTACCGCGATGCAGGAGGATTACCATCCCCATCACGCCCAGCGACGCGCCCACAGCCAGAAACGCCGTGCGGCAGTCCGTCAGGGACAGACAGATCAGCTGCACCGCCGCGCAGAGCCCGTACAGCACCCGCGATGCGCGTTTCCGGGCCATCGCTGCGCCGAAAAGCGCCAGCAGCACCGACAGTCCCATCTTCACCGCGCCCGTGGTCACATAGGCGTTCAGGTACAGCCGGTGATCGCCAAGGTTCACGCCGATATACCAGGTACCCCTCAGGCTGAACACCGCGTGCCCGGTCAATGATGCCCACAGGCCAAGCGCCGCCTGCAGGGTCAGGAACGCCGTCCACACAGCCAGCAGTCCCCGCAGGTACCGGAGCAGCCGCTCCCGGTTCACCGCCTTCGCCGCTGGCAGCACCACGAGAAAGGCCAGCACGCCATGGGCGAGCGCACCGGACTGCACCTCCAGCACGCCCCGATATGCGCTCATCGCGGTCATCCACGCCAGCAGTCCGGCGGGCAGCCACACTGCCCCCAGCCGAACCCGGCTCATGACCAGCGCCGCAGCCGCCAGCCCATACCAGAGTGCCGGAAACCAGCCGCGCACCTCGAACGTCCATTGCGCTTCGGTCATATAGGGGATATCCCACAGGAGGAAAAGGCATACAAACAGCATGTACGCATGCTCGCACAGCGCACGAACCTTCCGCTCCGGTTCCTTCACGGGCATGGACATGCCTCCTTTCTTCCTACCGCTCCTATCATACCATGTTTGCCGCTCCGACGCAAGGGAAGGCCGGCAGGCTGATGCCGTTAACAAATGTAAAAGCGGCCTGCCGGACGCATTGGCCCAGGCAGACCGCCGCCTGTACCCTCATCAGGTCAGGCAGGTTGATCAGTCATCGCAGTCGCATTTCCTGCAGCCGCAGACCTCGTCGTCATCGCTGCAGTCCTCCGCCAGCGACAATCCGGGGTTATAGGCATAGAAATTGCGGGCGTCCAGCTGATCCTGCACCATGGCAAGACCCTCAGCGAAGCGCTGGTAGTGCACAATTTCCCGCTGGCGCAGGTAGCGCAGCACGTCGATCACGTCCGGATCGTCCGCCTGATGGAGCAGGTTCTCATAGGTTGTGCGCGCCTTCTGCTCTGCTGCGGCTGCACCGGCACAACCTGCCGTGTCAGAAATTCCAGTGGATCTCGATGGGCACATCGCGCGTTCCGGGGATGCGCCTGCCCACTCGAATATGGTCGATCAGCACCTCCACCGCGTCGCGGCTCAGCGCCTCCATCTGCACATACCTGTTCACGATCGCCCTGCGCTGATCGCCCGCTGCGATGCGCTCCTCCAGCGCCGCCGCCTCCGCCTCCGCTTCCTGCGCCAGCTGTTCAAAGCGTGCCCTGTCCTGCGCGAAGGACTTCGCCATGTCCGCATACTCCGTTTCGGCGATCAGCCCCTTCACCTTGTCCATGTACAGCTCGCGCAGCCCTCTGGCATACTCCTCCGCGCGTTTCCGGCTGTCCGCCATGACCGACAGGAGCCGATTCCGCCGCTCCGGCAGATCATCCGCAAGCTCAATCCCCTGCTCCGCCGCATTTTCATCCAGATACAGCGCCGTCAGCCGCCGCAGCTCCGCAAGCACCATCCGCTCCAGCCTGGCCTCCTGAATGCAGGCCCCAACGCACGCGTCCCTGGACACATGGCGGCAGCTGCAGATCAGATACCGGCAGCCATGGCTCGTGTGGGAGCGCATCGCGTAGCCGCAGCCCATGCAGATCGCCTTCCGGGCAAAGGGGCCGATGCAGCCCATGGGACGGGGGCGTGCCTTCTGGGCAAGCAGCGCCTGCACCCTCTCCCACAGCGCCCGGTCAATGATCGGCTCGTGCGTACCCGGGACGACGTACCACGCGCTTTTCGGGCGCGGACGGTTCTGCTTCGTCTTGTAGGAAACGCTGCCATACCGGCCCTGCACCATGTTGCCGATGTACATCTCGTTGGTGAGCATGTCGGAGATCGCCGTGTAGCGCCAAAGGGAGCTGCTTTCCGGAGCGCCCTGCCTGTACCGCAGCCCGTGCTGCTGCTTGTATGCCGTGGGATTGGGGATGCCCTGTTCATTGAGCCGCCGGGCAATAGCCGTTTTTCCCATTCCGGAGGCATACAGGCGGAACACCTCCCGCACCACCGCCGCCGCTTCCTCATCAATGAGCAGATGCCCCTGCCGCTCCGGATCCTTTCTGTACCCGTACAGCGCGAAGGCTCCGATGTGGAAGCCGTTTTCCCGACGGTTCGTCAGGACGCTGCGGATATTCTCCGACATGTCCTCCAGATACCACTCATTGACCAGCCCGTTGATCTGCCGCGACTTCTTGTTGCCCCGGTTGGCTGTATCCGCGTTGTCCACCACGCTGACGAAGCGGATGCCCCAGAGCGGAAACAGGCCGTGGATGTACTTCTCCACCAGCTCCAGCTCCCGGGTGAAGCGGGACTGGGTTTTGCACAGGATGATGTCGAATCTGCGCTGCTCCGCATCCTGCAGCAGGCGCAGGAATTCCGGTCTGCGGCGATCCGCGCCGGCATAGTCGTCATCGCTGTACACGCGATAGACCTCCCAGCCCTTTTCAGCGGCATACTGCAGCAGCATGGCTTTCTGGTTCCGGATGCTGCCGCTGTCATCCGTTTCCTTTGGCTTGTTCCTGTCCTCCTCGGACAGCCGGCAGTAGATGGCCGCCTTCATCCTTGCCTCGCCCTCTCAAGCCGGTTGACCATTTCGATCCACTTCCGGGTGAACGCTTTTGCGATGTCCGCTTCCGTCGCTGCCCGGAACACGCTCCTGCACAGCGCCGCATTTTCCTTTTCAGCCTGCATAACGCCCCTCCTTGTCATTGCGGGATATCCAACGATATGAGCCCGCACCGGAGCGCTATGACAATATGAAAAGCAGCCATGCCCCGGAAGGATAGCCTTCGGGCCATGGCTGACGCCAGACAGTGTTTACAGATTGATTTCCGCGCTGTCCCGTTCCAGACCGGCCAGCAGCGGACGCACCTTCTTCAGCAGCGCGTCCACCTGCTCCGGGCAGCGGCCGATGTACTTTTCCGGCGAAAGAAGCGCGTTCATTTCCGCCTCCGTCATGCCGAAGGCAGGCTCCTGCGCCAGCAGGGACAGCAGATTGCACTCCAGCCCTTCCTTCATGCGGGCCGTTGCCGCCATCGAGCAGCGGCGGATCACCTCATGCAGCTCCTGCCGGTTGCCGCCGCGCTTGACGGCTTCCATCAGCAGGTTTTCCGTGGCAATGAAGGGCAGGTACTCCCGCACCGTGCGCTCGACAATCTTCTCGTTGACGTGCATCCCGTCGGTGACATTCTGCGCCAGGCGGAGAATCGCGTCCGCGCACAGGAAGCCCTCGGGCAGGGAGATGCGGCGGTTCGCGCTGTCGTCCAGCGTGCGCTCCAGCCACTGGGTAGAGGCCGTCATGGCGGCGTTGGCCGCGTCCGCCATCAGGTAGCGCGCCAGAGAGCAGATGCGCTCGGAGCGCATGGGATTGCGCTTGTAGGCCATAGCGGAGGAACCGATCTGATTCTTCTCAAAGGGCTCCTCCACCTGACGGTCGTGCTGCAGCAGGCGGATGTCGTTCGCCATGCGGTAGCAGCTCTGGGCGATGGAGGACAGGGCATTCAGGATGCGGCTGTCCAGCTTGCGCGGATAGGTCTGACCGCAGACATCGAAGCAGTCCGAGAAGCCGAAATCTGCGGCGATCATGCGGTTCATCTCGTCGATTTTCGCCGTGTCGCCCTCAAACAGCTCCACAAAGCTGGCTTCCGTGCCGGTGGTGCCCCGGCAGCCAAGGAACCGGATCTGCGACAGGGCAAAATCGACCTCCTGCAGGTCGGTGAGGAAATCCTGCAGCCACAGGGTGGCACGCTTGCCCACCGTCACCAGCTGCGCCGGCTGATAATGGGTATAGCCCAGCGTGGGCAGCGCCCTGTACTTGTCGGCAAAATCCGCAAGGTTGGCAATCACCTTCAGCAGCTCGCCGCGCAGGTAGGTTAAGGCGTCGCGGTAGAGGATCACGTCCGCGTTGTCGGTCACATAGCAGCTGGTGGCGCCCAGGTGAATGATGCCCGCCGCGCCGGGGGCGACCTTACCGAAGGCGTACACATGAGCCATCACGTCATGGCGGACTTCCTTTTCGCGCTGGGCGGCGCAGTCAAAGTCGATGTCCTCCACATGAGCGGCAAGCTCTGCCACCTGCGCCTCGCTCACCGGCAGCCCCAGGGCATGCTCCGCCTTCGCCAGAGATACCCAGAGCCGCCGCCAGGTCCGGATGCGCTTCTCCGCGGAAAACAGGTGAAGCATGTACTTGGAAGCGTAGCGGGAGGACAGGGGGGATTCGTACTGGTCAATCATCGTTGTCAACCTTTCTATGGGATCACTTCCTCGGGGAGGGCCACTCCCTCAGTCTCCGCTGACGCGGAGCCAGCTCCCTCAGGGAGGGAGCCTTTGGGGTGGCTTTCCTTGCTTAGGGTCGGGAGAACAGTCACCAAGGCTCCCTCCGGGAGGGAGCTGTCGCCGCAGGGCGACTGAGGGAGAATGCGGGACAAGCACCCTCAGTCAGCATCTTCAAAAGGAGTTACCGCTGCCTTACCATCGCTGGATGTAGGCATCCCGCTCCGCGCCGACGGACACATAGCGGATGGGACAGCCAATCTCCCGCTCCACATATTCAACATAGGCGCGTGCCTGTGCCGGGAGCGCATCCCAGGTGCGGACGGCGGCAATATCCTGCTGCCAGCCCTCCACATAGGAGACAACGGGCTTCGCGTCCGCCAGCGCCGCCGGGAAGGGAAACTGATCGGTTGCCTCGCCGTTCACCAGATACCGGGTGCAGACCGGAATCGCCGCCATGGAGGACAGCACGTCCAGCTTGGTCAGGGCGATTTCCGTCGCGCCCTGCACCTGTACGCCGTAGCGGGTGGCGACCAGATCAATCGGCCCGACGCGGCGCGGACGGCCTGTCTTTGCGCCGTATTCCGCACCGGCTTCCCGCAGGCGCTCCGCTTCCTCGCCAAACATTTCGCACACGAAGGGCCCCTCGCCCACGCAGGTGGAGTACGCCTTCACCACGCCCACCACGCGGCCAATCTTCGCCGAGGGCAGACCGCTGCCGATGGGCGCGAAGGCTGCCGTGGTGTTGGAGGAGGTGGTATACGGATGAATGCCGTAGTCCAGATCGCGGAGCGCGCCCAGCTGCGCCTCAAACAGGATGGACTTGCCGTCGGCTTGCGCCTTGCGCAGCAGCGTGCCAGTGTCGCAGACGAAGGGCTTGATCTTCTCGCAGTAATTCGCCAGCCAGGCGTCGATTTCCTCCATGGAGATGGGGGCTGCGCCGTACACGCGGGTCAGGGTGAGATTCTTCCACTCCAGCAGGTCTTTCAGGTGCGCCTTCAGGTGCTCCGGGTAGTTGAGCTCGCCGGCCAGCACGGTTTTCTTGGCGTACTTGTCCGCATAGAAGGGCGCGATGCCCTGCCTGGTGGAGCCGAACTGCTTGTCCGCCAGGCGCTTTTCCTCCAGCTCATCCAGCAGGCGGTGCCAGGGCAAAAGCAGGGATGCGCGGTCGCTGATGCGCAAATTATCGGGGGTGATGGCCACGCCCTGCGACTTCACCTGCTCGATTTCCTTCCACAGATTTTCCGGGTCGAGGGCCACGCCGTTTCCCAGAATGTTCATCACGCCCGGACGGAAAACGCCCGAGGGCAGCAGATGCAGCGCGAATTTGCCGTACTCGTTGATGACGGTATGGCCCGCGTTGCCGCCGCCCTGGTAGCGGACCACCACATCGTAGTCCTGCGTGAGCAGATCGACCATGCGGCCCTTGCCCTCATCGCCCCAGTTGATGCCGACGATCGCACAGTGTTCCATGACATACGCCCCTTTATGCTGATCTTTGATCAAAATGTGTCATCGAGCGCGGCGGATTTTTCGTTCTGGCAAAGCTGAGTGAAGCGAGGCGTACTGGAAGTACGGTGAGCGAAGCAAAGCGCAGCCAGGGCGAAAAAGACGCTGTGCGAATGATACATTTTTATCGGAGAGTAGTATTACGCATTGATGGTAGAGATGCTGGGTACCACGTCCTCCAGAACGTCCAGAAGGATGCGCACCGTATCCAGCGAGGTGAAGATGGTCACGCCGTTTTCCACCGCGCACCGGCGGATGGCAACGCCGTCCTCATAATGTACGCCGGAAAGGATGGCGCGGGTGTTGATGATATAGCTCACATACCCGGCGCGGATGGACTGCAATATCGCGTCGCTGCCCTCGGAGAGCTTGCCGCGCACACGGGTGCGGATGCCATGCTGCTTGAGGTAATTCGCCGTGCCGACGGTGGCCTCGATGTTGAAGCCCAATTCGTAGAAGCGGCGCACCAGCGGCAGCGCCTCCTCCTTGTCCTCGTCCGCCAGGGTCACGATGACCGTGCCGTACTGCTTCATCTTCACACCGGAGGCCTGCAGGGCCTTGTACAGCGCCCGGTGCAGGCTGTCGTCATAGCCGATGGCCTCGCCCGTGGACTTCATCTCGGGCGAGAGGTACGCGTCCATACCGTCGAGCTTGGCGAAGGAGAAGGCCGGTGCCTTCACATAGAAGCGCTTGCGGTCGGCCGGGCGCATCTCGGTGATGCCCTGCTCCCGCAGGGACTGTCCCAGCATCACCCGGGTGGCGATGGATACCAGCGGGTAGCCCGTCGATTTGGACAGGAACGGCACGCTGCGGCTCGCCCGCGGGTTCACCTCGATGATGAACACGTTGTCCTCTTTGTCCACGATGAACTGGATGTTGAACAGTCCCACAATGCCCACGCCCAGGCCCAGGCTGGTGGTGTAATCCGCGATGGTGTCCCGCACCTGCTGGCTGATGGAAATAGGCGGGTAAATGCTGGTTGAGTCGCCGGAATGTACGCCGGTGCGCTCCACCAGCTCCATGATGCCGGGGATGAAGACCTCCCTGCCATCGCAGATGGCGTCTACCTCGACCTCCTTGCCGATGTAGTACTTGTCCACCAGCACAGGCTTGTCCACGTCCACCTCCACGGCGGTTTTGAGGTAGTGGCGCAGCATGGTTTCGTTCGCGACGATCTCCATCGCGCGTCCGCCCAGCACGAAGCTGGGACGCACCAGCACCGGATAGCCCAGCCGGGCTGCCACGGCTGCGCCGTCCTCCACATTGGTCACCGCCTGACCTGCCGGATGCGGGATGTTCAGCCTCAGCAGCACCTGCTCAAAGGCGTTGCGGTCCTCAGCGCGGTCGATGGCCTCGCAGTCGGTGCCGATGAGCTTCACGCCCCTGGCGGTCAGCCCGGCGGCAAGGTTCACGGCGGTCTGCCCGCCCAGGGTCGCAATCACCCCCAGAGGCTTCTCCAGCTCGATGATGTTGGTCACGTCCTCAAGGGTCAGCGGCTCGAAGTAGAGCTTGTCGGCGGTGGTATAGTCGGTGGAGACGGTCTCCGGGTTGTTGTTGATGACGATGGCCTCATACCCCGCCTCGCGGATGGCGCGTACGGCATGGACGGTGGAGTAGTCGAACTCCACGCCCTGCCCGATGCGGATGGGCCCCGAGCCCAGCACGATCACCTTCTGCCGGTCGGACACAACGGACTCGTTCTCCGTCTCGTAGGTGGAGTAGAAATAGGGCACATAGCTGTCGAACTCGCCCGCGCAGGTGTCGATCATCTTGTACACCGGACGGATCCCGTTCTCCCGGCGCAGGCGGTACACATCGTCCTCGGTGCAGCGCCAGAGCTGCGCGACATACTTGTCGGAGAAGCCCATTCGCTTGGCCTGACGCAGCATTTCCACGTCATTGGGCGTCGCCTCCACCTCGCGCTCAAAGTCGACGATGTTCTTGATCTTGTCCAGGAAGAACATGTCAATCTGTGTGATGTTGCAGATGCGGCTGTGATCCACGCCCTTCCACATCAGCTGCGCAATGGCATAGATGCGGTCGTCGGTGCCCTCGCGGATGTAGTCCATCAGCTGCCCGGTGGTCATATGCTCCGAGTCGAACTTCGGGCTGTGCAGATGGCAGTAGCCGCCCTCCAGGGACCGGATCGCCTTGAGCAGGCTCTCCTCCATCGTGCGTCCGACGCTCATCACCTCGCCCGTCGCCTTCATCTGGGTGGAAAGGCGGTTGGAGGCCAGGGTGAACTTGTCAAAGGGGAAGCGCGGGAGCTTGGTCACCACATAGTCCAGCGACGGCTCAAAGCACGCGGGGGTGTTGGCGAGCATGATCTCGTCCAGGTTCATGCCCACGGCGATCTTGGCGGACACGCGGGCGATGGGGTAGCCGCTGGCCTTGCTCGCCAGCGCCGAGGAGCGGCTGACGCGGGGGTTGACCTCGATCACATAATAGCGGAAGGACTGGGGGTCGAGGGCAAACTGCACGTTGCAGCCGC
>JBJEUF010000118.1:0-40447 GCA_051883695.1 Aristaeellaceae bacterium
AGTCGAAGGGCCTGCGGGCCCTCCGACGCCACCCATGGGTTTGTTGATAGTCTGAGCGCCTCCGACCAGGCAGGTCGGAGGCGCTTTCCGGTGCAGGTGTCCATATATCAGATGACGAGGTAGTAGAAGCCGGTAATAATGGTATAGACTGCAAAAATGTAGACCACTACCTGAACAGGCTTGCTTTTGCACATATTATAGGCACAGAGCGCGTTGATGGCAGTGATAATCATTCCGAGGACGATATCCTCCTCCCAGGAGATGGCCTCGGCAATGATGGCAACGGCAATCAGGATGACATTCAGGATTGTGGGATTGAGCGTGGTCTTTGATGCTTCGGTATTCGTGCTGGGCTGAACAGGCTGGACGGGCTGAACAGGCTGAACAGGCTGGACGGGCTGAACAGGGTGGACGGGCTGGATGGGCTGAGCGGCCTGATCAGGCTGCGTGTCCTGAGCAGGCTGTGTGGTCTGGGTGGACAGGAATTCCAGGGCGGTGCCGCACTCCGGGCAGAAGAACTGATCGTCGTTGTGCTGAGTCTTGCAGTTGTTACAGATTTTCATGGCTGTTTCTCCTTTGTTGTTTGTTTGGGTGAAGGACAGGTTGAGTATAGCATGGTCGCCATTGCGGATTTGCAAACGCTTTCCGGAGAGCGACCGGGGGAGGGCGGCTTCTGTGCGGTAACAAAAAAACTGCTCCGCGTATTGGCGAAGCAGCTTCGAAGCAGGCTGGATTTCATTCAGCCACGGAGAAGGGGGCGGACCAGACCTTGTTGCCGTTGAAGTAGAGCGTCACGTCGTACTCACCGGTGGGGATACCGCCATAGTAATGCTGCAGCAGGCTGAAGTAATCATCCACCGGGATGAAGCCCCACACGGGAATGGCGGATACGCCATAGTGCAGCTCCAGCGTGCCGGAGAAGATGACATCGGAGAAGCCGTTGGGCGCTTCCACGGCGATCTGGAAGGCGTAGTTCCGCGTCTTTTTCAGTATGGAGTAGGTCAGGCGCAGGTACAGCCCATGCTTTGTTTCGTTCTCCTGAGCGATTTCGGAAGCGGAGAAGCTGTCCTGACGCTTGGTGGAGCGCCCGATGCGATTCATGGGCTTGAGACGGATCCTTGCGCCGATCTCGGTGTCCGTGCCGGGCAGGGGCGCATACCAGGTATATTCCGCGGTCTGCCCGTGACAGTCGGCTACGGTGATCACATAGCTCACGCCGGGCACAAGGCGGTCAAGGGTGAAGCCGGTATCCGCAAGACCTTCGGCGGCGGTCCAGCCAAAGGGCACGGGCGCAGCCTCCAGCAGCTTGTAGTACACGGCGTAGGGCGCATTGCCTGCACCATCTGCCCAGGAAATGGTTACGGTACCGTCGTCATTCTGCAGCGCACCCGTGATTTCAAGGGGTGCGGCGTCTTTCTTCTGATTGAGCAGAGCCAGCAGGCAATCGGTGCACAGATAGTCTTCGCTGCCGGTTTCGTTGCCGCAGCGCGTACAGGTGGCGGCCAGCGCGGGCGTGGCAAGGAGCAGGGAGAGAACCAGCACAATCAGAATCAGAGGAATCAGGGCGTGCTTCCGCATATGGACAGGCTCCTTTCGCATCGGGCGATCATTGTCTCAATCTTATCATGCGTAGCCCGGAATGTCAATGTGAAAAGGGCTGTGCACCTGCGAAAAAACGTGAAATCTGCCGTTTGCCGCCGGAAAGACAGAAGACCGGAGCACCAGACTGTCCCCAAAGCCCCGGGAGGTGTCGGAGGGCCCGCAGACCCTCTGACTGGATTCGATTCGTCCGGCTTTGCCGGTCGGGCGGGGCGTTTCCGGCTCTGCCGGAAACTTTCCTTACACGGAGGAACGGCCGTCAGGGCTGCTGGCAGCCCTGACAGTGACGGAGTGCAATCCCGCGAAAAAGTGCCTTAAGCACTTTTTCGACACGCTGTGGAGCACGCCTTCGTGCTCCGGCAGCATGAAAGGATTAGAATCAGAATACCATGCGCTCCTCGATATACTTGCGCAGATCGGCAATGGCGACGCGCTCCTGCTCCATGGTGTCACGGTCACGGACGGTGACGGTGCCGGTGGCCTCGGTGTCGAAATCGACGCAGATGCAATAGGGCGTGCCGATCTCGTCCTGACGGCGGTAGCGCTTGCCGATGGAGCCGGTTTCATCGTACTCCACGGGGAAGTACTTGGCCAGCTGCGCATGCAGCTCGCGGGCCTGTGCGCCCAGCTTGTTCTTCTGCAGGGGCAGCACGGCGCACTTGTAGGGCGCCAGCGCGGGATGCAGGTGAAGCACCGTGCGCACGTCGTTCTTCTCCTCGTCCAGCACCTGCTCCTCGTAGGCGTTGCACAGGAAGGCCAGCACCAGGCGCTCCACGCCCACGGAGGGCTCCACGCAGTAGGGAATGTAGCGCTCGTTCGTCACGGGATCGAGGTACTCCATGGACTTGCCGGAGTGCTCCTGATGCTGCTTCAGGTCGTAATCGGTGCGGTCGGCGATCCCCCACAGTTCGCCCCAGCCGAAGGGGAACAGGTACTCGAAGTCGGTGGTCGCCTTGGAGTAGAAGGCCAGCTTTTCGGGCTCGTGGTCGCGCAGGCGGAGCTTCTCCTCCTTCAGGCCCAGGCTCAGCAGCCAGTTCTTGCAGAAGGAGCGCCAGTACTGGAACCACTCCAGATCCTCGCCGGGCTTGCAGAAGAACTCCAGCTCCATCTGCTCGAATTCCAGCACGCGGAAGATGAAGTTGCCGGGGGTAATCTCATTGCGGAAGGACTTGCCGATCTGGCAGATGCCTGCCGGCAGCTTCTTGCGGGTGGTGCGCATGGCGTTGAGGAAGTTGACAAAGATGCCCTGAGCGGTCTCGGGGCGCAGCAGCACCTCGGCGGCGCTGGACTCGTTCACGCCCAGGTGGGTTTTGAACATCAGGTTGAACTGGCGGATGCCGGTGAAATCCTTCTTGCCGCAGACGGGGCAGACGATGTCGTGCTCGGCGATGTAGCTCTCCAGCTCGGCATTGGTCCAGCCGTCGCCGGTCTCGGCGCCCTTGGTGAAGTCCTCGATGAGCTTGTCGGCGCGGAAGCGGGCCTTGCAGGCCTTGCAGTCCATCAGCGGGTCATTGAAGCCGCCCACGTGGCCGGAGGCCACCCACACCTCGCGGTTCATCAGGATGCCGCAGTCCAGGCCCGTGTTATAGGGGCTTTCCTGTACAAACTTCTGCCACCAGGCCTTCTTGATGTTGTTCTTGAACTCCACGCCCAGGGGGCCGAAGTCCCAGGTATTGGCCAGGCCGCCGTAGATTTCGGAGCCTGCGAAGATGAAGCCGCGGTTCTGACACAGCGCCTTGAGTTTGTCCATCGTCAGTTCAGCCATTGGAATAATCCTCCTTGCTGGTACGTGCCTGGCGTGGCACGCCCTGTATTCATACCTATGTATCATAGGCGGATCATGCCGGTTTGTCAAGCCGGAGACGCAGAAAATGCAAGCAGGGGACTGAAATCCTTTGATGCATTGAATAATCATGTCTTGACAGATGTGCCAATCTTCTGTATACTGCATCCTGTCGCAGATAAGGAATGATACTCATTCTCAATAAAAATGTTTCATTCGCACAGCGCCTTTTCCGCTCTGGCTTTGCTTCGTTCCGCTCACCGTACTTCCAGTACGCCTCGCTTCACTCAGCTTTGCCAGAACGAAAAATTCACTGTGCTCGGTGCAACATTTTAACGAGAATTAGTATGAGAAGAGTCATTCCGGGTAGAGACATGACCCATCCCCCACGGGGATATCAGGGCGGACGGACAGCCGGGTCAAATGCCGATGCGGGGTATAAACTCGCACGCAGCTTCTGCTGTATCTCATTGATTGGGTTCAAAGCCCAGTTTCACATCACCGAAGTGAAATGGTCAATAAGAGTAGTAAAAGTAAGTCTTTACTGTATAGACTCTGACAACCTATCCTTGTCTCGATCCATATGCACAGGCAGATGAGATCGGGTGATGTACGCTATTGCGCATCACTTTTTTTCTTTACCCAGACAGCCTGCGACAGAAAGGTTGGGGTTTCTCATGAAGAAGCTGGTCTCTCTGTTCCTGGCAGCCCTGCTGCTGCTCGTTTCCGTTTCCGCCCTGGCGGACGGCAACTACACAGACGACATGAAGTTCGACGATGGCGTTGACCTGAGCGCGGAGGACGGCGCGGACAGCGTCGAGCGCCTGGGCGATCATGCCGGCAGCCCGTATTTCAGCACGCTGGATTTCTATCACATGGAGTCCACCGACACGCTGACGATTCTCCACAACTTCAAGACCATCCAGCAGTCCAGCGAGTGGAGCTGCGGCGTGGCCAGCGCCCTGATGACGCTGGAGTGGTACGGTCTGCGCGGCGATTACACCGAGGAGAGCCTGGGCGCGCTGCGTCCACAGGGCCTCAAGCCCGGCGCGACGAGCCTGAGCCAGATGGTCGCCATGTTCGACGCGGTGGGCGGCTTTGCCTGCTATTCCGCCATCGACGCGGGCGAGGATGTGCACGACATCTTCACCTTCGAGTACATTCAGGAGACGGTCGCTGCGGGCAATCCGATCATGATCGGCTGGAACGACTGGGGCGGCCACTGGCAGGTCATCATCGGCTACGACACCATGGGCACCGAAACCACGCAGGATGATGTAATCATCGTTGCCGATCCCTACGACACCACGGATCACAATCAGGACGGCTACGGCGTTTACAGCGCCGAGCGCTTCCTGTACAACTTCACCTTCTACAACTTCTTCTCCGAGGAGAGCGGCGAGCTGAACGATTACTGCTTCCTTGTGGCTGTGCCTGTCGGATCTACGCCTGCCGTGCCTTCTCCCGTTGCGGAATAATTCCTTCTGGGCCTGCCGCCTGTGCGCGCAGGCTCATTTCATATCCGGGCATAAGCAAGACCCCCAGCCCGTGGGGCTGGAGGTCTCGGTCTGTCAAAAAAGTCCCGGGAGGTGTCGGAGGGCCCGCAGACCCTCTGACTGTATTCGTATCGACCGGCTTTGCCGGTCGGGCGGGGCGTTTCCGGCTTTGCCGGAAACTTTCCTTACACGGAGGAACGGCCGTCAGGGCTGCTTGCAGCCCTGACAGTGACGGAGTGCAATGCCTCGAAAAAGTGCCCGAAGCACTTTTTCGACACGCTGAGACCCCCAGCCCGTGGGGCTGGAGGTCTATGATGATAATTACCTGCGGCTTCTCGCCCAGATCAGCAGGCCCGTCTGCATGATGATGATGCCGACCAGCAGAATTTCCGTACGGTATCTGCAGATGTTGAGCTTCACATCCAGCTCATTGGTCAGGTCGATGTCATCCCCCAGCAGATCGTTGGCGGAATCGGTCAGGCTTCTGCCGAAGTGCTCGGTGAAGAACTGATCCACAGCGTTCATGGTGTCCCCGGCAGCGCCCAGCACCTTGCCCACACCGTTCATGAGCAGATTCCCATCGCCGTTCTCCAGCCGGGGCGCGATATCCGCCAGGCCCAGCACGGCCATGGCCATATCCATATCGCTGTTCGTCTTGACGGTATAGATGCCCCAGATGCCGGCGGCAGTGGCAACAAGCCCGATGAGAATGAACAGGATGGCGATCAGCTTACGGATCATATGAAAACTCTCCCTTCCGTGATGTGGGGCATATGCCCCCTTCACCCGACTCAACGCAGGCAGGCGACGGGTTTCGCAATCATTTCAAAATTCCTGTGTCCTCATTCCGCCGCCAGACGGATCAGCGCGTTGGCGTATACCTTCGTGGCGGTCATCATCTTGGTCAGGGAGACATATTCGCCCGCCTGATGCGCCAGATCCTCATCATCCGGGAAGGACGCGCCGAAGGCCACGCCCTGCTCGAGCACCTTGGCGTAGGTGCCGCCGCCGGTGGACTGGGGATGGGCAGGAAGACCGGTTTCCTCGTGATAAGCGCTCAGCAGCGCCGTCACCAGCTCGGATTCGGCGGGCACGTGGTGCGGCGCCTTTTTGGAGACGTGCACGGCGGTGAAGCCCGGCAGCGCGGCCCTTGCGTTTGCCTCCAGACGATCGAGATCGCCCGCCAGCGGCACGCGCATGTCCAGCGTGCAGGTGATCACGCCGTTCTCCAGATGCAGGATGCCCATGTTGCAGGTGAGCGGGCCGGAAATCTCGTCCCGGCAGGCACAGCCCAGGGACGCGCCGTCGGATTCCATGCCGACCGCGTCCGCCAGCGTGCGGAACGCTCCCTGCACGCCCAGCTCCTTCAGGAGCAGCAGCATCATGCCGATGGCATTGCGGCGACCGGCGGGATAGGCGCTGTGCCCGGGAATCCCCTCGGCGGTCACCCACACGCCCGCATCGGTGATCTCGGCGGTGTAGGGCAGGCCGGTCCTCTGCGCGTAGGCCGCGACCTGCGCCGCCAGCGCGGCGGGATCCCCGCCCGCAAGCAGCGCCCTGGATTCGCCGGGAATCACGTTCGTGCGCTCTCCGGTAAACATCTCCCTGACCTGCAGGCCCTCCGTGGCAGCGGGAGCGGTCAGCAGCATCCCCAGCATAGCCTTTTCGGTGTTGATGATGGGGAAGGACGCGTCCGGGGAGAAGCCGACTCTGGGCAGTCCGGCATGCTCGGCGTAGTAGGCCATGTCCTCCCAGCCGCTTTCCTCGTCGCAGCCCAGGATCAGACGGATGCTCTTTTTCAGCGGGATACCGGCTTCCCGGATGGCCCGCATGGCGTACAGCGCGCACAGGGACGGGCCCTTGTCATCGCTGGTGCCGCGGCCGATGAGCCGGTCGCCCTCGCGCACGGCGGCAAAGGGGTCGACTTGCCAGCCGTCGCCGGCGGGCACCACGTCCAGATGACCGAGGACGGCGATGGCTTCCTCGCTGGCCCCGGGCAGCGTCGCATCCAGCGCATAGCCGTCGAAGCCGCGGGTCACAAGGCCCTCCGCCTCACAGTCGGCAAGGGCCATGTCATACATGCGGCGCACCTCCGCACCGAAGGGCGCGCCGGGGGCCGGGGCTGCCTTGACGGACGGCACCTGAATCCAGCGGCTCAGCTGTGCGGCAAAGTCCTCCCTGTAGGAGTCGATCAGCTCGTAAATCCTCTTGTCCATGGGAATCTCTCCTTTATCCGGAATATGGATAGAATATGCATAGGGTCAGAACGCGTTGCGGTAGTCCGGCGATTTCCTTCTCTTTGCGTCCGGGTCAATGAACTCGATCTCCAGGCGCTGGAAGTCGACCGGCTCCAGAAAATCGTCCGGAAGGAAGCGGGTCTGCCCGAATTCCTCCCATTCGCGGGTGTGCTTGTCCAGCCAGATGGGGCGGGAGATGTCCAGCTTCCGGCAGGCTTCCTCCAGCGCTGTTTGCGGGTTGTCACGGGTGCAGGGCTCGACGTGCTGGCGATCCATCCGATGATGCCGGATGGTGCGCAGCCAGAGGGCGGTAGCCATGTCGGGTGTCCTCCTTGTATGATGTGAACCTATTATGCCACGTTTTCCGGGAAGATGCAAGGGGCTCATCCCCGCCGGCTTCTGCGCAGCGCGAAGAGCTGCAGCATCGCCGCCTCCAGCGCACCCTCCTGGTTCAGCTGACCGGATTTGACATTGTATTCCGTCTGCAGGCAGATGTCCACCGCCTGCCTGATTTCGCCGCCGGAGTAGCCGGCGGACTGCCGCAGCATGCGCTCCGCCGCGAAGGGCGCCACGCCCAGCTTCTGCCTGATTTCGGGCATGGGCACCTTTTCGTACTGCATGATCTTGATGTGCTGCATCAGCCGGTACTGGCGCAGCAGCATCGCCAGGATGCCCAGCCGGTCGGAGCCGGTGGTCAGCATGTCGCGCAGCAGCCCGAAGGCCTTGCCCTCCTGTCCGGCGACCACCGCATCCACCATCTCGAACACCGTGCATTCCAGCGAGCGCGTGGCGACGGACTGCACATCGCTTTCAAGGATTTCGTCCCGGTCGCCCGCAAGGGCGGTGAGCTTCTCGATTTCCGTGCGAAGCAGGGCGGTGTCGCTGCCCACGGTAAAGGCGAGAAGGGACGCAACGCGCGGACTGCAGCTCTTGCCAAGGGACTGGAAGGTGCGGACGACCCATTGCTCGACCTCCGCGTCCGTCAGGGCGTTAAAGGTGACGATGGCGCCGTGCTTCCTGATGGTCGTATACAGCTTCTTGCGCGCGTCTGCCTTGCCGCGCGCCAGGAAGACGAGCACGCAGGAATCCGGCACATGGGCCAGATAGCTCAGCAGCTTTTCCTCCGCTTCGGCGCGGCCTGTCAGCGCCGGGTGCTCCCGGACGACCACAAGGCGCCTGTCGGCCAGGAACGGCAGCGTCTCACAGGCGGCGACGAGCGCGTCGGTGGCGGGATTGTCCATGACGGACTCGTTCAGCTCCTCCATGCCCTCGGGCAGGATGGCCTGGCGCAGGCTTTGCAATGCGGCGGCCTTGATGTTCTCCTCCGGGCCGTCAAAGAGGTACACCCCCTGCACCCTGCCGTCCCGGACGAGCTGATGAAATTCTTTCCTATCCATATGCTGTGCTCCGGAATTACACGTCGTACTGCTCGCCGATGCGGGCAAGGCGGCTGTCGATGCGGATGGCCCGGGCCTCCTTCAGCAGCGTCTCCGGGTCGATGGCAGGGCTCAGGTGGGTGATGACAAGCTGCCTGACGTTTGCCTCCGCCGCCAGACGGGCGGCGTGGGCGGCGGACAGGTGCGGCTTTCCCTCCGCCCAGGTTTCCGTGGTGAACAGCCCGTCGGCCAGCAGCAGATCGGCGTTCCGGGCGAAATCCATGAGCCCCTCCGTCGTGTTCGTGTCGCCGGTGTAGCACAGGACGCGGCCTGCGTGCTCAATGCGGTACATGAGCGCCGGAACGGGATGGCGCGCCGCCTGCGCGGTCACGGTGAACCCGCAGGCCGGAAGCCGGAAGGTTGTCTGCGGAGCCACATCGTGGAGCATCATCGCCGGGCAGGCCAGCACGGCTTCCCGGACCGGCGAGTCCGCATCCGCCGGGGCATAGACGTGCAGGGGCTGCCGGGCGCAGGCGGCCAGGCGGAAAATCAGCGGCAGCACATCCGAGCAGTGGTCGTAATGCCAGTGGCTCAGCAGGAGCGCCGACAGGGCTTCCGGCGCGGTTCGGGCGGTCAGCTGCGCCAGACAGCCGCTGCCCAGATCAAGGGCGACGGCGGCGCCGTCTGCCGTCACGAGATACCCGGAGGTCGCGCCGCCGGGAGCGGGATAGGGGCCGTTGTTGCCAAGGATGGTCAGCTGCATGAGGCTCACACTCCTGTTGTTGCATGTGATGCAACCATGATACCCGTTTTGTGCGCGATTGTCCAGCAAAAAATCAGGTGTACCGCATGGTGCGAAATATTTTCGGATGCCTGCCGTATCAATGGGAGCGCTTACATGTACGGATGGACGAATTGGAATCCTTTTCAGCCGCTTTGTCGGCGGGCGTGCGGTTCTCCGCCTTTGTAACGGAGAAGAAAAGAGCGAAAGTTTACGAAACCGTTTGCGTTACGCGCCCATCTATGCTATAATGGTTCGAGAGAATACAGACCGCGGCACGCAACGTCCGCGGCAGGAGGGTACGAGCATGAAATACGGCCATTTTGACGATCAGGCCCGCGAGTATGTCATCGACACGCCGCGTACGCCCTATCCGTGGATCAATTACCTTGGCTGCGAGAATTTCTTCGGCATCATCAGCAATACCGCCGGCGGCTACTGCTTCTACCGTGATGCGCGCCTGCGCCGCGTGACCCGCTACCGCTACAACAACGTGCCCGTGGACAACGGCGGCCGCTACTTCTACATCAACGATAACGGCACCGTGTGGAATCCCGGCTGGAAGCCTGTGAAAACCGAGCTGGACGCGTACTCCTGCCGTCACGGCATGGGCTACACCGTCATCACCGGCAAGAAGAACGGCCTGACCGCCAGCCAGCTGTCCTTCGTGCCCATGGGGGTCAACGCCGAGGTGCATCAGATCACCCTGACCAACGAAACGGACGCAGCCAGGGACGTGACGCTGACCTCCTTTGTGGAGTTCTGCCTGTGGGATGCCTCCGACGACATGCTCAACTTCCAGCGCAACTTCTCCACCGGCGAGGTGGAGGTCGAGGACGGCGTGATCTACCACAAGACCGAGTACCGCGAGCGCCGCAATCATTATGCCTTCTATGCCGTCAATGCGCCGATTTCCGGCTTCGACACCGATATGGAGACGTTCCTGGGCCTGTACAACGGCTTTGACGCGCCCCAGGCGGTCATGACCGGCAGGATGGGCAACTCGGTGGCCTCCGGCTGGCAGCCCATGGCCGCCCATCAGGTGCAGGTGCACCTGGAGGCCGGCGAAAGCAGGAGGTTCAACTTCGTGCTGGGCTACGTGGAGGTTCCCGTCGATCAGAAATTCGTCGCGCCCGGTATCATCAACAAGGCGCCCGCCCGTGAAATGATCGCCGCCCTGACCACCGACGAGCAGATTCAGAAGGCCTTCGATGCGCTGAAGGCCCACTGGGACAATCTGCTGTCCGCCTATATCCTGACCACGCCCGACGAAAAGCTCAGCCGCATGGTCAACATCTGGAACCCCTACCAGTGCATGGTGACCTTCAACATGAGCCGCTCCACGTCCATGTTCGAGTCCGGCGTGGGCCGCGGCATGGGCTTCCGCGATTCCTCCCAGGATCTGCTGGGCTTCGTGCATCAGATTCCCGAGCGCGCCCGGGAGCGCATTCTGGACATCGCCGCCACCCAGTTCCGCGACGGCGGCTGCTACCATCAGTATCAGCCCCTGACCAAGAAGGGCAACAACGACATCGGCGGCGGCTTCAACGACGACCCGCTGTGGCTGATCGCCGGTACGGCGGCCTACATCAAGGAGACCGGCGACTTCGGCATCCTCGATGAGGCGACGCCCTATGACTGCAACCCGGAGGACTGCGGCACCCTGCTGGAGCATCTGGAAAACAGCTTCTACCATGTCGTGAACAACAGGGGCCCGCATGGCCTGCCCCTGATCGGCCGCGCCGACTGGAACGATTGCCTGAACCTCAACTGCTTCTCCGATGCGCCCGGCGAGTCCTTCCAGACCTTCTCCAATCCCAACGCGCCCGATGACCGCGTGGCGGAGTCCGTGCTGATTGCCGGCATGTTCGTGGCCATCGGCCCGGAGCTGGTGTCCATCCTGAAGATCAAGGGCCTGGATGAGAAGGCGGCGGCCTGCCAGGCGGAGATCGACGCGATGCGTCAGGTCATCCTGACCGCCGGCTGGGACGGCGACTGGTTCGTCCGCGCCTACGATGCCTTTGGCAACAAGATCGGCTCCAGGGAGTGCGAGGACGGCAAGATCTTCATCGAGTCCCAGGGCTACTGCATCATGGGCGGCGTGGGCGTCGAGGACGGCAAGGCCGAGAAGGCGCTCAAGTCCGTCGAGGAATGGCTGGAGACCGAGCACGGCATCGTGCTGCTGCAGCCTGCCTACAAGGAGTACCATGTCGAGCTGGGCGAGGTGTCCTCCTATCCTCCGGGATACAAGGAGAACGCCGGCATCTTCTGCCACAACAATCCCTGGATCATCGCGGCGGAGACCATGGTCGGCCACGGCGACCGCGCCTTCAGGCTCTACTCGAAGATTGCGCCCGCCTACCGCGAGGAAATCAGCGACAGGCACAAGATGGAGCCCTACGTCTACAGCCAGATGATCGCCGGCAAGGACGCGAAGAACTTCGGTCAGGCGAAGAACAGCTGGCTGACGGGTACGGCCGCGTGGAACTTCTACGTCATCAGCAATTACATTCTGGGCATCAAGCCCGACTGGTTCGGCCTGAAAACCGATCCCTGCATCCCCCACGACTGGGATGAATACAAGGTTTCCCGCCGTTTCCGCGGCGCGACCTACAATGTCACCATCCAGAATCCCGACAGGGTCTGCCGCGGCGTGAAGTGCGTCACCGTGGACGGCGCTGCCATCGAGGGCAACGTGCTGCCGGTGTTCGCGGACGGTCAGGCGCACGAAATCATCGTGACCCTTGGGTAAGGGCTGCCATCTCTGTGAACTCCCCATGGAGGGCGCAGAAAAAAGAATCTCCATCCAGCCGCTGCATGGAAACGTGCGGCGGCTTTTGCCTGCCGCCACAGAAGATGCGCCGTCTGCCGGCGGAATTCCGAACGTTCCCACGACTGTGAAGGCAGGGCCATTTCGATTGATGTGTTTTCGCATTAACGAAATTGTTTTCGACTGCAAATCGTTCGTCATTGTCAAAAACGGCAAATTTTCTTGCCTTTTTCATGGTTTCGCAGCAGGGATTCGGAGGTGAACGGCGAAATATACCATCACAAGCAGCCGGAAAGAACAGGACGATCCGAAAGCACGGTATGTTCCAAACCGTACGATGCACGTTATGTTCCAACTCGCGATGCATGGTGAGTTCCCCGTCAGATTCCCTCCGGCTGCAGACGCGAAGGCGTCCAAACGACGAGATGAGGAAAGGGCGTGATGCCAGTGGCGCATCAGGATCATCGGAAGCGCTGACCGGATGATCGGTCATGTCAGGCGATGAGCGCCATACCGCCTTGGGCGGTCAGCAGACAATCCCAGATGCATGGCTCGCCGGTCGGAGCCGTGTCAGTGCTTCCGCAATCCATCACAGCTGCGAAAGGAGCACACATTATGAAGTTGACGATCAGTGCGAAGAACATGGTGGTATCCCCGAACGTTACACGCCGCATCGAGAAAAAGACCGAGAAGATGAGCCGTTACCTTTACCCCGATACTGAGATGCAGGTGCGTCTGAGCCGGGAGCCGAAACGCGATCTCCGGGTTGTGGAAATTACCGTACCGATGGGCAACAACGTCTACCTGCGCGCCGAGGCTTCCGAGCCCGAGAACCTGTTCCTGGCCATTGACCAGGCGCTGGCGAAAATCGAGCGGCAGATTCACCGCCACCGCACCAAGCTGGGCAAGCGCATCCGCGAGGACGCCTTCGCCATTGAAGAGCCCGAGTATATCGAGGACGAGGCCGCCATTGAGGAGGGCGCGCCGAAGATCGTCCGCCGCAAGACCTTCCCGGTGCGTCCCATGTCTGTGGAGGACGCAGCCGCACAGATGGAAATGCTGGGTCACAGCTTCTTCGCCTTCGTCAACCTCGAAACGGAGAGAACCAACATTCTTTACCTGCGCAAGGACGGAAGCCTGGGTCTGCTGGAGCCGGAAGCATAACCGGCCATTGGGGGCGGATAACAGCCCGACCGAAACGGCAAAATGTCATTGCGAATGAAGGAAAACTGAATAGCGTCATAGAATCAATACCGTCGTGTCAATTGACGACCAGGGCTTCCGGAGCGGTGACTGCGGAAGCCCTCTTTGCAGCCTGCCATACAGCAAGGAGGAACATCCCATGCAGAACTACCTTTTTGTGCACTTCCGCGAAAAGACCAGCCCGGACGGCGAGCAGGTGTACTTCGCCATCAGCCGCGACGGCTTCCGCTGGGAGGCGCTCAACGATGGGCAGCCCATTCTCTGGGCGTACTATGGTGATCACGGCGTGCGCGACATGACCATCTGCCGTGACCGGGCCACGGGGCGCTTTCACATCTTCGCCACCGACCTGAGCCTGAGCTACGGGATGCGCGGCAAGTATGCGCATTCCTGGCGCAACATCAACCTCCACGGCTCCAGGGATCTGGCGCACTGGTGGTCGGACGATCTGGTGCACTGGTCGGAGCAGGAGATGGTCCGCCTTGGCGATGAGGGCTGCGGCTGCATCTGGGCGCCGGACATCATCTTTGATCCGGAAAAGGGCGATTATGTTCTGCACTGGAGCTATTGCCATGCGGACAACGACTACGGCCCCATGGCGATCTATTATGCGCGCACGAAGGATTTCGTGAACTTCACCAGGCCTGCGCTCCTGTACCGCAAGGAGGACAGCGGCTGCATTGACTCCGCCATGTACGAGGAGGACGGGAAATACTACCTGTTCGTCAAGTCGGAGGGGAATCCTCAGCGGATGATCGAGCTGGTGAGCGATCATGTCACCGGCCCCTGGACCCGGGTGGAAGCCTTCGACAAGTCCATGGAGGCTGTGCAGGCGGGCCTGTATGAAGCGCCCACCGCGGTTCGCCTGGAGGATGGCAGCTGGGGTCTGTTCATCGACTACTATGGCGTGAAGGGCGCCGGACAGGGCTATGTCCCCTTCATCGCGCCAAGCATGAAGAGCGGCCATTTCGTCCGCAGCGACGCGGCGTTCAGCTTCCCCTACGGCTTCAAGCACGGTACGATCCTCCCCATCACCGAGGAAGAGTTCAACCGGATGAAGGCGCATGACTGGACGGACGTGAAGGACAACCGCTGAGAGCGGCGTCGTACACAGGACAGCGTGCCCCAAAGTGGATGCGGTCACGGTTTGGAAAAGGAGAGAACCGCCTGCGAGCCCTCCGATACCTCCCGGGGCTTGTTGGACAAGCCGATACACAGGAAATACAGTGCGGAGGGCTGTCGATACTTGACAGATTGTATCCAATCGGGTAGAATGATGCCATTCCTGACGAAGCCCGCAGGATTCGCAAGAGACTGCGGGTGGAAGGAACTCCGGAGAACCTCATTTGGATGAGTGCCGAAGGTGCAAAGCCGACCCTCTGGGCCGGTGGAATCTCTCAGGCAAAAGGACGGAGCAGGCGATTCATATACCGCTGTGTATTTTGTCTGCATCGGTCCCCCGGAGCTGCCCGAAACAGGGCGGCTATTTTTGTACTCGAAAGGGGACGGAACCATGGAACAATTCATCAACGCGCTGGCGGAGGGAAATGACGTTGTCAATACCTTCATCTGGACAACCCTCGGTCTGGTGCTGCTGCTGGCGACCGGACTGCTGACGACCGTCATCACGAAGGTCTTTCAGGTGACGCATTTCGGCTTGTGGTGGAAGAACACCATCGGCAGCATGTTCAAGAAGGAAGTCATCGGCCACGAGAAGGACGGCCGCGCGATTTCGCCCTTCCAGGCACTGTGCACGGCGCTGGCGGCAACCATCGGCGTGGGCAACATCGCCGGTGTGGCAACAGCCATCTACCTCGGCGGCCCCGGTGCGGTCTTCTGGATGTGGGTCGCAGCCTTCCTGGGCATGATGACCAACTACTCCGAAAACGTGCTGGGCATCTACTACCGCCGCCGGAATGAGAACGGCGAGTGGAGCGGCGGCGCGATGTACTACCTGCGCGACGGCCTGGGCGCCAGGAAGGGCTGCAGGCAGATCGGCAGGGTGCTGGCGGTGCTGTTCGCTGTTTTCACCCTGCTGGCTTCCTTCGGCATCGGCGCGATGGGTCAGGTCAACAAGATTGTCGTGAACATTGAGGCGGCGTTCCCCATTGCGGCGCTGTCCAACGTGGCGCTGTATCAGGGCGTGTCCGTGTATGCGCTGGTGATCGGCCTTGTGCTGGTGGCGCTGGCGGCGGCGATCACGCTGGGCGGATTGAAGCGCGTGGCGGGCTTTGCAGAGAAGGTCGTGCCCTTCATGGTTGTGCTGTTCATGCTGGGCAGCCTGATCATTGTCGGGATCAACTATGCCAGCATCCTGCCGGCCTTCGGCGCCATCTTCAGGACGGCCTTCTCGCCCATGGCGGCGGTCGGCGGCGCGGCGGGCGCCACCATCCGCACGGTCATGGTGCAGGGCTTCAAGCGCGGCGTGTTCTCCAATGAGGCCGGTCTGGGCTCCTCCGTCATGGTGCACTCCAACTCCAATGTCAGGGAACCTGTCAAGCAGGGCATGTGGGGCATCTTTGAGGTGTTTGCGGATACCATGGTCGTCTGCACGCTGACGGCGCTGGTGGTGCTGACCTCCGGCGTGTATGACCTGTCCACCGGCACCATTGCCACAGGTCTTGGCAGCGACGCGACGCTGGTGGCTGCTGCCTTCAACTCTGTGTTCAGCTTTGCGGGCATCGGCGAAAAGTTCGTTGCCATTGCGATCCTGCTCTTTGCCTTCACCACCGTGCTGGGCTGGAACCACTACGGCACCAAGGCCTGGGAGTACCTCTTTGGCGTGAAGAGCACCAAGGTCTACAAGGTCATCCATCTGGTGATGATTCTCTTTGGCGCGCTGCTGACCTCCTCTCTGGCCTGGGATATCTCCGACACCTTCAACGGCCTGATGATGATCCCCAACCTGATCGGTGTAATTGCGCTGTCCGGGCTGGTGTACAGGATCACGAAGAACTACCTGGATCGCCAGAAGGGCATCGATGTAAAGCCCATGCTGAGCGTTTTCCCGGAAAACAACGAGGAGTAATCCAATCTGAAGCGGTGCAAGCAAAAAGTCTCCGGCCGGAATGGCGGGAGACTTTTTGTATGGCGGGCGAGGTTACCTCGTTCCGCCAAAGGTGTTGCTCAGATCGGACACAACGGACGGCGCAATGTCTGCGGCTTTGTGGCGGGAGGTTGCGATGCGCTTCTTCAGCTCCTCATGGAACAGCTCCTCATCAAAGGGAAGCGTCACCTCCTGACCGGTGAAGGCGGACAGGTGCATGGCGTTGGACAGCATCAGTCCGCGGATGCCCTCGCGGCCGTCCGCCACCAGCGGCTCACCCCGCAGGATGGCGCCGCCCCAGGCCCGGAGAACGCCGGCATGCTGAGGATTCAGCCCATCGGTTTCCACCTCGGCTTCCGCCGCGGGCATACTGGCGAAGGGCACCCTGTTTGTCGCGCTCCATTCCGGCTCGGGGACGCTGAATTCGGTCAGGAAGAGCTTGTTGTTCTCGACCAGCAGCTTCGCGCCGTCCATCTGAATCTCAAAGCGGTTGGATCCGTGCGCATCGCCGGTGGTGGTGACGAATACGCCCGTCGCGCCGTTTTCGTATTCGACGTAGGTCGTCACATCGTCCTCCACCTCAATGTCGTGCCAGAGGCCGAAGTGCATGTGGGTCTGCACCTTCACCGGCATCCCGCAGATCCACTGCCACAGATCCAGCTGATGCGGGCACTGGTTCAGCAGCACGCCGCCGCCTTCGCCGGCCCAGGTGGCACGCCACGCGCCGGAATCGTAATACACCTGCGGACGGTACCAGTCGGTGATGATCCAGTTGGTGCGGCGGATGCGGCCGTACCTGCCGGACTGCACCAGCTCGCGCATTTTGCGGTACACGCAGTTTGTGCGCTGGTTGAACATCAGGCCAAAGACCACCCCGGGATGGCGGTCCGCCTCCTCGTTCATCTCGCGCACCTGCTTCGTATAGACCCCCGCGGGCTTTTCCACCATGACGTGGATGCCGCGCCTCATGCATGCCATGGCGTATCGCGGATGATCGTAGTGCGGCGTGGCGACGAGGCAGGCGTCGATCCTGCCGCTGTCCAGCATGGTCAGCGCATCGTCAAAGAAGGTGACCTCTTCGCCCAGCTGTTCCTTCGCCCACGCTTTGCGGGCGGGATTGATATCCGCCACGGCGGTCAGGGTGAAATCGGGACATTCGCCACGCTGAATGCATTTGGCGTGACCGCTGCCCATGTTGCCGATCCCGATGATTCCGAGCCGAATCTGCTTCTCCATCATGCCTCTCCTTTACAGCAGAGCTTTCAGCGCCGCACAGGCTGCGTCGAAGGCCGCGTCGCTGCTCTCGTAGCAATAAGCGTTCATCTGCGTCCTGTTTCCGGATTGCTCCAGCCCCTTCAATCCGTCGAATACGGTCAGATGCGGCTCGATGGTGGCATCGCAGCCGCCCTGCGCGCGGAAGTCATCCAGAATGGTTTGCACATGCCCACAGCCCATGCCGGCGGGAACCACCTGTCCGTTTGGCAGCGCGTCCTTGATGTGCAGGTATTTCGTCCTGTTCCGCAGCAGCTGCCAGGCTTCGAGGGTGTCCTGCCCGCACTGAATGAAATTCGCCGGGTCGAACACCCCGGCCATCTCCGGGAAGAGGGAAAGCAGCTCATGGCAGCGCACCGCCATGTCGCCGTAGATGCCCTTCTCGTTCTCGTGGCACATCGTCACGCCGCTGCCCTGCGCCACCCGCAGCATCTCGCCCAGACGGTCGATGACCTTCTGCCGGTAGGCGTCCGCCTGCCCCTGCGGCACATAGAAGGAGAACATGCGCAGGTTCTTGGCGCCCAGCACGTCCGCCAGTGCCAGCACATGGCGCAGCTTCTCCAGATGCTCGGGGAACGCATCCGATTCGATGCTGATTTTCCCCAGCGGCGAGCCCATCGACCACACGCACAGGCCCGCGTCGTCCAGCTTGCGGCGCACCTCCCGCGCCTTCTCAGGCGTGATATCGGCGATGTTCTGCCCGTCCACGCCGCGAATCTCCAGTCCCTGCAGGCTGTTGCGGCGCAGCGCGTCAATCTGGCCATCCACCTGACCGGACGCCTCGTCCGCAAAGGCATAAATCCTCATGGGTTTCATGTGTTTCACTCCTCAATGCTGCACGTTTGTGCATGTTGCTTCCATTATAGACCAATGTCTGTGATGATTCAAGAGCATTTCGTACTTTCTGTGTCCCTTGACAGGGCACCGTGGATTGTATACACTACAGGCGGGAGTGTGATACCGATGACGACGGAGCGACTTTACTATGACGATGCCTACCTGACGAAATTTGACGCGCAGGTGCTCGTCTGCCGGCCGAACGGGGAAAATTATGATGTGCTGCTGAACCGGAGCGCCTTCTATCCGACCTCCGGCGGTCAGCCCTTTGACACCGGGATGCTGGGGGAATCCCGTGTGATCGACGTGAATGTGACGGAGGGCCAGGTGTGGCATACGGTGACGCTTCCCCTGAACGAGGGAGCCACCGTGCATGGCACGATCGACTGGCCGCGGCGCTTCGACCACATGCAGCAGCATGCCGGAGATCACATGATCGCCGGTGCGCTGCATCGCCTGATGGGCGGCGTGACCATCGGGCTGCACATCAGCGAGCAGGTTTCCACCATTGATGTGTCCATGCCCGACGGCGCGACGCGCATCTCCGATGAGGACATCCGGCGCCTTGAGCTGGATGTGAACGGGCACATCCAGCACGACGTGCCGATTCGCTGCTGGTTCCCGGAGGAGGCGGAGCTGGCGGCGCTGCCGCTGCGCAAGAAGCCCACGATCAGCGAGCATGTGCGCGTGGTCGCCATCGGCGATGACGAGATGGTTGCCTGCGGCGGCACGCATCCCCAAACGGCTGGGCAGATTGGGCTGGTGAAGATCGTGTCCGTCACGCCGGCCCGGGGCAAGATGCGCGTGGCGTTTCTGGCGGGTCAGCGGGCGCTGGCGGACTATTTCCGCTGCCACGAGAGCGCTCATGCGGCTGCCGGGCTGCTTTCCACCGGCGTGGCAGGTCTGGCGGACGGCGTGTCTGCCCTGCAGGAGAAGCTCCGCGCGGCGGAATATGCGCTGAACAGCCTGAAGAGGGAGCGGCTGCTTGCGCAGGCGCAGCGCTTCGCGGAGGAGGCGGAGCTGCTTGCGGACGGCACGCGGCTGATTGCGCGTTTTGTGGATGCGGACGCGATGCTCCTGCGCGACCTCGCTTCCAGGCTGATCGAACAGCCCGGTGTGATCGCGCTGCTGGGAGCTGAGAAGGGCGACGAGGCCCTCTATGTGTTCGGACGCTCACGGGACGTGAACGTGAACATGGGAGCCCTCCTGCGGGACAGCGCGCGTCCGCTGGGCGGAAAGGGCGGCGGCAAACCCGACTTTGCGCAGGGCGGCGGCTGCCGGGAGATCCTGGGGGCAGCCAGCCGGATGCTGCGGGACATGGCGCACGGCTAAGCTGCGCGAAGAAAAAAATTGCAGACTTCCATGCCGGAGACCCCGAGCGGGCATCCGGCACGGAAGTCTATTTTAATAGGTAGATATCGGTTAAATTACGCCTTCACGAGACGACACAGGTACAGCTTGCAGTCATGGGCTTCCACATGGGGGTTGAAGGAATCGGAAACCTTCCCATAGGTTTCGCCGGTGAACACGTCGCGCATCTGCAGCGCCACGCCGCCGGTGGCAGGAAGCCCCATGTCGGCCAGCTCGACGTGGATCTCCGCGCCCTTGTCCGCCAGATTCGCGAAGAACAGCGCGAACTCGCCGTCCGACAGGCAGCGCAGCAGCACATAGGCGCTGTCCGGGATGTGCTTCCAGTGGGGCTCGCCGGGCTGGGGATCGGGGTTGTCCACGCAGACGGAATCGCGGCGCACCACGTAGGGCGCGCGGCATTCGCTGTCCTGATTGATGCGCAGCAGGTCGGGGTGCTGCATCAGCGTCTTGTATTCCGGCGCCAGCTTGCGCAGGTCCGCGCCCATCATCAGCGGCACGCCGCACAGGCACCACAGCGCAAACTGCAGCCGGTACTCCTCATAGGTGCAGACCTTGCCGATGCCCACATTGCCATGGCCGCACATGCCCACGGTCAGCATGTCCATGTCGTTGAAGCAGCCGGGGCCGGACATGCACAGCTTGTCCAGCTGGGACTTGGCGATGTCGGTGAAGGAGCGGAAGTTGTCGAAGATATCGCCGGTGGAGCGGTACATGTGCGCGCCGATCTGACGCATCCACGCGCCGGGCTCCTGCTGGCCCCAGTTACAGGCGGAGAACAGGATGTCCCGGCCCGTGGCCTTCAGCGCCATGGACATGGTCAGGTAGCGCGCCTTGCAGTTGCCGGAGGCGGGGAAGTTGCAGTAGTCATATTTGAGGAAGTCCACGCCCCAGTCCGCGAAGGTCTGGGCATCGACGAACTCATGGTCGTAGCTGGAGGGGTAGCCCGCGCAGGTGCGTGCGCCGGCACAGGAATACATGCCGAATTTCAGGCCCCTGGCGTGGATATAATCCGCCAGCACCTTCATGCCATGGGGGAACTTCTCCGGGTCGGGGACGAGACGGCCGTCCTCGCCGCGCTGTCTGAGCGACCAGCAGTCGTCGATCACGAGGTATTCGTAGCCTGCGTCGCGGTAGCCCTCTGCCACCATATAGTCTGCCATCTGACGGATCAGGTCATCGCTGATCTGTCCGCCAAAGGTGTTCCAGGAATTCCAGCCCATCGGGGGACGCTGTGCAATCATGGGAGTGCCTCCTTGTATATTCGTTCTATCAATCATTCGTGCTGTGCGGGTGGATTCCTGCAAAAATCATCATAATTTGTTCTGTTGAGCAATTTGCGAAAACGTTGTAGCCGCGACGGAAAAACTGGAATTTGTGGAAGATGAACAAAATGCGCAGTATTTGCCGAGCGGGAACGAGAAAACGTTTTCGAAGCAAAAAATGAGGACAAACAGCGAGAAAACAAATGAAATCGGCAAAATTGTGCATCTTATTGCTCGCGAATACTTGACAAACGGATCATGAGAAGTTATAGTAAAGCTAAGGTTAATTGTACAAAATCACTGAATCCGAAATGCTGAGCTTTCGGATGCTTTTTCGGAGGGGATGCCAATGAAGCGCAAGCAGATCATCAGCGCCCTGGTCGTTCTTCTGCTGGGAGCGCTTTCGTGCGCCCTGGCGGAGGATGCGGTCACGCCCAACACGGAGCTGCCGGTACCGCGCTGGCAGGATGTTGCCGTCCATGATCCGTCCATCATCCGGGCGGAGGACGGGTACTACTACATCTTCGGCAGTCACATGGCGGCGGCCAGGAGCGAGGATCTGATCAAGTGGAAGCTGATCTCCCGCGATGCCACCAACAGCGGCTGTACGCTGGTGAAGGATGTGCAGACGGAGATGCAGGAGGCGCTCGCTTACGCGAAAACCACAACCTTCTGGGCACCGGATGTGATTCAGCTGGCGGATGGCCGGTACTACATGTACTACTGCACCTGTGAGGGCTCCAGTCCGCTGTCGGCGCTGGGCTATGCGGTGTCGGACAGGCCGGAGGGCCCCTATGAGAACCTGGGCATCATCCTGAAATCGGGCTATGGCGGCTACAACGCCACGGCCCTGCCCAATGTGGTCGATCCGTGCGTTTTCTTTGACAAGGAAGGCCGGCTGTGGATGGTCTACGGCAGCTACTCCGGCGGCATCTATATCCTGGAGATGGATGCCGGCACCGGGCTTCCGCTGGAGGGGCAGCTCAACGGCGGCTACGGCAAGAAGCTGCTGGGCGGCAACCACGCCCGCATTGAGGCGCCCTACATCCTCTACAGCCCCGATACGGATTACTACTACCTGTTCCTGTCCTTCGGCGGGCTTTCGGCAAACGATGGCTACAACATCCGCGTCTGCCGCTCGCGGAACCCGGACGGGCCTTATGAGGACAAGCTGGGACAGAACATGATCCGCTGCGCAGGCCGGGCGGGAACGTTCTTCAACGATCCGGATTATGAGCCCTACGGCGTGAAGCTCCTGGGCGGCTATGAGTTCCTGCCGCTGGAGAGCGACCGGAACAGGCTCACGCAGGCGCTGCGCAGCCCGGGCCACAACAGCGCCTACTATGACGGGGAGACGGGCCGGTACTTCCTCGTGTTCCATACCCGGTTTGCCAATGCCGGAGAATCCTTCAGCGTCCGCGTGCACCAGATGTACATGACGGCGGACGGCTGGCCGGTGGTTTCCCCGATGCGATACGCCAATGAGATGCCGCAGCCGGTGTCGGCGGATGCGATGTGCGGCGTGTACAAGGTGCTCCTCCACGGGCGGGACATCAACAGGGTGGAGCACGAATCCCAGGTGATGACGCTCAACGCCGACGGCACCGTGTCGGGCGATCTGACCGGCACGTGGGCATGCGCGGACGGCGTGAACGTGACATTGACGCTGGAGGGCGTCGGTTATACAGGCGTGATGCATACGGCGCTGGAGGCAGGCCAGAAAAACTGGGCGAGCTGCATCTCCGCGCTGGACGAATCGGGCGCGTCGCTCTGGGCGGTGCGCGGACTGACACAGGAATAGGCTCCACAGGGATCATAACGAAAGAATTGGGGTGGATGACTTGCGTAAAAAGCTGATCACGGCGCTCGTGCTGATCTGTGTGCTGGTTGCAGCCATCGTGCTTCTTCGCGGCTGCAACGGGAATTCCAACAGCGGAGCGTCCGGCGCGGCCGCACAGAGCGGAAATGTGACGACGGATCTGGTTGATCCCTATGCTGATGCAATCCGCGCCTATGTGTGGCCGGTGTACGACGGCGAGGCGGTCGAAACAGATGCCGACATGACCATTCTGGCCACCGGCGTTGTGGAGGCGAAGGAGACCAAAAAGGCGACCGACGGCTCCTACACCAGGACGGTGACAGCCCGGGTGGAGCAGAGCGGTCTGTACAGCCTCACGCTTACCTATGCCAACGCTGCGCCAGACGCGGCGAATGCGGAGGCGACAGCGCCCTATACGCCTGCGGAGACTGCCGTGCAGATCACCGTGGACGACAAGGCACTGAGCGAAGCGTACATCCTGCCCGTGGCGGCGGAGAAGCGCGACGAGCTGCTGACGGACGCGAATGGCGCCGCGTATCAGCTGCGCCTGTCCGTGGGCGACCACGCCGTGAAGGTGTATGTGCAAAGCGGCGGAATCGCCGTCTCCGGCGTGCAGCTCACGCCCGTGGAAACCTATACCGCGTCCCAGACCATCAACGTGCCCGAGAACGGTCAGTATGCAATTTCCTTCACCTATGAGAATGACGCGCTGACCGGGGGCGGGCATGAGGTGACCTTCCTGATCGACGGCAAGGCTCCCTTTGCCGAGGTCGTGGATTACGCGCTGCCTGAGGCGTCTGCAGAGCAGGAGGTGCTGCTGGCGGACGAGGCGGGCGAGGCCTATCTGTTCTGCCTGAGCGCCGGCGAGCACACCGTCGGCATGACGGCGAAGTCCGGCGGCGTGCATGTGACCGGCGTGACCCTCAAGTCCCTCCAGCTGCCCGTGTATGCGGGGGAGGATGTGCGCTTTGAGCAGACGCTGGCCATGGCGCTGGGCGAGAGCGGCGAAATGACCATCACCGTGCCCGAGGATGCCCGCTACCAGATCTGGCTGGACTACCTCAATACTGTGGATACCACGCTGCCCACGGAGATGACCGTGCTGATTGACGGTCAGGTGATCTCCGAGGAGATGCAGCGCGTGAAGCTGAACTCCGAGTGGGTGGATCAGTATTACACCACCGGTGTGCGCAATTATTCGACCGACCGCTACGGCAACGAGATCGCGACCCAGCCCGAAGCGCTCAGGGAAGTGCGCGCAGCGGGCATCAGCGATTCCACCGGGCGCACGGCGGATCCGCTGCTCATCCCGCTGACCGCGGGCGAGCATGTGATCGGCTTCCGGGTGCAGGATGGCGGCGTGGAGCTGTCGGCCCTGACGCTGAAGGCGCCTGTCACGGTGCCCGCCTATGAGAAGGGCGAAGCCGCAGGCAGGAACATCATTGTCATCGAGGCGGAGGACATTTACAGCCGCAGCGAATCCTCCATCCGCGGTGCGGGTGAGTTCAGCCCGGAGCTGTCTCCCTACAGCAATGACAACAGGCTGATCAACTTCCTGGACGGCGCGTCCTTTGATGCGGCAGGGGATCGGGTCACCTGGAAATTCACGGTGGAGGAAGCGGGCTGGTACAACCTGGGCGCATACTACCGCCAGAGCGCCCGCGCGGATTTCCCCACTTATGTGGATGTCTATGTGGATGGCGCGATTCCTTCCACCGGCGCGCAGTGCGTGGCCTTTGACTATACCACCAGCTTCACCGTCATGCAGGCCATGGTGAACGGCAAGATCGCCGGGAACGCCGGGGAGACCGGTGCGCTCAAGCTGTATCTGACCGAAGGCGAGCATACGCTGTCCTTCCGCATCAACAGCGAGCACCTGACGCCCATCTACAAGGCGATTGATTACCTGCTGGAAGAAATCAACGACATGTCCAACGACGTCAAGGCGATCGTCGGCGGCGCAACCGCAGACCCCTATCGCAACTACGACATGGCGAAGAACTTCCCCGATCTGGTTTCCCGCCTGACCTACTGGTCCGATCTCGCGGCGGATCAGGTGAGCTATTCCAGGCAGTTCTCGCCCAATGGCAGCGGTTCCGCCTTCTCCTCCATGACGCTGTGCGCCGATCAGCTCTCGCGCCTCGCGCAGGAGCCGGAGAACCTGCCGCGCCGTATGTCCGAGTTCTCCACGGGCACCAACTCCGCAGCCCGTATGCTGGCGCAGCAGCTGACGGACATGGCGATCAACGACCTGTCCATCGATCAGATTTACCTCTATCAGGACGATGCGAAGCTGCCTGCCAAGCCGAACTTCTTCCAGAGCCTGTGGGCCGGCGTGCAGCGCTTCTTCTCCTCCTTCACCTCGCAGGATTATGTGGCCGGCGGCAGCGATACCAGCTGGACGGATGAGGCGGGCGAGGAGCATCCCGTGATTCAGGTCTGGGTGGGCCGCAGCCGTCAGTATGTCGAGCTGATGCAGCAGATGGCCGATACCGAGTTCTATGAGGAGACCGGCATCCGCGTCAACCTGTCCCTGATGCCCGATGCGAACAAGCTGGTTTTGGCCAATGCCGCCGGTACCGCGCCGGACGCGGTGCTGGGTCTGCAGTACGTTGTGCCCAGCTACCTGAACATCCGCGGCGCCCTCTATGACCTGACGCAGATCGACGATATGGAGGACGGCACGCCCGGCTTTGCGCAGGTCTGCCAGCGCTTCTCCTCCGGTCTGTTCATCCCGTACACCCTCAAGGATGGCGTGTACGCCATGCCTGAGACGGTCAACTTCTGGGTCATGTTCTACCGCAAGGACATCCTGGAGTCGCTGCAGATTGAGGTGCCCAACTCCATGGACGAGGTCAAGCTGATCCTGCCGGAGCTGCAGCGCCGTTCGATGAACTTCTACTATCCCACGGCCGGTATGGTCGGCACCAAGGTCTTCCCCGGCACCCTGCCGCTGATTCTGCAGTCCGGCGGTTCCATCTACGCGGATACCATCGGCGATACCACGCTGGACAGCGAAATCTCCCTGCAGGGCTTCCGTGACATGACCGAGCTGTTCACCATCTACAACATGCCCACGGACGTGCCTTCTCCCGGCTTCTACCAGCAGTTCCGCGACGGCACGCTGCCCATCGGCATTGCGGATCTGTCCACCTACAACCTGCTGCTCAACGCCGCGCCCGAGCTGGACGGCCTGTGGGACATTGCCCTGTTCCCCGGCCTGACCAACGAGGAGGGCGAGGTGGAGCGCTGGACCACCGGCGGCGCCGAAACCATGGCGATCATGTCCGCCGCGCAGGATCACGGCCGCGTGGATGAAGCATGGAGGTTCCTGGAGTGGTGGAGCCGCAAGGACACCCAGTCCACCTTCGGCAACCTGCTGCAGTCCACCTACGGCTCCGAGTACATCTGGCCCACGGCCAACACCGAAGCCTTCGCCCAGCTGCCCCTGCGTTCCTCCCACAAGACGGTCATCATCGAGCAGATGGAGTGGATGACCGAAGCACCCTGGGTGCTGGGAACCTACATGCTGGAGCGCGAGCTGTCCAACGCCTTCATCTCCGTGACGGCGGACGGCGTGGAAGCGCGCCGCGCGATGGATACGGCGGTCAAGCGCATCAACCGCGAAACCTACCGCAAGCTGGAGGAATTCGGTTACTACAAGGATGGCCAGATGCTGGAGGAATTCCCGACACCCAGCGTCGAGGTCATCGAGAAGATCATCGAGGAATACAACGCGGCACACGCTGCACCTGCAGCGCAAAATACGGCAGAGGAGGGGACGGCTGAATGATTACGAGCAAGAAAACACCGTATCTGTTCCTGCTGCCCTATCTGATCCTGTTCACGGTGTTCATCATCATTCCCACGGGCATGGCGATCCTGCTGTCCTTCACCAACTACAACGCGGTGCAGGCGCCTGAGTTCGTCGGCCTGACCAACTACATCAACCTGCTCACGCAGGATACGATCTTCCTGCAGTATGTCCTGCCCAACACGATCCTGTTCTCCATCATCGTGGGCGTGGGCGGATATGTCCTGAGCTTCTTCCTGGCCTGGTCGCTGAGCCAGCTGAGCAAGATGCCCCGCACGGTGCTGGCGCTCATCCTGTACTCCCCGTCCATGACCCAGGGCGTTGCGATGTCCGTTGTGTGGCGTACCGTTTTCCTGGGCAACCAGTCCGGTATCGCCAACTACGCGCTGACGGCGCTGGGTGTCATCAACGAACCGATCCTGTGGCTGTCCAACGCTACCTACATCATGCCCATCGTCATCATCGTCGCGCTGTGGTCCTCTATGGGCGTCGGCTTCCTGGCGATGCTGGCCGGCCTGCTGAACGTCAGCCCCGAGCTGTACGAAGCGGGCTCCATCGACGGCATCAAGAACCGCTTCCAGGAGGTCATCTACATCACGATTCCCTCCATGAAGCCCCAGATGCTCTTCGGCGCGGTGATGGCCGTGACCAACGCCTTCCAGCAGGGCGCCATCGGCGTCATGCTGACCGGCTCCAACCCCACGCCGCAGTACGCTGCGCAGCTGATGGTCAACCACGTGGAGGATTATGGCTTCACCCGGTACGAGATGGGCTATGCAGCGGCGGTTTCCGTCGCGCTGCTGGCGCTGATCTACGCGTTCTCCTTCGTGGCGCGCAAGCTCTTTGAGGAAAAGGATTAAGAAAGGAGGGAATACCGTGGCTATTGGCGGAACAAAGGTCAATCCCAAGAAGTTTGACAAAAGTCAGATCCCGCTGTTCGTTTACCTGCTGCCGCTGGCAGCCCTGATGGGCGCACCGATCGTGTACATCGTCTGTCATGCCTTCAAGCCCATGGACGAGCTGTTCGCATTCCCCCCGAAGTTCATCGTCTCGCATCCCTCGGGCATCAACTTCACGAACCTCTTCCAGCAGGCCGCAAGCTCCACCGTTCCCTTCTCCCGCTATGTGTTCAACTCCCTCGTTGTGACCGTTGCGGTGCTGGTGCTCTCCATCCTGATTTCCACCATGGCGGCCTTCGCGCTGAGCAAGATGAAGTTCCGCCTGAAGGGCCCGATGATGGAGATCAACAACCTGGCGCTGATGTTCGTGGCGACCGCCGTGGTCATCCCGCGCTACCTGACCATTTCCTCCATCGGCATTCTGGATACGTGGCTGGCGCACATCCTGCCCCTGATCGCCATGCCCGTGTGTCTGTTCCTGATCAAGCAGTTCATGGATCAGGTGCCCAACTCCCTGCTTGAGGCGGCGCAGCTGGAGGGCGCAGGCTCCTTCACCATCTACCGCAAGATTATCCTGCCCATGGTCAAGCCCGCCATTGCGACCGGCTGCATCCTGACCTTCCAGCAGGTGTGGAACAATACCGAGACGTCGAATCTGTTCACATCGACCGAGAGCCTGCGCACGCTGGCGTTCTACATGAACACCCTGTCCGGCGTCGGCACGGTGCAGGGCCAGGGCATGGCGGCGGCTGCGGCGCTGATCATGTTCGTGCCCAACCTGGTGCTCTTCATCGTCAGCCAGAGCTCCGTCATGAACACCATGGCGCATTCCGGCCTGAAGTAAAGGAGGATGAACATGAAGAAATTCACAGCATGGCTGCTTCTCGTCCTCCTGCTGATGTCGATGTGCCTGACCGCACAGGCGGCCACCCCCTATCGCACCTTTACGCAGGGCCCGGACGATGAGCTGATCGAAACCCAGACGGCCTATGATCCGATCCGGACGATGATCCGCTTCGGGGAGGAAACCCTGAAAAGCCCGCAGGATCTGCGCATGGGCCCGGATGGAAATCTCTACATTGCCGACAACGGCAACAAGCGCATCCTCGTGGTGGATACGCAGGGCAACTTCGTCCGCACCATCGAGGACAAGAAGAACATGAAGAGCCCCATGGGTGTGTTCGTGGACGATGACCTGAACGTCTATGTCGCGGACGACAAGGCCCGTTCGGTGCTGGTGTACGACAAGGATGGCCATTTCGTCACCGAGTACACCAAGCCGACCCATCAGCTCTTCGGTGACACGGCTCCCTATGTGCCCCAGAAGGTCGTGCTGGACAAGCGCGGCAATCTCTACATCGTGTCCAAGGGCAACACCAACGGCATCATCCAGATCAGCCCTGTGGATGGCGGCGAGTTCCTGGGGTACTATGGCGCCAACAACTCGCGCATTTCCTTCCTGACCCATATCCGCCGGTTCCTCTTCGGTGAGAATTCCGCTGCGGTGGGCAATATCGTTCCGATTTCCGTCAAGAACCTGGCGATTGACCAGAAGGGCATGGTTTACACCGTGACCGAGGCTGCGGACGACAGCTCGCTGCGCCGCCTGAACGTGGCCGGCAAGTCCACGATCACCCCGGAGTGGTGGGTCGACCTGAACGCTGCCGTTGCGGTCAACAGCTCCGGCTCCATCTTTACGGCCAACGCGAACGGTACCATCATGGAGTACACCTCCGAGGGTGCGCTGCTGTTCATGTTTGGCGCGAACGACGAGCTGTCCGAACAGCGCATCGGCATGTTCAAGTCCGTAACCGGTCTGGTTGTGACGGACGACTACACGATCTACGTGCTGGACGCGACGCTCAACAGCATTCAGGTGCTCAGGCCCACCGAGTTCACCGATCTGGTGCATCAGGCCTTTGCCCTCTTCCAGGACGGCAAATACGCCGAGTCCAAGGAGCCCTGGACGGAAGTGCTGCGCATGAACTCCATGTTCACCTACGCGTCCACGGGTCTGGGCGAGGCGCTGTACCGCGAGAATGAATTCGCCGATGCGATGGAAGCCTTCCGCAACGGCGGCTACCGTCAGGGCTACTCCGACGCCTGGTGGGAGGAGCGCTCCAACTGGCTGCACACCAACATGAGCACGATCATCCTCGTGGCGGTGGTCATCCTCGTGGCGTGGATCGTCATCAGGCAGCTGGATCGCCGCTTCGGCATCCTGAAGCCCCTTCGCTTCGTGAAGGAGAAAATCCTGGGGATCACGATCATCAATCAGGTGCTCTACTGCTTCCAGATGCTCAAAAATCCCTATGACGCCTGCTACGGCATCAAGCGGGAGAAGCGCGCAAGCTTCCTGAGCGCACTGATCGTGCTGACGGTCTTCTTCGTGCTGTATGTGCTGAACAAGTACTTTGCCGGCTTCCTGTTCAAGACGATGCCGGACGGCTACTTTGAGCTGCTGACGGACTTCATCACAGTCTTCGGCGTGTTCCTGCTGCTGACGATCTGCTGCTATCTGGTCTGCACGATCACCGACGGCGAGGCGCGCTTCAGGGACATCTTCATCAGCGCAGCCTATGCGCTGGCTCCCATGATCGTCTTCCAGCCCATCGTGCTGGTGCTCAGCAATGTGCTGACCTTCAATGAGGAGTTCTTCATCACGCTGCTCAACGTGGTTTCCCTCGGCTGGACCGCGCTGCTGATTGTGCTGATGCTGATGTACCAGAACGACTATACGCTCAAAAAGACATTCGCGACCATTTTCATGACGCTGTTCTGCGTGCTGGTCGTGGTGGCCCTGATGGTGGTTCTGTACATGCTGATCAGCCAGCTGGTGGACTTCATTGTGTCCATCTATGGAGAGGTGGTGTATCGCTTTGTCAAGAGAGTCTAAGCTGCTTTCTCTGGCGCTCCTGATCGTGATGCTGTGCACCTGCTGCCTGCCCGCCCTTGCGCGGGAGGGCGACGGTGCCGCGGCGACAGGCGCGAACGTGCCGGAGGGATACAGGCTGGTGGCGGAGAACAGCCGCTTCAACCTGTACCTGCTGGATAAGACGATGGCTGTGGCGATCGAGCGCAAGGATACCGGTGCGGTCATGTTCTCCACGGTGCAGAACCCCGATACGGGCAATGCCACCTGGAAGGGCTTCTACCAGTCCGGCATTGTCATCGAGTACCTCGAGGATGTGAAGGATAAGGCTATTCAGGCTGACCTCATCAACAATGCCAACGAAATCACCTACACGGATGCGGAGAACGGCTTCACCGCCCATATCAGCTTCACGGATCTGGGCATTGCCTTTGATGTGACCGTCTCCATGGATGAACAGGGGATTCTCGTTGCCATGGACGAGGCTTCCATCGTTGAAACGAAGGACGATGCCTTCCTGATCGTGCTGGACGATGCGGGCGCTGAGCAGCGCATCGACATGGCCAAGTACACCAAGACCAAGGAAGATGTGGAATATGCCCTGACCATGGCGGACGGCACGACGGCTGTGCTGAACAAGACCTACGTCTCCACCGTCAAGGGCGAAACCGTGACCACCAAGACAAAGGAGGGCGGTCAGGTTACCATTCCCGTTGCGGCGGATGCGGATAGGAGCGCCGTCTGCACCCTGAATGTGAAGAACGCCTCCGGCAAGGATGTGACGGTCAGCGCCTATGACGTGATGCAGGTCACCGCCATGAACTACGTCACCGGTACCGCGCTGGACGGCTCGGACATCCGCGTGCTGGCGGATCGGGTCGTGTCCAGGAGCGAGTATTCCTACACCATTGCCTCCGTGTACGTGTATCCCTTCATGGGACACAGCCGCGCGGGTGAGGGTCAGGGATACATGATTATCCCGGACGGCCAGGGCGCCATCGTGGGCTTTGAGGACAACGAGAAGCGCTACAGCACACCCTATGACAAGCAGGTCTACGGATTGAACATCGGTGTGGAGGATCAGGCGTATTCCAAAACCCGCGTGCAGGCGGAGGATGTGCTGGCACCCTTCTTCGGCATGGTGCACACGGACAGCGGCATTGCCGTGCTGGGCGTGATTGAGGAAGGCGACATCGCCGCCCGCATTCAGGCGTATCCCAACGGCGTGCGCAACCTGCCCTTTGACTGGGTGACGGCCAAGTATACCTACCGCTTTGTATTCCAGCAGCCCATGGGCCCCGGCTCGGGCAACGTGGCGACCCGCAATGAGCATCGCCGCAACTTCAACATCCGCCAGCACTTCCTGCTGGAGTGCGGCGACACGGCGACCTATGCGGGCCTGGCGGTGGCATACCGCAATTACCTGATCGGGAAGGGTACCTTCGCGCAGGCGGAGCAGCGTCCCTTCGATGTGCAGTTGGATTTCCTGGGCCTGGAGCGGGAGAACTTCATTCTGGGCAAGCAGGACGTCGTGATGACGAGCTTCGCGCAGGCGGAGGAGATCCTCACCGAGCTGAAGGCGGAGAATGTGGAGAACATCAGCGTTGTCTACCGCGGCTGGCAGAAGAACGGCCTGACCGGCGGCGTGCCGACGGACAGCTACAGCCCCGCAGGCTCCCTGGGCGGCAAGAACGGCCTGAAGGCGCTGCGCGAGAAGGCGGAGGAGCTGGGCTACAGCCTTGCGCTGGAGGCCGATCTGCTGAGCCTGAACACCGAGACCCATCCGACGCTGACCTTCAGCGCGTTCAAGAAGATCACCTCCCAGACCTGGTCCAAGCCGACCTTTGGCAAGGTGTATTCGACGTTGAACTACCTCACGCCCGTCAGCTCCCGCGACATTGGCGTGAGCCTCGTCAATGCGCTGAACAGTGCAGGCATCAAGGGCGTTGCCTTCACCGGCATCACCCAGCTGCTGGCGGACTACTACCATCAGGACAAGTACCATGATACCAGCGAGATGGCGGCGCTCTACACCGAGGTCATCAGCAAGGCCAACGACATGATGTCCACCAACCTCATCAGCGCCAATGCCTATCTGTGGGAGTACGCGCACGTCCTGAGCGATTTGCCCATCGCCGGCAGCGATTATACCTACACCGATGCGGAGATTCCCTTCCTGACCATTGCGCTGTCCGGACAGATTCCGTATTATGTGGAGTATGCCAACTTCCAGGCGAACACGCATGAGTTCTTCCTGCACCTGCTGGAGCAGGGAGCGCGTCCGGCATTCCTGCTGACGATGGAGGACCCCATTGAGCTTCAGAATACCAACTCCTCCAACATCTACTCCTCCCGATACGATCTGTACAAGGATATGATCGTGGAGTGGTACGGCGAGCTGAATGCACTCTACGAGACGGTGGGCGCGGACGGCGTGATCGTCGATCATGTCCGCAGCGGCGACATGGTATGCGTCACCTGGTCCAACGGCACGAAGGTCTATCTGAACTTCGGCGATACGGCAGGCGCCATGGACGGCGTATCGCTCGAAAAACTGAGCTATAAGGTGGTGAACGGCAATGGCAACTAAAGAAAATAAGCAAAACCAGCAGGAAAACGCCATCACGCCGAAGAAACCTAATAGGCGAGAGAAGAATCCCCATGAGAACAAACACCGGATCACCATGCGCAAGATGCGCGAGTGGATGTATGGTTACATTTTCCTGGCTCCGTGGATTGTCGGCGCGCTGATCTTCTTCGTCAGCTCCATGTGCAAGTCCCTGTACTGGAGCTTCCACAAGGTGACGGTCTTTAACGGCGTTCATACCGCGCCGCTGGAGCACTTCTACGACAACTATGTGAAGATCTTCTCCCTGGAGACGGATCTGGTGACGACCCTTGGCTCCTTTGCGATCTCTCTGGTGCTGCAGCTGCCGATCATCGTGGCCTTCTCGCTGATCATCGCCATGCTGCTCAATGGCAAGATCCGCTGCCGCGGCGTGTTCCGCATGATCTTCTTCCTGCCGGTCATCATCGCGACCGGTCCCGTGATGAGCATGCTGACCACGCAGGGCGCGGCGACGGTGCCCATGCTGAGCGAGGGCAGCCTGGCCGGGCTGCTGGGCAGCTTGCCAGCCTTCCTGTCAGAGCCGATCACGGAGCTGTTCAATTCGCTGATCCTGATCCTGTGGAATTCGGGCATCCAGATTCTGATCTTCCTGTCCGGCTTGCAGAAGGTCTCCACGACCATGTATGAGGCCGCGAAGATCGACGGCGCGAATGGCTGGGAAACCTTCTGGAAGATTACCCTGCCGATCGTCAAGCCCATCGTGCTGCTGAACTCGGTGTATACCGTGGTTGCGCTGGCGACGGGCGGCAACAACGAGATCATCGACCTGATCTACAATGCCACCTACACCTACGACAAGGAAAAGGGCTATGCCTACGGCATGGCGTACAACTGGACGTACACGGCGATCATCGCGGTGATCCTCCTGATCGTGTTCCTCCTGCTCAAGGAGAAGAGCGAGAAGAAGGTCAAGTATGAGAAGCGCCTTGTAAGCCTGCGCTGAAGGAGGGGAGCGTAAATGAAAATCAGGAACATCCCCAAGGATGCGCGCAAGGATTATTACAAGAAGGTGCTCTTTGGCAGCAATGACCGCCGCGGCGTGATCATGACGTTTGTGGTGTACCTGCTGCTGATCACCATCGCTTTCATCTACCTGTACCCGGTGCTGTACATGTTCTCCCGTTCGCTGATGAGCAAGACGGATTTGTTGGACGCTTCGGCCAAGTGGATTCCCAGCTCGATCACGGTCAGCAACTACACATCCGCCATCGCGGCGATGGATTACTGGAACTCCCTGTGGAAGAACCTTGCGATCGCGCTGGTTTCCACCCTCTGTCAGGTGTTTGTCTGCTCCTGGGTGGGATACGGCTTTGCGCGGTACAAGTTCCCCGGCAAGTATGTCTGGATGGGCATTCTGCTGCTGTCCTTCCTGCTTCCTCCTCAGACGACGACCGTTCCGAACTTCCTGCTGTTCAATAACCTCAACCTGATCGACGGCACCCTGAAGCCCTTCATTGTCACTTCCATTCTGGGGCAGGGCCTCAAGAGCTGCCTGTGCATTCTGATCTTCTTCAACTTCCACCGTCAGGTGCCCCAGTCGCTGATCGAGGCTTCCGAGATCGACGGCGCGGGTCACATCAAGGCCTATTTCCAGATTGCGATCCCCCTGTCCATGGCGGCGATCGTGGTGGTCACGCTGTTCTCCTTCGTGTGGTACTGGAATGAAGTGGACGTCATCCGTACCTACCTGGGCAGCACGAACGACCGCAACAAGGGCCTGACGACGCTGATGCTGGAGCTGAACAAGTTCGATGACAGCTACAACGCCGTATACGCGACCCACGCGCAGTCCACCACGTCCACCGACAAGGTGAACGATGCCATCCGCATGGCCGGTACGATGCTTTCCATCGCGCCGCTGCTGATTCTCTACCTCTTCCTGCAGAAGCAGTTCGTGGAGTCCGTCGACCGCGCGGGCATCACGGGCGAGTAAAGACCCGGGCAGCCCGTCCGCTTTCTGCGGGCTGCCCCCCAATTCCGGATCAAAGCCTGGTCAGAGGCTTTAGATTAAATTCAAAAGGAGGACACCCCCAATGAAAAAGCTGGTTTCTCTGGTTCTGGCTCTGTGCATGCTGCTGTCCGTCGGCGTTTTCGCGAGCGCTGAGGGCGAGTACAATATGCCCGCCATGAACACCACCGATCCCATCACCCTGTCCATCATGACCTGGGACGACTTCGAGATGACCGAAGCGCTGGCCGCTTCCTTCATGGAGCTGTATCCCAACATCACCGTTGAGGTCATCCGCACCACCACCGGCAACGTGACCGTGGACCTCAACAACTACGCTGCTGCCGGTTCTCTGCCGGATGCGTTCTTCTTCCTCGATCTGGATCCCCTGCTGGCGGCTCCCTACATGGCTGACATCTCCATGTACATCGAGAACGACGAAGAGGCGCAGACCAAGCTGTACCGCACTGTCCGCGAGATGGGCTATCTGGACGGCGAGCGCTGCTTCTTCATGGCTGGCGAGTTCCTGCCCGCGACCGTGTACCTCGACGCCAACGTCTTTGAGATGATGAACGTCGAAATGCCCGGTCAGGACTGGACCTGGGACGATTTCGTTGAGCTGACCCAGACCATGACCGACGCGACTCAGGGCATCTGGGCGTACACCAACGGCATGTATGCACCCGTGACCTGCGGCCCCATCGCGCTGACCGAGAACTCCATCGGCGAATTCGGCTGGAACGGCGAGACCTACAACTTCGAGTCCGGCTGGGCTGAGTCCCTGGAGCTGCAGCTGGAGAACATCCGTCTGGGCAACACCTGCGTGGGCGGCTCCGACGCTTATCTGGCGGTTGATCCCTCCAACGAGTGGCCTGGCCAGACCGGTCACGTGGCTGTCCTGACCGACGCCTTCTGGACCCTGAACAACATCTACACCAAGCCCCTGGCCACCGACCGCGGCATCAAGATGGTGCCCTACAATCCTCCGGTGGGCGCTGACAACGCTGGTCAGCTGGCCTTCCTGGACGGCATCGCGATCTCCTCTACCTGTGAGCATCCCCGTGAGGCTTACGAGATGGTCAAGTACCTGTGCTGGGGCAAGGACGGCTGGATGAAGCGCTGCGAGCTGTTCCCGACCCTGTGCTGGGAAGGCACCGAGGACCGGGCTTATGCGCTGCCCAACTGCCTGCCCCTGATCCAGGACGATGAGCTGAATGAGGCTTTCGCTGCCCTGATGCCTGACCTGGGCTACTGGAACGATTGGGTGTCCTTCATGGAGAACATCCAGAACCCCGTCACCTGGGGTTCCCGCACCATCCCCGGCTTCAACGCCTTCCTGGTGAACGCCTATAACGGCGGCGACTTCAATGGCGTGATCGGCATTGAGGCGGCTGTGCGCGAGGGCGTTGCGGATCCGTGGGATTACACCGAGTGGCTGGCCGAGCAGGGCCGCTACTGGTACGAGGACGCCATGGAGGCCTTCTTCGAGGTCTATGGCGCTCCCGACGCTGAGTAAGCAGGAAATCCATGCAGAAAGGGTCAATGAAACGGCGCGCATTTGCGTGGATACGGACATGGCCTGAACGCTGCGGGGAGTGACCTCCGGGTCGCTCCCTTTTCTGTTGCGTTCTTCTGCGACAAATGAAGGGGAATACCTTGTCAATCCACGTCCGATATGGTATCATATACACAAGAAAACAACATGAAAGGACGTAGACATATGAAAGATGGCATGACGCTGCATTGGCGCAGACTGCTTTGCATCCTGCTCGGTTTGGCCCTGCTGCCGGTCTGTGGCTTCGCATCCACCCTCACGGCGGATGCCAACGATACAACCATCGAAATGAGCGATACGCTCTACGGCCTGTTCTTCGAGGATATCAACTATGGTGCGGATGGCGGTCTGTATGCGGAGCTGCTGCAGAACCGTTCCTTCGAGTACGAGGATATCCTCAACCCGAGGACGACCGATCACTATACCGGCTGGGGCTTCAACCTGGCCTTTGGCGCAACGGGTACGGCGGTTGTCAGCACGGAAGATCCGCTGAATGAAAACAACCCCACCTACATGCGTGTCACCTGCACCAAGGGTGATTACCGCTTTGCGAATCTGGGCTACCAGTCCACGACCTTCTCCGGCGGCATCCCGGTGGAGGAAGGCAAAACGTACCGCTGCTTCGTGTACATGCGCAATGCCGGGGACTTCGACGGCACGGTGGAAATCGCCCTGACCAAGCGCACGGGCAAGTCCATTGCGGTGCCCAAGAGCTTTACGCTGACGGACGAGTGGCAGAGGTATGAGCTGACCTTCAAGCCCTCCTACACGGAGGATGCGGTGCTGTCCTTCATTCTGCACGGCACGGGCGCGGTGGACTTCGACATGGCCAGCCTGATGCCAGCGGACGCCTTCGGCGCGGATTGGCCGGGCGGCGGCCTGCGGGCGGATCTGGTGCAGGCGCTGATGGATCTGAACCCGAAGTTTTTGCGCTTCCCGGGCGGCTGCGTCACCGAGGGAAGCTATTACCGCAGCAATTTCTATGACTGGAAGGATACCGTCGGCCCTGTGGAGGATCGCCGGGAAAACTTCAACACCTGGGGCTATATGCAGTCCTACGGTCTGGGTTACTACGAGTACTTCATGCTGGCGGAGGCGCTGGGCGCGGAGCCGCTGCCCGTGGTGCATTCCGGCTTGCTCTGTCAGGCCCGCGACGTGAAGGAAGCGCCGCTGACCATCGAGGAAACCCAGGCCTACGCGCAGGACATCCTTGACCTGATCGAGTTTGCCAACGGCGATGTGACCACCCGGTGGGGCGCGCTCCGTGCGGAAATGGGGCACCCGGAGCCCTTCAACCTGAAGTACCTGGGCATCGGCAATGAGAACTGGGACACGGTTTACTGGACGCGCTTCCAGATCCTCTACAAGGCTGTGAAGGAAGCGCATCCGGAGATCACCATCGTATCCTCCGCCGGCCCTGTGGCGGAAGGCAGCCTGCCTGCGAATGCCTGGGCGACCATCCGCGCGAAGTTCCCGGATACCATCGTGGACGAGCATTATTACATGTCCGGCGAATGGTTCCTGAACAACATGCACCGCTATGACAGCTATCCCCGCACGACGAAGGTGTTCCTGGGCGAATATGCCGCCCACGAGGCGACCCAGCCCAACGGCCGCCGCCCCAATAACCTGTACTCCGCCCTGTGCGAGGCTGCCTACATGACCAGCCTGGAGCGCAACAGCGACGTGGTGGTCATGGCCAGCTATGCGCCGCTGATGGCCCGCGAGGGGATGCAGCAGTGGACGCCCGACCTGATCTGGTTCAATGCCCGGGAGGTCATGCTCACGCCGAACTACCATGTGCAGGCGATGTTTGCCGAGACGCTGGGCGATCATGTGGTCAGCAGCGATTGCGACAGCATCAATCAGCTTCTCTACCATGTCGTGACCCGGACGGAGGACAAGCTCTACGTCAAGCTCGTCAATGTGTCCGCCTATGACGAGCCCATGACGCTGCACCTTGCGAACGTGCCGGATGGCCGGGCGGTCTGCAAGCAGCTGACCGGTGACAAGAACGTGACCAATACCCTGTACAACAAGGAGAACATCGTGCCTGTGAAGAGCCGGATGGAAATTGCGGAGGGCACGGTGGAGATGACGCTGCCGGCGTACTCCGTGACGATCCTGACCTTTGATCTGCACTGATAGCTCCGGGGCGACCCGGTCAAGTGAATGGAGGAAATACCCATGAAGCAAGCGAAGATGATTCTGGACAAGGACTATGTCATCTCCGACATCGACAAGCGCCTGTACGGCTCCTTCATCGAGCATCTCGGCCGTGCGGTGTACACCGGCATCTATGAGCCGAAGCATCCGTTGGCGGACGATCAGGGGTTCCGTACCGATGTGCTGGAACTGGTGCGCAAGCTGAACGTACCCGTGGTGCGCTATCCCGGCGGCAACTTCGTCTCCGGCTTCCGCTGGGAGGATTCCGTCGGCCCGAAGCATTCGCGCCCGAAGCGCCTTGATCTGGCCTGGAAAACCACCGAGCCCAACGCCTTTGGCCTGCATGAGTTCGTCGACTGGGCGAAGAAGGCCAACACCGAGGTCATGTACGCCATCAACCTGGGCACCCGCGGCGTGCTGGAAGCGCAGGATGTGGTGGAGTATTGCAACCACAAGTCCGGCACCTACTGGTCGGATCAGCGCATATCCAACGGCGCGGCGGAGCCCTTCAATATCAAGCTCTGGTGCCTGGGCAACGAGATGGACGGCCCGTGGCAGACCGGCGCAAAGACCGCCCTGGAGTATGGCCGCATCGCCAACGAGGCGTCCAAGGTCATGAAGTGGGTGGACGATTCCATCGAGACCGTGGTCTGCGGTTCCTCCGGCTCCAATATGCCGACCTTCGGCGAATGGGAGTATCAGGTGCTGACCGAGTGCTACAATAACGTCGATTATGTGTCCCTGCACCGCTACTATGGCAATCCCCATAACGACACGCCGGATTTCCTGGCTTCGACGCTGGATCTGGACGACTTCATCAAGACCGTCGCGTCCATCTGCGATGCGGTCAAGGGGAAGAAGCACGCCAGGAAGAAGGTGCACCTGTCCCTGGATGAGTGGAACGTCTGGTATCACTCCAACGATCAGGATCAGAATCTGTACAGGAACAAGCCCTGGGGCACAGCGCTGCACCTGCTGGAGGACATTTACAACTTCGAGGATGCGCTGCTGGTTGGCCTGATGCTCATCACCATGATCCGCAACGCCGACCGCGTGAAGATCGGCTGTCTGGCGCAGCTGGTGAACGTTATCGCGCCCATCATGACAAGGGAGAAGGGCGGCGCATGGGCCCAGACCATCTTCTACCCGATGATGGACGCATCCATGTACGGCCGCGGCAAGTCCCTGCTGCCGCTGATCTCCTGTGAAAAGCATGACACGAAGCACTTCAATGACGTGCCCGTCATGGATGCCGCTGCCACCATGGATGATGCAGGCAATGTGACCATCTTCGCCGTCAACCGCGACCTCACCGAGCCGGTGGCGCTGGCGCTGGATATGCGCTCCTTCGGGGACATGAAGCCCGTGCTCCACACGGTGCTGCATCATGATGACATGAAGGCCATCAACTCCGAGGAGAACCCGGATGAGGTCAAGCACGTGCAGGTGCCGGTTCAGATTGTGGACGGCGCGGTGATCCTGCCCGCAGCCAGCTGGAATGTGATCCGCTTTACCAAATAATCTGGCTCATCACGGAAACCTGGGGGATTTCCGAAAACAAGGGGAAAAAGTCAAGGTTTCAGTGAGAGGGTTGATGCCGAGAAATGCAGGCCAGCCCTTCATTGCCGTTCCTCTCAAGGCGAAGCCATGACATACTTTAGGGTTCCCTCCGCAACTGCCCACAAAAATCACGCCCCCACCAACCCCACCAT
>JBJEUF010000119.1:0-2434 GCA_051883695.1 Aristaeellaceae bacterium
CTGATTGGCGACAAGGGCTACCTGCAGGGCGTGCTGGATGAGAATGCCAGAACAGCCACCTGTCTGGCAACCAGGACGCTGCGGAAGGTGCAGAAGAAGGTCGGCTTTGCGGCGCGGGGCTGATGCGGCTTCTTGATGGAAAGGCGGATGCGCATGGAACGCTACCTGACGGACAAGACCAGGCCGGGGCGCGTGGTCAGGGCGGTGGAAAAGCTGGCGCTGATCGGGCTCTTCCTGCTGCTGACGGCCTGCGTGTACGTGGCGGTTTTCGGCTTCATGCGGGAGGGAGGACTGCGCATCGCGCACCTGTACCTGTGCGTTCCCGCGGTGCTGCTGGTATGGGCGATGAATCCCATCGCCGAGCGGCTCCGCGCAAGGAAGCATGCGGAGCTCATCGTTGCGGCGCTGATGCGTGCAGAAGGCCGTCTGCCAGCCGATGAACTGGAACCGGCCTGCGGTGTACGCGCAGCGGCAGTACGGGCGCGGCAGCTTGTCACGAAGGGCTACCTGACGGGCGTCTGTTTCCGCGAGAGCCTGATCGGGCTGGAAGGAATGATGCGCACGGAGGATGTACCGGAACGGGAGACTGTCCCGATTTTTACAGATTGAATGCAGGGCGGCTGGCGCGGAGGATGCGCCGGTCGCTTTCTGCGTCAGGCTACCGCCTGGCGACGCAGGTTGTCTGCCTGTATTTTCGTTGTACAGCCTGGCCAAATACAGAACCAAAACAACACAAAGGCAGCTGCGTGTGTTAAAATGTGAACGATGATGATACCAGCAAAGGAGACCCATCGACTTATGGAAATGACTTTCTCTCCCGCACACCTGCAGGGGACGGTGGCGGCGCCTGCCTCCAAATCCGAGGCACACCGCCGGATGATCTGCGCCGGATTGACAGAGGGCGAAACGACGCTGACCGGCTTTATGGATTCGGCGGATATGGCAGCGACGCGGCGGTGCCTCAGGGCGCTGGGAGCGGCAACGGAGCGTGAGGAGGGACGGCTGACCCTTCGCGGCCATGCGAGGAAGATTGCGAAGCTGCCGATTCTGGACTGTGGCGAAAGCGGTTCGACGCTGCGCTTTTTTGTACCGATTGCGCTGGCGGTGGCCGGCGGCGGCGTATTCAGGATGCACGGCCGGCTCGGGCAGCGCCCGATGGACGTGTACCGCGATCTGTTCGTGCCCCGGGGTGTGCGCTGGCGCATGGGAGTGGGCTGCGACGGCGCGGCGGAGCTGACGGTGCAGGGAAAGCTGGAAGCCGGAAACTACGTGCTTCCGGGCAATGTTTCCAGCCAGTTTGTCTCCGGACTGATGTTTGCCCTGCCCCTGCTGGGGGAGGATTCCACGCTGACGGTTCAGCCGCCGGTGGAGAGCGAGGGCTATATCAACATGACGGTTGAGGCGATCACGGGCAGCGGCGTGGTGATGGAAAAGGCTGCGCCCTTCAGCTGGCGCATCCCGGGAAATCAGGCGTATCATGCCGTGGATGGACGGCTCAGCGGCGACTATTCTCAGGCTGCGGTGCTGCTCTGCGCGGCGGCGATGGGCCATGACGTGCAGGTGACGAACCTGTCCCGGGATACCACGCAGGGCGACCGCGCGGTGCTGAAGCATCTGACGGCGCTTGGCGCGCAGGTTGAGGAGAGCGAATCGGGAATCAGGGTCACCGCCGCATCGCTGCACGGCGCAACGCTGGACATGTCCGATTGCCCGGACATCGCGCCGATTCTGGCGCTTGTCTGCCAGCTGTCGGAGGGCGAGAGCCGTCTGACCGGCTGCGGACGGCTGCGGATCAAGGAGTGCGACCGGCTGGCGGCGACGGTGGAGATCCTGAATCTGCTGGGCGGCAACGCGAAGGCCGAGGGCAATGAGATGGTGATTCGCGGTGTGAAGCAGCTCCGGGGCGGCGTGTCCATCCCGGATTACAACGACCATCGCATGGTCATGCTGGCGGCGATGGCGGCAGCGCAGGCGGAGCAGCCCGTTCGGATCGCGGGGACGAACGCGCTGAACAAATCCTGGCCTGATTTCATCGAAGTATACCGGCAGCTTGGAGGGAAGGCTGAATGAGCAGCTCCTGGGGACAGCATTTGAAGCTGTCCATCTTCGGGCAGAGCCACGGCGAGGCTATCGGCATGACGATGGACGGCTTTCCGGCGGGCATGGTGATCGACATGGCGCGCCTTGGGGCTGAGATGGCCCGCCGTGCGCCCGGGCAGAGCGCCCTGACCACCGCCCGCAAGGAGCCGGACGCGCCGGAGTTCCTCTCCGGCGTGCTGAACGGCAGGACGACCGGGCAGCCCATCTGCGCGATCATCCGCAACACCAACCAGCGCAGCCGCGATTATGGCGACGGCGTGGATCTGGTTCGTCCGGGCCATGCGGACTATACCGGGCATGTGCGCTATTTCGGCTTTGAGGACTGGCGGGGCGG
>JBJEUF010000120.1:0-40011 GCA_051883695.1 Aristaeellaceae bacterium
TACGAATCCAGTCAGAGGGCCTGCGGGCCCTCCGACACCTCCCAAGGCTTTTTTACCACACTGACAGCTGCATGCCCCGCATGTGCTGATATAAAAAGAAAAGAGGAAATGCCGTATGAAAAAGCTCACTGCCCTGCTCCTGTCCCTGCTGATGCTCACCGCCTGCCTCGCCGTTGCCGAAACCGGCGGGGGAAGCGCCACGGTTTACGTTTCCGTCACGGACGCGGAGAACGCGCTGGTGATGGCCTATGTGCCCGTTTGCGTGACCGACGTGGACGCGGACGGCACGCTGACCCTCCGCGACGCGCTGAATTGCGCCCACGCTGCCTGTTTCCCCGATGGCGCGGAGGGCTTTGCCTGCGCTGTCACGGAATACGGTTTGTCCATGACGCGGCTGTGGGGCGTTGAGAACGGCGGCAGCTACGGCTACTGCCTGAACGACGCACCCGCCTGGTCGCTGGCGGATCCGGTGAAGGACGGCGACCATGTGAAGGCCTATGTCTACACCGACCTGACCGCATGGAGCGACACCTACTGCTTCTTTGCCGCACCGGCGACGCAATCCGTCTCCGGCGCGGAGGTGTCCCTGACGCTCTCCGCCAACGGCTATGACGAGATGTGGAATCCCGTGGTGCTGCCCGTTTCCGGCGCTGTGCTGACCGTAAACGGCGAGGCGACCGCATCCGTCACCGGCGAGGACGGCACGGCTGTGCTGACCTTCGCAGCGCCCGGCACCTATCTTGTCAGCGCCGTTTCCGACGCGCAGACGCTGGTTGCGCCGGTGTGCATCGTCACCGTGACCGCCGCGGAGTAACCATGAAGCACGCATTCTCTCCCCTTTCCCGCTGGACGGCCTGTCTGCTGGCGCTGTGCCTGTGCGTCGCGCCGCTGACGGCCGCCCGGGCGGCTTCTCCCGCTGATGAGGCAAGCCGGCTTGCCGGGGGCATCCTCGACTGCAGGCTGGCTGCTGCCGGAGTGCCGGATGTGCAGGCATGGCTGGACGGCCCGCTGGCGGATGCGATGGGCACCGGCGGCGAATGGTACGCCCTCGCCCTGAGCCAGCGCGGCAGCTATGACCTCACCCAATGCCGCCTTGCCATGCTGCGCTGCATCGGGGACAGCGCCGTTCCCTCCGCCAGCACGCGGCTGAAGCATGCCCTCGTCCTTGCCGCCACCGGCAGCACGGACAGCGTGGTGGCGGCAACCCTGGCGGAAGCCGCCGGACAGCAGGGCATCATGAGCCACGTTTTCGCCCTGCACCTGCTCAACAACGGCGTGACCGCGCCGGGCGTGACCACCGCGGACACCCTCGAGCTGCTCCTGTCCCTGCAATGCGCGGACGGCGGCTGGGCGCTGCAGGGCACGGTTTCCGACCCGGATGTGACGGCGATGACGCTGCAGGCCCTTGCGCCCCATCGGGAGGATGAGGCTGTCCGCGCTGCGATTGACCGCGCGCTGCTGCGGCTTTCCGGCCTGCAGCGCAGCGAGGGTGACTACGCCAGCTACGGCACCCCCAACCCGGAAACCACCGCACAGGTGCTCATCGCGCTTTCCGCGCTGGGCATTGACGCGATGACGGACGCGCGATTCATCCAGGACGGCTGCACGCTGCTGGACGGTCTGCGCCGCTACTGCCTGCCCGACGGCAGCTTCTCCCACCGGCTCGGGGACGCTTCCAGCGAGAGCGCCACCATGCAGGCGTTTCTGGCGCTGACCGCCTACGAGCGCTTCTGCGCGGGCAAGCCGGGGCTGTATCTGCTCGATCATGCCGGCGACTCATTTTCTCCCGATACATACCCCTTTTCCCAATACATACCCCATGTCGGCTACAAGGTCATCGCCGCCGGCGTCATTGTGCTGCTGGCGCTGTTGGCGATGCTCCTGCTGCTTGTGCTGCAGAAGCGGCACCGGCGCAACTTCCTTGCGGTGCTCCTGATCGCCGCCGCCCTGATCGCCATCGTGCTGCTCACGGACTTTCAGTCGGCGGACAGCTACTATACCGGCGTTCTCCCGGACAAGCCCGACGCCATCGGCACGGTGACGCTGACCATCCGCTGCGACGCCGCCATCGGGCAAGCCGCCGCTGCCCATCTCCCGGCGGACGGCGTGATCCTCCCCGCCACGGAGCTCCCCATCGCCCCCGGCGACACGGTTTTCACCGTGCTGACCGAGGCGGCGCAGGCCTTCGGCATTCACCTGGAGAGCAGCGGCAGCGCCGGGATGCGGTACCTGCGCGGCATCGCCAACCTGTATGAATTCAGCTGCGGCGACCTGTCCGGCTGGATGTATGCCGTCAACGGCGCCGCGCCCTCCGTGGGCTGCGATCAGTACGCGCTCACCGACGGCGACGCGATCCTCTGGGCCTACTCGCTGGACATGGGCGGCGACCTCGGATTGCGCTGACAAAGCATCCTGCAGAAAGGAGCGACCCCATGCGAACCTTCGCTGAGCATCATCCCCTTGCCGTTGCGGTGACCCTGCTGTGCGCCGCCACCGTCGCCATGTTCAGCATGGATCCGGTCATTCTGGCGCTGTCGCTGCTGGGGGCCGTTGCGCTCCATCTGCACCTGCGCGGGCTGTCCGGCAGGCGGACGCACCTGTTTTCCCTCCTGCTCCTTCTGGCGATGGCGCTGGTGAACCCTCTTGTCTCCCACAGCGGCGTAACGGTGCTGTTCGTGATGAATCACAACCCCGTCACGCTGGAGGCGCTCTGCTACGGCCTCGCCGCAGCCGGGATGATCGTCGCGGTGCTGTACTGGTTCGGCAGCTTCACGCACCTCATGACCAGCGACCGGCTGCTCTGCCTGTTCGGCGCGCTGTCCCCCAGGCTGGCGCTGGTGCTTTCGATGGCGCTGCGGTATGTGCCGCTGTTCTCCCGGCAGGCCCGCAAAACGCAGCAGGCGCAGCGGGCCCTCGGCCTGTACCGGGAGGACAATCTCCCCGACGCCTGCCGCGGCGGACTCCGCGTCTTTTCCGTCATGGTCACATGGGCGCTGGAGAACGGCGTGGTCACCGCAGACAGCATGACCGCAAGGGGGTATGGTATCGGGAAAAGAACGCAGTTCGCCCTTTTCCGCTTCACGCTGCGGGACGGCCTGCTGACGGCGCTGTCCCTCCTGCTTGCCGGAGGATCGCTCTGGGCATCCGCCGCGCGGCATTTCACCTATTACCCGGCCATGAGCGCCCAGCCGCTGACAGGCCGGGTACTTCTGGGCTATGGCGCCTATGCGCTGCTGGTGCTGCTGCCGCTGCTCATTGACGGAAAGGAGGCGCTCCGATGGCGATTCTTGCAGTCCGGGATCTGACCTTCACCTACCCGCAGCAGGCCGTGCCCGCGCTGCGGGATATGTCCTTCACCATCGGGCAGGGCTCCTTCACGGCGCTGTGCGGGGCGACGGGCAGCGGCAAATCCACCCTGCTGCGGCTGCTGAAGCGGGAGCTGGCGCCCCTGGGGACGGCAACCGGGAGCATCCGCATCGCCGGAAGGGAGCAGGGGGAGCTCACCGACCGGGAAGCCGCGACGCTGGTGGGCTTTGTGATGCAGCGCCCGGAGCAGCAGCTGGTGACCGACCGGGTCTGGCATGAGCTGGCCTTCGGGCTGGAAAACCTGGGCCTGCCGCAGCCGGAAATCGCGCGGCGCGTGGCGGAAATGGCGTGCTACTTCGGCATTGAGGACTGGTTTGAGCGGCCTGTCGCGACGCTTTCGGGCGGGCAGAAGCAGCTCCTGAACCTTGCGGCGGTGATGGTCATGCAGCCCTCCCTGCTGATCCTCGACGAGCCCACCGCCCAGCTGGATCCCATTGCGGCGGCGGACTTCATCGCCACGCTGCGCAAGCTGAACCGGGAGCTGGCGCTGACCATCCTGATCACCGAGCACCGGCTGGAGGAGGTCATCCCCGCCTGCGATCAGCTGCTGGTCATGCGGGAGGGCCGCCTGATCGCCGGTGCGCCGCCCCGGGAGGCCGTGCGGCAGCTTGCCCATCAACCGGAGCTGCTGTGCGCCATGCCCGCCGCCGTTCGCCTGTACCATGCGCTGAACGCCGACGGCGCCTGTCCGCTGGACGGACGCGAAGGCAGGCAGTTTGTCTCCCAATACAGTACCACGATTCGCAGCCTTCCGGCCGTTTCTCCCAAATCATACCCCGGCGAGCCCGCCCTTGAAATGCGGGACGTGTTCTTCCGCTACGAGCGCAGCGCCCCCGACGTGCTCAGGGGGCTTGACCTGACGCTCCGCGCGGGAGAGCTGCTCTGCCTGCTGGGCGGCAACGGCTCGGGCAAGACGACCGCGCTGTCCGTTGCCGCAGGGCTGGAGAAGCCCTACAGCGGCTCCGTGCGGGTTTTCGGGCGAAAGCTGCAGGCCTACCGCAACCAGACGCTGTACCGCAGCTGCCTGACATTGCTGCCCCAGGACGTGCAGACCGTTTTCCTGTGCAGCACCGTCCGGGAGGAGCTGGCGGACGCGCAGGCCGGGCTCCGCCTGCTGCCGATGTCCCTTGAGCACCTGATGGACCGCCACCCCTACGACCTCTCCGGCGGCGAGCAGCAGCTGGTCGCCCTGGCCAGGGTGCTTGCCACACAGCCCCGCGTGCTCCTGCTGGACGAGCCGACCAAGGGCGTGGACGCCCATGCCCGGCAGCAGCTTCTTCAGGTGCTGCAATCGCTCCGGGCGCAGGGGCTCTCCATCCTTGTGGTCACCCATGACGTGGAGTTCGCAGCCCTGTGCGCCGACCGGTGCGCGATGCTCTTTCGCGGACGGATCGTCTCCGAGGGCACACCCGCCGATTTCTTCGGGGAGAACACCTTCTACACCACCGCCGTCAGCCGCATGACGCGCGGGCACTATGACCGGGCCGTCACGGTGGACGACGCGGCAAGGCTGTGCCGCCTGAACGGCAGGAAGGGGGATGGCGAATGATCCTCATCCGCTCCTCCCGGGCCAGGGCCGTTTTGAAGCTCGCGCTGCCGCTGGCCGCGATTCCCCTGCTGGTGCTGCTGGGGGCGCTCGCCTTTCCGGAAAGGCTGCATCTGCTGGTCACCCTCGGCGTCGCAGCGCTGTCGCTCCTGCTGTTCGCGGCAGGCTATGAGCGGCGCAGAACCGGTTCCCGCCGGATGGTGCTCACCTCCGTGATGGTCGCGCTGTGCATTGCCGGACGCTTCATCCCCCTGTTCAAGCCGATCACGGCGCTGACCATCCTCACCGCCATGTACCTGGGCCCGGAGGCGGGCTTCCTCACCGGAGCGCTCGCCGCGGCGCTGTCGAATTTCTGGTTCGGGCAGGGGCCCTGGACGCCCTTTCAGATGCTCGCGTGGGGGCTGATCGGCCTTGCGGCGGGGTATCTGCGGGAGCCGCTGCGGCGGCGGCGCTATCTGCTGCCTGCGTACGGCGCATTGTCCGGCGCGGCGTATTCCATGGTCATGGACGTGTGGACGGTGCTGTGGTACGGCGGCAGCTTCAGCTGGCAGCTCTACGCCACCGCCTGCGTCACGGCCTTGCCGCACACCTGCCTGTATGCGCTGTCGAACGCGGTGTTCCTCCGCCTCCTCGCCCGGCCCATCGGGGAAAAGCTGGAGCGCATTCGCGTCAAGTACGGCGTATGAGCCTCCCGCGTGCCGAAAAACAAGACAAAAACAGGATACCGCTTGAAATGTCCCGCAAACCGTCCTATAATAGCTTGTATCCCAGAATGGAAGGAGAAGAGCTGCAATGAGCAAGAACATTGACTGGAGCAGCCTTGGCTTTGGATATATTCAGACGGAATACCGTTACGTCTGCCGCTACAGGGACGGGCAGTGGGACGAGGGCGGCCTTGAAACCAACGCGAACATCACCCTGAACGAGTGCGCCTGCGTGTTCCAGTACTGCCAGGCCTGCTTCGAGGGCCTGAAGGCCTACTATACGAAGGACGGACGCATCGTGACCTTCCGTCCCGACCTCAACGCCCAGCGCATGGCGGATACCTGCGCCCGGCTGGAGATGCCCGCCTTCCCGGTGGAGAAGTTCCTCGAGGCCGTGAAGCTGGTCGTGGCCGCCAACGCCGACTATGTGCCGCCCTATGGCACCGGCGCGTCGCTGTACCTGCGGCCCTTCATGATCGGCACCAACCCGGTCATCGGCGTGAAGCCCGCGTCGGAATTCGAGTTCCGCATCTTCGTCACGCCCGTCGGCCCGTACTTCAAGGGCGGCGTGAAGCCCATCGCCCTCAAGGTTTCCGACTTTGACCGCGCCGCCCCCCACGGCACCGGCGCCATCAAGGCCGGCCTCAACTACGCGATGTCCCTTCATCCCATCATGGAGGCGCACCGCGAGGGCTTCGCCGAGAACATGTATCTGGACGCAGCCACCCGCACCCGGGTCGAGGAGACCGGCGGCGCGAACTTCATCTTCATCACCAGGGACGGCAAGCTGGTGACGCCCAAGTCCGATTCCATCCTGCCCTCCATCACCCGCCGGAGCATCATGGTTGTGGCGGAAAAGTATCTGGGCATGGAGGTGGAGCATCGCGTCGTGCCCTTTGCCGAGGTGCCGGAGTTCGTTGAGTGCGGCCTGTGCGGCACCGCCGCGGTCATCAGCCCGGTCGGGTCGATCAACGACCATGGCCGCGAAATCGTCTTCCCCTCCGGCAAGGAGGAGATGGGCCCGGTGCTGACGAAGCTGTACAACACCCTGCGCGGCATCCAGATGGGCGAGATCGAAGCGCCCGAGGGCTGGATCGTCACCATCCGGTAACAGCAGCCGCGCATTCCCGGAGGGCTGCACGTGCCTGTGCGGCCCTCCTTTGCGTACCCGCGATGCGCTCCGCCCAGACACGGGCCATCGTCAAAAAAGCGTACCGAAGCTGTTTCATTCGGCCCGATTGCGGGTATCTATTCAGTGAGGCCAAATGCAGCCCGGCTCTTCCGCCGGGCAGAAATCCACAACGGACAAAACAGAAACGGAGGAATCCCCATGGCATGCGCAGTAACCGTGAACGGCGGCGTTCTGGAACAGACGGAGATCAATGCCTACATTAACCGGGCGAAGGAGAAGTTCGGCCGGGAACCGCTGGCGATGGACATCAAGGTGGACGGCGAGTATGTGGAGCTGTCCTATGACTTCGGCCACACCCCCTTCCAGCGGATCCGCAGAATCACCGGCTACCTCGTGGGCACCCTTGACCGCTTCAACAACGCCAAGCGCGCGGAGGAGCATGACCGCGTGAAGCATGGCGTGACCATGTGACGGCAGGCCGTTCGACACGCTCAAGCCCCCCCCCCGGGCCGAAAAGCCGCTGTCCGAATGAAGCGTTGTGTGAAGAAAAACATCAGAAGATCCGAAAGGCCGTGTTTCCTGCCCGGGAAGCACGGCCTTTGCGCTTTTCGGATACAGCCCTGCGGAAGCGAGGCGGGGGCTCTCCTGCCGCTTTCATGTCTGTTTTCTATTTGGAATGAAGTCGCCCCGCATATCAAACGTTTTTGTTGTACTTTCGTCAAAAGTATGGTATGATGATATCCAGTCTATTCCGGCAGCCCGCAGGGGGCGCGCCCCTGTCGGAGCAAGGCCGAAGGAGGTATATGCCCATGAACACCATCACCACCCTTGAGCTGAAGGATCGCCTGAGCGAGCTTCAGGGCACCACCGTCACCCTGCGCGGCTGGATCCGCAACCACCGCAAGCAGAAGAACATGGGTTTCATCGACTTTTACGATGGCATGTGCTTCAAGAATCCGCAGGTCGTCTATGACAGCGCCATCGCCAATTTTGACAGCATCCAGGCCCTGCGCGTGGGCAGCGCCATCACCGTGACCGGCACCGTGGTGCCCTCCTACAAGGATCCCACCACCCCTGAGATCCAGGCCGCCGAAATTGTGCTGGAGGGCGACTGCTCCGAGGAGTACCCCCTGCAGCCCAAGCGTCATTCCATTGAATACCTGCGGGAGATCGGCTATCTGCGTCCCCGCACGCGCCTGTTCCAGGCCGTTTTCCGCGTGCGCAGCGTCGCCAGCATGGCCATCCACACCTATTTCCAGGATCGCGGCTATCTCTATGTCCATACGCCCCTGATCACCGGCAACGACGCCGAGGGCGCCGGCAACACCTTCACCGTGACCACCCTTGACCCCAGGGACGCAGGCAAGTGGGATCAGGATTTCTTCGGCAAGCAGGCTTCCCTGGCCGTGACCGGTCAGCTGGAGGGCGAGACCTTCGCCATGGCCTTCTCAAGGATTTACACCTTCGGCCCGACCTTCCGCGCCGAGAACTCCAACACCAAGACCCATGCGGCCGAGTTCTGGATGATCGAGCCGGAAATCGCCTTCTGTGACCTCGACCAGCTGATGGACGTGGAGGAGGACTTCCTGAAGTCCCTCGTCAGGACCGTGCTGGAGAAGTGCCCGGACGAGCTGGCCTTCCTGGACAGCTTCGCCGCCGGCGGCAAGGGAACCTCCGGTCTGGTGGAGAAGCTGCAGGCGCTCTCCGGCGCCAGGTGCGCCCGCATCACCCATGAGGAAGCCATCACCATCCTCAAAAACGCAAACCGCGACTGGCAGTTCAAGCCCGAATACGGGCAGGATACCGCCAAGGAGCATGAAAAGTATCTCACCGAGGAATACTTCCATGGCCCGGTGTTCGTCTACAACTGGCCCAAGGACATCAAGGCCTTCTACATGTACCAGAACGACGACGGCAAAACCGTCGCCGCCGTCGACCTGCTGGTGCCCGGCTCCGGCGAGCTGATGGGCGGCTCCCAGCGTGAAACCCGCCTGGACAGGCTGACCGGGCGCATGGATGAGCTGGGCATCTCCAAGGAATCCCTGGACTGGTACATCAAGCTGCGCAAGTACGGCGGCTGCACCCATTCCGGCTTCGGCATGGGCTTTGAGCGGCTGCTGATGTACCTGACCGGCGTGGACAACATCCGCGACGTGATCCCCTATGCGCGCACCCCCATGAACTGCGAGTTCTGATGACTTCGAGGCTATGATGCAAGAACAGATTCCCCTGTGGAGGCGTTTGCTGCGCGCCGCGCTGACAGCGGCGCTGTCCCTGCTGCTGGTCAGCGTGTTCTACGTCGCGGTGGTGATGGGACAGCCGCAGAGCACGCAGGACGATGCTGCCGTGCCGAAGGAGCAGCCGCTGCCCGCGCCCCTGACCGCCGCTGTGCGGATTACGAACGAAGAGGACTTCGACCGGATCAGCGAGGCGTTTCCCGCGCCGGTCATGCGTCCGGAGCACAACAATGCCCTCCTGTTTGTGGAAGGCAGCTGCACCGACACCGCCTTTGAGGGCGGCGTGGCGCGCATTGTGACCCTCACCTACCGCACCGAGACCTACGACCTGCTGACCATCACAAGCGTGTATCCCGCCAGGGCGCTTTCGCTGATGGGCAAGGGGGATTACACCTTTTCGGACAGCGCCGGGCCGCAGTTGGGCACGCTGCGCACCGTCCGCATGGAGAACGGCACATCCGTCCGACTGCACGCCCAGGGCGAGGAAGCCCTCTATATCTTCACCGCTCCGCTGGTGGACGCCGAAGTGCTCAAGAATTGGACAGGCACATCACTGCAGCTGTATACGGGCGGCAGATCATCTCAATAATATGAAGCCTGGGTGGACGTACATGTCCTCCCAGGCTTCGTTCTATATACGCAGCATTGCTCCCGCAGGCCGTCACCGGAGCCGCGCATCCTTCTCCCGCTCCAGGCGGAAGGCCACGGAGCGCTTGAGGTAAGCCAGATAGTCCTCATCGCGGCACATGGATTTCGCCGGGTTGTCGGAGAGCTTCGCCACGGCGCGTCCATTGACCGTCTGCAGCTTGATGACGATGTTCAGCGGCCGAACGCTGGTGTCGTTGGAGCAGAAGGTGCCGATGCCGAAGGTCACCCGGGCGCGGTCCTCAAAATAGTCCTGCAGCGCCTGCGCCCTGTCGAAGTCAAGGCTGTCGGAGAAGAGCAGCTGCTTCGTCTTCGGGTCAACGCCGTACTTGCGGTAATGCTCGATGATTTTGTCGCCCCAGGCAAAGGGGTCGCCGCTGTCATGGCGCACACCGGAGAAGTTGTTGACCATGGACCGGTCGAAATCCAGCAGGAACAGCTCGGTGGTGATGGTATCGGTCAGCGCCGTGCCGTTGTCGCCGCGGTACTCATCGTACCAGTCCTCCAGCGCGTAATGGTTGGTGTAGGCCAGCGGAATGGAGTCGATGCCCTGATACATCTGCACAAACTCGTGGGCATAGGTGCCGATGGGCTTCACGCCGTATTTCCGGGCGAGGTAGACGTTGGAGGTGCCCACGCAGTTGGTCGTTTCCTGCGTCAGGCGGCGGACGACCACGTCCTCCCACTCCCGGGAAAGTCGGCGGCGGCAGCCGAACTCGGCGAACTTGAAGGTATACTTGCCGGAGCGGAAATCGGCAATCTTCCGGTTCAGCTTCTCCTCCGCCGAGGCCCGCAGCGCCCCGTAATCATACTGCATGCGGAAGTAGACCTCGTTGACGATCTCCAGCAGGTAGATTTCAAACTGCATGGCGGAAAACAGCGGGCCGCGCACGGCGATATGCAGCCGTCCGCTTTCGCCCAGCCGCGTCTCCACATAGTCGCGGATGGGCCGCCACAGGCGCAGGAACTCCACATAGTCATTCTTGATAAAGCGGATGGAGCGCAGGTAATCCAGCTCCTCCTTCGTGAAGGTCAGGCTGCACAGATGGTCGATCTGCGCGTTGATCTCCTCGAACATCTCCTGCGTGAAAACCACATTCTCGCTGCGGCAGCGGAAGTAGTATTCACCGCTCAGATCGGTATGCTTGTGGAAGATCACCTGATCCATGTTGAACTTGTACAGATCGGTGTCCAGCAGGGACACGACAATGGGCTCGAGCTTCATGCGCTGTTCCTCCTCCGCCATCACTTTGCAAAAGGATCAATCACCACGGGCATACGGCGCTTGTGCATGTTCGCGCGCTCCTTGCGGGCGATGAGGGCGTCCACCTCCGCATTTCCGCAGCTGCCCCGGCGGATGTAGGCGTGGATGTCCCGATAGCTGACGCCCAGGCGTTCCTCATCGCTCCTGCCGGAAAGGCCGTCCGAGGGCGTTTTCTGCACCAGCTCCCGGGGCAGCTCCGGCATCGTCAGGCCAACCTCCACCACCTCCACGGTCGTCAGCGCCGCCAGCACGGCAAAGTCGCAGGAGGTATCGCCGTCCTTGGTGCAGTAGCCGACGGTGATTTCCGACAGGTTGCCCGTGCCCGCCAGACGCGCGCCCAGCGCCTGGGCAATGTAGCGCAGCGTCGTCATGCGCAGGCGGGGGCCGACGTTGTAGTCGCTCTCCCGTTGGGCAGGAACGGTGAATTCGCCCGGCGCGGCGATCTCTCCCAGCTGATCGGTCACGCGGCGCAGCTCCCGATGCATAGCGCCGATGTTGACCGTGCGATGCCGGATGCCCAGCGCCTCACAGACGCGGAGGCTGTCGGAGATGTCCTTCTGCTCGCCGTCGGGGAGCAGCACGCCATAAACGTTGTCCGGGCCGAGAGCCCGGGCGCACAGCGCCGCCACCACGGTGGAATCCTTGCCGCCGGAAACGCCCAGGACGACCTTCGTGAAGCCCTGCTCCCGGGCAAGCTCGCGGATGCCCTGCACAAGGCGGTCACGGGTTTGGGCAGCGTCAAAACGATCAGCAGTCATAGTGTCCTCCTTGATGAATGTTGATTGAGGGAAACGCCGGAAACGGCATCGGCGCGTTAGAGAATGAGCGAGAAATGGGTGGCAATTTCGTCCCCCATGTCAACGCCCAGCCGGTTTTGCGCATCGTAGCGGCACCATGGCAGGATGTAGCGGTGCAGCAGGATCGGTTTGTAGCGTCCGTCCGGGTCAAGCAGCGCCTGCAGGTCCTCCATGGTATAGGAGAAATAGTTCTCCGCGCATTCACGCTCCCAGTTCTCGGTGTACTTGTATTTGAGGATCAGGTGAGCCAGATTCCTTCGGCAGCTCAGGGAACCCCAGCGGCGTTCAAAGCTCTCCACCTGCCAGGCGGGCAGCGCGTCCCTGATCTGCGCAACAGCGGCAGGCGATACGGAAGCCTCCGGGGCATCGGAGTGGAACATCATGTCCCGCACCACCAGATAGCGTGGGTTGACGACCCGAAGCATACGGGAAATCATTGTCCGGTCACAATCATAATGGAAGATCTCATGCAGGACGGAGGAGAAATTGACGGTGATTCGCCGGGGATCCACACCAAGGTCACGGATCCTCCCAAGCATCGCGTCCACATCGCAGGTAAACCATGCGTTCTCCGTCCGGCCGGCATTGGCGGCGTCCACCATGGCGGGATCGATGTCAAAGCCGATGAAATACATGCTGGGAAACAGCTCGTGCAGAAAGCGGATCAGCGAACCATCCGCGCAGCCGTAGTCGATGATCAGCTCCGTACCGGGCACCTTGTCCATAAAGAAGGCCTTGTCCCACATGGAGCGGCGCATCCGGTCGTTATAGACAGCGTAGTTGTCAATATCAGGCACGTTGCTCACCCGCTTCACACGATGTCGATCTGGCAGCAGCCCATCGTGCGGAGCGCCGCCTCATGGGTCTGGGGCGTCACGCCCGCGCAGCAGCTGCGCCGCACCTGCAGCGCCGCGTCGGTGAAGTGCGCCTTGAGCAGCAGCGCGTTGCTGACCACGCAGATATCCGTGCACAGCCCCAGCAGCTCAATGGTCACATCCGTTTCGCCCTGCAGCAGCCCTTCGATGATCCCCGGCAGACGGACGCTGCCGAAGGTGGGCTTCTCCACCCGCAGGCAGGCGTCTCCCAGGGCCTGTGCCACCGTTTCGTTCAGCTGCCAGCCCTGCGTGCCGCGGATGCAGTGCGGCACGGGCAGCTTGCGGCCCTCGGGGGTGCTCATGTAGTCCTCGCCATGGGTGTCCAGCGTGGCGATGAGCGTCCAGCCATCCTCCCGGCATTGCCGGATGCGCGCCGCCACCGCCGGGACGATGGCCTGCGCCTCCCCGGTGCCCAGCGCACCGTCGATAAAGTCATTCTGCATGTCCACCACGATCAGGATGTTCTTCATGCCCGTGCCCCTCCTTCTGTCCGCGTCAGGCGATAGAGCGCCGAGGGCCGTCCGCGGCCCTGCTGCTTCGCCTGCGCAATCCGTTCCATCCGCCCCGTTTCCTCATACCGGCTGCGCACCCAGCGGCGGAAATTGCTGCTGTCTACAGCCTTCCCCAGAACCGCCTCGAATACCGACTGCAATTCGCCCAGGGAAAAGGCCGACGTATCCCGGAGAAAACGGAAGCCAACCTCCGTATAGTCCATCTTCCCCCGGAGCCGCGCCACGCCCGTGCGGACGATCTCCCCATGGTCGAAGGCCAGCTCGCTGCCCGTCAGCACCGTCCCGTCCTCCGCCGTCAGCCGCAAGGCACCCTCCGTGCTGTCCACCCGGAAGCAGGCTGCGCCGTTTCCTTCCTGCCCAAGCGCCGCCTGCAGCCGCTCCCACGGCAGGAGCAGCAGGTACGCCACGGAGATCACCCGGCCGCGGGGATCGCGGTTCGGCGCGGTGAAGGTGTAGAGCTGCTCCATGTACGGCTTCTCCACGGGCAGCAGCTCCTTCAGCAGCGCTTCCACGGCGGATTCTGCGGATTCCTCCACCCCGACCAGCCGTCCGGGCAATGCCCAGCAGCCCGCATGGGGCGGATTGCGCCGCCGGGAAAGCGTCAGCAGCAGCCCGCCGTCCCGCACCGTAAAGGTCAGTACATCCACCGCGATGTGGTTCCGTCCCGGTTCCAGTTCCTCGTACATGCCTCCGCCTCCTTTTATGGTCATCCTGACCACAATCGCATCATAGCACAGGATGGGTTTCCTGTCAAGTCTTTTTTGTCATTCTGACAATAATTTTCCCATCGCACTGTCACACGATTTTCACATGCCGGCTTGCAGGAATTTTCTGTCCGGTCACGAATACGCAAGTGTCGGATTTGGCAGAATCGTGCCTGTTCGTTCCCACAAAACCATACAGCGAGGAAAGCTCCATGCCCTATGATTATCTGATCGTCGGCGCAGGCCTGTACGGCTGCGTCTTCGCCCGGGAAATGACGGACGCGGGCAAGCGGTGCCTGGTCATCGACCGCCGCCCCCACATCGGCGGCAACATCTACTGCGAGGACATCGAGGGCGTGTGCGTCCACCGCTACGGCGCGCACATCTTCCACACCGCCGACGAGGAGGTCTGGCAGTACGCCAGCCGCTTCGTCACCTTCAACAACTATGTCAATTCCCCCATCGCCCGCAACGGCGACCTCGTGCTCAACCTGCCCTTCAACATGAACACCTTTTCCCGGCTCTGGGGTGTGAAAACCCCCGCCGAGGCCCGGGCGAAAATCGCGGAGCAGACCGCGCCCTGCCGTGACATCGAGCCGAGGAACCTGGAGGAGCAGGCGCTCAAGCTGGTGGGCAGGGACATCTACGAGGCGCTTGTCCGCGATTACACCATGAAGCAGTGGGGCCGCAGCTGCACCGAGCTGCCGGCCTTCATCATCCGCCGCCTGCCGCTGCGCTTCACCTATGACAACAACTATTTCACCCATCCCCATCAGGGCATTCCGGTGGAGGGCTACAACGCGCTGGCCGAGGGGCTGCTGGCGGGCAGCGAGGTGCGGCTGAACACCGAATACAAAGCCTTCATCGCCGGGCATCCCGGCATTGCCGCCCGGACCGTCTACACCGGCGCCATCGACGCCTTCTTCGATGATCGGCTGGGCAGGCTGGAATACCGCACCGTCCGCTTCGAGGACGAGGTGCTCGACACGGACAACTGGCAGGGCGTCGCGGTGGTCAACTACACCGGGGCAGAGGTACCCTTCACCCGCATCATCGAGCACAAGCACTTCCTCTTTGGCGCGGGCAATCCGGAGAAAACCGTCATCAGCCGCGAGTATCCCTGCGAATGGCGGGAGGGCATGGAGCCCTACTATCCCGTGAACGATGCAAAGAACTCCGCCCTGTACCAGGCGTATGCGAAGCTCGCCGAAAGCCGCACGGACGTGATCTTCGGCGGCCGGCTGGGCGGGTACCGGTATCTCGATATGGATCAGACCATTCGCGCGGCGCTGGACGCGGCCCGCAGGGAGAAGGACACATTCTGCTGAACAACGAGGAGGCCCATCCATGAAGCTGCTTTCCGTGGCAGTCCCCTGCTACAATTCCGAAGCATACATGCGCCATTGCATCGACACGCTGCTCAGTGGCGGCGAGGAGGTCGAAATCCTCATCGTCAACGACGGCTCCTTCAAGGACAGCACCGCCGCCATCGCCGACGCTTACGCGGCAAGGCACCCCACCATCTGCAAGGCCATCCACAAGGAAAACGGCGGTCACGGCGACGCGGTCATGGCCGGGCTGCGGGCCGCAACGGGCCTGTATTTCAAGGTCGTGGACAGCGATGACTGGGTGGATGAGGCCGCGCTGCAGAGGGTGCTCCTGGCCCTGCGCGCAAATCAGGACAAGGGCGTGGATCTCTACATCGCCAACTATGTGTACGAGAAGGAGGGCGCGGCCCACAGGCACGTCGTCCGCTACGGCAATGCGCTGCCCCGGGAGCGCGTCCTCACCTGGGACGAGGCCGGCACCTTCCATATGGGGCAGTATCTGCTCATGCATGCCCTCATCTACCGCCGGCAGCTGCTGCTGGACAGCGGTATGGAGCTGCCGAAAAAGACATTCTACGTCGATAACCTCTATGCCTACCAGCCCCTGCCGCTGGTGCGGACGCTCTATTACCTGGACGTGGATCTGTACCGCTACTATATCGGCCGCAGTGACCAGTCCGTCAACGAAAGCGTCATGATCAGCCGCATCGACCAGAACATCCGCGTGAACCGGATGATGATGGAGATCTACGCCACAGCCGACATGGACAGCCGGAAGAAGCGCAGCTACATGCTGAAGTACCTCGAAATCATCACCACCGTTTCCTCCATCCTGCTGGTCAAGGGCGGCAGCGAGGAGCAGCTGGCAAAAAAACAGCAGCTCTGGGCCGAGCTGCGGCGCGACTACCCCGAGGTCTACAGGCAGCTCCGTCACCGCCCGCTGGGCATCGCGCTCCACCTGCCCGGCAGAATCGGACGGAAGCTGATGCTCCTGGGGTACACCGTCAGCCAGCGGATCTTCGGCTTCAACTGATGATAGGCTGGTGAAATTTTTCACATTCCGTCCATCCCGGCAGGGAATCGGGCGTTCCTTGTCGAAAAAGAGCACAGGGATGCTTGTCCCGTTCAACAACATCTTTTCAGGAGGTTGATTCCCATGGCGAACCGCATTGTTCTCAACCCCATTTCCTATCACGGCAAGGGCGCGATTGAATCCATCGTGCCCGAGGTGCAGTCCCGCGGCCTGAAGAAGGCCTTCGTCTGCTCCGACCCCGACCTGCTCAAGTTCGGCGTGACCCGGAAGGTCACTGCGCTGCTGGACGCGGCGGGCTGCGCCTATGAAATCTATTCCGACATCAAGCCCAATCCCACCATCCAGAACGTCCAGTCCGGCGTGGCCGCCTACAAGGCCTCCGGCGCGGATTACATCATCGCCATCGGCGGCGGCTCCTCCATGGATACCGCCAAGGCCGTGGGCATCATCATCAACAACCCCGAGTTCGCCGACGTGCGCTCCCTGGAGGGCGTGGCTCCCACCAGGAACAAGACCGTTTTCACCATCGCCGTGCCCACCACCGCCGGTACCGCGGCGGAGGTCACCATCAACTACGTCATCACCGACGTGGAGAAAAAGCGCAAGTTCGTCTGCGTGGACGTGCACGACATTCCCGAGGTTGCCGTGGTCGATCCCGACATGATGTCCACCATGCCCAAGGGCCTGACCGCCGCCACCGGCATGGACGCGCTGACCCATGCCATCGAGGGCTTCACGACCAAGGCCGCGTGGGAAATGACCGACATGTTCCACCTCAAGGCCATCGAGATCATCGCCAGGTCCCTGCGCTCCGCCGTCAAGGGCGAAGCCGAGGGCTTCGAGGGCATGGCCCTGGGCCAGTATGTGGCCGGCATGGGCTTCTCCAACGTGGGTCTGGGCATCGTGCACTCCATGGCGCACTGCCTGGGCGCGGTGTATGACACCCCCCACGGCGTCGCCAACGCCATCCTGCTGCCCACCGTGATGGAGTACAACGCTCCCGTGACCGGCGACAAGTACAAGTACATCGCCGCCGCCATGGGCGTGGAGGGCACCGAGAACATGTCCGTTGAGGAGTACCGCAAGGCCGCCTGCGACGCGGTGAAGCAGCTCTCCATGGACGTGGGCATCCCCGCTGACCTGAAGGCCATCGTCAACCCCGCCGACCTGGACTTCCTGGCGGAATCCGCCTACGCCGACGCCTGCCGTCCCGGCAATCCCCGCGATACCTCCGTCGAGGAGATCAAGGCGCTGTACCGGAAGCTGCTGTAAGCACAGTGAATCCGACAATATACACAAGGGCCGGACAGCCTCCCATGCGGAGTGCCGTCCGGCCCCGTTTTTGATTTGTTCAGGCGTTGCCCTTGCTCTCCACGATCATCTGTACGAAGTGGGCATGAACGCGCAGATCTTCGCACAGCTCGGGATGGAAAGCCGTCACCAGCTGATTTCCCTGCTGCGCCGCCACGATATTGCCGTCCACCGTCGCGAGCACCTGTGCGCCGCCGGAAACGGAGGCGATGTAGGGCGCACGGATGAAGGTCATGGGAACCTCGCCAAGGCCCTCGCAGGGAGCGACCGTGTAAAAGCTGCCCAGCTGCCTGCCGTAGGCATTGCGCTTGACGGCAATGTCCATCGTGGCAAAGCAGGGTACCCCGCCCTCCACCTCCTTCGCCAGCAGGATCAGCCCCGCGCAGGTGCCGAACACCGGCATCCCTGCGGCAATGCGCTCCCTAAGGGGCGCATACAGCCCCAGATCCCGCAGGAGCTTGCCCATGACCGTGCTTTCTCCGCCCGGGAGAATCAATCCGTCAAAGGGGCGCTCCAGATCCCGGAGCTGGCGAATCTCAAAGTGATCCACGCCCAGATGGTCCAGCATCGCGGCATGCTCCACAAAGGCGCCCTGAAGCGCCAGAATGGCAACGGTCATCTTACTTCCCCCGTTCCGCCATCAGCAGAGCAATCTCCTGCTCGTTGATGCCCACCATAGCCTCGCCCAGATCGGTGGACAGCTCGGCGATGAGCTTGGCGTCGGTGTAGTTGGTCACGGCCTGCACGATGGCGGAAGCGCGCTTGGCGGGATCGCCGGACTTGAAGATGCCGGAGCCGACGAACACGCCCTCCGCGCCCAGCTGCATCATCAGGGCGGCATCCGCGGGCGTCGCCACGCCGCCGGCGGCGAAGTTGACCACGGGCAGCCTGCCGTTCTCATGGACATAGCAAAGCAGCTCCACGGGCACCTGCAGCTGCTTGGCAGCCTCGTACACCTCATCGTCGCGCAGGTTCTGCACCCGGCGGATCTCGGCGTTCATGGCGCGCATGTGGCGCACGGCCTGCACCACGTCGCCGGTACCGGGCTCGCCCTTGGTGCGGATCATGGACGCGCCCTCCGCAATCCGGCGCAGCGCCTCGCCCAGATCGCGGGCGCCGCAGACGAAGGGAACCTTGAACTGCTTCTTGTCAATGTGGTACACATCGTCCGCGGGAGAGAGCACCTCGCTCTCGTCGATGTAGTCGATTTCGATGGCCTCCAGGATCTGCGCCTCCACGAAGTGGCCGATGCGGCACTTCGCCATGACGGGGATGGAAACGGCCTCCTGAATGCCGCGGATCATCTTGGGGTCGCTCATGCGGGACACGCCGCCGGCAGCGCGGATATCCGCAGGAATGCGCTCCAGCGCCATGACCGCGCAGGCGCCGGCCGCCTCGGCAATCCTCGCCTGCTCGGGGGTCGTCACGTCCATGATGACGCCGCCCTTGAGCATCTGCGCCAGCTCCTTGTTCAGATCGTACCTTGTCTTCTCCATATCGTATCTCCTCCAGATTCTTTCTTTTTGATATGTGTGTGATCCGCCGACACGTCTGTATCAGTGCACACAAGAACGGGATTGCCACGATTTCGCAGTAATCCCGATCATAACAGATGTTATTCCGCAAACAGCGGGGTCGACAGATACCGGTCGCCGGTATCCGGAAGCAGCACCACAATGGTCTTGCCCCTGTTTTCCGGCCGCTTCGCCAGCGCAATGGCCGCCCAGACGGCAGCGCCGGAGGATATGCCCACCAGCACGCCTTCCTTCCGTCCCACCAGCCTGCCGGTGGCAAAGGCGTCCTCATTCTCCACGGTGATGATCTCGTCGTAGACCGTCGTATCCAGCACCGCCGGCACGAAGCCTGCGCCGATGCCCTGAATCTTGTGCGCACCGGGCGTGCCCTTGCTGAGCACCGGAGAGCCGGCCGGCTCCACCGCCACGACCTTCACCTGCGGCTTCCGGCTCTTGAGATACGCGCCGGTGCCGGTGATCGTTCCGCCGGTGCCGACGCCGGCGACGAAGATATCCACCGCGCCGTCCGTGTCCTCCCAGATCTCCGGGCCAGTGGTGGCGGTGTGGACAGCCGGATTGGCCGGGTTGACAAACTGACCGGGAATGAAGCTGCCGGGGATTTCCTTCGCCAGCTCCTCCGCTCTGGCGATGGCTCCCTTCATGCCCTTGGCGCCCTCGGTCAGCACCAGCTCCGCGCCATAGGCCTTCATCAGCTGGCGGCGCTCCACGCTCATGGTTTCGGGCATAACGATGATGATGCGGTAGCCGCGGGCTGCGGCGACGGAGGCCAGGCCGATACCGGTGTTGCCGGAGGTCGGCTCGATGATGACGGAGCCGGGCTTCAGCAGCCCCCTCTGCTCCGCGTCGTCAATCATCGCCTTGGCGATGCGATCCTTCACGCTGCCGGCCGGATTGAAGTATTCCAGCTTGGCCAGCACCCGGGCTTCCAGCCCTTCCGACTTTTCGATATGGGTCAGCTCCAGCAGCGGCGTGCCGCCAATCAGCTGATCCGCAGATGTGTAGACCTTGCTCATAACCTTTTTCCTCCTCAAATGGCTGTCTGTGGAGTCATGATGTGTCTGCGGCGTTCAGGGGGGCTTACCGGCTGCGGCGACATCGAAGGTTCAAGGGGTACATCATCTTAAATCCAACCTTTCATGTAGGTTTGTACGGATTATAGACCTTATTCGCCTGTTTGTCAATAGCCGCCCGCAAAATTTTCTTGTTGATTTTTCCACTAACCATGTTGTATAATAGGTTTATAGGAAAAGCGCAGAACTGCTGCCCCCTGACGGCAGCGTCGGTGAAAGGGTGTGACAAATACGCTGGTCTCAACAAAGGGGCGCTATGCGCTCCGGGTGCTGGTCGACCTCGCGGAGCATCGGACGGAGGGCTTTATTCCCCTGAAGGTGATTGCTGAGCGGCAGCAGATCTCCGAAAAATATCTGGAGAGCATCATCAAGCTGCTGGTACGCGCAAGGCTGCTGAACGGGCTGCGCGGCAAGGGCGGCGGCTATCAGCTGACCATGGCGCCGGAGGAGTATACCGTAGGCTGCATCCTGCGGCTGACGGAGGATTCGCTGGCGCCTGTGTCCTGCCTTGAAGCCTGCGCGGATACATGTCCCCGGGCTACGCAATGCCGCACGCTCCCCCTGTGGCAGGGGCTGGCGAAGGTCATCAACGACTATCTGGACAACGTCACGCTGGCCGATCTGATTCACGACGCCCGCAGCGGATTTGACTATGTGATCTGACCCAACGCACCAGGGAAGGCCATCAACAAACCCATGGGTGGCGTCGGAGGGCCCGCAGGCCCTTCGACTATAGATCGAAAATCGGCGACATGCGCGGCGATTTTCGCGCGATTTCGTCAGAAATCGCCTCCTTACACGAACGAACGGCCGGTCGAACGGCTTGCCGTTCGACCAGTGAGTGAGTGCGAAACCTCGACAAAGTGCCGAAGGCACTTTGTCGATGCCCTGAAGGCCATGTTTCCCGATGGAGGAAGCATGGCCTTCTCTTGCGTTCACCCTTCCGGATGCTTCTGGCGATAATCCTCGATCGCGGCATGAATCGCCTGCTCCGCCAGCAACGAGCAGTGCATCTTCACCGGCGGCAGACCGTCCAGCGCCTCCGCCACCGCCTTGTTGGTCAGCTTCAGGGCCTCCTCAATGGACTTGCCCTTGACCATCTCCGTCGCCATGGAGCTGGTGGCAATGGCCGCGCCGCAGCCGAAGGTCTTGAACTTCACATCCACGATGATGCCGTTCTCCACGAGAATGTCCATCTTCATGATATCGCCGCACTTGGCGTTGCCCACCGTTCCGGTGCCGCTGGCGTTTTCGATCTCCCCCACGTTGCGGGGATTGGCAAAATGATCCATCACCTTTTCGCTGTACATAGGCTTTTCCTCCCTGATTATTCCGCTTCGTCCTCACCATGGTCATGGTGGAAGGGACAGCTGGCATTGAGTGACGGCTGCTCCGCGTTCAGCGGGCTCATCTCCCGCAGGTTTCCGACGATGCCGGGCAGCTTTTCCAGCACCTCGTCAATCTCCGCCTCGGTGGTGTCGGTGCCCAGCGTCAGCCGCAGCGAGCCGTGGGCGATCTCGTGGGGCAGGCCGATCGCCAGCAGCACATGGCTGGGATCAAGGCTGCCGCTGGTGCACGCCGAACCGCTGGAGCCCGCGATGCCCGCCAGATCCAGCCGGAGCAGCAGCGCCTCGCCCTCCACATAGCGCACGGAGACATTCACGTTGTTGGGCAGACGCTCTGTGGGATGCCCGTTCAGGCGCACCTCGGGGATGCCGGAGAGGATGCCGTCGATCAGCTTGTCCCGCAGCCGCGTCAGGCGGGCCGCATTCTCCTCCAGGTGCTGCGTGGCGATCTCGATGGCCTTGCCCATGCCCACAATGCCCGCCAGATTCTCCGTTCCGGCGCGTTGCCCTCTTTCCTGAGCGCCGCCGTGGAGGTACGGATCGAGCTTCACGCCCTTGCGGATGTACAGCGCGCCGACGCCCTTGGGGCCATGGAACTTGTGCCCGCTCATGGACAGCAGGTCGATGTGCATGGCGTTCACGTCGATCGGGATGGCGCCGATGGCCTGCACCGCATCGGTATGGAACAGAATCCCCTTTTCATGGGCCAGACGGCCAATCTCCGCAATGGGCTGGAGGGTGCCGATCTCGTTGTTGGCGGTCATGACGGTGATGAGAATCGTTTTGTCCGTGATCGCCCGTGCCACATCGGCCACCTGCACACGGCCGAACGTATCCACCGGCAGGTAGGTCACCTCGAAGCCCTGCTTTTCCAGCCACGCGCAGGTGTGCAGCACCGCATGGTGCTCAATGGCGCTGGTGATGATGTGGTTGCCCCTGCTCCGCCGGGCGAAGGCCGCGCCCTTGATCGCCCAGTTGTCGCTCTCGGAGCCGCCGGCGGTGAAATAGATTTCCTGCGCCTGGGCGCCGATGGCCTCCGCCACCTGTTTGCGGGCCGCATCCACGGCGCGGTGCGCGTCTCGCCCGGTGGAATGGATGCTGGACGGGTTGCCATAGCACTGGGTGAAATAGGGCAGCATAGCCTCCAGCACCTGCGGAGAGACCGCGGTGGTGGCTGCGTTGTCAAGATAGATCCTGTCCATGGTCATAGCTCCTTTGCATGGTTCGCGCCGCAGGAAGCAGCCGGATCGTTCTCCCTGTCGGAGCACAATACCGATATTACCTATCGGCTTAGTCGGTTTGGATTCTACCATACACGGTCTGATTTGTCAACAAGGATTCTGCCCACTTTTCTGTGCAGAAATACATTGTTGCGCATCGCATGCGCGCAGGGTCTTCAAGACCGCAAACCATCACGAAAGCAATCGAAGCGACGGAAGGACGACCGGAAAGCCCCCTCCACCCCTTCGGCTGCATTCGTGTTTGTTTTCTGTTTTGAATGAGGCTACCCTGTCCGGGCGGAATTGCATATTGCCCTTTGACGGGGAATGGAGTATAATGATAGGCATGGAGGTGTTTGACAGATGTACAGAATCCTTGAGCTGAATCCCCAGCTGGCCGGTTTCGCGGGGGATATCGACCTGCGCATGTCCCTGTATCGGGACACGAAGAAGCGCATCCTGGGCGAAGGACAGTCCCTGAATGACTTTGCCAATGCCCACAATTATTACGGCTTTCATCCGGCGGAGGGCGGCTGGTATTACCGCGAATGGGCGCCCAGCGCCTATCAGCTGTATCTGATGGGCGATTTCAACGGCTGGAATCAGACCAGCCATCCGCTGAGGAAGCTGGGAAACGGCGACTGGGAGCTGTTCCTGCCCGGTGAGGATGCGCTGTGGGACGGCTGCAAGGTCAAGACGGTCGTGGACTACAACCTGACCCGAACAGAGCATCTGCCGCTCTTTGCCCGCCGCGTCGTGCAGGATCCGAAGACGGTGACCTGGTGCGCCGAGGTCGTGGACGAGCGCAGGGCGTTCCCCTGGACGGATGAGGCGTTCCGGGGCGAGGATCTGCTGTATATCTACGAGGCGCATGTGGGCATGGCGCAGGAGGAGGGCCGCGTTGGCACCTACCGGGAATTTGCCGACAACACGCTGCCCCATGTAAAGCAGGCCGGGTACAACACCATCCAGCTCATGGCCATCATGGAGCATCCCTATTATGGCTCCTTCGGCTATCAGGTGTCGAATTTCTACGCCGCCTCCAGCTGGTTCGGCAAGCCCGAGGACCTCAAATATCTGGTCAACAAGGCGCATGAGATGGGCATCCGCGTGCTGCTGGACGTGGTGCATTCCCACGCGGTGAAGAATACCGCCGAGGGCATCAACATGTTTGACGGCACGGTGTGGCAGTTCTTCCATGACGGCCCGAAGGGCGACCATCCGGCCTGGGGCACCAAGTGCTTCAACTACGGCTCCAACGGCGTGATGCACTTCCTGCTGTCCAACCTGAAATTCTGGATGACGGAGTATCACTTCGACGGCTTCCGCTTCGACGGCGTGACCTCCATGCTCTACCACGACCATGGACTGGGTACGGATTTCGACAGCAACAGCAAGTATTTCTCCATGAATACCCATGTGGAAGCCATCACCTATCTGCAGCTTGCCAACGAGCTGATCCGTCAGGTGAACCCGAAGGCCATCACCATCGCCGAGGACATGTCCGGCATGCCCGGCATGTGCCTGCCCATTGAGGACGGCGGCATCGGCTTTGATTACCGCCTGGGCATGGGATTGCCGGACATGTGGGTTCGCACGGTCAAGACGCTGCGCGATGAGGACTGGGACATCGGGAAAATGTGGGGCGAAATGTGCCTGCGCCGCCCGGGTGAGGGCACGGTGGCCTATGTCGAGAGCCACGACCAGGCGCTGGTGGGCGACAAGACGATGATCTTCCGCCTGGCGGACGCAGCCATGTACACCGACATGGACAAGGCCATCCACAATCCTGTCATCGACCGCGCGATTGCCCTGCACAAGATGATCCGCCTGTTCACCCTCAGCGGCGGCGGAGAGGCCTATCTGAACTTCATGGGCAACGAGTTCGGGCATCCGGAGTGGATTGACTTCCCCCGCGAGGGCAACGGCTGGTCGTTCCATTACTGCCGCCGTCAGTGGAGCCTGAAGAACAACGGCTATCTCAAATACCAGTGGCTCAACGACTTTGATGAGGATATGGTGAAGCTGACCAAGGCGCACCGCATCTTCGACCAGCGCATGGGCGATCAGCGGCTGTACCGCCCCCAGGACAAGGTGCTGGTGTTCTACCGCAACGGGCTGCTCTTTGCCTACAATTTCCATCCGACCCAATCCGTGACGGATGTGGTGATTCCCGTGCCCAACCGCGCGAATTACACCGTCGCCATGTGCTCGGACGACGAGAGGTACGGCGGTCAGCAGCTGGTGGAGCACATGACCTACCGCGTCCGAACCATCGACGGCAAGCCGTGCATCGTGCTGTATCTGCCTGCCCGCACCGCAGTGGTGCTGCAGGAGGGCAAGATTCATCAGCCGCGCACGAAGAAGGAGAAGCCCGTGGCTGAGGAAATGGCGGAGAAGCCCGCGAAGAAAGCCCCCGGGCGGAAAAGGAAGGCCGCTGAAGCCCCGGCGGAGGAAGCGGTGAAAAGGAAGCCCGGCCGTCCCAGAAAGGTGAAAGCGGAATAAATACACGGAACCTCCTGCTGCGGTGCGATGCTGCGGCAGGAGGTTCTGTTACGGGGTGGGTTTGTTCAGGGGCAGGCACTTGATCATGCCGGAAGCATGAACGAGCGTTTCTTTGATCTGCTCCGGATTCATCCGCTTGACACACATGGCGCCAATGAAGCATACGCCGAATGCCAGGATGATCCTGTAGTCGATGATTACCTGTGTTTGCATGACTCTACCTCCTTTCCGGCACCGCGATGAGGCATCGCGGTGCCGCTTTCATCTATGTTCATTCAAACACGATGCGCGTGAAGATGGTCAATGTGAAGGAGAAGGGCAATTCGAGAATATCGCCTTCCTCGATCGTGATGAATAAGGAGAGCTGATCGCCTCTGCCCAGATAATCTGAGTACTTCTTTGTATGCGCATCATCTCCGGCACGTAGACAGACATCCCCATGGTCATTTTCTGTGCCTGCAGAGGTCAGGATATAGTCGCCGGCCGGGATATCCCTTCCGGCGACGTAGCGTCCTGCGGTCAGGTGCGCCGTTTTCTCGATGCGGCGGGCGACGACCTCGTTCTGCACAGCAGCCAGGAGCATCAGCAGTTCGTCGTTGCCGTAGCTGCTCAGGTCATAGGTGTTCTCAGCGTGTATGGCAGTGATGGGCACCGCAAGCAAACACAGGGCCAGGATCAGGGACAGTAGCTTCTTCATATTGCATCCTCCGTTCTTTGGGGTGTACCTGTATGATACACCAGAACCCGGTGACATTTGTCCACGCTCGTGGACATGGCAGAAATTTTTGATACGGTGCTCCGATGCCTGTGCGCGGACGCGAAAAAAACAGGCCCTTTGATGAAGGCGATAACGCCTGTCAGAAAGGGGTTGCAGAGATGGTTTACAACAAGAGCATCACAGGAGAAGTCATCAGGAACATCAGGAAAAACAAGGGCATGACGCAGGAACAGCTCTCGGGACTTGTTCCCATGGGGCGCAGCCATCTGGCTGGTATTGAGCGCGGCGTCAAGAATGCCAACGTTGATACGCTGTGGAAGCTCGCAGAGGCACTCAATATGCGTCTGAGCACACTCATCGCGAAAATCGAACAGGCACACGGGATGCCGGGTGATGATCGGAAATAGGATGCATCGGGGAACCTCCTGCTGCGGTGCGATGCTGCGGCAGGAGGTTTTCTGATATGCGCCATCAACAAAAGGGCCGTACCTCCTGAAACGGGAGTACGGCTTAAGGCCTTGGGAGGTGTCGGAGGGCCCGCAGGCCCTCTGACTGTATTCGTATCGACCGGCTTTGCCGGTCGGGCGGGGCGTTTCCGGCTCTGCCGGAAACTTTCCTTACACGGAGGAACGGCCGTCAGGGCTGCCTGCAGCCCTGACAGTGACGGAGTGCAATCCCTCGAAAAAGTGCCTGAAGCACTTTTTCGACACGCAAGGGCCGTACCTCCGCAAACGGGGGTACGGCCCTGATGGGATCAGTAGGAAACGCGGAACTGGGTGGAGGTCACGAAGCGTCCGTCCAGATACAGCGAGAAGGTGTAGTTGCCGGTGGGCACATTGCCGTAGGTGTCGTGCAGGATGTTCAGCACCTCGTCCAGCTCGTAGAAGTTCCAGTAGTAGCGCCAGTGACCGCGCTCCAGATCCATATCGCCGAAGGTGTCCACGATCACGTCTCCCTTGGGGGTCTCGATGGCGATGATCGCGGTGTAGTGGCGGGCATAGGCCAGCTGGGGATAATCCATCAGGATATATGCGCCGTAGGTGGTGGTGCTGTGATAACGGGAGAAGTCAGAGGCGGAGAAGGAGCTGACTTCCTTGTAAGCGTTGTTGCGGCGGTACTTCAGGGTCATGGAGATATCCACGTTGAACTCGTAGAAACGGGGCGCATAGCCGGCCTCATACGCCTTGTAGGAGGAATTGCCGTCCTTGTCCGTAACCACGACCCAGTAGTCAACACCGGGAACGACCAGCTGCGCCGTGCCGGAGGTTGTGCTGATGTTGTCCTCGCACACCGCTGCGCCAAGGCCGTTGGCGACGTCGTCCGCGTAGCTGCCGGAACGCTTCTGCACCACGGAGAGGGTGTAGGGGCTCTTCTTGGCGGAATCGCTCCAGGTGACGTTCAGGGTTCCGTCATCATTGAGGGAAATCTGGTTCACGGCGATGGCCGAGGCGGACGTCTTGCTGCTGCCGTTCACGGGAGCGCCGCAGTTGAGGCAGAAGTTGTAGGAAGTGGAAGGGATGGCTGCACCGCAGCTGGAGCAGGTGTTGCCGCTGGGCTTGGCGGTGCCGCAGATCGGACAGAAGTTGCCGTCATTGGAGCTGCCGCAGCCGGGGCAGACCCATGCCAGCGCCATGCCTGCCGTCAGGGTCAGCGCAAGAACCAATGCAATGAGTAGCAAAGCCTTTCTTTTCATGATGGAACGCCTCCTTTTGCTGGATTATACCATATGATGGCGGCATATGTCAATCATGTGAATGACAGGTGCAGGGCGACCTCATTCAAAACGGAAAACAAACATGAATGCGGCCGAAGGGGTGGAGGGGGCGATCGGAAAGCCCCCTCCTCGCTTCCGCAGAAGCGAAACACTCCTGCCGCAGAGGGTGTTTCGCGCCTGCGGGCGTGACCAAAGGGCTTTCCGATCGCCTTTGGGAAACCCTCTGCCCGCATATCCGATGCATCCCGCTTCACGGCGATGCTTCCAGATCGGTGGGGGAAGCGGGCTGCTCAGCCAGATACGCCATAACGTCGGCAAGGCGTTTTTCGCCGATGCCGCTGACGGTCATCAGATCCTCCGGGAAATAGAACGCCCCGTCCCGCTCGCGGGTTTCGATGATGCGTCCGGCTGTAACCTCGCCGATACCGGGCAGATCGTCCAGTGCGGTGAGGTCGCCGCTGTTCAGGAGGGATGACGCCGACCAACCGGGCAGGGGCAGGATCTCCGGGAGGCATCCTGCGGCATGGTAGGTGTCGAAACAAGGCTGTTTGTATGAAAGAGCAACCAAAAGAAGCAGACACAGGATGGAGATCCCCAGCAGGCTTACCGTGAGCCATCTGCGGAGGATTCTGCCGATCCTTTTCAATGCATCACCGCCTGTGGTTTCGCGCTCTGTCACACAATCGGTTCAAGATTGGCACGATGAATGAGGGGACCCTGTGCCATTCCGCCCGGCAGCCGAGCCGCCGGAATCCATTGCAGCCTATGACAGCCGGAAGGCACGCTCCGCAAACGCGACGGCATCCTCCGGCACAGCGTGCTCCGTCCGGGTGTAGACCGGAAAGCCGCTGCGCTCAAATGCGGCATACTGCTCCGGGCTGTTGAGCAGGGCGATGCAGGCGCGGAAATTGGCCATCGCTGCCTCCGGGTCGGGCGCAGCCTCGATCTGCCGGAGCAGGAACTGCTTCTCCGGGTCGCTGCGGTCGAAGAAGCGCTCCACGGACATGCTCTGCGGGGACAGCATGACCAGCACGTTGTGCTCCCCGGCGATTTCATGCAGCAGCTCAAGGGAGATGTTCGTGTCCACGAACACCGGGCGGTTCATCTGGGCGAGGTGGATGAGCAGCAGCAGCTCCAGGTCGGTGGCCTCCCGGGAGGCGCCGCAAGACCAGGCGCGGTACGCCTCCGGCGTGCGGGAGATGAACTCCTGCCAGCCGGACATAGTGTCGAAGTAGCGCAGATTCGGCTGATGGGCGACGTCCGTCAGCTCCATCAGAGCATCATGGTAGTTCTCGCCGCACATGATGCCGTGATGCTTTTCGGAGAGTGTGCGCACGAGGGTGGATTTGCCTGCGTAGGCGGTGCCGGTGACGAAATACACTTGTCGGAACAATCCGCGGAGCAGGTTGCTGGCGATGGTGGGCATGGGAAACCTCCTTAGCGTGTGTTTTCGGGAAGGTTCGCGTTTGGCTGCGGCTGTCCGGCAGGTTTGGGGCTGTCGGAAACCGCATGGTCGAATCGCATACGGATTCCCCCGGCGTGCAAGTCAGCTGTGCCTATTATACAGGAGTCATCCATGCTGCGCAAGGGCTTCACCGCAGCTGTGCGGTGAGAAGTCATCCTGATTTCAGTAGTTTTGGACACTTCCACAGGCGCTCAATCCTTTTGCGGAGGGAACGCTTCGCTTCTGCGGAAGCGAGGAGGGGGCTTTCCGATCGCCCCCTCCACCCCTTCGGGGGCATCCTTGCTTTTGGGGAATGGGGCACACGGGAGATTGTGTGACAGCGTTTGCTGCGATGCGATCCACAAGCCGCCGGAAGTTTGTAATCAGTTCATATAGCCTGGTATAATATCCCTTGTACAAATACAAGGAGGTATTCCCATGCTTCAGCTGAAGAACATCCGCAAGAACTATCCTGCGGGCGACGGCGAGGTAAAGGCGCTGCGGGGCGTTTCCCTTGGCTTTGCCCGGAACGGCCTGGTGGCCATCCTTGGCCCCTCGGGCTGCGGCAAGACCACGCTGCTCAATATCATCGGCGGTCTGGATCAGTATACCGAGGGCGATCTGGTCATCAACGGCCGCTCCACCCGGCATTTCAAGGACAGGGACTGGGATGCGTACCGCAATCATTCCATCGGCTTCGTATTCCAGAACTATAACCTGATTCCGCATCAGAGCGTGCTGCAGAACGTGGAGCTGGCGCTGACCCTGTCCGGCGTGAGCCGCACGGAACGCCGCCGCCGCGCGGCGCAGGCCCTCAGGGACGTGGGGCTGGAGGATCAGCTGCGCAAAAAGCCCTCGCAGATGTCCGGCGGTCAGATGCAGCGCGTGGCCATTGCCCGGGCGCTGGTCAACAACCCCGATATCATCCTGGCGGACGAGCCCACCGGCGCACTGGACACCCAGACCAGCGTGCAGGTGATGGACGTGCTCAAGGAGGTCGCCCGGGACCGGCTGGTCATCATGGTCACGCACAACCCGGAGCTGGCGGAAAGATACGCCAATCGCATCATCAAAATGCGGGACGGCGCGGTCGTGAGCGACTCTGCGCCCTACGAGGCAGAGGAGCAGGCGGCTGCCGCGCCCGAAAAGCGTGCGGCAAAGCGCGAGCGCAAGCCCTCCATGGGGCTGGGCACCGCCTTCAGCCTGAGCCTGAAAAACCTGATCAGCAAGCGCGGCAGGACGCTGCTGACCTCCTTCGCGGGCTCCGTGGGCATCATCGGCATCGCGCTGATCTTCGCCGTGTCGCAGGGCCTGACGGCCTACATCGACACCGTGCAGGAGGATACCCTGTCCTCCTACCCGCTGACCCTGCAGACAACCAGCCTGGATATGACCTCGCTGATGACGAGCTTCATCGGCAACGCCATGTCGGCGCAGGAGCACGACAACGACGCGGTGTACCCGAAGGGCATGGTCTACAGCATGGTCAATGCCCTGGGCGCGATGGAGGACACGGAAAACGATCTGGCGGCCTTCAAGCGCTACATCGAGCAGGAGCTGACCTCCGGGGAGGAGGATTCCGCGCTCCGGAAAGCCCTCAGCGGCGTGCAGTACACCTACGACGCGGATCTTCTCGTCTACACGCAAAACGTGGACGGCTCCATCATCCGCTCCGATGCGGAGGCGCTCATGCAGGAGCTGATGCTGGAGTACTTCAACATGGATATGTCCTCGATGCTGTCCATGGGGGAAAGCATGGGCATGTCCTCCGGCAGTATGCCTGCCATGTCGCGCGCATCGACCGTCTGGCAGGAGATGCTTACCGGCGACAACGGCTCGCTCATCAGCCCGGTGCTGGAAAAGCAGTATGAGGTCGTGTACGGCTCCTGGCCCACGCAGTATGACGAGATTGTGCTGGTGCTGGACAAGAACAACGAGATTGCCGACATGACGCTCTACGCCCTGGGTCTGAAGTCGAAGGAGGATATCGACGCGCTTGCGCAGGCGGCCTTCACCAAGAGCGAGGTCGAGGTGAAGGATGAGCACTGGAGCTATCAGGAGCTCTGCGACATGGAATTCCGCGTGATCCTCGCCTCGGACTGCTTCACCTATGACGAGGCGACCGGCTGCTGGGTGGATCTGCGCACGACGCAGGCAGGCCTGAAGTACCTCTACGACAACGGCCTGAAGCTGAAGGTCTCGGGCATCGTCCGTCCCAATGAGGACGCCGTGTCCGCCATGCTGAACGGCACGATCGGCTACACCGCAGCCCTGACGGAATACATCGTTGAGCAGGCCGGCCAATCCGCCGCCGTGCGCTCGCAGCTGGCTGAGCCCGACCGGGATATCTTCACCGGCCTTGCCTTCCGCGAGAGCACGGGCAGCCTGACCGATGCGGAAAAGGCGGAGGCCTTCCGCAGCGAGATCGTGCAGATGTCCGACAGCGAAAAGGCGGCGGCCTATGTGCGGATGATGTGCATCCCCCAGCAGGCGCAGCTTGATGCGATGATGGATGCGCAGCTGTCCGCCCTGACCCGCGCGGAGATCGAGCAGATGATGCTCTCGGGCATGTCCGGCCAGGTCAGCGTGGGCACGGAGCAGCTTCAGGGATATCTGGCAGCCATGTCGGACGAGGAGCTGATGTCCCTTGTCCGTCAGCTGATGCAGGAGCAGATGCGCGAGGCCTACGCACAGCAGGCGCGCCAGAAGCTCTCCGCTATGAGCGAGCAGCAGCTGCTCATGGCCCTGCAGTCCACGCTGCCCATGATGGACGATGCGCAATGCGCGCTGTTCTTTGACGAGATGATGGCGTTCTCCGAGGCCACGCTGGAGGAGAACCTGCTGACGCTGGGCTATGTGGATCTGTCCAGGCCGGCGACCATCAATCTCTACGCCTCCACCTTCGAGGCCAAGGACGAGATCGAGGCGGCGATTGCACGCTACAACGAATCCGTCACCGAGCTGGAGCAGATCACCTACACCGATTATGTGGGCCTGATGATGAGCTCCGTCACAACGATCATTAACGCCATCACCTATGTGCTGATCGCCTTCGTGGCCATCTCGCTGGTTGTTTCCTCGCTGATGATCGGTGTCATCACGCTGATCTCCGTGCAGGAGCGCACCCGGGAGATCGGCATCCTGCGCGCCCTGGGCGCCTCCAAGCGGAACGTGAGCAGCATGTTCAGCGCGGAAACGCTGATGATCGGCTTTGCCGCGGGCGGTCTGGGCGTGCTGGTGACCTACCTGCTGTGCCTGCCGATCAACGCCATCATCCAGAGCCTGACGGGCATTGCCGCTCTGCGGGCGTTCCTGCCGTGGCAGGTGGCGCTGGTGCTGATTGCCATCAGCATGCTGCTGACGCTCTTTGCGGGCATCATCCCCAGCCGCAGCGCCGCCCGGAAGGACCCTGTGGTGGCTCTGCGCAGCGAGTAATCATCCCCATAACAAGGACGCTCACCAATGGCGGTGAGCGTCCTTCATGCTGCCGGAAAAGTTTGAACAGATTGCGCGTTCCGACACACCGTGTCAGGCGCCATGTCCGCCATGCATCGGCGCAATCCCGGTCATTGCAAGGGGTTGCGGGCTTTGACACACTTGACACAGCATTTTTGCAAAAGATTGATTCACAGATGACCCGGGGAAAAGACAGGAAACCGCTGTGTCCGCGTGTCAGGTGTCAGACTGAGCCGAAAATGCTCACCGGCCGCAGCGGATTCCCCTTTCCGGCCAAACCGGGCAGAATCGCATCCCGCGCAGCCGGAGCAGAAAGGCCCCGGGCGTATGATCTGCGCATATGGAGCATCAGGCTTTCTCCATGATTTCGCGAATGATCCGATGCATGTCCTCCCACTTGCGCTCCATGTCCCGGACGAGGGCCAGCTGGGCGCGGCAGCGGTCGAGGTTGTGCCCCTCGCGGCTGATGTGGAAGTACACGTCGCCGTTGAGGTGATCCGCCATGAAACGGACGGCGTTTTCCAGCGTCATGAGCTTGGCGCCCCAGGGAAGCGTTTCAACCTCAAGGGGCGTCAGGCTCCTGCCACAGGCGCTCAGAAAGCCCTGACAGAAGGCGCGGTACATCTCCAGCGACAAACTGACCCTGCTCAGATCGGTTTCGTCCTCGGCTGCGGTAGAGGCTCCGGTGCGGATCGCATCGCCGAAATCGTTGGCCACAAGCCCCGGCATCACCGTATCCAGATCCATCACGCACAGGGGCTTGCGGGTAGCCGCGTCCAGCATGACGTTGTTGAGCTTGGTGTCATTGTGGGTCACGCGCAGGGGCAGCTTGCCCTCGGCGCACAGGGCGACCATGCAGTTCGCTTCCTCCTCATAGGTGAGCAGCGCGTCCACGTCGGACTGCACCGTCTTCAGGCGACCGGAGCGGTTCTCCGCCATGGCCTGGCGCAGCTGACGGAAGCGGTTGGGCGTGTCGTGGAATTGCGGGATGGTCTCGTGCAGCGTCTCTGCCGGGAAATCGGCCAGCTGATTCTGAAACATGCCGAAGGCCACGCCGCATTCGTACAGATCCCCGGCGGTTTCCGGCAGGTCAAGGCACACGCCGTCCGTCACATAGTCGAACATGCGCCAGAAATGCCCGTCGTCCTCCAGATAGGTCCGGCCGTCAACGGTGGGCACAAGGGTCATGGAATGCCGGGGGTCGCTGTCCTTGCGGCGCAGATGCGCACAGATGGCGGCGACGTTTTCCATCACCCCGGCGATATCCTTGAAGATGCCGCCGTTCATGTCCTGCAATATGTACAGGCGCGCCCGGTTGGTCACGACAAGGAAGGTGCGGTTGATGTGCCCGTTGCCAAAGGGCGTGCAGGCGATGGGCTGCCCGTCCAGGCGGAACTGCTGACAGATCTGCTTCATGTTTTCCTCCATGCCCGTGCGGGCGGCGCTTGCTGATGAATCGTTCGGGAATCGGCCGGGGAAGCCCCCTCTCACCGGCTGCGGTCGGTTTTCTCATGCTGAACCACATACCAGTCCGTCCCGTTGGTCACCAGCACGATTTCGCCATCGCCGGAGTGCATCAGCGGCAGCCCGCGGGCGGCGGCCTGCCGGGTGAGATCGGGGGTATCAGCCCCGGCGGAGGTGCACAGGATCAGGGACGGATCGACCTTTGCGAGGAATTCCGGCACCATGGCGTTGATCCCGTGGTGCGGCGCCTTGACGATCTCTGCCCTCAGCGCGCCGTCCCCCAGCAGCTTCAGCAGCGACTTCTGCGCATTGCCCGTCAGATCGGCGCACAGGAGGATGCGGCTGTCCCCGAAGGCGATCAGCTCGATGGCGCTGCGGTCGTTCACGCCGGTGTATTCGGTGGTGCGGTATACGGTGACGCGCGCGCCGCCCAGCGGGAACACATCGCCGCTGCGCACCAGACGGTAGACGATGCCCGCATCCCACACCAGCCTGACGGCCTCATCGTGATAGCTGCCGTCCGACCAGTCCGCCGCAAAGGGCGACATGAAACGCCCGGGCCTGTACCCCTGCTTGAGCAGCCAGAGCAGGCCTGCCATATGGTCATTGTGGGGATGGGTGTTGAGAAAGTAGCGGAAATCCGTCAAGCCGCGCTTTTCCAGATCGTGCTGCACCGCCGCCGCCCAGGAGGCATCTCCGCCGTCGATGAGCATGGCCTCCCCGCCGCATTCCACGAGGATCGCGTCCGAGCGTCCCGTCTGCAGGAGGGTCACGCGCAGGGTTTCGATGCCGGCCCATTCCGCAGGCGGCTCCTGTCCGATGAATATCTCGGCGGCAGCGGATGCGGGCAGGCAGAGCAGGAGCAGCAGCGCCAGAAGCCTTTTCATCGCGGTGCCTCCTTTCCGGGAAGAAAGCTCACAGTTCACCGCGGCTCATCGCGGCCAGAACGGCGTTGCGTACCCGCCGCACATAGGGCGAGGTACCGCAGTCCGTCGTGTTCTGCATGGAGAGGATGGTCATCCCCTGCCCGGGCATGTTGCAGAAGTAGCTGCCCAGCCAGCCGTCCCAGCCGTATTCGCCGCGCACGGCAAAACCGGCCATCCGCTCCGGTTCGGTGCAAACGCGCATGAGCCTGCCGTAGCTGTAGCCGTCCAGCGAATCCCACAGATCCCGGCGAACGGTCTCCGACAGCTGCGGCGCGGTCAGGAATTCGACGCTCATGGGGCTGAGGATGCGCTTGCCCTGATACACACCCCTGTTCAGGAGCATCCCGGCAAAATGGCTGTAGTCCTCCAGCGTGGACACAAGGCCCGCGCCGCCGGACTCAAAGGCCGGGTCGCGGTCGTACACGCCGCAGGCCAGGTTCATGTCCAGCCACGGTGTCAGGCCGTCGGGCGTGCGCCTGTAACAGGTCACGAAGCGCTCCCGCTTGCTCTCGGGCACCCAGAAGGCCGTGTCGACCATGCCCAGCGGCTCGAACAGCTCCTCGCGCAGGAAATCGCCAAAGCGCCGTCCCGTGACCACCTCGATCACCGCACCCAGCACATCCGCACAGGTGGAATAGCGCCAGTGCGTCCCGGGCTGGAAGGCCAGGGGCTGCTCCCCCAGGCGATTCATGAACGCCACCGTGGGGATGCCGCCGCCGGCCCTGATCTGCGCATGGGCCTCCTCAAAGACCCGGGCGGCAAACTGCCCGGCGGGATCCTCACCCGGATAGGAGAGCCCGGCGGTCATGCCCAGCAGCTCCATGATCCACGGCGCACGGCAGGCAGGCATGATATGGCCCTCTGCGTCCACCACGCGGGGATTGCAGAAGCCGGGCAGGTACTTGTCCACACCGTCCATCAGGTCGATCCTGCCGCGCTCCACCAGCAGCATCACGGCGGCGGCGGTGATGGGCTTGGTCTGGCTATACAGGCGGAAGATGCTGTCCCGCTGCACCAGACGCCTGCCTTCGATATCGGCCATACCGGCCTGGGTGTAGAGGATCTCCTCGCCGTGGCGGCACACAAGCACATTGATTCCCGCGCACTGGCGGTCCTCCACGGCGCTTGCGAGAATATCGGTGATCTGATCGTGTAGTGTCATAATTCCTCCTGTGTGGGCAGCTGCAGCGGATGTACGCTGCTGCGCTTCAATCGTTACCCATTATACCGCTTTCGTCCTCCGGATGCAACATGAACCGCAGCCTGCGCAGGGCGATCGCATTCAGAATATCATATGATTCATGCTCCATGCGGCCGCGCCCGAAGGCAGCATTCCTTGTCATAAGGAGCGTTTCGCTTCTGCGGAAGCGAGGAGGGGGCTTTCCGATCGCCCCCTCCACCCCTTCGGGCGCATTCATGTTTGACTTTCGTCTTGAATGAGACTGCCCCGCAGCCTGCGCAGGGCGACCGCATTCATATGATCATATGGATCACGCTCCATGCGGCCGCGCCCGAAGGCAGCATTCCTTGTCATAAGGAGTGTTTCGCTTCTGCGGAAGCAAGGAGGGGCTTTCCGATCGCCCCCTCCACCCCTTCGGGCGCATCCCTGTCCGCTGGTTGCAGAAGGTCATTCTGCGGGCTGCGCTGCCTGAAACGGGGGGGCGCCGTTCTGTCTGAAAAAGTACAAATCGGATACGTCCAGCCCCTTTCCAAAAGGCGTATTTCGGTGTAGAATAGGAGCATGATCCTTGTGAGACGATGGGAGAGAACGCCATGCTGCCCGATGCCGTTGCGAAGGCTCGCGCCCTGTTTGATGATCTGACGCCCCTGCGCGCCGACTGCGGATTGTATTGCGGCGGCGCGTGCTGTCAGTCCATGGAGGGCGAGCCCACCGGGATGCTGCTCTTCCCGGGCGAGGACGTCTGTTATGAGGGGCATGCAGGATACGTCATGGCACAGACGGGGCACGGAAGGCTCCTGATCTGCTCCGGGCGATGCAGCCGCGATGAGCGTCCGCTGTCCTGCCGGCTGTTTCCGCTGATCCCGCTGCTGCGGGAGGAGGGCGTGAAGGTTGCCACGGATCAGCGGGCAAGGGCTGTCTGTCCGCTGGCAAAGCGAGGGAAGGAAGCGCTGCTGCCGGAATTTGTTTCGGCGGTACGGCAGGCGGGACACATCCTCGCGGCAGATGAAACGCAGCGGGCCTTCCTGCTCAGGCTGACACGGGAGCAGGACGATTTGAAGGCGCTCAGAAACCAGTTCGGGAGGAAGCCGCATGTTTGAAATAGTATCGGTCAACCGGGAGATCGTGGGGAGCGGGCGAAATCTGCTCCTTTGCGCCGATGGCTCCGCGCCGCTGTCCTCTCCGCTGACAGACTATGCCGGACAGGCGCAGTGCGTCTATATGGATCCGCCCTTCCTGACGGGGGACAGCTTCATGCGCCGGCGCCGCTTCGGACAGGCCGGCTGGAAAAAGGGGTCGCCGGCGCCGGAGTATCCGGCCTATTCGGACAGCTTTCCCTCGCGGGAGACGTATCTCGCCTTCCTGCGCAGCCTGATTGAAAACGCGCACCGGCTGCTGGCGCCAACGGGTGTGCTGGCGCTGCAGCTGGACTGGCGGATGAGCGCCTATAGCCGGATCCTGTGCGACGAGATCTTTGGGGAGGAGCTGTTCCTCAACGAAATCATCTGGGCCTATGAGAGCGGCGGACGGGCAAAGAAGTATTTCTCGCGCAAGCATGATACCATCCTGCTTTATGCCCGCACGAAGAACTACCGGTTCGATTTGCACCGTGTGCCGCTGGAGCGCACCGAGCACCGCAGGAATCACATGCGCCGCGCCGTGGATGAGGACGGCCGGGCGTATTCGGAAATCAAAACCGGCGGCAAAATCTACCGGTATTATGACGACGCGCCCGTTTATCCCGGCGACGTCTGGACGGACATCAGCCATCTGCAGCAGCGCGACCCGGAGCGCACCGGCTATGCGACGCAAAAGCCCGTGAAGCTCATCGACCGCATCCTGCGCCCCGTGGTCAGGGACGGCGATCTGGTGATCGACCTGTGCTGCGGCAGCGGTACGACCCTGGCAGCCGCCCAGGCACTGAACTGCCGCTTCGTGGGGGTGGACAGCATGCCGGAAGCGATCCTGACCGCCGTCCATCGTCTGGAAAGCGGGGATATGATCCTTGACTGCCCCTGCACGATGGATGACGCCTGTCTGGAGGGCATGTACACCGGCGACGGCGGTATGCTGCTGCTGACGGGCTTCAGCGCCACCCATCCGGCCTTCCCCAAGGCCGCGCAGCCGATGGACGCCCTGGAAGGCTGGTCCGCCGGACGCATCACGCCGGAGGGCTTCAGGGTGGATCAGACCTTCCGCCGTTCCCGCCGGAGTCCGGAGCTGCCCATGTTCTGCATCCTCCCTGCGGGTGAGGGCGAGCCGGGCGTTTCCACCGTGGATGCGGCAGGCCGGCGCCGTGTGTACCGCTGGGTGTTCGACTGATACGGATCAAGGCCGTGCTTCCGGAAATGGAGGCACGGCCTTGCGCATCATTTGTATCAAGGGCGCAGAAAACAAGGGACACTCTGAATCAATGAGGTGGTGCGATGGTGAGCGGAATTTCTGCAAGAAGCAGATGGCTGAAATTCAGCCGCCAGCGTGCCGCCGGGTTATTCAGAGGTTCCCAGGCCCTGCAAGCGGGTTATTCCAACGCATCAGAACATCGGCTTGTGTCCCGCGAGATAGAAGCGGACAAGCTCTTCCAGAATCTCATCGCGCTCCAGACGGCAGATCATGCTGCGCGCGGAGTTATAGCTGGTGATGTAGGTCGGATCGCCGGAGATGATATAGCCGACGAGCTGGGTGATGGGGTCGTAGCCCTTGGCCTGCAGCGCGCTGTACACATACATGAGGATGTCCTGCGCCTCATTGCCCGACTCCTGAAGAGGTCTGAGCTTGGTCGTGTTGAACGTATCCATATCCGTTCACACCTCCCGGGTATTCATTCCCTTCTATTATACACGATTTCCTCCGGAAATGAAACCCCCTGTGCACAAAAACTTTGGCCTGCAGATTTCCGGAAGCCCTGCGCTTATGAGGCAGATGGCTGGACTTTCGCCATCGGCGTGACGAAGTATGATTCAGAGATTCCTTAGCAATCATCATGGGAGTAACATAACCGCTCAATGCCCCCAAATAAGGACATCTGCAGTTTTGAGCAGTTTGAGTACTGAGAGCGACAATTTTCCTGTATCGGGGGGTATTGAACGGTTACAATTTTTTTCGGCGTCCTGGGGCATCGCACCCAGCCAATTTCTGATCATTTTTGCCCAGTAACCAGCACATTGTATCTCCTAAACCTTGTTACAGTCGCTACATGATTTGTTTATCAGCATCAATGCTCTATTCACACCTTATTCTCTCTTGTATTTCACGAAAATCATCAGTTCCGACATACGATTGAAATATTGAAGATATGACACTGACACGATTGGCGATGTAGGCTTTTGCAATTTCCGTTATTGCGTTCTGACTCAGTTGATCAAATTTTCTTGCCAATGTATTATATTTCCACGCGCGGTTCCAGTCACCTGTTTCAATAAGATGATATAGATAGCATGCCGCCAAATTAGTCAGAATCTCATTAAGGTCATTTAGGTCATGATCATAGGAACAATAAACTTTGTCATCTTCAAGATATATCTGTAGAGGCAAAATACCCCAAAGAGCATGGTAATTCGTGTCCCCTTCTTTTGTGATAGATCCCAATGAAACAGCATGGGATATTTCGTGATAAATATCAGGGATCATCCGTGATCCATTATCCCAATGCTGCAAGTACATCGTTATGCTTGGTTGTATCTCCTTTCTGCACTCATCCATATAAAAGCGTAATTCGATATGTGATTGAGCACCAGAAGTATGAATCTGTAGTTCATTCAGGAGACCTTGAACAAAATGACATCTTGATGGATTGTCTGCAAGTACAAACTGTAATTCAGTATAAACATTATACAAAGCCGATCGAATAATTTCCATTTATATTACACCCGCAAGTAGAAATGAAAGAAACATGTGAACTCAGCAATCGTATGTCTGTCTTGACTAATTACCAAAAGGAATAGTGGTCACAGTTATTTGCATCGTGGGAGGGAGACAT
>JBJEUF010000121.1:0-2432 GCA_051883695.1 Aristaeellaceae bacterium
CAGCCTCCAGGGCAATCAGGCCCTGTGCGCTGGACAGGTTGCGGGAGTCCACCACATAGACATTGGGAAAGGATGCGGCAGCCATGCAGGCGTTCTGATAACAGCTGGACATCTCCGCGCTGATGGTCACGCAGATGACCGCATCGTACGCGCCGCTGTACTGGGCAAAGCAGGCTGTAAACTCTTCGATGTTGACAGCCGCTGTCGAGCAGAGCGCGCCGCCCGCATCGACATGCGCAAAGATGTCCTGCGGCGTGATTTCGACGCCGTCCTTATAGAATTGCCCATCCCTGTTGATGGACAGCGGCAGAATGGTGATGTCGTACTGTGCCAGCAAATCCGCAGGCAGATCACAGGTGGAATCTGCGATAATCTTGACGGACATGATAACCTTCCTTTCTATTCTTCCCTGATTCGCGGAAAAACAAAGCCGGAGCATCAGGAAAGCGATGCTCCGGCTGTTCCTGTATGGATGAAAGCGCCGGATTAAGCGAGGTGTACCCGCGTCTGCCGGAGCCACATGGCCGCCAGCTCCATCTGTTCCCAGGGCATCTCCCTGGCGTTCTCTCCAAAGTGACCGTAGCAGGAAACCCTGCTGTAGATCGGTTCGCGCAGGTCAAAGCGGCGGATGATGGCTGCTGGCCGCATGTCCACGCTGTCAAGGATCAGTTTGCGAATCTCCTGAGTGGGCATGGATTCTGTGCCGAAGGTATCCACCAGCAGCGAGACGGGCTGCGCCACGCCGATCGCATAGCTGAGCTGCACCTCGCAGCGATCTGCAAAGCCCGCGGCGACGACATTCTTGGCCAGATAGCGCGCCAGGTATGCCGCGCTGCGATCCACCTTGGATGGATCCTTGCCGGAGAAGGAGCCGCCGCCGTGGCGCGCATAGCCGCCGTAGGTATCCACAATCAGCTTGCGGCCCGTCAAGCCGCTGTCACCCGCCGGGCCTCCGATCAAAAAGCGGCCGGTCGGGTTGATCAGCATGCGCGTCCGATCGTCCAGCAGATTGGCCGGCAGCGCCTTGAGGATCACCTCGTCGATCACCTGCGCACGCAGCTCTGCTTCGGAGATGCTGTCCGTGTGCTGGGTGGAGACAACCACCGTGTCGATGCGCGCGGGGATGCCGTCCTCATACTGAACGGTCACCTGCGCCTTTCCGTCCGGCAGAAGCTCCGGGATGATGCGCATCTCGCGCACATCGGCGAGCCGGCGCGTGAGCGCATGGGCCAGCTCGATGGGCAGCGGCATGAGGCTTTCCGTCTCCCGGCAGGCATAGCCGAACATCATGCCCTGATCGCCGGCGCCGCTTTCCTCCTCGTTTTCACGCTGTACGCCCATGTTGATATCGGGCGACTGCTCATGCAGGTCAACCACAATCCGGCAGGTGTCGGCGTCAAAGCCATGGCCGGGCGTTGTGTATCCAATGGCGCGGATCGTCTCACGCGCAACTGCTTCATAATCCACATGGGCACACGTCGTGATCTCGCCGAAGATGTGAACGGAATCGGTGATGGCCGTCACTTCACAGGCGACATGGGCATACGGGTCGGCGGCAAGCACTGCGTCGAGAATCGCGTCGGCAATCTGGTCGCAGACCTTGTCGGGATGACCCTGTGTAACGCTTTCGGACGTGAAATAGGTGGTCATAGCTCAGCCCTCCTTGCCGCAGGCAGAGGCGCAGTCTGCGCAGCTGTGGCTGCATGCCCACAGGCGCTCTGCGGTCGGCGTCCAGTTTTTCGCGTAATCGTCGCACTTCCCGCACAGATGGTCGGCGGATTCAGGCGACTGCGGGTCGGTCGAATGCGCGCCGGTCTTTTCGACGATCTCCCGCAGCATCTCCGGGTTTTCCAGCATCGGGCAGGGGCGCAACATGTTGTCGTTGAACGGCTGCCCGTCGTGATAGGCCATGAAGATTGGGGAGCGCAGCGCGTCGAGCAAGCTGACCTCACGGATGTTCGCATTGGAATAGTGGATGAACACGCAGGGATCGACGTCGCCGTTGGCATTGATGTGCAGATAGCGGCGACCTCCGGCGATGCAGCCGCCCACATACTCGCCGTCGTTCTGGAAGTCCATTGCGAAGATGGGTTTGGTGGAGCGGATTTCGCGGATGCGATGGTACATGTATTCCCGCTGCTCCGGATTGGGCAGCAGCGTCGGGGCGGCGTCGTTGCCGACGGGCATGTAGTGAAAATACCAGATGAAGCGCGCACCCAGGCCGCAGATGAAGTCGATGTATTCGTCCGAGGCGATGGAATCCACATTGGCACTGGTGTAGCAGGCAGAGATGCCGAACGGCAGGTGCTTGTCATGCAGGATCTGCATGGCGCGGGTAGCCTTCTGATAGACGCCATTTCCGCGGCGACCGTCGGTCGCCTCCTCAAAGCCCTCCAGGCTGATGGCGGGGATGAAGTTCTTCACGCGCAGCA
>JBJEUF010000122.1:0-2425 GCA_051883695.1 Aristaeellaceae bacterium
TCAGGGTATTCTCCGCCGGGCAGAGAAGCGCGGCAAGGAGCTGCCCGAGGTGCTGAAGAGAGCTTTGGAGAGACAGGCACTTCTGAGGGAGGGGCAATAGCCCCAACTAGGGCGAGCGTTCCGCAGGATAAGCCGCCCGTACCTGCGCCCCGCCTTCAGGCGAGGGGGCAGGCGATATGCCTGAATGATCATGGCGGAAGCCGCATGGATGTCACCCATGAGCTGACCTGCACGCTGCGGGCGAAGGCCAATCATCCGCCTTGCGTCATGGGCGCGTCCGGCTTCTGCACGGAACACAGCGCGAACAGCCGCGGTATCGGCTACCGTGAGGAGGAAAGCCCCACGCTCCGCGCCGGTGTCACGCCCGGCGTTGCCATCGAGTTCAACCCCACCGACAGCCGCATCCGGGTGAAGGAGGACGGCATCTGCCAGACGCTCTGCTCCCGGATGGGGACGGGCGGCAACAATGTGCCGCTGGTCTTTGGTATGTCAGCCGACCAGAGCAACGCCATGCTGTCCGGCAATCCCCACAGCGGCATCTATGAAGCCCAGACCAGCCGCACCCTCGACTGCAGCGGCGGCTCGCCATCCTGCAATCAGGGCGGGATGATGGTGGTCGCACCCGTGCAGGATGCACCGTACTGCATCCAGGGCAGCATGATCGGACGCAGGGACGAGAACGGCCCGCAGGGGGACGGCGTGAACCGGGATGTGTCCTTCACGCTCAACACCATCGACCGCCATGCCGTCTGCGCCATGAATGTGGGCTTCTTTGCGTCGGTCGAGGAAATGACGCCCGCACTTCTGGCGCGGGACTACAAGGACCCGCCCATCGTTTCACCCACGGCGGAATACCTCGTGCGCAGGCTCACCCCGGATGAGTGCTGCCGCCTGCAGGGCTACCCGGACGGCTGGTGCGCAGGGCTGGACAGCGAAGCACCCTCCGAAGCGGAGGTGTCCCGCTGGCGGGAAATCTTCGCCGTGTGGGACGGCATTCAGGGCAAGAGCCGACCGCGAACCGAAAATCAGATCATCAAATGGCTGCGGCACCCGAATACGGACGCGGCGGAGTACAAGGCATACGGAAACAGCGTGGCTGTGCCGTGTGTCTTTTTTGTGCTCGCCGGCATTGCCTGGGCAGCCGGAAAGGAGCAATCGGAATGAACAAGTTTTGGAACTGGGTCAGGAATGAGGACACCGGCCAGCGATCCCTGTACCTCGAGGGCGTGATCGCCCAGGAGAGCTGGTTCGGGGATGAAATCACCCCTGCGGCCTTCAAGAGCGAGCTGAACGCCGGGAATCAGCCGATCACCGTCCACATCAACAGCGTCGGCGGCGACTGTGTGGCTGCCAGCCAGATCTACACCATGCTCATGGACTATCCGGCGGACGTGACCGTGCAGATCGACGGTCTTGCCGCGTCCGCCGCGTCGGTCGTGGCCATGGCGGGAACGAAGGTCTGCATGAGCCCCACGGCGCTCATGATGGTGCACAATCCCTGGACGAATGCCAGCGGTGACGCGAAGGACATGCAGAAGGCCATCGCCCTCCTGGACGAGGTCAAGGAGAGCATCATCAACGCCTACGAGATCAAGACCGGCATGGACCGGCAGAGTCTTTCCGACCTCATGGATACGGAAACCTGGATGAATGCCTACCGCGCAAAGGAGCTGGGCTTCTGCGATGAAGTCCTGTTCGATGGTGACGAGCCGCCCGAAAAGGTGGCTTTTTCCTTTTCCAGCCGCACCGCCGAGGTGCAGCTCATGAACCGCGTGAAGGCTTCGCTCCCGGAGGAACAGCCTGTATCCACAGAAGCGCCCGCAGCAGAGAACTCTGCCGCACCTCATGGCGTGACTGAACCTACACTATCTGATCCGCCCACGCCCCCGGAACTGCCCCGTGTAAGGGTGCTGGATGCCGACACCCGGCTGGAACACCTGCGATATTGAAAAGGAGGAACCCCTATGAATCAGATTCTTGCCCTGCGCGAAAAGCGCGCATCCCTGTGGGACGCCGCGAAGAAGTACCGCGACGCCCACATCGGCTCCGACGGCACCATGACTGTCGAGGACGCTGCCACCTATGACCGAATGGTCGATGACGTTGACCGCATGAAGAAGGAAATCGACCGGCTGGAGCGTCAGGAAGCCATCGAGAATGAGATGAACAGGCCTGTCAGCCAGCCCATCGTGAACCGTCCCGATGACGGTCAGCCCAAGGAAAAGGAGAAGCGCGGCACTGCCACCGACGCGTACAAGACCGCCTTCTGGAACATGGTGCGCGCCAAGGCCATGTCCTACGAGATCCACAACGCGCTGAAGATCGGCGAGGATGACCACGGCGGTTATCTCGCGCCCGACGAGTTCGAGCGCACCCTGGTCGAGGCACTGGAGGAGCAGAACATCTTCCGCCAGTTCGCCCACGT
>JBJEUF010000123.1:0-2417 GCA_051883695.1 Aristaeellaceae bacterium
GTGCTGGTGGACGCCTACAACAAGGGCCTGCGTACAGGGTCGAAGAACCGGCTGAAGCTCGAATGGGATATGGCAGAGGATTGATACACACGAAAGGAGCGGAGAACATGGAAAAGAACGTGGGACAGGTCAGGCAGATCGCAATGGGCCGCATCCGTGTGGCGGAGCGCATCCGCAAGGAGAACGGCAGCCTGGACGAGCTTGCGCAGGATATTCAGAAGCACGGGCTGCTCAACCCGATTACCGTCATGGAGCAGGCGGACGGCGGCTATGTGCTGATCGCCGGTCTGCGCCGGATGAAGGCCATGGAGCAGCTGAACGCCGTAGAAATCCGTGCGACCGTGATGAGTCCGATGGAAGCGGACGAGATGCTGATGCTGGAGATCGCGGAGAACGAGCAGCGCAAGGAATTCACGGTATCGGAGAAGCTGGCGTTTGCGGAAAAGCTGCGGGCTGTGGAGAAAGAAAAGGCTCACATTCGCATGTCGGTTCACGCCCGTGACGGCCATGGTGATGGGCAGGGTGTGGGCAATTGCCCATCCCCTGAATCACAGGGAAAGGTACGCGAGATCGTTGCCAAGAAGGTCGGATTCAGCAGCGATCGCCAGATGCGCCGGGCGCAGGAAGTGGCGGAGAAGCGTCCCGACCTGATGGACCGGGTGGACAAGGGAGAACAAACCATCTCGGGAGCCTATCGGGACATGCAGCAGGCAGAGAAGCCCAAGGTGGATGACAGCCACAGCTGCAACGCCCCTTTGAGCAGCTTCATCGAGGAAGAACCCGTGGACATCCCGGACTATGAGGTGTACAAGCCCGCCCAGCAGGAAGCCCCGGGCAATGTGCGCACGGTGAAGGGTGCGGATCACGAACACCTGCTGGAGAACCCCATCTACCGCCGGCTGTATGAGAGCTACAACGAAGCGGTGCAGCAGATCAATCTGGTGCGCGGGGACATGCGCACCCGCTGCGAGGGCTATGAGCGGCGCATCCGGGCTTACCGGGAGAACATCCAGACACTCCAGCGGGAGGTCGAACGGCTCAAGGAGGTACTGCATGCTGGAGCGTGATGTGGTTGCCGCCATCAAACAGTATCTTGCGTCCCTGGGCAGCGATGTGTTCTTCTGGAAGGAGTGCGGCGGCCCCTATGGCACAAGCGGTGTGCCGGACATCATCTGCTGCTACAAGGGCCGCTTTCTGGGGCTGGAAGCCAAGCTGCCCACAGGGCGGCTGACGGAGCTGCAGAAGCGGGCGAGCCGCAAGATCAATCAGGCAGGCGGGATTGCCTGCCGGGTGGAGAGCGTGGAGGACGTGAAGCGCGTGATCGCGCAGGTGGACGCGGAAAGGGATGATAAGCGTGATTGACAGAAGGGCACAGACGCAGCAGGAACACAGCCGCCGGACGAGAATGCCGCTGGTGTTCATCTGCTCGCCCTATCGGGGAGACACCCAAACCAACGAACAGCATGCCAGAACGTATTGCAGCCTTGCAGTTTCGCGGGGCTGCATCCGTTACCGGGGCGATGTGAAGCCCGGCATGTGGGTGAAGTTCCGGGGTGACAAGTGGATCATCTCCACGCTGGGCGAGTATTCGTTCCAGAAGACCTACCTCGGCCTGAAGGCATCCATTGCCAAGGGGGTGAGCGGGTGAAGCAAGTGCAGGAGGCCCTCAAGGATATCGGCATTCCTGTTATGGCGGGTGTGTGGCGGGCAACCTCGTCCCAGCAGAATCCGCCCCCGCAGTACGCGGTGTATTCCAGCACCACCACCGAGGATGCGCATCAGGACGACCATGTGCAGTCGTTCCGCACCTATGTCTACCTGAACCTCTGGAGCGACAGCGACCCGACCGAAACAGCCGCGGCCATCCGAAGCGCCATGTACAACTACGGCTTTTCCATGGTCGAGGAATCCGACAAGGGCTACAATCAGCCCTCATATGACACCGCTACCCGGCAGTACACCGTGCAGTGGACGTGGTGCTGGTATGAGGAGGTGCATGCGGATGCCCCTTGAGACGGAGGGCTTCGACGCCTTCATGAACGACATTGGCCGGATGGCACAGGCCATGGACGCCAATGACACCGGCGCAGCCGCCGCCCGGACGATACTCCGGCAGGCCGCCCAGCCCATCCACACCCAGATGAAGCAGAACGCTTCCTCCGACCCCGCCATCATCACGGGTGCCCTGCACCGCTCCATCCGCATTGGCAAGGTGCGGAAGCGTCAGTCCGGAGGGCAAACCATCACCATTGGCGTGCATCACTCGGAGGCTGACGCATTCTATGCAAATCCTGTTGAGTACGGGCACGGCGGCCCCGCGCCGGCTCCCGCGCACCCCTTCGTCCGTCCCGCCTTCGATACACGGCAGGATGAAGCCTACAGCATCATCCGGGACGGCCTGCGGGATGCCATTGACA
>JBJEUF010000124.1:0-39027 GCA_051883695.1 Aristaeellaceae bacterium
TCGTCCACCAGGTCGCAGGCGATCTTCAGAGCGGCGGGCGCGGTACGCTTGCCGTTACGGGTCTGCAGCATGTAGAGCTTGCCGTCCTCGACGGTGAACTCCATATCCTGCATGTCGCGGTAGTGGTTCTCCAGGATGGAGCAAACCTTCTCGAACTGCGCGAAGGCTTCGGGGAACTTGTCCGCCATCTCGGAGATGGGCATGGGCGTACGAACGCCGGCCACGACGTCCTCGCCCTGGGCGTTGGTCAGGAACTCGCCGAACAGCTTCTTCTCGCCGGTGGCGGGGTTACGGGTGAACGCAACGCCGGTGCCGCAGTCGTCGCCCATGTTGCCGAAGGCCATGGACTGCACGTTGACAGCGGTGCCCCAGGAGTAGGGAATATCGTTCTCACGACGGTAGACATTGGCGCGGGGGTTGTCCCAGGAACGGAACACGGCCTTGATGGCGCCCATCAGCTGCTCCTTGGGATCAGAGGGGAAGTCCACGCCGATCTTGGCCTTGTACTCGGCCTTGAACTGGCCAGCCAGCTCCTTCAGGTCATCAGCGGTCAGCTCCACATCGTAGGTGATGCCCTTCTTGGCCTTCATCTCGTCGATCAGGGCCTCAAAGTACTTCTTGCCGACCTCCATGACGACGTCGGAATACATCTGGATGAAACGGCGATAGCAGTCCCAGGCCCAGCGGGGGTTGCCGGACTTCTTCGCCAGAACCTCCACCACGTCCTCGTTCAGGCCCAGGTTCAGGATGGTGTCCATCATGCCGGGCATGGAAGCACGCGCGCCGGAACGGACGGAAACCAGCAGGGGGTTCTCCTTGTCACCGAACTTCTTGCCGGTGATGCCCTCCAGCTTCTCGACGTACTCCATGATCTCGGCCTGAATCTCGGCGTTGATCTGACGGCCGTCCTCATAGTACTGGGTGCAGGCCTCGGTGGTAATGGTAAAGCCCTGGGGAACAGGCAGACCGATGTTGGTCATCTCAGCCAGGTTGGCGCCCTTGCCGCCCAGCAGCTCGCGCATCTTGCCGTTACCCTCGGTGAAAAGGTAGACAAACTTCTTCGCCATTGGAAACAACTCCTTTTTCTGCATTTGCACGGAGATCTTCTCCGGAGACGGAAAGCCTTGCGAAACCGTATTCGGAGCCACGGGCTATCCCTCTCTCACAGCTTTCTATTATACAGGTATTTCGCGCTTTTTGCAAGATGCAAACCCTTCAATTCCGTCAGATTTTGCGCCATATTCGTCATGATAATGCTTACATGCGCCAGGATGCCCCGTTGCCCGTGGGCTGATTTCCATCCGCTGAAAAGGCCGCCTCCGACACGCAGGTCAGAGACGGCGCATGATTATGATTCCTTCCGGGCAGGAGCCTCAACGGCGGCCTTCGGGTCGCGGGGCGCTTCTGCTGTTTTCATGGTGATGGCCTTCTTGGGGCACTTCTCGGCGCACTGACCGCAGCCGGTGCAGGCCGCGTTGACCTTGTGGGGCTGCTTGAGCGTGCCCTCGATCGCGCCGAACTGGCAGGTGCGGGCGCAGATGGTGCAGCCGATGCAGGTCTTGTCGTCAATCACCGCCGCGCGGCGGGGCTCAAGCGCCCTGATCGCGCCGGTCGGGCAGACCTCCGCGCACATCTGGCAGCCGGTGCACTTCTCCCGGGCGATCACCGGCAGGTTGTTCTCCATCGTAATCGCGCCGAACTTGCAGGCCTTGGCGCACTTCTGGCAGCCGATGCAGCCCGCCTTGCACACGTCCATGACCTGCTTGAGTTTGGCGGTGTTGCGGCACAGAACCGCAACCGGCGCGCTGGCGGACTCCAGACGGATGACGCCCTTGGGGCAGGCTTCGGCGCACTTGCCGCAGGCCGTGCACTTATCCTCATCCACCACCGCAATGTGCCGCTCGGGGTCGATGTGAATCGCATCGAACTGGCAGGCCTTGACGCAGGTACCAAGGCCCAGACAGGCGAATCTGCAGGCCTTGAAGCCATCGTTGACGGTAGCCGCTGCGGTGCAGTCCATGATGCCGTTGTACGCAAACTTTTCCTTCGCCACGGTGCAGTCGCCCTGGCAGACGACGCGGGCGACCTTGCGGTCTGCGCCGGAAGCGGGCTCCACACCCAGGATCGACGCAATCTTCGCGCCGACCTCCGCGCCGCCGACGGGGCAGGCATTCACAGGCGCCTTGCCGCAGGCAATCGCATCCGCGCAGCCGTCGCAGCCGGGATAGCCGCAGGCGCCGCAGTTGGCGCTGGGCAGCACCTCGCGGATTGCGTCACGGGTGGGATTGGCAGGAACCGCAAACAGCTTGGAGGTATAGGTCAGCAGCAAGCCGAACAGGAGGCCCATCGCGCCGAGAATCAGAGCAGCAATCAGAATACCCATATGTGTTGCTCCTTTCTTACGCGGGGATCAGACCGCCAAAGCCCTGGAAGGCAATGGCCATCAGACCGGCAGTGATCAGCGCACCGGGGAAACCGTCCATCCATTTGGGCATTTTCGCCAGCGACAGCTTCTCCCGGATGCCCGCAAAGAGCACCATCGCCATCGTGAAGCCCAGCGCCGCGCAGAAGCCGTTGAAGGTGCCCTGCAGCAGGTTGTAGCCCTCATCCGTGTTCAGGATGGCCACGCCCAGCACGGCGCAGTTGGTGGTAATCAGCGGCAGGTACACGCCCAGCGCCTGATACAGGGAGGGAGACATCTTCTTCAGCGCCATCTCGACGATCTGCACCAGCACGGCGATGACCAGAATGTAGGCGATCGTCTGCATGTAGCCCAGGTCGAAGGGCAGCAGCAGGAAGTTGTTGACAATCCACGTCACGAAGGACGCAAGGGTCATGACGAAGGTGACCGCCATGCCCATGCCCAGCGCGGTGTCCAGCTTCTTGGAAACGCCCAGGAAGGGGCAGATGCCGAGGAACTTGTTCATGACGAAGTTGTTCACCAGCAGCGATCCGATGAGGATCTCCAGGTAGATGTTCATGCCTCTGCCTCCTTTGTGGATTTCTTCTGAGCGGCGCTGCGCAGCGCGTTGACCAGAATCAGCAGGATACCGAGGGTGATGAAGCCGCCGGGAACCTGCGTCATGATCGCCATGGGCTGATAGGCTGCAGGCATGACCTGCGCGCCGAAGACCTTGCCGGTGCCCAGCAGCTCACGGATGCAGCTGAGCAGCGTGATGGCAAAGGTGAAGCCCAGACCCATGCCCAGACCGTCCGCGATGGACAGCACCGGAGGATTCTTGAACGCGAAGGACTCCGCGCGGGCGAAGATGATGCAGTTCACGACAATCAGCGGGATGTACATGCCCAGGCTCGCGGAAAGATCGGGCAGGAAGGCCTTCAGCACGAGATCGATGATCGTCACGAAGGACGCGATAATCACGATGAAGCAGGGGATGCGCACCTTCTCCGGAATCACGTTGCGCAGGATGCTGATGATGAGGTTGGAGCAGACGAGCACCGCCGTCGTGGCCAGACCCATGCCCAGGCCGTTGGAGCCGGCAATGGTGATCGCCAGGGTCGGGCACATGCCCAGCATCAGGGTAAAGGTCGGGTTTTCCCAGATGAGTCCGTTCAGCAATACGCTGAAGAAGCTCGGCTTCTGATTCGTCTTAGGCATGCTTCTTCACCTCCCCGAAAGGACGCGGCGCAGTAAAGCGGTCGATCAGCGGTGTACAGACGTTCATGAACAGGATGGCGAAGGAGCAGCCCTCGGGATAGCTCGCGAAGGCGCGGATCACAAAGAGCAGCAGACCGCAGCCGATGCCCATGATGATTCGGCCGGCCGCCGTGATGGGGCTGGTCACATAGTCCGTGGCCATGAAGAACGCGCCCAGCAGCAGGCCGCCGGAAAGGAGCTGGAACAGCGCCATCTCCGCGCCGTCCTTGATCAGGTAGCAGACAAACACGGTGCCGATGAAGGTTACCGGGATGCGCCAGTCCACGATACCGCGGATGATCAGGTACACGCCGCCGAGGATCAGCGCCAGCGCACAGGTTTCGCCCAGCATACCGCCGTGCGCGCCGATGAGCAGATCAAGCAGCTTCAGGGAGCCGGTGCCGCTCTGGTTCAGCGTTGCCAGGGGCGTCGCGCCGGAGACCACGTCGATGGCAACGAGGGGCGTGGGGGTGCTCGCGCTCATCAGCGCGCCCCAGCTGATAAACAGGATCGCGCGGGCGGTCAGCGCGGGATTCATGAAGTTGTTTCCGATGCCGCCGAAGAACTGCTTCACCAGCACGATAGCCAGGACGCTGCCGATCACAGCCATCCACCACGGCGCCGTGGCGGGCAGGTTGTAGGCCAGCAGCAGACCCGTCACCACCGCGCTCCAGTCGGCAATCGTGACCTGCTGCTTCGTGGCCTTCTGCCAGAGGAACTCGCTCAGCACGCAGCTGGCCACGCAGATGGCAATCAGGACGGCTGCCTTGTAGCCAAAGAGTACGATGCTCGCAATGCCGGCAGGCGCCAGCGCGAGACAGACCTCCTGCATGATCCGCTGTGAAGTCGCTTTTTCACGCAGATGCGGAGAGGAGGATACGGCAAAGTTGTTCTGCATGTAGAAATGCGCTCCCCTTTCTTACTTCTCCTGTGCTTTTTCGGCAGCCTTTTTGGCGGCTTCCTGCTTCTTCCGGGTCATGATGATCTTCTTGCCCTGGCGGCAGGACTGGGTCAGCGGCCGCTTGGCCGGGCAGGCAAAGGTGCACGCGCCGCATTCCATGCAGTTGAGCACGCCGCCCTTTTCCGCATCCTCAATCCGTCCGCTGCGCACCAGCTGATCGAGCTTGGTGGGGATGAGCTTCATGGGACAGGCCCTGACGCAGCGGCCGCAGTTGATGCAGGCGCTCTCGGTGGGCTCCAGGGCTTCCTCGCCCAGAGCCAGCACGCCGGAGGTGCCCTTGGTCACCGGAATATCCAGACGGTTGATCGCCATGCCCATCATGGGACCGCCGCTGATCAGCACGCGGGCGTCGCTCTGCAGCCCGCCGCAGGCGTCGATCAGATTGCCGACCGTGCAGCCCACCGGCACCAGGAAGTTGCCCGGATTGTTGACCAGACCGCCCATGGTGGTCACGCGCTGCACCAGGGGCTTTCCCTCGCGGATCGCCTGCTGAACGGCGTACACCGTGCCCACATTGCAGACCACGCAGCCCACATCCAGCGGCAGTCCGCCGGTGGGCACCTTGCGCCTTGTCAGCGCGTAGATCAGCTGCTTCTCGCCGCCCTGGGGATAGCGCACGGGCAGTCCGACCACGCGGATGCCCTCCACGCCCTCGCAGGAGGCATGCAGCGCGGCAATGGCGTCGGGCTTGTTCTTTTCGATGCCGATGATGGCCTCCCGCACATCCAGCGCCAGCATCATCAGGTGCAATCCGTCGATGATCTGCGCGGCCTTTTCCAGCATCAGGCGATGATCCGCCGTCAGGTAGGGCTCGCACTCCGCGCCGTTGATGATGAGCTTCTCAATGGCCTTGCCCGGAGCGGGCGTGAGCTTCACATGCGTGGGGAACGTCGCGCCGCCCTGACCGACAATGCCCGCCTCGCGGACGATGTCCTGCAGCTCCTTCGCGTTCATGCTTTCGGGATGCTGCGCGGGATGCAGCTCGGTCCAGGTGTTCTGATAGTCGTTTTCAATCACGACCGCCGGCACCCGTGCGCCGCTGGCGAGCTCCACCTCCTCGATGCCGGCGACCTTGCCGGACACGGAGGCATGGACGTTTGCGGACACAAATCCGCCCGCTTCGCCAATCTTCTGGCCCATCAGGACGGTATCGCCCTTGGCGACGATCGCCTTCGCGGGTGCGCCGATATGCTGCGACAGCGGGATGACGACACGGGCAGGCGCAGGCAGCTCCACAATGGCGTTGCCGCCGTTCACTTCCTTGCCGTTCCTGCCTTCATGCGGATGCGTGCCGCCGGGAAACAGTTTCTTGCCAAACATGGACGGAAGTCCCCCTTCCATATGTTGCAGAGTGCCCATGCACCCTGTTATGCAGACTCATACATCATTGATTATACCATAGAAACAGGCTGGACGCACAATGTAATAGTTTACAATTTCGCAGGTGTTCTTTTGTGCATTTCGCATACATGTTTTGTTCACCCGGTTCATCTCTGCTGGGCTGCCACATCCAGCATGTGCGCTGCGTGGCTCATGGCGGATGCCTCGCTGCCGTCCGCGCCGCCAAGCATCCTGGCGACCTCTCCGATGCGCTCCTCATGGTTCAGGCAGCGGACGGAGGTGTTCGTGCGCTCCCCTTCCACGCGCTTCTCCACGAGGAACTGATGCGCCGCCATCGCCGCAATCTGCGGCAGATGCGTCACGCAGATCACCTGACGGCTGCGGGCGATGATCGCCAGCTTCTCCGCGACGACCTGCGCCATGCGTCCGCTGATGCCCGTGTCGATCTCGTCGAACACCATCGTGCCGACACCGCCCTTCTGGGCTTCCAGGCACTTGATGGCCAGCATCATGCGGCTGAGTTCACCGCCGGAGGCGATCTTCGCCAGCGGCTTGAGCGGTTCGCCGGGGTTCGGGGAGATCATGAACTCGATCACATCGTCGCCCACGGACTGCGGCATGAGCACCTTTCCCTCCGGACGCAGCGCAAAGAAGACCCTGAACACGGTGTTTCCCATGCCCAAATCCTTCAACTGCGCCATCATCTGCTTTTCAAAGGCGTCCGCCAGTGCATGCCGCGCCTCGGTCAGCTGCCGCGCCAGAGCCCTGTAGGCGGACAGGAGCCGCTTGTGCTCCGCTCCCATGGAGGCCAGCTGCTGGTCAAGGGAGGCGAAGCTGTCGTACTCCTCCTGCATCTGCTCCTGGGCCGCCAGGATCTCCGGCACGGTCTCGCCGTACTTCCGTTCCAGACGTCGGATCAGATCCAGCCGGGTCTCCACCTGCTCCGCCCGGGCAGGATCGAACTCGCTGCTCTCTGCCAGCGCGCTGAGCTCATACCCCAGCTCCTCCAGCTCATAGTAGGATGATTCGCATCTCTGCGCCAGCTGGGCGTAATGCTCTCCCAGTCCCGACAGGGCGCGCAGGGCATCCGCCGCTTCCTTCACACGCATCAGAACGGATTCGCTGTCCTCGCTGGCGGAGATGGCCCGATGCGCCGTCTGCACCGCCGTCGCGATCCTTTCCGAGTGCCGGAAGCGCTCCTTTTCGGCGATCAGCTGCTCCTCCTCGCCCGCCCTGAGCTTGGCCTTTTTCAGCTCCTCCAGGGATTTCTTCAGCGTTTCCATGCGGTACTGCTTCTTTTCATTTTCCCGCACGAGCCGCCCATACTGGCGATGATTGGCAATGAACGCCTGATACGCCTCGTCCACCCGGGAGAGCAGCGCCTGATACGCCGCATCGCCCGCCGCGTCCAGATAGAGCAGATGGAACTGGCTGTTCATCAGGAACTGCGCGTCGTGCTGACCGTGCACGTCCATGAGCATCGACGCAACCTCCCGCAGCTGGCTCACGGGCATCACCATCCCGCAGATGCGGCAGAGGTTCCGCCCGGTTCGGGTGATCTCGCGATAGAGGGTGACGGTGCCGTCATACTCGTCAATGGCGTTTTCCGCAGCCCATGCGCTGACGGCCTCGCTGCCCGACGCGTCAAAGACCGCCTCCACCCAGGCCTTGTCGGTGCCTGTGCGGATGAGGTCGCGGTCGGCCCGGCCGCCAAGAACGAGGTTCACCGCGTCCACCACGATGGATTTGCCCGCGCCCGTCTCGCCCGTCATCACATGCAGCCCCTCGCCGAATTCGATGGTCAGCTGCTCGATGAGCGCAATGTTGTGCATTCGCATGGATAGGATCATGTGCCGATGCTCCTTGTCGTGGTCTGCAATCACTTCATCATCTCTTGAATGCGGCCCATCACGGTCGTCACGTCCTCCGGGGAGCGGATCACCAGCAGAATGGTGTTGTCGCCCGCAATGGTGCCCAGAATCTCCGGCCAGTGCAGGCTGTCCAGCGCCTCGGCAGCCACGTTGGCGGAACCGTTGAGCGTCTTGACGACAATCAGGTTGCCGCTGGAGGCCACGGACAGCAGCGACTCCGCCAGCATCCGGATGAACCGCTCGGACAGACCGTTTTCCGCCTTGTCTGCCGTGGCATACTTGTAGGTGCCCATGGGCGTGAGCACCTTGAGCAGCCGCAGCTCCTTGATATCGCGGGAAACAGTGGCCTGCGTGACCTTGATGCCGCGCTGGCGCAGCGCGTCGGCCAGCTCCTCCTGCGTTTCGATTTCGCGCTTCTCGATGAGATCAAGAATGGCGACCTGTCGAACCGTTTTCATGTTCCTCTCTCCTTATCATCAGGCATTTCATCGCGTCCATTCCGTCAGCTTGTCCCGGACGAGCTGGAAGAACCTGCGCTCCCTCATTCGGATGATCCGCAGCTCCCTTGCGTCCCGTCTGACATCCACGTACATTCCGGCGCTCATTTCCGTGCAGCTTTGCCCGTCCACCGCCAGCAGAGCCGACTGCTCATCCTCCTGCAGGAGGGACAGCCGGATGCGCGCGCCGCCATGCACCACGCACGGGCGGTGCTGCAGCGTGTGGGCGCAGATGGGCGTGATGACCATGCAGTCCACCTGCGGCGAAACGACCGGCCCGCCCGCGGACAGACAATACCCCGTGGATCCCGTCGGCGTTGCGACGATCAGACCGTCCGCCACATACCGCCCGGTGGAATCGCCGTCCACCAGCGCGTCGATGGTAATCAGGCGCGCGTAGCCGCCTCGGCTGACCACCACATCGTTGAGCGCGTACCACGTCCCGCCGCCGCACTGCACCTCCAGCACAGGCCGTCGCTCCGTGGCGTACCCTCCGCCGATGACGGCCGTCAGGGCATCCTCCAGCCCCTCCGGATCAATCTCCGCCAGAAAGCCCACGCGCCCCAGATTCACCCCCAGCAGGGACGCATCCCACCGCAGCGCCATCTGCGCGCCGCGCAGGAACGTGCCGTCTCCGCCCAGGGTGATGATCACATCCGCACCATGGGTCTGCGAGAAGGGCACAACGTCCTCCCCCAGCAGCGGCGCCGCATCATCCTCCGCGCAAACGCTGACGCCTGCCGCCATCAAAAAGGCTGCGGCGTGGCGGGAATGGGCAACCGCGTCCGCACGCCTGCCGTGTACCATGAGTCCAACACGCATCTTCATCAGCCCTTCATGTCGTTGTGGGCGCGCTGCACCAGCTCGCGGATGACCTCCGGCGTGCAGGGCTCCGTCTCCTGCGTGCGCTTTGTGATCTTCGCCAGGAATTCGATGTTGCCCTCGGGGCCCTTGATCGGCGAGTAGTCCAGCGCCTGCACCTGCCAACCGAAGCCCGGGCAGAAATCGACAATTTCCTGCAGCACGTCCTGATGCACCCTCGCATCCCGCACGACGCCCTTTTTGCCCACACGCTCAGGGCCTGCCTCGAACTGCGGCTTGATCAGCGTATAGAACACGCCCTCATCGCCCATCAGCTGCGCCGCCACGGGCAGAATCAGCCGGATGCTGATAAAGGATACGTCCATCACCGTGACCGTGGGATGCAGCGGCACCATGTCCGGCGTGAGGTGGCGGGCGTTGGTGCGCTCCATCAGCGTCACGCGCGGATCGTTGCGCAGCTTCCAGGCAAACTGTCCGTAGCCCACGTCGATGGCGTACACATGCGCCGCGCCGTTTTGCAGGCACACGTCGGTAAAGCCGCCCGTTGCCGCACCGATGTCCATGCAGACCTTCCCCGTCAGATCCGCCGAGAAGGCCCTGATCGCCTTCTCCAGCTTCAGTCCGCCACGGCTGGCGTAGGGATTGGCGCTGCCCCTCAGGTGCAGCTCGTCCTCGGGCTTGACAATTTCGGAAGCCTTGTTGATCCGCCGGGTTCCGATGTAGACCTCGCCGGCCATGATGCTGGCCTGCGCCTTCGCGCGGCTCTCGCACAGCCCGCGCTCCACCAGGGCGACGTCCACCCGTTGCTTTTCGCTCATCGCTGCTGATTCCTTTCGTGCAGTTCCGTCATGATGCGCTGCGCCATCTGCGCCGCGTCCAGGCCAAGGTAACGCAGCAGCTGGCTGCGTCCGCCGTGCTGAACAAAGGTGTCCGCGATGGCGAAGCAGATCATGGGCGCCGCTCTTCCCTCCTGCTGCATCCAGCTGCAGACCGCCGCGCCGAAGCCGCCCGTGCGGACATGCTCCTCGATGGTCACATAGGGGCCGTCCAGCTCCATGAGCATCGCCTCGTCCATGGGCTTGACGCTGGAGCAGTTGACCAGCCGGGCGCGAATGCCCTTTTTCGCCAGCAGGTCGTGTAGCGCGACGGCTTCCTCCACCATCGAGCCGACCGCCAGCAGCGTCACGTCGCTGCCCTCCTCAAGTACTTCCCATTTACCGGGCGTATACACGCCCCGGACGGGATACCGGTCGCTCAAATCCACCGGACGGCGGCCATAGCGGATGGCACAGGGCTTATCGTTCCCCTGCGTCCAGCGCAGCATGGCCTTCAGCTCGCCGTGATCCCGGGGGGCAAGGACGGTCAGGTTCGGCACCGGCAGCATGGAGGCCAGATCCCACACGCCATGGTGCGTCGCGCCGTCCTCGCCGACCAGCCCCGCCCTGTCCAGCAGCAGCGTCACGTTCAGCGACGGCATACAGACATCGTGAATCAGCTGATCGAAGCTCCGCTGGAAGAAGGACGCGTACACCGCAAAATAGGGCTTCAGACCGCCCGCCGCCATCCCAGCTGCCAGCGTCACGGCATGTTCCTCCGTGATTCCCACGTCGAACATCCTTTTGGGATGCCTTTGGGCAAAGCAGTTCAGTCCGGTTCCGCTGGGCATGGCGGCCGTGATCGCCACAATCCGTTCATCCGTATCCGCCATGTCCGCGAGGGTCTCCGCCATCATCCTTCCGTTGGAGGGCAGCTTCGAGGGCTTGCGCGCATCGCCCGTATCCACATAGAAGGGCGGCGTGCCGTGGAACGCCTCCGGACGCTGCTCGGCCTTGTCGTAGCCGTAGCCCTTGCGGGTCAGCACATGCACGACCACGGGCTCCTCCAGCTCCTTCACCTTTTCCAGCGTGTGAATCAGCCCGGACAGGTCGTGCCCGTCAATCGGGCCGTAATAATGGAAGCCCAGCGCGTCAAAGAAGCCCTCCGTCTCCTCGCTCATGAAGACGGACTTCACCGTATCCTTCACCCACGTTGCCAGCCGGGTCAGCGGAGGGCCGAGCAGCGGCAGGCGGGACAGGCCGCTGCGCACCGCCTTCTTCGTGCTTGTCCAGCCGTGGGAGGCGCGCAGGTCGGTCAGATGCCGGGACAGCGCGCCGACGTTGGGTGCAATGGACATCTCGTTGTCATTGAGGATCACAATCATCCGCGTGCCGGTGCTTCCCGCGTCGTTCAGCGCCTCGTAGCACATGCCGCCGGTCAGGGCGCCGTCTCCGACAAGGGCGATGACCTGATGCGTCTGCCCCTGGAGATCCCTCGCCCGGGCAAGGCCCAGCGCCGCGGAGATTGCCGTCGAAGCATGTCCTGTTTCAAAGGCGTCATACACGCTTTCGCTCCGCTTCGGGAAGCCGCTCAGCCCGCCGAAGGTGCGCAGCGTATGGAACTGCCTGTATCTGCCGGTCAGGAGCTTGTGGACGTAGCTCTGATGGCCCACGTCGAAAACGAGCTTGTCCTGCGGCATATCGAACACCCGGTGCAGGGCGATGGTCAATTCCACCACGCCCAGATTGGAGGCCAGATGCCCGCCGCGTCGGGAGATGGTCGATATCAGCTCCTCGCGAATCTCCGCCGCAAGGCTCTCCATCTCCGCGATGGACATCCCCTTGAGGACCTTCGGGGATTCGATCTCATTCAGATGCATGTTTCCACCCCGCTCAATAGTACCGTGTGAGCATCCGCTCCAGATGCGGCGGCAAATTGAAGCGAATGCCCTGCCAGGCATGCTTCATCAGCCGGATGCGCGTCACCGCCAGCAGCATGAGCGCAGCAATGTAGCACAGCCAGCTCAGGAGCGTCATCAGCAGTCCCAGATACGGAATGCTGCCGATCAGCATCCCCAGCAGCAGCACCGCCGCGATGATTGCCCCGTGAAGGACCGTCAGCGACGCGCTCTGCACGGCAAAGCGCCGGATCACCCGGCTTTCCCTTTCGGCCCAGCACAGGAACAGCGCGAACAGCCCCATCATCGCCGCCATCGTGCAGGCCAGGCGAACCCCTGTATTGGTTGCCAGCACATCGGGGGAAAGCGGCGCGGCGACTTCCGGCGGAGTCCCTTCAGGCGGGCCGGGCTGCTCCGCTGCGGCTTCGTGCCGCTCCGTGCCGGGGTAGCGCTGCACGCGGCGCTTTCGTTCCGGATTGCTCACAGCTTCACACCCTTCGTGCCCTTTGCGCCCTTGGTACCCTTTGCGCCGCCGAGGGAAACGCCCCGGAGAATGTCGGAGGAATAGGCATAATTGCGCATATTGCGATCCTCGTGTGCCCGCCTGGCCGCCCTGACCATCCGGTCAATCAGCTGCGAATACTTCATACCCTTGTTCTCCCACAGATAGAAGCTCAGGCTGCCGGGAATGGTGTTGATCTCGGTGATATAAACCTTCTCGGTTTCGCGGTCGAACATGTAGTCAATGCGCACGACGCCCTTGCAGTCCAGCATCCGGAAGATCTCGCAGGACAGGCGCTGGATCTCGTCCCGCAATGTGTCCTCGATGGGGGCTGGCAGCACGCGGTGCAGGCTCGCCATGCCCTTGGAGCCGCCGCTGGCGAGGTACTTTTCCCTGAAGTCCAGGAATTCCTCGCCGGAGATGGGCATCTCAATGGGGCTGGCTTCCACCTCGTCGTCATAGCCCAGCACGGAGCAGTTCAGCTCAATGGGCCTGTCGAGGCCCTTTTCGACCAGCACGCGCCGGTCGTATTCAAAGGCAAGCTCCAGGCTGTCGATCAGCCCTTCCCGGTCGTTCGCGCGGCTCACGCCGATGGAGGAGCCCAGGTTCGCGGGCTTCACAAAGACGGGATAGCCCAGCTCCCCTTCCACCCGGTTCAGCACCGCGTCCCGATCCTTCTCAAACATGGAACGGGTGAACCAGCAGTCCGGCAGGCAGGGCAGCGTCCCCGCGCCGCGGAAGAACTGCTTCATCATGATCTTGTCCATGCCGATGGCGCTGCCCGCCACGCCCGTGGAGGTATAGGGCAGGTTGGCCAGCTCCAGCATGCCCTGCAGCGTGCCGTCCTCGCCGTTCAGGCCGTGCATGACGATCACGCAGACCTCCAGCCTTGCCACCACCTCCTGGGTCGGATGGCCGAACAGGCCCCTGGCAGGACGGTTCGCAATCAGCGCGCCGGATGAGGCGGTCACGTCCAGCGCCACCTGCTCCACGCCCTTTGCGTCGGGATTGAAGGGCGTAAAGGCCTTGATCGAGCGCAGTGCGCTGCCGGTGTACCACACGCCCTGCTCGCTGATATATACGGGAATCACGTCATATTTTTCCGGGTCAACGTGGTTCATCAGCTGCACAGCGCTGATGATCGCCACCTCGCGCTCACAGGAACGGGAACCGAAGATCACGCCCAGCTGCGTCTTTGCCATTGCTATCTGCCTCCAAGAAAAATCAGTTTTCGGAATAATTGTCGGGCAGGTCGTTCTCAAACAGCGCCACATCGCCAGCCCTGCCGATCTGCCGCAGGATGGCCGAAGCCTCCTCCAGCGATGCCGCCACATGCACGTTTTCCCCGGGGAAGCCCGCCTCCCGCAGGCCCTTTGCGATGGGTGCGGTGTGCTTCGGGCCAACGAGGATCGCCACATCCACGCACTCGGCCATGAATCGGCCGAATTCGTAGTTGAATGCGTCCTCGCCGCTGCCAAGCTCCACCATGCCGGGCGTAATGATGATGCGGCGCCCATCGAATTCGCGCAGCACCTTCAGCGCCGCCTTCGCGCCGTTGGGATTGGCATTGAAGGCGTCGTCGATGATCGTCACGCCCGCGGAGGGAATCAGCTGCAGCCGGTGCTCCACCGGCGCAATGCGGGCAATGCCGCGCGTCACCTGACGAAGCGTCATGCCCAGATGCAGCGCAACGGTCGCCGCCAGCAGCACGTTCTGAATATTGTGTTCTCCCAGCAGCCGCGTCTGGCAGCGAATCTCATCGTTCACGGTATGGAGCGTGAAGGCGCTGCCCGCGCCCGACACGGTGATGTCGCTGGCCCACACGTCCGCGTCATCGGCGCCATGCAGGGCGCAGAGCCGCTTTTCCTTCATCGTCCGGTCGAAAAGCTCGCGGCAGATCGCCCCGTCATCCGGGAAAAAGCAGCAGCCGCCGTCCGGAATCGCATCCATCAGCTCATACTTGGTGGACTTGATGCGCTCCAGGGTATGGAAGGTGTCCAGATGCTGCGGGCCGACGGAGGTCAGCACGCCGTGCTGCGGATGCACCAGACGGCACAGCTCCCTGATATCGCCCACATGGCGCGCGCCCATCTCCGCCACAAAGACCTGATGCGCGGGCATCAGCTTTTCCCGGATGACGCGCGTGACGCCCATGGGGGTGTTGAAGCTGCTCGGCGTGACCAGCACCTGGAACTTCTCCTGCAGGATGGTGCCGAGGATGAACTTGACGGAGGTCTTGCCGTAGGAGCCGGTGATGCCGATTTTGATGAGGTCAGGCCGGGCGGCGAGCTTCTTCTGGGCGTCGCGGAAGTACATTTCGCTCACCAGCTTCTCCACCGGCCAAGCGCAAAGCCCGCCCAGCGCGACCCACAGCGGCATCAGGAGCGGAAACAGCCCCAGCAGATACCGCTTCGGCTCATCCCCCGTCAGCAGAAAGCCCGTCAGCGCCAGCAGGAGCGTAAACACGATGGCGCTGATGATGTACGTCCGCCTGACGCGCATGGTAAGGGCAAAGGGCTTCTTGGCCTTCCTGACCTGCAGGATGCTGTGGCACCACAGTCCCCCCAGCACCGCCAGCGTCGCCGTCAGCAGGGCCAGCGGCAGACGCAGCAAACTGCCGTCCGCAATGAACCGGTCTATGGAACGATGCACAAAAAGCAGCAGCAGCAGGTAAGCCGTCGTGATCGCGCCGGGCAGCGCCGCGCGCTTCCAGTTGCGCCGGATGGTGCGGAAATAGCCGGCGAACTGATAGCTCTCCAGCTGGAAATAGTGCATCAGGCTCCGGCTTGCCAGGAGCGAGGACACCGCCACGCCCAGCGCAAGCAGCCACGTTACGAGGGTATTCATCCCGGGCTCCCCCTATATCTCACAAAATCATTCAGCTTTCCGCCAGAAAGCTGCGGGCAATCGCGCAGAACCGGGCCGCCTGCTCCAGATAGGCAAAGTGCGTCCCGCCCTCCAGCACAATCAGCGCGCTGTCCGGGATCTCCTTCTCCATCTTCTGCCCCATCCACAGCGGCGTTTCCGTATCCTGATCGCCCCAGACGAGCAGCGTGCTGTTCCGGATGGAGGGCAGCTTCTCCGTCTGGTCGTAGTTCACGACCTTCACAAAGGTCTTGCGCATTTCCGGATCGAGGGCTGCGTAGTCCTTCGAGCCGTATTTCTGCACAAGGCTCTCGCTCCACCTGTCCGCCACGCCCGCAAGAACCTTCGTTCTCCGCAGCCCCTCGGCGATGGCCCTGCGCCGTTTGTATGCCTGCGTGCGCTTGCTGTCCCTGCCGTCGGACTTCGGCCTGATGCCCGCCGCTCCGGTGAGGATGATGCGCTCAAACATCGCCGGTTCCGCGCTGGCCAGCTCGATGGTGACGCGCCCTCCAAAGGAGTGGGCAATCACGCTGCAGGGCAGGAAGTCCATCCTGTTCAGCAGTTCCTTCAGGCAGGCCGCGAACTCCGGCACTCCCCAAGGCTCGGGCGGGCGGCCGCTCTCCCCATGGGCCGGAAAATCAATGCTCATCACGGTCATGTCCTTCGCCAGCACATCCGCCACGGGCTTCATCAGCTTCGCGGAGCATCCCCAGCCATGGAGCAGCACCACGCGCTTTTCTCCGCTCCCGGTCAGCTCCGCATGCATATTCACGCCGGAAACCTGGATATCCATCGTAGCATCCTCCATGCTCATTACTTCGACGCGCCGTCCATGCGCCAGATGTAGCGGCACTTGACCGCACTGATCTCCCACCGCTTCTGAATCCGCACCGGCACATCCACGATGCGCTCCAGCTCGCAGCCCAGCCCTTCGCAGGTGCGGCGGCTGGGGATATTGTCCGGGTCGCAGGTGATGACCACGGAGGTCTTGCCGTGGAGGGCGATCAGCGGCCGCAGCAGCTCGCAGGCTCTGCGCGCATAGCGATGTCCGCGGTACGGCGGGTCGATGTGGTAACCGATGTGCCCGAAATAGTATACGCAGGGACTCTCGCCCACACGCAGGGAAATCCGGCCGATCTCATAGCGCTTGCCATGCTCGGCGATCATGTAGTCATAATTCTGCCCGAAGCCCATTTCCTCCTCGGGCGGATAAAGCCGAAGCGGGATCAGGTCGATCACGCCGTCGGTGAAATCCGGTTTGATCCTGCGAAACCACATAGCGTTCATGTCCTTATTTCCTGAATCTGCACCCTGCCAAGAAGCCTGTGGAAATCCTCCGGCACAACCAGCTGCGTTCCCTCGGTCATCACGGAGGCCGTGCCCGCCGCCACGCCGCAGCGGAAGGCTTCCCGCATCGTGCCAAATTCCGTCAGCCCGTAGAGCAATCCGCCGACCAGCGCATCCCCCGCGCCGACGGTCGAGCGCACCTCCACCGGAATCTCCGGCGCATAGAACGCGCCCTCCGAGCCCACATACATTGCGCCCTCCTTCCCCATGGAAACGACGACGTTCTGCGCCCCGGACACAAGGAGCCTTTCCGCACCGCGCCGGATCTCCGCCGGCGTGCGCAGCTCCGTTTGCAGCGCGTCCGCCAGCTCATGATGATTGGGCTTGACCAGGAAGGGATGCGCCGCCAGACCCAGCATCAGCTCCGCACCGCCCACATCGAGGATGCATCTCGTGCCGGCCAGGGCGTCAATCAGCTCCCGGTACGTTCCTGCAGGGCACCCCGGTGGCAGCGACCCGGTGATCACCACCGCATCGCTCCCCTGCGCCTTTTCCGCTGCCAGCGCGAAAAACGCCCGCAGCACCTCGTCCGTCACCATCGGGCCGGGCTCGTTGAGCTCCGTCACGCCGCTGCCGTCCAGGCTGACGACCTTCGTGTTCACGCGCACCGCGCCCTCCACCGGCAGAAAGGCGTGTTGAACGCCTTCGGCATCCATCGCCGCCCGGACGCGCTCCACGCCGTCCAGCCCGGCCAGACCGATGACCTGCGCTTCCATTTGAAGCCTGCGCGCCACCACCGCGACGTTCACGCCCTTGCCGCCCACGTCCGTGCGGGACGAGCGGAGCCGGTTGACCTGGCCCGGGACAAGATGCTCGACCGTCACCGTCCGGTCAAAGGACGGATTCATGCACACTGCTGTGATCACGCAGACACCTCCATGGGTACTTTTCCATTCATTATAGCATGTTTATTCATCTTATGCAATATGCAGATGCGTATGCAGTTTGTTTTCCTTCCGGTTTGAACCCTTTTCCTACATTATTATGATTCATGTGAAAAGGATGCCCCCTGTCTTCGGGAGCATCCCTGGTATTCACCTGATGCGGTACACGTCCATGGCATTGCGGGTGGTGATCTGCGCCAGCTCCGCCGCGTCCATGCCGCGCAGCGCGGCGATCTTTTCGCAGACATAGCGCACGTTTGCAGGCTCGTTCCGCCTGCCGCGCACGGGCTCCGGCGCAAGGTACGGGCTGTCCGTCTCGATCAGCAGCCGGTCAAGGGGCACGTTCATGGCCGCCTCCTGCAGCTTCGGCGCCTTCCTGAACGTCACCGGCCCGGCAAAGCTGATGGAGTACCCCAATTTCAAATATTCCTTCGCAATCTCCCAGCTGCCGGAGAAGCAGTGGATGATGCCGCCGGACAGCTTGCCCTTCTGGCGCTTCATCAGTTCGAGCATGTCCTGATGCGCGTCCCGGACATGGTAGGCCACCGGTACATCCAGCCGGTACGCCAGCTGCATCTGCCTTTCGCACACGTCCAGCTGCACCTCCCGGGGCGACAGGTCGTAGTAGTAATCCAGCCCGATTTCGCCAATCGCCTGCACTCGCGGCAGCCTCAGCCATTCTGTCAGCGTGTCCAGGTCGCCCTCCCGATACCCCTTCGCCTCATGGGGATGGATGCCTACCACGGCATAGCAGCCCGCATGGGACTGCGCGAAGGCAATGCACCGCCGGGAGGAAGCCATGTCCGACCCGATGACGGCATAGCGGGTCACGCCATGCTCCGCCATCCGGGTCAGCACCTCGTCCACGTCCGCCTCGAATTTGGGATCGTCGACGTGGCAATGGGAATCAAACAATTCGTAACGCATATTATCCGATCAGTGCGCCGTCCGCAACGCCCTCGCCCACGGAAGCCAGACGCAGGTTGCCCTCATCGTCCACCGCGGAGAGAATCATGCCGTGGGACTCGATGCCCATCATCACGCGGGGCTTGAGGTTGGTGATGGCGACGATCTGCCTGCCCACCAGCGCGGACGGATCGGGGTAGTACTGGGCGATACCGGAGAGGATGGTGCGCTCGCCGTCCTTGCCGAAGGACAGGCGGAACTGCAGCAGCTTCTTGGACTTGGGTACATTGGTGCATTCCAGCACGCGGCCCACCTGAATCTTGGACTGGAAGAAGGTGTCGATGTCGATGGCCTCGGGATAGGTCGGGGCCTCGTGCTGCTTCTCTTCCTTTCTTTCCTGCTTTTCGGCTTTCTTCTCCTGCTTTTCCGGCTTCTTCTCCGCCTTCCTGTCGGCCTTGTCCTCGGCGGGCATGTCGCGCTCGATCTCCTTCTGCACGTCCAGACGCGGGAACAGGGCAGCGCCCTTCTTCACGGTCAGACCGGCAGGCAGCACCGCGAACGCCCTTGACAGCGTGTCCCAGGCCTTGAGCGCATCGTCCGCCACGCCCAGCTGCTCGAAGATGCGCTCGGGCGTCCGGGGCATCACGAAGCCCACGGTGATCGCCACGCGGCGCACGCACTCGGCCAGCGTGTACATGACCGTCCTGAGACGCGGCTTGTCCGCTTCGCTGCGGCCCAGCACCCAGGGCTGCGTCACGTCGATGTACTTGTTGCAGTTGCCGATCAGCTTCCAGATCTCCTGCAGCGCGTTGGAGAACTGGAACGCGTTGACATATTCCTCTACACGCCTGCCGAGGGTCTCCGCCTCCTGCCAGATGGGGGCGTCGACCGCTTCATCCACCAGGTCGATGGCGGGAATCACGCCGCCGAAGTACTTCTCGATCATCGCGACGGTACGGGACACGAGGTTGCCCAGATCGTTGGCCAGATCGGAATTGATGCGGGTCAGCATGGATTTGAGCGTGAATTCGCCGTCGGAGCCAAAGGGCATCTCCCGCATGAGGAAGTATCGCACCGCGTCGGAGCTGTAGCGGTTGCACAGCACCACTGGGTCCACCACGTTGCCCACGGACTTGCCCATCTTCTTGCCGTCGATGACCAGCCAGCCGTGGCCGAACACCTGCCTGGGCAGCGGCAGACCCAGCGCGTGGAGCATGATGGGCCAGATGATGGTGTGGAAGCGGACGATCTCCTTGCCGACCAGATGCACATCCGCGGGCCAGTACTTCTGATACAGCTCGTCGTGCTCCGTGCCGTAGCCCAGGGCGGAAATGTAGTTGGACAGCGCGTCGATCCACACATACACGGTATGCTTGGGATCGAAGGTCACCGGTATGCCCCACTTGATGGTGGTGCGGCTGACGCACAGATCCTGCAGCCCGGGCTTGAGGAAGTTGTTGATCATCTCATTGGCGCGGGAAGCGGGCTGGATGAAATCGGGGTGCTCCTCGATGTACTGAATGAGCCAGGGCGCGTACTTCTGCAGGCGGAAGAAGTAGCTTTCCTCGCGGGTCTTTTCGACGGGGCGTCCGCAGTCGGGACAGCAGCCGTCCTTGAGCTGCAGCTCCGTCCAGAAGGACTCGCAGGGCGTGCAGTACAGGCCCTCGTACTCGGACTTGTAGATGTCGCCCTGATCGTAGAGCTGCTTGAAGATCTTCTGCACGGTCTGCACATGGCGGTCATCGCTGGTGCGGATGAAATCGTCGTATTCGATGTCCATCAGCTTCCACAGCTCCTTGATGCCCGCGACGATGTGATCGACATACGCCTTGGGCGTCACGCCCTTGGCTGCGGCCTTGCGCTCGATCTTCTGGCCGTGCTCGTCGGTGCCGGTGAGGAAGAACACGTCATAGCCGGTCAGCTTCTTGAACCGGGCCATCGAGTCCGCCGCGGTGGAGCAGTACGCGTGGCCGATGTGCAGATTGTCGCTGGGGTAGTAGATGGGCGTGGTGATGTAGAAGGGCTTCTTGCATTCGTTGCACATGGGGATAACCTCCTTGCATATCGGGGCAAACAAAAACGCCCCTCGTTTCGTGAGGGGCGGAGAATTCCGCGTTGCCACCCTGATTTATCGCTTCGCATACGGATAACGGCGCGACCCGTCAAGCCCTACTTCCCGCAGCCATCACTGCGGCTCTGTTCAGGCATGATGCTCCGGAGCCATGTTCCCCTGCCCGTGCCGGCTGCTTTTCACCTGCCGCAGCTCTCTGATGCGTACACAAGGCAAGGTACTCTTTCCTTCATCGCATGATGGTATTATACCCAAAAGCAGCGCTGCTTGTCAAGGGGTTTCTATGGAACCTCACGGCAACCTCAACAAGAATGCGACCGAAGGGGTGGAGGAGGCGATCGGAAAGCCCCCTCCTCGCTTCCGCAGAAGCGAAACGCTCCTGCAAGAATAGGAATTCCGATTGACCTTTGGGAACCTTCGGCCCGTGCATCGGAGAATCTTTATTACCTGCAAAAGCATTGCCAATGCGGCGCTTTGAACGGTGTCGCCCCGAAGGGATCTCTGAGCCACAGAAAAAACCGGCAGGAATACTGCCGGTCAGGTGCCGTATGCAAGAAAGATGCTCCCAGAATGACGATGCGCGCTGCTTTTTCACCCGCTGTTAAAGCAGGTAGGTGCCCTGCCGCCGACCTCTGCCTTCCCCTGGCGCATTGCTGCGGGGGCATGACATAGACGAACTGTAGACCCGGGCTCCAATTTATGAAATGCGGCGAAAACCAGAGGGCTGTCAGACACCCCAGGAGCATCCCTTCGCTTGTATTATATCCACGGACTGCTATGATGTCAAGCAGATTTTCAGAAGAAAATCTTGTGCAATCTGCCTGTCCGTTTCCCATTTTACCAATTCGAGGCAGGATTCACTCCTCTGCCGCAAGGCTTTCCCCTGCCCGGCACATCAGAAGCGACGTCCCGCGCCGCCGCCGACCCGCACGCCGCCGGAGGAGACATGCGTCGCGCTGCCCAGGCCGCCGGAGCCCTTCCCGCCGGAATGGGAGCCGCCGGAATTGTCGTTGTCGGTCGGACGCCGGACGCGGTGGACGGATTCCCGCACGAACACCTCGTCGTCCCTGAGCATCTCCCTGGTGCTGTACCGGGCAAGATCATAGGAATAGGTCGTTCCGCTGAGGGTGTAGCTTCCCTTCACCGCATAAAATACGCCAAAGGCAACCGCAATGCCCACGGCGGCCGCCAGCAGAATCTCGAAAGGCTCCAGCGGATTGTAGATGCCGCTAAGCCGCTTGCCCGTCGCTTCGTCATAGATGAAGCTGCCCTTCATCCGTCCCTCGTCCATGAACTCGGCGGTCTTTTCCATGACCGCCAGCACCGCCTTGCCGTATTCGTCACGCTGCAGGTAATAGTCGCCCACCTCTTGGAGCGCCTCAATGCGGTAATCGTTCATGTACGCGGTCATCACGCCGCCCGTGGTGATGTACGGCACGCGGTTGTTCATGTCGATCATGTACAGCATGCCCGATACATCGTCGCCCATGCCGTAGCCGTTGTTGACATAGAAATCGTCCGCATAATTCCGGACCCGCCAGCAGATTTCGCTGTCGTCATCAGGCACGTCATAGGTGGTCAGCACCACCAGATCCACCTGATGTTCCCGCTCGATTTGCTCGATCACCTCAATGATCAGCTGTTCCGTCGCGGGGTCGATGATGTTCGCATTGTCGATCACCTGCCGGTCCGCCAGCGCGCAGGCAGGCAGGAGCAGCAGCGCCGCCGCCAGCAGCGGAAGCAGCCATTTCCTTACCATATGAACTTCCCTCCCGCGCACAGCAGTCCGAAGACGATTGCGCCGGCCACGGACGCCACCGTCCACAGCTTCGCATAATTGATGGGCAGCTTTCCGCAGATCTTGCTCGTCTGACCGTTCATCATGTAGTAATAGGGCGTCTTGTTCTTTCCGCCCGTCCAGGTGAGCACCCACGCAGGCAGCAGCACATAGCGCGCGTCCATGCGCCTGCACTTGAAGTCAGTGTCCCCGCGCAGCGTTTCGTAGCTATGGCCCTGCTGGATCATCGACTCGGCGTAGCCTGTGGCCTCCGCAAGCACGCCGCCCTGCACATCTTCCTTTTCCACATCCCGCTTTTCCGCCAGGAAGCCGCTGAGATACCCGGCGGCATAGGGCTTCACGCCCTCGGGATGGAAGGGATGGATACCGTCGGAGAGCTTCGCATCCGCCTTGTTCAGGGCCTTGCGGGCGATGTTGCAGAATTGCATCCTTGCCTTGCGCGTCACATGGAAAAAGCGCGTCTTTGTCACGATGTGGTTCGGCGTTCTCGTCACGGACGACCGGGTTCCCTCGCCGTCAAAGTCCGCTTCGCCCTTCACATCGAAGTACCAGTAGGGATAGTACACGCCGGAAAGCATCTCCATCTGCCCCTCGTCAAAGAACCGGTGATCGATGAAGGGCTTTTTTCGGACGAAATCCCTGAAGGCCTTGCCGGCCTGCTCCTTGTTCAGCTGAAAGGGAATCACGCCGTCCGGGCGGAACTTCTCGTCCAGCCTGTCGTGCAGCACCACCGGGCTGTGGCAGTAGTAGCATCGGGTCGCCGCCGTGGTTTCGTCCGTGACGATCTCCGCGCCGCACATCTGGCAATGATAGCCGCGGATCGTCCCGGCGCTGCCCTCCAATGGCGCCTGTTCGGCCTGCGCAGCTTCTGCCTCGGCCTCACGCCGCTCGGACTGCTCACGCAGCGCCTCCTCGGAGAACTCCTGTGCGCAATACGGACATTTGAATTTCTGCAGCGTCGGATCGAACTCCAGATAGCCGCCGCAGCTTGGACATTTGAACGTAACGATGGGACTCATGCCGTATCCTCCTTCTCAGCCGTTTTCATCTGTACTATACCATATTCTCGGGCATTGCGCAAGAAGCCGTTGCATACGGACGTCCGATTCGCGCCGGTTCGGCGAAATTTGACGCCGATTTCCCCTTTATCCCTTGACGTTTTTGCCGGAACGTTGTATGATAAATGTGGTTATCACTGTGGTTCGTCAATGGCAGAGCGATCAGTGCCGGTTTGCCCGGCAGAGCCTGCCCGCGCCTCGATGTAACCGCTTACAACATGCAGAGCAGAAAGGACGATGTCCCATGGATTTTCTGGAGAAGCTCTCCCTTGCGGGTCTGGTTCCCGTCATCGCGATCGACGATGCTGACGATGCTGTGCCGCTGTGCAAGGCGCTGGCGGACGGCGGTCTGCCCGTGGCTGAGATCACCTTCCGTACCGCCGCTGCGGAGGAAGCCATCCGCCGCGTGCACGAGGCGCTGCCCCATGTGGCGCTGTGCGCAGGCACCGTGCTGACCATTGACCAGGTGGACCGCGCCGTAGCCGCCGGTGCCGCCGCCATCGTTTCCCCCGGCCTGTCTCCCGATATCGTGAAGTACTGCGTGGAAAAGGGCATCCCGATCTGCCCAGGCACCTCCACCCCTTCCGATATTCAGGTAGCGCTGTCCTACGGCCTGAAGGCTGTGAAGTTCTTCCCCGCCGAGGCCGCCGGCGGTCTGCCCATGATCAAGAACCTCGCGCCCGTCTACGGCGGCCTGAACTTCATGCCCACCGGCGGCGTGAACGAGAAAAACATGCTGGACTATCTGGCCTTTGACCGCATCCTGTGCTGCGGCGGCACCTTCATGTGCCCCAAGGATCTGATCAAGAACAAGGAATGGGACAGGATCACCGAAATGACCCGCAGCGCCGTGGACAAGATGCTGGGCTTCGAGCTGCGCCACGTGGGCATCAACACCGGCAGCGCCGAGGAATCCATGGCTGAGTGCCGCAAGCTGGCCGCGATCCTGAACATGCCCATCAAGGAGGGCAACTCCTCCAACTTCGTGGGCACGGGCGTGGAGATCAACAAGTACATGGGCCGCGGTACCCATGGCCACATCGCCATCGGCACCAACAGCGTCAAGCGCGCCAAGTGGCATCTGGAGCAGCGCGGCTTCAGGTTCATCGAGGACAGCGCCGTCATCAAGAACGGCAAGCTGATCGCCATCTACCTGGAGGACGAGGTCGCCGGCTTCGCTGTGCATCTGGTGCAGAAGTAAGGATTTCCGAGTCACATCCATATAATGAAGCTGAACGATTGATGGAGGTACACCTGCAATGGGCAAGATTATTACTTTCGGCGAGATCATGCTGCGTCTGAAGTCCCCCGCCTACGAGCGCTTCTTCCAGAGCCCCTCTCTGGAGGCCACCTTCGGCGGCGGCGAAGCCAACGTTTCCGTTTCCCTGGCCAACTATGGTCTGGACACCGCGTTTGTGACCGTGCTGCCCAGGAACGACATCGGCGAGGCCTGCATCCGTGAGCTGCGCGGCTTCGGCGTGGACACCAGCAAGATCGTCCGCAAGGATGGACGCATGGGCATCTACTTCCTGGAGACCGGCGCTGTGCAGCGTCCCTCCAAGGTCATCTATGACCGCGCCGGTTCCGCCATCTGCGAGGCCAAGCCCGGCGACATCGACTGGGATGCCGTTCTGGAGGGCGCGACCTGGTTCCACTTCACCGGCATCACTCCCGCCATCTCCCAGGGCGCTGCCGACCTGTGCCTGGAGGCCCTCAAAGCCTGCAAGGCGCGCGGCATTCACGTCTCCTGCGACCTGAACTACCGCAAGAACCTGTGGAAGTACGGCAAGCGCGCGGACGAGGTGATGACCGAGCTGGTCAAGTACGTCGATACCGTCATCGCCAACGAGGAGGACTTCCAGAAGGCGCTGTGCCTGAAGGCCGAGTCCCAGGCGGACGTGGAAGAGGGCGAGCTGAACGTCGAGAACTACAAGGCGATCGCTTCCCTGGCCATGGAAACCTATCCCAACATCAAGCGCGTTGCCATCACCCTGCGTGAGAGCAAGAGCGCCAACCACAACGACTGGCGCGCCTGCCTGTACAACGGCAAGGACTTCTTCCTGTCCCGCAAGTATTCCATCACCGACATTGTCGACCGCGTGGGCGGCGGCGACTCCTTCGGCGGCGGCCTGATCTACGGCCTGAACACCTACGCGGACGAGCAGACCGCGCTGGAGTTTGCCGTGGCGGCTTCCTGCCTGAAGCACACCATCATCGGCGACTACAACCGCGTCTCCGTGGCGGAGGTCGAATCCCTGATGAAGGGCTCCGGCAACGGCCGTGTGCAGCGCTGAGCAGCGCATGCTTTCCGCCTCCGATGGGAAACCGTCGGAGGCTCTTTTCCATATGCAGGAGGGAAACGTTCATGAATCTCACTCCGGAAATCAATGCTGTCCTGACGGAGCGCTTCGGCAGCGATAGCCTGATCGCCCTCGCCACGGTGGATGGCGACTCCCCTGCCGTGCGCACCGTCAACGCCGTTTACCGGGACGGCAGCTTCTACGTCATCACCTATGCACTTTCCGGCAAGATGCAGCAGATCGGCAGGAACCCGAAGGTCGCCGTCAGCGGGGAGTGGTTCACCGCCCGCGGCATGGGGGAAAGCCTGGGGCATATCCTCCGCGAGGAAAACGCCGCCCTGGCGGACATGCTGCGGGCTGCCTTCGCCGCCTGGTACGGCAACGGACACGTGAACGAAGCCGACCCGCATACCGTCCTCCTGCGCATCCGGCTGACGGACGGCGTGCTGTTCCATCATGGGACAAGGTACGATATCGAGTTCTGACATCAAAAGCCTCCGACAGCTTCAGCGCCGCCGGAGGCATTTCTCGTTTACCTGATCGTGATGTCGCCGGAAAGGGTGCTCACCTCACCCGTCACCGTCGGGCCGGCGCCATCGCAGCTGTAGCGGGTGCACACGTCTCCGGAGCGCGTCTGGGTATGGATGGACATCATGCCCAGGCCGTCGGGCAGGTCAATGTCGATGTCGCCGGAAACGGTGGAGCCGCGAACCTCGCGAATCGCATTGGTTTGGAAGGCAAACTGCGCATCGCCGCTGACGGTCTTGAACCGGACAATCTTCACCTCTGCGTCCACATCGATATTGCCGGAAATGGTGTTGGCGGTCAGATCATCTACGCGGCCCTCGAGCTCCACATCGCCGGAGGTGGAGGTCACGACGGCGGTATCCGCGCAGAATTCGGCCTCGATATCGCCGCTGGTCGTGCGGATCTCTGCCCGGGACAGGCTTTCATCCTCCTCCAGCTCCACCTCGATGTCGCCGCTGGTGGAGGTGATCTGCAGATCCGCCAGCGCCACCTCCCGCACCTCGATGTCGCCGGAGGTGGTCATGAGCTTCGTATGGGGGATGGCGTACGGGGGAATCCGAACCGTCACCTCGCAGACATTGAAGCCGTTCACGATGTGCATCGTTCCCCTGGACAGGGCCACCTTGACCGTCTGTCCGACGGATTTGAGGAGATCGCCAAGGCTGTCAAAGCTGATCTCGATCTTGTCCTTGTCGGTCTTGATGAACATGTCGTCCATACCGTCCACATCGATGCGCTCCCGGCGGGTACGGTCCCTGGTCACCCCGGAAAGCCGCTCCACCTGCAGCACGCCGTCCTTCACCTGCACATTCAGCCGCGGCTCCTCGTCCTCCACCCAGAGCACATGATAGTCCGCATCGTCCGAGGCCTCAAGGGTCACATCCTCGCTGACAACGTTCACAAGCAGCTGGTGAATCTCCCCGGCCGGGAAGGTCAGATGGCGCTCGCCGGGCTGCGTTTCCGCCGTCTCCGCCTTCCGGAATGTCTCCTGCGCGCTCTGGCGCTCCGCGTTGCGGCGGCTCTTGCGGCTGTACTGGCTGACCACGTCCTCCATGCCCTTCAGGCTCTCAATCACGGCGGCAATCGCGTCATCCTCGTTCATCCCGGAGGCAACCAGATCGCTGTAGCGCTCCTGACAGTTGTTCATCACCTCATCCCGCAGGGCGGCGACCTCCTCGGTCATCTCGGTGTCCTCAAACATCAGATCCACGATGCGGGCCACGGTATCGTTCATCATATTCCTATCCCTCCATTATACTTCCAGCAGCAGATCAATCTGCGCCTTTGTGTCCTTCCAGTTATCAAGGTCTGCGTTCAGTTTTTCCCGTCCGGCATCGCTGATGGCGTAGTAGCGCCTTCGCGCACCGGCATTTTCATTGCCCCAGTAGGAGCGGATCATGCCTGCCGTTTCCAGACGGCGGAAGGCCGTGTACAGCGTGGCTTCCTTCAGCTCGAACTGCCCGCCGGACAGGGCGGTAACGTTCTTGTTGATCTGGTAGCCGTAGCTGTCCCCCCGCGACAGCTGCCGCAGGATGATGGTGTCCGTATATCCTCTGAGGATATCAGCGGATAGCGCCATGGGTTCACCTCCAAAGAGCGTTTTTCATTGGGTTATGGTCATCATAACGCAGGCGTACATTGCGGATGGCTTCATCCAGCTCATCGGCTGTACGGAATACGGGGATCATCGGCTGATGGTCCGGATGGGTGCATTCGGTTTCCCTGCGCGACGGCTTGCGGAACATGGTCATTCCTCCTCATTCTCCAAGATACCTCATCTGTTGATGTATCTTACGCTGATATCATACATCAAGATACCTCGCCTGTCAAGGTATCTCATAGAATTCTAATCAATATTCTTGTTCGACGGAACGGGCCCTTCCAATGATGGGCTGTGTTGACCCCCTGCTGCTTTCTGTTCTTTCGCTGTACACACCTTGCGCAAAGTCCGCACTTCCCTTACAATAGAAGCCGATGGACACAAAGAAGCGCAGCGCGCATACGTAAGGAGTCGATCCCAATGGACAAGATCAGAATGACAACGCCGCTGGTCGAGATGGACGGCGACGAGATGACCCGAATCCTGTGGAAGGATATCAAGGAGCTGCTGTTGATTCCCTTTGTCGACCTCAAAACGGAGTATTATGACCTCGGCCTGCCCCACCGCGACGAGACGAACGACCAGGTGACCGTCGACAGCGCCAACGCCACGAAGAAATACGGCGTGGCCGTCAAGTGCGCCACCATCACCCCCAATGCCCAGCGCATGACCGAATACAATCTGCATGAGATGTGGAAGAGCCCCAACGGCACCATCCGCGCGATGCTGGACGGCACGGTGTTCCGCGCGCCCATCCTCGTTTCCGGCGTGAAGCCCACCGTGCGCACCTGGCAGCAGCCCATCACCATCGCCCGCCATGCCTATGGCGATGTCTACCGCAACGTGGAGATCGACGTGCCCGGCGCCGGCAAGGCGGAGCTTGTCTTTACCGGCGAGGACGGACAGGAGATTCGCCAGACCGTTTTCAGCTTCAAGGGCCCCGGCATCGTGCAGGGCGTACACAATCTGGATGCGTCCATCGCTTCCTTTGCGCACAGCTGCTTTCAGTATGCCCTGAGCGTGAAGCAGGATCTCTGGTTCTCCACCAAGGACACCATCAGCAAGACCTATGACCACACCTTCAAGGATATCTTCCAGGAGATCTTTGACAGCACCTATAAGGCGCAGTTTGAGGCTGCGGGCATCGCGTACTTCTATACCCTGATCGACGATGCCGTCGCCCGTGTGGTGCGCTCCAAAGGCGGCTTCATCTGGGCCTGCAAGAACTACGACGGCGATGTGATGAGCGACATGATCGCCACCGCCTTCGGCAGCCTGGCCATGATGACCTCCGTGCTTGTCTCTCCCGACGGCAAGTTTGAATACGAGGCAGCCCACGGCACCGTGACGCGCCATTACTATCGCTATCTCAAGGGCGAGGAAACCTCCACCAACCCGGTGGCGACGATCTTCGCCTGGTCGGGGGCGCTCCGCAAGCGCGGCGAATTGGACAATCTGCCCGATTTGATGGCCTTTGCCGACCGGCTGGAGAAGGCCACCATCGACACCATCGAGTCCGGGGTGATGACGAAGGATCTGGCGCTTCTGTGGGAGGGCAGCGAGTGCACCGCCGTCAACAGCCGCGCGTTCCTTGAAGCCATCGCGCAGCGGCTGTCCGCCTGATTTCCCGAAACATACCCCATTTCCCGAATCATACCCCATTTTCCCAAAACACACCCCGCTCCCCGGCAGCTTTTGCAGCCACCGGGGAGCGTCGCTTTTGTCACTCAGCTATATACGTCAGCCGCAGCAGCCGTTGTTGTGCCGGCGCTCGCAGCAGCTGCGAACGGAGGCGAGGAAGACAACGCCGGTCAGGATCGCCGTGATGCCTGCGATCAATCCGCCATAACCAAACACAGATGGCAGCAGCACCGTCAGAATAATGCCGATAATGCCGACGGCCAGCAGGATGATGCCGATGATCTTCATATGGGGAATCCCTCCTTCCGCTTTCAGATAATGCACAGGAGCGTCGAAATGTGCCGTCAGTTTTTACAAAATCGTTTTGGATGCAAGCCCTTGCATGGGTGACAAATCCATCGGAATATGGTATACTATCCTGCGTACATCCAAACTGATGCATTTTCTCTGGAAGGAGCTGTTCATCCCATGAATCCCATTCAGGCTGCGCTGCTCGGCCTTGTGCAGGGCGTCGGGGAATTTCTCCCCATTTCCTCCAGCGGTCATCTGCTGCTGGGCCGCATGGTGCTGGGGCTGGACACCGGCAGCAACACCGGCGCGTACCATATGCTGGACATCCTGCTGCACGTCGGCACGCTGATTCCCGTGCTGATCATCTTCTGGAAGGACTGGTGGGCGATCCTCAAAAACCCCTTCAAGTCCAAAACGCTGCTGCTGCTGTTCGTCGCGTCCATGCCGACGCTGCTGTTCAAGGTGATCTTCGATGATTTCATCACCGGCGCTGAAACGGGCTGGTTCCTGGGCGTGAGCTTCCTGCTGACGGCGGTTTTCCTGCTCGTCTCCGAGCAGGTCAGCGCCCGCAAAAAGCATCGTGCCGATCAGCCCGGCTTCCTGCACGCCATCGTCATGGGCTGTATGCAGGCCATCGCCCTGCTGCCGGGCGTCAGCCGTTCCGGTTCGACCCTCGCCGGCGGTCTGCTGTCCGGACTTGACCGCAAGAGCGCCGCGAAATTCTCCTTCATGATGAGCGCACCGGCCATCGTGGGCGCGCTGATTCTGGAGGGCAAGGACGCCATCGAGGAGGGCTGGTTCCGGGAGCTGGATCTGCTGCCGACCCTTCTGGGCGTGGCGGTCGCCTGCGTCAGCGGCTATCTGGCCATCCGCTTCATGCTCAAGCTCATCAGCAGCGTGTCGCTGAACTGGTTTGCGCTCTATGTGGCCATCCTGGGCGTGCTGTTCCTGGTGCTGCAGCTGGCAGGCTTCGCCGGTGTGCCGGATTTCGCCATGCCCGAGGTTGCCGGGGAGGCTGCAGCCCTCCTTCGCAGCACCGTGACCGCCTGCGTCTGACGTGCCCAATCCCCGTGCCCGTCCGTATAAGGCTGCGGACGGGCTTTCGCGTGAAGAAGGTGCGAATCTCATCTTCATCTGTACAAAACCGCTGTGCGATGGTATAATAACGCATGATGATGTATTGAAGGGAGGCTGTGCCGTGCCGTTCACGAAGCGCCTGATGCTCCTGCTGCTTGCAGGAATGCTGCTCCTGCTGCCGCTGGCCGCCTCGGCGGAAGCCCCGAACCCGACCGTCAGTCCCAACGCGGATCCCTATGACGCCGATCACCCGGAGGATCTCCAGGAGGATCAGCTGGCCGCTGCCGCCGCGCTGGTCATGGAGGAAAGCTCCGGCGAAATCATCTTTGAAAAGAATATCGACATGATCCTCTATCCCGCCTCCACCACGAAGATCATGACCGTTTATCTCGCCCTGCGCACCTGCGAGCTGGACGAGGAGGTCACGGTCAGCTGGAACGCCGTCAACATCGGCGACCCGGACGCCACGATGCTGGGGCTGGACGAGGGCGAGGTCATCCAGCTGAAGGATCTGCTGGTCGGCACGCTCATCCGCTCGGGCAACGACGGCGCCATCGCCATCGCGGAGCATGTGGCGGGCAGCGTGGAAAACTTCGTTGCCCTGATGAACAGCACCGCCCAGGAGCTGGGCATGTACAACACCCACTTCACCAATCCCCACGGCCTGCACGACCCGTATCACTATACCACCGCGTACGATCTGGCGATTCTGGCACGGGAAGCCATGCAGAACGAAACCTTCCGGGAGATCGCCTCCACCGTCACCTACACGATTCCCGAGACGAATACCCACCGCCAGCGCAGCCTGACCACCCGCCACCGCCTGATGCTCAAGACCTACAACGGCGAGAGCAATTCCTATTATTATGCGCCGATGACGGGCATCAAGTCCGGCTATCACAGCATGGCGGCCTACTGCTTCGTCGGCTCCGCCTCCAGGGACGGCGTCAATCTGATCTCTGTCGTGCTCTGCTCCGGGCAGTACAACTACATGCGCGACACGAAGAAGCTGATGGAATACGGCTTCTCCCAGTATGAGAGCATTTCCGTGGTCGATTTGTACCGGCAGTATCCCATCACGGTGTATACCTCCGGCTATGCGCTGGATGATCAGGGGCTTGGTGAGCTGGAGCTGAGCTGCGTACCCCAGGACCCGACGAACAATCCCCTGCTGACCGTGCTGCACAATGATGAGGAAACGCTGGCGAGGAACCTGCGCAGCATGGTGCTGGTCGAGTACACGCGGGAGCTGTCCGCACCCATCACCGCCGGTGAAACCATTGGCGTGATGACCTATGTCCTGCCCACCACGGGCGAGCTGGTGCGCTACAATCTGCTGGCCACCCGCAGCATTCCCGAGCGTACGGACCGTCCCATGACCCTGTCGGAAATCGTCGAAATGACGGACAACGATCCCAATCCCTTTCCGCCCCTGACCCCCGAGGTCGTCCTGATCCTGCTTTCGCCCTATTTCATCGTTGCGGTCGTCATCCTCATCCTCCGGCTGATCTTCCGTTCCTACAAGCGGCTTTACGCACGGCTTCCTAAAAACAAGAACCGCTATGTGAAGTGATATTGCGTCTCCGGCTTCCGCGCGGAGACGTTTCTGTGAGCCGCCCTGCGGCCTTAAGGGATTCTGCCCCATTTCTCATGATTTTCTCATGAACTCCTATCCGTTTTCACAAGCATTGCGGCACGAAACATGGTATGATAACACCATCAGCCGCGGGAAGCCGAGGCTGGGACAAGGATCACGGGCCCTTGGGGCTGCAACATGAAAGGGGTATTCCACCATGGCATCGTACACGATTGAGGACATTGAGCTCATCCGCAGCAAAAGCGGCATCACCTATCAGGAAGCCGTTTCCCTGCTGGACTACCACAACGGCAACGTCGCCCGCGCGCTGGTTGACCTGGAGCGTAACGGACGCCTCAAGCCCGAGGCTGCCCGGCAGCACAAGGCCGCCGCGCCCAAGGCGAAGTCCGGCGCCGCCGGCAAGCCCTCCTCCAACAGGAACTTCTTCCTGGAGCTGCTGTCCGCCCTCTATCGCGCCCGCATCAAGGTCAGAAAAGATGATACGACCATCATCAACCTCTCCGCGCTCTTTTCCATTCTGGCTGTGATCGTCGCACCGCATCTGGTGATCTTCGGCGCCATCATCAGCCTTGTGCTGGGCTACAAGTTCTCCTTCAGCAGGAGCGACAACGCCTTTGCCGGCGAAAACCTGGAGCGCATGGTGCGCAACGCCGCGGATAACGTGAAGTCCTCCGTCGGTGACCTTGCGCGCAGCTTCCAGGGCAGCGCTGACAGCGCAGCCGAGGAGAAGACCGTCGAGGAAGCGCCCGAGCAAAAGAGCTACTACACGGCCCGTCCCACCGCCACCGCTTCCTATCGCCCCGACATCCCCACCCTGAACGTTCCCGTGCAGGTGGAAAGCCAGGACGGCAGCGTCACCGTGGAAGGCGACAACGAAGGCTACGCCAACGCGACCATCGAATAATTCCTGCAAAGAGGAATACATCGCATGCATTCCGCATCGTGTCATATAAGCCCTGAGTGGTGTCGGAGGGCCCGCAGGCCCTCTGACTGTATTCGTATCGACCGGCTTTGCCGGTCGGGCGGGGCGTTTCCGGCGCTGCCGGAAACTTACCTTACACGGAGGAACGGCCGTCAGGGCTGCTTGCAGCCCTGACAGTGACGGAGTGCAATCCCTCGAGAAAGTGCCAAAAGCACTTTCTCGACACGCCGAGGAATGCATCGCCTGCATTCCCCTTTTGCGTATGGATAAGGAGGCAACGAGCACCATGAGCAAGATCCTGATCGTGGAGGATGAGCGGAAGATCGCCCGTTTTCTGGAGCTGGAGCTCCAGCATGAGGGGTATGAGGTGGAAACCGCCGGGGATGGGCGCACAGGTCTGGAAAAGGCGCTGTCCTGGAAGCCCGACCTGATGATCCTCGACCTGATGCTGCCGGAACTCAGCGGCATCGAGGTCTGCCGCCGCCTGCGCCATGAGAGCGATTTGCCGATCATCATGCTGACCGCCAAGGACGACGTGTCCGACAAGGTGATGGGGCTGGACATGGGCGCGGATGACTACATGACCAAGCCCTTCGCCATTGAGGAGCTGCTGGCGCGCATCCGTGTGGGGCTCAAAAAGCACCGCAGCGTTCAGCCTGCCGCACCTGCGCTGCTGACCGCCGGGGAGCTGTCCCTGGATCCTGCCAGCTACACCGTCACCTGGGCCGGAACGCCCGTCGCGCTGACGAAGAAGGAGTTCGACCTCCTGCGCTATCTCATGCAGCACAAGGGGCAGGCCGTGACCCGCGACGCGCTGCTGACCGACGTCTGGGGCTATGATTATGCCGGCGACACGAACGTCGTGGATGTGTACATCCGCTACCTGCGCCACAAGATCGACGAGCCCTTCGGCGTCAAGACCATCCACACCATCCGCGCAGTGGGCTACATGTTCAGCTATGAGTAAGCAGACGCGAATCGAGCGCAGGACGCTCAAAAAGGCGCAGCGCAGCCAGCGCCGTGCGCAGCTGCGGGAAAAGCGCGCCAGCCGCAGCGGCATTCACGGCCGCATCCAGTACCTGAAAAGCAATTTCCGCCTTTCCCTCACCTTCCGCATTGCGCTGCACTACTGCTGGCAGGTGATGCGCACGGGCCTCATCGCTCTGCTGATCCTCACGATCATCTACGGCGGTACGGTGCTGGCGGATATCGAGCGCGACATGCGCCGCCTCCGCAATGCCGATGTGCCGGAGGACGGCGTTTTCACCCAGAACGTTATTCAGCACGAGGGCACCAGCGCCCGGCTGCTGGATACACCCTACGAAGGCAACACCGAGCTGTTCAAGTACAAGCTGACCGGCCTGAGCCTGCGGGATGGCAAACCTGTTCTCTATGCGGAATCCACCCACATCAGTGGTCTGGCCATCCGGCTCGAAATCAGCCTGTACCATCCCATGATCACCTGGCTTTGGCTGATGCTGGCCGTATGCATCATCGACCTGATGCGGATGCTCTTCTTCCTCAAACGGCGTGAAAGGCTGAACCGCTCCGTTCTTGCGCCCATTCACGACATCACCGAGATGGCGCAGACCCTGTCCGCCAACAACCTGTCCAACCGCATCAACATCGCCGGCATGAAGAACGAGTTGAAGGATCTGGCGTCGGTCATCAACAGTATGCTTGACCGGATCGAGTGCTCCTACAACAGCCAGAAGCAGTTCGTCTCCGATGCCTCCCACGAGCTGCGCACCCCCATCGCGGTCATTCAGGGCTATGTGAACATGCTCCGCCGCTGGGGCAAGGAGGATCCGGAGATACTTGACGAGGGCATCAACGCCATCGCGCAGGAAACGGACAGCATGAAGGAGCTGGTCGAAAGCCTGCTGTTCCTTGCGCGGCACGACAAGAAAACCCTCATGATGGAGATGTCCCGGTTTGACGCCCTGGAGGTTGCCGAGGAGCTGCACCGGGAAGCCGCGATGGTCACGCCGGAGGATACCTTCGTCCTGATGCCATCGGAAAGCTGCATGATCGAGGCGGATCGCAACATGATCAAGCAGGTCATGCGCATCCTGTGCGACAACGCGGTCAAGTACACCCCCAAGGGCGGCCGGATCACCATCGGCGTGAAGGACGAGCCGGACCGCTGCACCCTGTCCGTTTCCGACAACGGGCCGGGCATTCCCTCGGATGAGCTGCCCAAGATCTTCGAGCGCTTCTACCGCAGCGATTCCGCGCGCAAATCCGAGAACGGCGGTCACGGTCTGGGGCTGTCCATCGCCCGCATCATCGTCAAGGGCCATGGCGGCAAGCTTCGGGTCCGTTCCAAGGTCGGCAGCGGCTCCACCTTCTATGTGGTGCTGCCCAAGAAGCACAGCGCCCTGCAGGAGGAACAGGAAGCATAACGAAAACGTGCTGCACCCGTTGGATGGGATGCAGCACGTTTTCGTTCTTCTGTTTCTGCGGCTCTGATCACTCTGCCTGCTTCGGGTGGGACTCCATCAGCTCCAGCGCGACCATGCGGTAGGTTTCCTCCGCCTTGCGGTATGCCGTCAACACCCGTTTTTCCGCATCCGTCAGGTGATAGAAGCCCTCCTGCTCCATCTCCTGCATGGAAACGCCGCTGACCGTCGCCTGGGGCTGTGCGACAGGCTGCATGGGCACATCGTATCCCATCAGCCACGCCACATCCACATTGAGCGCCTCGCTGAGCAGCATCAGCTTCTCCTGCCTCGGGATGGTCTTGCCGGTGACATACTGGCTGATGTCGCTGCGGTTCAGCTTCACGCCGTCCCGCGCGCACAGCGGCTGCACCGCCGCCACAATCCCCGCCTGATGCAGACCTGTCGCCTGCATGTACTCCTTCAGTCGCTCGCCGGTTGTCTTTCTCATCACATTCCGCCTCCTGTCGATGACATGATACTACCTTTTGAACATTCTGTCAAGCATATCACGAATTTGTTCAATTTTTCTGACTTGCATCTTGACATGCGAACGTTTGTGTGGTATACTGTGTATGTTCAATCATCTGTACAATCAGATGGAAGAACATGCCCCCAAGCCCTCCGCCGGATGCGGGTTGCATCCGGCCATCCACAGAACATGATGTTCAATCATTTGATTTCAGGAGAATGCCTATGACAATTCTGACCACCCGGCACGAATTCCGTGTCGATCTGGACAACAGCCCCCTGGAAGCCCGACTGCCCCGTCCCCTGTCCCACCAGGACGCCCTTGCTGACTGCTTCACCGCCGTGATTCGCCGCGGCATGGAGCCCGTCGACCTGACCGGCATGACCGTTCTCGGCTATCTCTGCTTCACCGGAACCCGCCAGACGCTTCCGCTCTCCGGTACGGTTTCCGGCAGCACCGCAGAAGTCACGCTGACTTCCGACTGCTATGCCATCCCCGGCCCCTTTTCCTTCGTCCTTCAGCTGCTTCAGGGCGATGTGCGCCACACCGTGCTGCGCGTGAACGGCGAAATCGCGCGCTGCACCACCGACGAGCTCCTGTCCTCCGAGCTGCTGCCGCCTCTGCCCGAGCTGCTGGCGGACATCGCGCACATGCAATCCGCCACGCAGGATTGTGCGGATGTCACCTCCGATTGCCGTCAGGCCATTGCGGAAGCCGCTGTCCTCACCGCCCTCGCTGCTCCGCGTATCGTCACGGAGGCGGCGGGCGCTGCACCCGCCATGCCCGATGCCGCAGCCCATCTCGCGCTGATCGGCGCTTCCCTGTTTGGTCAGACGCAGCAGACCGCCGTTCCGTCGCCCGTCCTGCCGGTGAATCCCCAGAGCACGTCGGAGCCTGCCCTGCTCGTCACCACGGGCGGCGTAACCTCCGCCTTTCCCGTTCCCGGTGCCGTACTCCGCAGCGTTCCGACGACTGACAAGGCCTCAGCCAGCTATGTGGACGCAGACGGAAACGCCTGGATTGCCGACGAGGTGGATTTTGCGCGGGGCGTCATTCTGCGGCGGATCGGTATTGCCGAGCTCGACGGCACCGAGAGCTGGACGCCCTACGGCCTGACGGACAGAGCCTTCTGCAGCTACGCCGCAGCGCTTCCCGATGCCGCAAACAGGCTGGGCAACGGCGTCGTCTGCAGCCATTATCCGGGCCTTTGCTCCTATGCCGACCTTTACTACGGTCGCTCACAGGCAGCCTTTGTCGGCAACAGCAACAGCGCAAAGGCCCAGCTCATCATCGGCGACACATACGCGTCAGCAGATGCCTTCAAGGGCTGGCTGGCTGAGCAAGCCGCCGCCGGCACCCCTGTCACCCTCTGCTATCCCCTTGCGGAACCGCTGGAGGAACCCCTTGACGAGGCGCTGGTAACCGCCTTTTCGACCCTCCGCACCGCGCCTGACATGACCGCCACAGGCGGCGCGTGGGTGCGCATCAGGTATGTGGCGGACACGAAGTCCTACGTTGATGACGCGGCAAATCACGCCGGCGCCTACGCCCGGCAGGCCGGGCACGCACAGGAAGCCACTCATGCCGCCGATGCGGATACGGTTGGCGGCGTAGATGTGCTTGCCCGGCTGGCACAGCTGTCACCCGCCATTGTCTGTGAGTCAGCCGGCAGGAGCATCGTCACCGATGACGCCGCAGCACTGCCGCTTCAGGACCTTTCCGTATCCTTTGACCCATTGCAGTCCGGCAGCGGCACGCCATCTCCGGATAACGTCCGTCCGATCCTGCCGCATGGCAGCGTCGCCGTCACGCGCTGCGGCAAAAACCTCTTTGCCGTGGATGGTAGCGGCAGCTACATCGGTGAGGACGGCAGCCTGATGGCGGTCGAGACCGCCAGCACGACCGTCCGCATCCCCTGCGAAGCCGGAGAAAACTTCACCCTGTCCTCCGCCAATCCCTTTGCGGCAACGCCCGGCAATACAGGTGTCATCGCGTATTATGATCAGACAGGCGCATGCGTTGGCCGCACGGAGCAGTCGGACGGATACGCCGTCACCGCAACGGCTCCGGAGCATACAGCCTACATGATGGCCTCCTGCTACGCGCCGGTGGAGGCGGATGACATCCAGCTGGAAGCCGGGACGGAACGCACAGCCTATGCGCCCAGCAACGCCAGCACCTGCGCCATCGCCATCCCCGACACCGTTTATGGCGGCATCCTGAACGTCACAAGCGGTGAACTGCAGGAAAGCAATGTCTTCTTCGAGGTCACCGGGAATGAAACAATCAGAACCTGGGGCGTGAATTACATCAGGGAGGGACTTACGGGATTCTATGTGCGCCTGAATGAACTGGTCCGGGGTGACGATCAGGCAAGCGGGTTGATCGCTGAGCCGACGCCCGTCTGTGCCAGCTGGCTGAAGCCGGATATAAGCTCCTATGGAGGCAGCAGGAGCAACGCCTGCACCTTTGGAGGCCTGTCTACAACGAACCCCAGCATCATCCTGTCGGTCGAAAACAGCCTCGTCGGCATCCTGGATGATGATACAAACGAAACGGCGGAAGAAAGGATGGCGACGTACCTGCAGGCGCATCCGCTGCAGGTCGTGGGGAAGCGGTCTGTCGCGCGGGTGATCCCGCTCAACGCCGGTCAGCTTGAGCTGTTGCGCAAACACAACAGACTCTGGAGCACAAACGGACTGACCACCGCGTCCTACATCGCTGATCCGAAGCTCTATATCGACCGGCGGATTGCGGAGCTTACCGCCTGATTCCATATCAAAAGCGTATGCTGCCAGCCGCAGCATACGCTTCAGCGTGTCGAAAAAGTGCTTAAGGCACTTTTTCGAGGAATTGCACTCCGT
>JBJEUF010000125.1:0-38710 GCA_051883695.1 Aristaeellaceae bacterium
TGTCCTTGGAGTTCTCGTCCATGACGATGTACTTGTCCTTGGGGGAACGGCCGGTATAGATGCCGGTCATGACGTTCACGGCGCCCAGCTCGGTGACGACGCCCTTCTCATAGCCCTCCAGGCCGGGCTTGGTCTCCTCGGCGAACAGCTCCTCGAAGGAGGGGTTGTGCACAATCTCGGTGGTGCCGGTGATGCCGTACTTGGTCAGGTCAATCATAGCCATGATGTATCCTACCTCTTTCTGAAATGGTCGAATATGATAAACATCAGCGGGATTCCGAATCCCCATTCGCGGTAAAGAAAACCTTTCTCCCGCAGTTTACATGATACACTATGTAATTCCAAAAATCAAGAGGCCTTTGACAAAAAATTATCGGAATCGACTAATCCTCTCCGGTTAGCTGCGTGGGAGCACTCTTCGGCACATACCCGCTGAATTCCGTCTTTTCCGCATCGCTGACCAGAGCGATGTCGCCGCCCCGGTCCATCAGCGTCTGCCGGACAATGTGCAATCCCATGCCGTGTCCGTCGCCCTTGGTGGTGAAGCCGGGCTGGAAGATGCTCTCCTGCATTTCCTTTGGGATGGGTGTTCCCGTGTTGGAAACGGCGAAGCAGAACTGGCGCAGGTTCTCGGTCAGGGAGATGGTCAGGGCCCGCTTCTTCTGCGGCAGCTCGTTCATCGCGTCGATGGCATTGTCAATGAGGTTGGAGAGGATCTTGCACATCTCCCATGCGGGCAATGTGTCCTCCAGGGTATCCCACTTGGAGGTGATGTTCAGGTGCACCCGGACATGAGCCTTCTCACAGGCCGCCACCTTCACCTGCAGAAGGGCGTTGACCGCGGGCACAGCGGTTTTCATCACGCGGCTGATGGCAGTGATGCGGCCATAGACCTTCTCAATGTACGCATTGGCCTCCCCGTATTCCTCCATCTCGATGAGGGAATAGACGACCTGCAGGTGGTTGAGGAAATCATGGCGCTGGGTGCGAAGCGTGATATTGAGGTTGGCCAGCGCATCCAGACTTTCGTCCATGTCATCCAGCTGCTTGAGCAGCCGCCGGGTGGAAACTGCATCGCTGATATCCACCACCGCGCCCCAGATGGTCACCAGCGAAGCCAGCAGCGTGAGCAGCAGCAGCAGCCTTGGGGAGGTCTTGATTTCCGGCACAAGCAGCACGCAGAACAGCAAAACAAGGATCAGGGCGATCTCCATGCCGTTGATGATGACGGCATAATATGTCGCCTTGCGGATGGAGGCATTGTTCACCCGCTTAAGCCGTTTCATTTTCTCCCCTCCCGCACCTGATGATTCTTCAGGATCGTCGCTTCATGGCCCATGTCGCTGGGCTGATAGTACTTCTTTCCGCGCACCTCCGGCGGCATATACTCCTGCCGCACCCAATGGCCGGGGAAATCGTGCGGATACCTGTAGCCGTCCCCCGAGCCGATGCGCGCATGTCCCTGATAGTGGGTATCACGCAGATGAACGGGCACCGGCCCGAAGCCGCCCTTTTCCGCATCGGCCATCGCGGCGTCCACAGCGACGCTCACGGCGTTCGACTTCGGGCTCTCGCACACGGCGATGATCGCCTGGGCGATGGGCAAACGCGCCTCGGGCATCCCGAGCATCTCCAGATCCGCCGCGGCGGCTTGCGCCTGCAGCATGGCGATGGGATTGGCCATCCCCACATCCTCCGAAGCGTGGGCAATGACGCGGCGGCAGATGATGCGCGGATCAACGCCCGCGTAGATCAGCCGGGCAAACCATGCCAGCGCGGCGTCGCTGTCGGAGCCGCGCAGCGATTTGCAGAACGCGCTGAGCATATCGTAATACAGGCTCTCATCGCAGCGCATCATGGGCTTCTGGATGGATTCCTCCGCAACCGCCAGAGTGATGTGAATCACGCCATCCTCACCCGCCGGGGTGGTGAGCACCGCCAGCTCCACCGCGCCGAGCGCCGCGCGGGTATCGCCGTTGGCAATGCGGGCGATGTGCCGCAGCGCTTCCTCCTCCACGCGGACGTTCAGATTGCCGTAGCCGCGCTCCGGGTCTGCCAGCGCACGCCGCATGGCGGTGATGACATGCTGCTCCGTCAGGGGCTGGAACTGAAAGACGCGACACCGGCTGACGATGGCGGGCGTCATGGCGATCATGGGATTCTCCGTGGTGGAACCGATAAAGCGGATCGTCCCGCGTTCAATAGCCGGGAGAATCGAGTCGGACTGCGCCTTCGACCAGCGGTGACACTCATCCAGCAGCAGATAGGTGGCCTGCCCATACAGGGTACGGCGCTCCTGCGCGGCCTTGAGCACCTCGCGCACGTCCGCCACGCCGGAGGTCACGGCATTGAGCTGTACGAAGGCCGCCTTCGTCGCTCCGGCGATGATGGACGCCAGGGTCGTCTTGCCGCAGCCGGGCGGGCCGAAAAAGATGGAGGAGGTCAGCCGATCCGCCTCAATGGCGCGGCGCAGCAGCCTTCCCTGCCCCACGAGATGCTCCTGCCCGATGAATTCCTCCAGGCTCCGGGGACGCATCCGGTCCGCCAGCGGCGCGCTTTCGGCGGAGGTGAACAGATCATTCATACGGATACCTCTGCTGATGGTACAAAATCATATGGAATCCAAACTATTCCTATTATAATATAGCACAGTTCCGGGCATTTGTCATCCCCCATCTGCCGGGTGGCGCAGAAATCCCCGGCAGTCCTTCTCTGCCGGGGATAAGGGAGCAGCGCTGCCATCAGCCGTATCACATAAGCGCCGTCCCGGCGACCACGAGCACCGCAATTTGCAAAATCAGCATCAGCGGAAACCCGTAGCGGAAATACCAGTGCCGGGTCTTGTGGCGGAGCAGGAACATGCCCAGCGTACCGCCCAGCCCGCCGAACAGGCCGGTCACAAGAAAGAGCGTCCGCTCCCTGATCCGCCACGCCCCCAGCCGCGCGCGCCTCTTGTCCTCCGCCATGAGGGTAAACGCCAGCACGTTCATCACCACAACCCCAATGATCACCGCCGCAAGCAGGAGATCCTTCATATTCTCTGTCCTCCTATTTTTCCGTAGCCCCGGCGTTTACCGGATGCCTTCTTCCGTGCCCTTCTCTGCCGATGGAAGCACATACAGTCGTTTGGGCGGCAGTCCCGACTGCCAGATGGACGGAATCAGCCGCTCCGTCCCATGGACGGCAATCCAGACATAGGGCGGTGTAAACGCACTGTCACGCCGCGCTGTGATCCGGTGCGGATAGCGCATCAGCTGCAGCAGTGCACCGGAGAGGGGTTTCAGGCCGATTTCACCGATGATCCGGCGAATGCGCTCCGCGGCCTCCGAAACATCCTCCGGCGCAGGCGGCGCTCCGGCGGCAGACTGATAGGCCGCCTGCAAGCGGCGATTGAGGGCCCGCAGGAGCTGTCCCATATCCGCCACCTCAATGAGGCGGCTCACCGCCGGCGCATCGCTCAGGCCAAGGGCATGCGCGACCTCGGCGGCAGTGGCGTCCTCCAGCGCTGTCAGGTACGCCATCACCTGCAAAAGGCAGGACGGCGTATCCGTCATCTCCCGAACCACAGCACGGGCCGCGATACGGGCCTGCACGGCAGCCTCATCGCGCGGCCATCCGTAGCAGGCGCGGCGCAGGGCTTCGTCCGCATCATAGGTCAGGCACACCCCCAGATGCAGCGCCGCGCCGCACCGGGGAACCAGGTCGTCGCTGTTGTGGACATGGTACAGGGGATAGGCCTCGGGCTGGGCAACGGCATCCCCGGTCATGACGGAGGGCGACGCGAAGCCGTACCCGACCACGTTCATGGGAAATACGCCGTCCTCGGTCAGCTTGCGGTGGGCGTAAAGCTGCATGACCGCGCCGCCCTGGGAATGCCCGGACAGCCAGAGGACAAAGCGGCTGTTCGCGCTTTTCATCTCCTCAATGATATGGGCAAGGGTCAGGCGTTCGAGGTTCAGCTCCCGGGCGGTTTCCGGAAAGGAGATCTGCGTCTCGTTCCCTTCAAAGAGATCGGTGAGCTGCTTGAAGCCCTTGTGCACGCCCTCCGGGGTGGAAATGCGGAAATTGGAAAACCAGTCGTAGAAGCGCGTCCCGGTGCCCATGAAGCAGATCGCCACGACATACCGTCCGTTCTCCGCCGGATGCAGCATAACGATAGCCTTGCCGGTGGTGCTGGTTTCCCGTTCCCGCAGTGCGCCCCGAACCTGCCGGACAGGGTTGCTGCCGCGGATGATCGCCCGCAGCCGTTTGCGCTGGAGCCGGGCCTGAACGGTATCCCAGTCGGCATCCAGCGCCGTCAGCGCGCCATCCACCTGCACGGTCACCTCCCGCCAGCCCGCCCTCAGCCACGGCGTGATGCGCAGCGGCTGGCTGCCCGAGGCCAGCTCCGCGCTCATCTGCAGTGCTTCCACGGATAATGGCGGGCGCAGGCGGCCCCAGGGGTCGGCCTCCCACGGGTGCAGGAAGGGTGCGGTCATCGTCAGGTCGGCGCCCGTCAGGGGGCCCTGGATGGATTGGGACATGCAGGTCACTCCTTTCTGCCGGGTCGAATGTATCTGTTCCCCGGGTTCGTCGCGGTGGTCAGAGCTGACCGTCGTCGCCCTTGCGGAAGTCCGCCGCAAGGATATCCGCCCTTGCTGCCGTCTGCGTTCGCGGGGAACGCGTGGTGATATACGCTACCTTCTCCGCGTCATACCCGATTACCCGCGCATTCACCTGCGTCAGCTTCCCTTCCTGCATCAGCATCAATCGAATCACCCGGTCATGCTCAAAGGAATACCGCAGCAGCCGTTCCATCCTTCACTCCTCCGCTCCAACCTTCCAGATGACGGCCTCCGGGTTTTCGTACACGCGCAGGTACATCTCGTCCAGCGTGGCCGTATCGACCATGTAATCAGCCCTTTCATAGCTGGAAACCATGATATAGTCCACGCCGTACTTCGCAATCACGTCCTGATTCCCTTCCGGGTCGGCATAGAAGCGGGCAATGTCCGCCTTGCGCTCCGACGTATCCAGCCCGTGATAATAAAGCCACAGGTCAGGCCCGCAGACGATCTTCCGACCGGCGATGGACGCCACGGGGTTCAGGTGATGCACCCCGGTCAGGAAGGTCGCGTCCTCCTCCGTATTGTCCCGGGCGTATTCGCCCACAGCCACCGCATTGGCGGAAAAGAGCTGGTAATTGCTCACCGCCTCCCGCCACAGGGTCAGACCTGCCGAGAGGAAGAACACCACCGCCGCAGCCGCCGCGATAAACGGCCTTGCCCGGAAGCCCTTCAGCTTTCCCCACAGCACCCGGCACCAGTCCGCAACGATCATCGCGCACAGGAGCCAGCCAAGGTAGAGCAGCTTGTTGTTGTCATAGATATTGGGCTGGAACCGGATGAGCTCGCCAGCCAGGATGATGGGCAGCGCTCCGGCGAAGATGCGCCGCCAGCGGGGGTTCTTCTCAAACAGCGCGCACAGCAGCAGCAGGAAGGGCAGGCCGATGTTCTTTGCATAGAACCAGATGTAGAGATCCCGCATTCCCTGCGGCGTCCCCTGCCACGCGCCGCCGTAGGCGGTGTTGCGCCAGTTGAACCAGAGCTTCAGGAACGAGTTGTTCGCCCCCTGCATGTCCTCCTGGAACACCTGATTGAACGTGAAGCCGAACAGCTGTGGCAGGGACAGCGCGCAGGCGATGCCGCCATACACCGCATACCATTTCAGCTGCAGCAGGCGTTCGCGGTCATGGAGCATATCGTAGAGGAGCATCCCCAGCGAGCACAGCGCCAGCGCGGTGAACGAGTGGGTATGAATCAGCGGCAGGGCGCCGCTCCAACATCCCAGCAGGATGACCGGACGCAGGCGGGCCTCCTCCCGGTACGCAGGGGCAAAGGCGCGCCAGAGCAGATAGAAGCAGGGAATCACCATGCACCAGCCGCCCAGCAGCGTCCTTTGCGGCACCATCAGGTCGGCAATCACGTTCGACCACTGCAGATTATAGGTATCAGGCTGGTTGGTCGGGGTTTGGTAATACCCCGTCAGGATGTCCTGAATACGTCTCCAGACGGTCGGCACCTCGGTCCATTCGCCGCCCTGCCACACGCTTTCCACGCCGCCCGCCATATCGAAGTGATACAGGAAGCCCAGTCCGCCATTGAGGAAGAACAGGAGCGTGGCGAGGATGACGGTCTTTTTCCCTGCCGTCATCTCCCTTGCCAGGCACATGACCCCCATGTAGCACAGCAGCATCATGAGCGTGCCGGGCACCGCCAGCGCCGCCTGCAGGGAGAAGCCCAGAAGGTACAGCGTGGTGCTCATGCTGTCGGTCAGGAAGGGATAGCTGAGCTGCTGACCGGGGAAAAGGGCGTATTCCGGCGGGAAGGCGGCGTTCTTCAGCGAGGTGACGAAGGACATGTGCATCGCCAGATCGCCGTAGGTGCTCTGACCGCCCCACCAGCCGCCGTCCGCTCCGACGCGGGCGCAGTGGGTATACTGCAGATAGCCGGACAGGAGCGTCAGGGGCAACACAACGGCGAGCATCTGCCTGAGCAGCGTTGTCTCCCGCGCATCCCAGCCCATCGCGCTGCGGCGATCCCGCAGGAGGAACGCGCCGCCGGTGAGCAGCGCAAGCGGGATGAGCGCCAGCAGGTGGGCTGTCACGGTGAAATTCACCGCAAAGGCCAGCAGCGCGGGCAGCCACATCATCAGCAGCAGGCCCAGGCTCAGGCCCAGCCACACGCGCGTCAGCACCGAACAGCGCGGCAGAAGAAAGCGGACAATCGCAAGTCCGCAGAGCAGATAGAGCAGAAGATACAGGGCAGCTGGCATCGGCAGGCCTCCATGCTTGTGAGGGATTCGGGAACAGTGTACCATGCTCATGTGATTGCTGGGGGAACAAAACCTGTATTTCGCGATTTTGCTGCCCCAACAACACCGGGATTCAAAGCGGGGAGAAGCGGTCGATGGCTTCTCCCCGCCGGGTGATCTCCTTTTTCGGCTGCGCCTGCGGGCACAGGATCAGGCGAAGTAGGCCTGCAGGAGCTTCAGGCCCGCATCCATGTCGCGCAGATCAATCACCTCGCACGCGCTGTGCACATAGCGGCAGGGGATCGAAATCGTACAGACCGGAATGCCGCCGCGGCTCGTCTGCATCGCGCCCGCGTCCGTACCGCCATAGGGCAGCACCTCGCACTGCGTCCTGACGCCGGCCTTCTCGCCCGCCGCCATCAGCGCCTCGCGCAGCTCGGGGCTGGAAATGCTGGCGCGATCCATCACCTTCACGGCAATGCCCTCGCCCAGCCTGATATCCGGCTGCGTCACGCCGGGGGTGTCGCCCCAGCCCGTCACATCCAGCGCAATCGCCGCATCGGGGGCCTTGGCAAAGCTCGCGACCTTCGCGCCGCGGCAGCCGACCTCCTCCTGCACGGAGAACACGGCGATGACCGTATCCTGCGTCTCGCCCAGGGTCTGCAGCAGCCTGACCAGCAGCGCGCAGGCGCAGCGGTCGTCCATGGCGGGTGCGGAAACGCGGTGCTCGCCCAGGCGGAAGCAATCGTTGGCATACACGCACACATCACCCAGGGACACCATCTTCAGCGCGTCCTCCCTGTCCGCCGCGCCGATATCGACAAACAGATTCTTCAGCGCCGGCTGACCTGTCACGGGCTCCGCCACGACCACGCCGTGCACGCCGTTGGGAAAGACCACATGGCGGTTGTAGCTGTTGTTGATGCCGATGCCGCCCACGTTGGTCACGCGCAGGAAGCCTTCCTTCTCCACGCCGGTGACGATATAGCCGATGTGATCCATATGGGCGCTGAGCATCACCTTGCGGGGGTTCTCCGCCTTGCCCAGCCGGGTGGCGATCAGGTTGCCCAGCGCATCCACCTCGACGGTGTCGACATACTTCTCGATCTCCTCACGGATCACCGCCGCCACCGGCGCTTCCAGGCCGGAAGGGCCGATGGGAGCCAGCAGCTTCTTCAGCATTTCAAACATATTGATCTACACTCCTTCTGTCTGTGTTGGATGCCCGCATCAAAGCGCCCTGAGCAGCGCGCGGGTCAGCTCAAACTGGCAATCCGCGTCGGAGAGCTTGATGACGGTGGACGGGCTGTGGATATAGCGGCAGGGGACGCTGAGCACCAGCGTGGGAACGCCCTCGCGGGCGCGCTGGATCGCGCCGCCGTCGTTGCCGCCGGAGACGCTGCCCTTCACCTGATAGGCGATGCCCTCCTTCGTGCCGACCTCCAGCGCCTTTTTGAACAGGGCCCGGTTGCCGATGGAGGCATTGTCCATGAAGGACACCGCCACGCCGTGCCCGGTTTTGCAGACCTGCGCAACCTCCGGGATATCGCCCAGATCATTGCAGGTGGTACCCTCCAGCACGATGCCGATGTCCGGCTCCTGCGCAAACGCAGCGCCCTTCGCGCCGCGGCAGCCGACCTCCTCCTCGGAGACGAAGGCCGCCACCAGATCGCAGGGCAGCTCCTCCTGCAGCAGGCGCAGAATCGACCAGCAGCCCACGCGGTCATCGAAGGCCTTGGCGCAGGCATAGCCATCGCCGTATTCCACATAGGGGGTATCAAAGCTGATGTAGGTGCCCTTGGGAGCCTTGCGCTCAGCCTCGCCCTTGTCCTTCGCGCCGATATCGACGCAGATATCACGGTAGGTCATCACGCGGGCACGGTCGGCGGCGGACTGCAGGTGAATCGCCACCGCGCCGATCACGCCGGGGATAGCGTCGTCGCCCACCAGCACGCGCTTGGAGATCAGCACGCGGGTGTCGATGCCGCCGGCCTGCGTCACCTTGAGGAAGCCGTCCTCGGTATGGCCGGTCACGATCAGGCCGACCTCGTCCATATGGGCGGAAACCAGCACCCGCTTGCGCGGCGCGGCGCCGGTGCCCTCCTTCACGACGATCACGTTGCCCATGCGGTCGATCACGGGATCGAAGCCATTTTCCTTCAGCTCCGCCAGCAGCGCGCGGCGGATCGCCTGCTCATGGCCGGAAGGAGCGTTGATTTCAGTCAGTGTTTTCAGATCCACAGGTCTTCCTCCCATCCCGCGTCCAGCTCGCTGACGAAATGCGCCAGCAGCCTCGCGCCTTCTTCGAGGGTATCCAGAGAAATCGTTTCAACGGACGTATGCATATACTTTTCCGGCAGGGACAGCAGCACCGTCGGGATGCCCGCGCGGCTGATGCTGATATCGTCCGCGTCCGTGCCGGTGGAGCGGCCCGCGACGGTCTGGGTGAGCTTGACGTTGTGGGCCCTGGCGCAGTCGATCAGGCGCTGGTTCAGCTTAGGCTGAATATACGGGCCGTGGGTGACGACCATCGCGTCCAGCGGGCAAGCCACATCCGGGCCGCAGCCGGGCGTGAGGGCGAAATCGACGTCCAGCACCACCGCGCAGTCCGGATCAATGCCGAAGGACGAGGTCATCGCGCCCTTGCCGCCCACCTCCTCCTGGGAGGAGCAGACGAAATACACATCCGCGTCGCACACCAAGCGCTGGAGCCGCTCCGCCGCGCGCAGCAGAATCGCCACGCACACCCGGTCGTCCAGGGACTTGGCGGCCACCTGCTGATTCGCCAGCTCGGTGAAGGGCGCGTTGAAGGTGACCAGATCGCCGACATGGACGAGCTCGCGCACCCTTTCGCCGCTCATGCCCAGATCGACGTGCAGCTTGTCCATCTTATAATTGTTGGCACGATCCTCCGCGCTCATCAGGTGCGGCGGAAGCGCGCCGACGGTGCCAAAGAGCTTCGCGCGGCTGCCATCCGCATGCCTGCCATACACCCACACGCGGCTGCCCGGCAGAATGCGGGGATCCACACCGCCGACACTGCCGATGCGGACGGAGCCGTCCTCCTCGATCTTCGTGACCATCAGTCCGATCTCGTCCAGATGGGCGCACAGCATGATCCGCGGGCCATTGCCCTTTTTGTGGGCAATGACATTGTACATCGCGTCCACCTGCACCTCGTCCACCAGCGGGCGGAACTGCTCGGCGAAATAGGCCGCCACATCCGCCTCATGGCCGGACACGCCGAGGGTCGCGGTAGCCTCGGCCAGTACCTTTTTCACGTCCATGGGATTCCTCCTTTATCGGTCGGCAGCTACCCGCCTTCCGTGGTTCAAAGAATTGCATTCATTATAACACGACATGGTTACGGATGCAAGCATGGCGGATGCGATGGGAAATGCCGGCTTTGCGGAAGGATTTCGTTGGATGATGAAGGCTTTTGCTTGACAGATCGCCCTGTTTACGAGTACAATAGGATTGACGGTCTGTATCCCTGCAGACCACCGGATCGATCCCTGGGCTCGCAAGGCGGGCGTGGAAGGAGGAAGGGCGGTAATTCACCGTCCGAGAAACAGCAATGAAACAGCGTATTCTGATTTGCCTGTCGATGGTGCTTGTGCTGACGGCGTTCCTGTGCGGCGCTGCGCTGGCAGAGAACAATCAGCTCAGCGTGGCCATGTCTCTGAGCAAGGACCGCTTCACCGGCCCGCAGGAAGTGACCGTAACCATCACCGTCACCAACAACAGCAGCACGGACATGCCCGGCCCGGTGGGGCTGTATGATCCCAACGGCAATCCCCTTGAGGCGTTCGGTACGCCCCGTCTGGCCGCGGGCGAATCCAAATCCTGGCAGGGTACATGGATGGTGACCGAGGAGCAGCTGACCCTCGGCCGCATCACCTATGGCATCTCCTACTATGTGGAGGATAACGCGGGCGTGCTGATCCAGAAGCAATCCACCTTCTCCAGCAGCATCGTCAGAGCGGGAGAGACGCCTGAGCTCAGGATTACGCGTACCATCTCCCCCACCACCGCCCGCAACGGTCAGAAGGTCTATGTGATCTATGAAATCACCAACGTGGGCGGCGTGGACGTGAGCAACGTGGTCATCAAGGAAAGCAGCGCCATCTCCGCCACCAACGCCAAGATTGCGCAGATCAAGGCGGGCGAAAAGGCCTCCCACACCTTCACCGTCACGATGAACAAGAAGAACCTCTCCAGCAACGCCACCATCACCTACGAGGCCAACGGCAAGTCCTACTCCGAAAAGGTGGACGAAGCCACCATCAAGTACGGCGATGTGCAGCTCAAGGCGACGCTGAAGGCCGACAAGAAGGGCGGCAATGCCGGCGAAACCGTCAAGCTGACCCTGACGCTGGAAAACACCGGCAAGAAGGCCATCCAGAACGTTTCGGTCACCGACCCGCTGCTGGGTCAGGTATTCTCCGGGCTGACGGTTGAAGCCGGCAAGAGCCTGAAGCAGGAAAAGGAGCTGACCATCACCCAGAGCTGCGATCTGCTCTTTACCGTGAGCGGGTCGACCGCCGCCGGCGACACTGTTGAAACCGCAACCGAGATCGTCAGCATCATCGCCGTGGATCCATCCAGCGAGGTGGCCCTTGCCGTCAACGCCACGGTGGATACCAACACCATCTACACGGACTCGGTCAACAGGGACGGCGTGGTGACCTTCACCGTGACCGTCACCAACACCGGCAGCGTGGAAGCAAAGAACGTGACCGTGACCGCCTCCGGTGTGACGATGGCCAGCTATGATTCCATCCCCGCCGGCAAGGCGGTAACCTTCAAGCGCGATGCGCTGATTTCAACCGCCGGTAAGTACCGCTTTGATGCCAGCACCGCCAATCAGCTGGGGCAGACCGTCACCTTCCCGGGCAACGAGGTGCAGATCGGTTTTGCCCGTCCGACCGCCGTCCCGCCGCTGGAGCCCATCGCAACCCCCGTCCGTCCGCAGACCGAGCCGGACGCCACCCTTGACGATGTCCCCGCCGACTGGCAGGATGCCGTCCAGCCTGTCATCGACATTGCCAAATGGGTGCTGCTGGCGCTTGGCGCAGCATGTCTGGTGCTGGTCATCGTAGGCATTGCCGGACGCAGCGCGAATGCAGCTCACTCCGGCAGCGCGGCGGATCATCTGGAGCGCGACGGATACAGCGACTATATGCAGGCCGTCCCTGCCAAAAAGCGCCGCATCCTGCCCGACAACGAAGCCGAGGCGGAGGACAGCCCGGCGGATACGGAATCCGGCATGGCTGTGGAGCCGACCGACATCCCCGCACCGGCAGCCGAGGAAACCGGCGCATCGGAGCCTGACATGCAGGACGCGATGAACGAGCTTTACCCCGACGCCGCCGAACCGGAAACGACGTCCGCCGAGACGCCCGATGCGGCGCAGAATCCCGGCGAGGGCGCCACCTATCGCCGTCGCCGCCGCACCAGTGCGGACGAATAACCGATCACCCTTCCGGCAGGCCCTTCACATGAAGGGTCTGCCGTTTTCTGCCTGCACAATCCGGTACATATTTCGCCGGATTTTTCCGCTTGCGTGGCAGGGAGAATTGTGATATATATGCATTTGGTTCCGCGTATCCGAAAGCGCGGAACGCTGCATATATGATATCGGTGAATGAAAGAGGTACAAGATGGCACGCAGCGCAACCCGCGACCTGACACAGGGCTCCCCGATGAAGCTCCTGCTGGGCTTCGCGCTTCCTTTGCTGGCAGGCTTCCTGTTCCAGCAGCTTTACAGCTTTGTCGATACGCTCATCGTCGGCGCTTATCTGGGATATGACAAGCTGGGCGCAGTGGGCTCCACCGGCTCACTGAATTTCCTGATCAACGGCTTCTGCATGGGCATATGCTCCGGCTTTTCGCTGCCGATCGCACAGGCCTTCGGCGCCAGGCAGGAAAGCGAGATGCGCCGGTTTGTGGTGCACGCGGTCTACCTTTGCGCCATCATCTCCGTCCTCATGGGCCTTGTGACCGGTATCCTTACGCCGCAGCTGCTGGACATGCTGGGCACCATCGACACGCTTCGCGGGGACGCCATTGCCTATATCCGGCCCATTTTCTTCGCCATTCCCGCAACGGTCATGTACAACATGGCCTCAGGCATCATGCGCAGTCTGGGGGACGGACGCACCCCCATGATCGCCATCGTGATCGCCGCGCTGATCAACATCGTGCTGGACATTGTGTTCATGGTCTTTCTGGGTATGGGCGTTGAGGGTGCGGCCTACGCAACCGTCATCAGCCAGCTGGTCAGCGGATTGTGGTGCGTGACGGTCCTCCGCAGGAAGTTCACGATCCTCCGGATGCAGAAGGACGAAACGCGCTGGCGTGCACCCTTTGTGCGCCGTCTGCTCAACATGGGCATCCCCTTCGGGCTGCAGTATTCCATCACCGCCATCGGCAGTCTGACCGTCACCGCAGCCATGAACAGCATCTCCGTCGAAGCCGTTTCTGCGGTGACCGCCGCCGGCAAGCTGAGCATGCTGTTCTGCATCGTGTTTGATGCGCTGGCATCCGCCATGGCTACCTTCGCCGGTCAGAACGTGGGCGCAAGGAAGCTGGACCGCGTCGACGCAGGCCTCAAATCCGCCTCCATCATCGGCTGCATTTACTGCGTCCTTGCCTTCCTGGTGATTCTGTTCTTCGGGCGCAGCATGGTTTCCCTCTTCGTCAGCACGGACGCGCAAGCCGATCCTGAAGCCGCCGCCGCCACCATCGAAACGGTGCTGAACATGGCGCATCAGTTCCTGATCGTCAACAGCGCGCTGTACATCCCGCTGCTGTTCGTGAATATCGTGCGTTTCACCATTCAGGGGCTGGGCTACACCACCGTCGCGATGGTCGCGGGCGTGATGGAGCTGCTGGGCCGCGCGGGCGTCGCTTTGCTTCTGGTGCCCGCTTTCCAGTACAACGCGGCGGTCTGGGCCAATCCGGCCGCCTGGCTGCTGGCGGACGCCTTCCTGTTCCCCTGCTACTTCACCGTCATGAAGCGCCTGCGCAATCGAATGCAGCGAAACGGTTCAAGCCTGCAGGCTCCTGCAAAATCCGTCGCCGTTCAATAAGGAGAAGAGCGTTCCGAAGCCAGGCGGAGCGCTCTTTGCGTTTCATCCTTGACACGCATCGTCGACTATGGTATCTTATCCGCAGAGAACCACTTGCTTGATGGAGGTACGTTCAATGATTGCAAAGCATCCCCCGATGGGCTGGAACAGCTGGGACTGTTACGGCGCCGCGGTCACCGAGGAGATCGTGCGCAAAAACGCGGAATACATGGCGGAGCACCTCAAGCCCTATGGCTGGGAGTATGTCGTGGTGGACATCCAGTGGTATCAGCCGACCGCGCTCAACCATGCGTATGAGCCCTTCTCCACCGTGGCCATGGACGAATACGGCCGTCTGCTGCCTGCGGTGAACCGTTTTCCGTCCGCCGCGAACGGCGCGGGCTTCAAGCCGCTGGCGGACTATGTGCACGCCCTGGGGCTGAAGTTCGGCATCCACATCATGCGCGGTATGCCCCGCATGGCCGCCCACCGGCATCTGCCCATCAAGGATTCCGACACCTTCTGCCACGAGGCTGCAAACCCCAACAGCATCTGTGCCTGGAACCCCGATATGTACGGCCTGCGCTGCGATACCCCCGGGGCGAAGGCGTATTACGAGAGCATCTTCCGGCTCTATGCCCAGTGGGGCGTGGACTTCATCAAGTGTGATGACATCGCCCGCGAGTATCCCCACTGCAAGCGGGAAATCGAGCTGATTTCCGATGCCTGCCGCGCTTCCGGACGGGATATGGTGCTGTCCCTGTCGCCCGGCCCTGCGCCCCTTGACCGCGCTGAGCATCTGAAGAGGTACGCCAACATGTGGCGCATCACCGATGATTTCTGGGATGACTGGCAGCTGCTCAAGGGCATGTTCGAGCGTGCCGAAAAGTGGTGCATTCACGCCGCCCCCGGTCACTGGCCGGATGCGGACATGCTGCCGCTGGGGGCGCTGCGCCAGTGCGACAACCCCGAGGACTGGACGAAGTTCACCCACGAGGAGCAGCGCACGATGATGACGCTCTGGTCCATGATGCGCTCCCCCCTGATGATCGGCGCGGAGATGACCAAGAACGACGACTTCACCCTGAGCCTGCTGCAGAACGCGGCTGTGCTGGCCATCGGTAAGGAGAGCTACTGCGGTCATCCCCTGTGGACGACCGGGGAGGAGGCCGTGTGGCTTGCCCCGCGTCAGGACGGGCAGGGCGCGTATGTGGCGCTGTTCAACCTGTCGGATGAGACGCGCACGGTGTCTGTGGACAGGACGCAATACGAAATCGGTGAAAGTGCCCTGGAGCTGTGGAGCGGCAGGCGCGTCCCCGCAGCAGCCTCGCTGTCCGCCGAGCTGGCTGCCCATGACGCTGTGGTGTACCTTGTCAAATAAGATTGTATAAAGGATCCGTCGGCCCTTCCGGTCGGCGGATCCTTTTGTGTCATCCGGGATTCTCATGGACACGGCTAAGCCGTTTCCATATGAGTTTCTACCTATTTATATAGCATCATTTGCGCTGGCTTTCATCATAGATCAGCCGGTACTGGGTGGGGGTGCAGCCGCGCACATCGCGGAACACGCGGTTGAAGGTGGCAATGGAATTGAATCCGCACTGCAGCGCTACCTGCGTCACGGGCATCCGGGTGCCCGAAAGCAGCTCCTCCGCCATGGTCACGCGGCGCTTGTTGAGAAACTGGGTGAAGGTCGAACCCGTGTGCTGGCGGAACATGCGGCTGAGGGTATAGCGTGAGAAGCCCGCATAGGCGGCAAGGCTGTCCAGTGTCACATCATCCATGTAGTTCTCATTGACATAGTCCAGCGCCCGGTTGAACGCATCCTCCCCGGAAAGCTGGCGGTTGATGGCGTTGACCTCCGCCTGCGAGGCGCTTGTGACCAGATAGTGCTCGCCCAGAAGCGCGTAAACCTCCAGCAGCAGCGCATAGCAGTGCATATTGCGCAGAATTCTGCCGCTGCGATAAATGCTGACCAGCTCCATCAGCTTCTCCCGGACGCTTTCGCGGGCAGGATGCTCCATATCCAGATAGATCGGCTTGCCCATCAGCTGCCGGAACGCGCCAAACTCCTTGAGGGTAAAGACGTTGTTGAGCTCAAACAGGATCAGCTCGCGCACGCTGCCAGCTTCCATCCGCAATGAATGCACACACCCGGCGGGAATGATCAGCACCTCCCCCGTCCGGACGCAGTATTCCGTCGCATCAATATGCGAGAACAGCTCGCCCTCAATGGGGACCATGACCTCCACGGCGGAATGGAAATGGGGCGCATAGCTGTCGCCTTCATTGAGGCTGTGCCAGACACGGATGCTTGTGTTGGCCTGATAGGTCACGAACTCATGCTGGTCTTCCTTCAGCACGCGAAAGCCCGTATGGAACTGCTCCTTGTCCGCCGCGCTGACCAGGGGCTTCTGCTTCATGTCTGACCACACTCCTCTGATACCGTTTCCGGAATTCATATAAGAATCTACACAAAAAACACATTCGGGATATGTCTATCCTACCACAAAACGCAAGATGTTTCAAGCAAATTATGACTTATACCGCGCAACTTTTGATAGGTTTTTTCATGTGTCCATATTATATAATAAGGTTGGATAATCGCCGTTTTGGATATCTGAAATGCATGACAGCTTCGTAGGAAACCGAAGGATCGCTTTCATGCTTATTTCACGTTTCCGGACATCGTAAGGAGGGCAAAAGAGACCATGGTGCGTTCATTTGTCAGCAAATACGGGAAGTGGATCTTTCTGGCTCTGCTCGTGGCAATTCTTGCGCTTTGGTTCATCCTCTCCAACGGGGATGAGAACTACGCAGAGAAGTACGTCGGCTATGATCTGTCCGTCACCACGGAGGATATCGGCCGTGAGAATACCTATGAGCAGTACACGGTCAATACCGATATCCACCTGTCACTGAAAAAGACGCTGGAGACGGAAGGCGTGACGTACTATGCCTCCCTGGGCCTGACCGAGGATGGAACGCGCCTGACCGGTGACGAGCTGCCCACCGATCCGGACAAGAAGCAGACCGACACCGGCGTGGTCTTCACCCGCTTCAGCGACCTGGTGGCGATTGCGCAGGGCGCTGCCGCCGAGCTGCCCTTCACGGTGCAGAACTGCGGCCTGTACAGGGTGGAGGCGGAAGCCCTCCTGAACAGCAAGGGCGAGACCGCTCCCGTCACCGGCATCACGCTGGACGGCGCCGCCTACACCGGCGAAGCGGTGTACCTGACCGAGGGTGACCACACCGTTGTCATCGACGCAGCCGACGCGCCGTTCCTGCTGAGCGATGTGCTGCTGGACGGCCCCTACCGTCACAACGCCGCATCGGATGCCACCGTTGAGCTGTCCGGCGTCGAACCGGCAGAGGGCGTCACGTTCCACAGCGTGCTGGGCGTGAGCGAGGGCGGCGAGGTGCTGGATGAAGCCGCGATGGCACAGGCGGATGCGGAGGGCGTGAAGTACGCCCGGTTCGAGAACGCCGTGCTGACGCTCAGCGGCTCCGGCGCAACCTGGAAGGTGACCGTCCCGGAAACCGGCATGTACAACGTTCAGCTGACCTACGTGACCGTCAAGTCCCGCGGCGTGGATATCGAGCGCGAGCTGCTCATCAACGGCAAGCTGCCCTTTGACGGCGCGGACACCATGACCTTCTCCCGCCTGTGGACCGACGGCGGCGAGATCCGCGAGGACAATCAGGGCAACCAGATCCGTCCCACGCAGGTGGAGATCTTCGGTCAGGAGCAAACGGCCTGGTGCCGCGATGCCATGGGCTATATTACCGAGCCCTATCGCTTCTACCTCGAAGCCGGTGAGAACACCATCACCCTGAACGCCGAGAGCGAGCCGATGATCCTGACCGCCATTGCGCTCAAGGCGCCCACGGAGCGACAGAGCTACGAGGCCTATCTTGCCGCCATCGGCGACAAGGAGCAGCCCGCTTCCCTTGCCCATGCGGAAGCCATCGTCATTGAGGGGGAGCACAGCACGCTCCGTTCCTCTCCTTCCCTCTATGCCCGCTACGACCGTTCCTCCCCCGCGACCGTGCCCTATGACATTTCGCGCACGGTACTCAACTACATCGGCGGCGACGCGTGGCGCGACGCCGGTCAGTGGATTGAGTGGGACTTCACCGTTCCCGAGGACGGCTGGTACAACATCACCATCAAGGGCCGCCAGACCTACAGCCGCGGCGCCGTTTCCAGCCGCATCGTGTATGTGGACGGCGAGGTGCTCTTCGATGGGCTGGAAAACATCGGCTTCCCCTATTCCAGCAGCTGGAACATGAACACCCTGTCCGATGCGGACGGAAATGCCTACCGCTTCTACCTGACCGCCGGTGAGCACACCATCCGGCTGGAAGCAACGCTGGGCGACATGGGCGCGATCCTCTCCGATATGGAGGAGAGCATCTACCGCCTGAACAGCATGTACCGCAAGATTCTGGTGCTGACCGGCGTGACGCCCGACCAGTACCGCGATTATCATCTGGCCGAGAAGTACCCCGAGGTTATCGTTGAAATGGGCCGCGAGAGCCGCCGCCTGTACAAGCTGGTCGACGACTCCGTGAAGGTGACGGGCCAGAAGTCCGACCGCATCGCCGTGGCCCAGACCCTCGCCGTACAGCTTGAAACCTTTGCGGACGATCCCGATGAGATCACCCAGGCCTTCACCAACTTCAAGGACAATATCACCTCCATGGGCACCTCCATGCTGAACCTGCGTCAGGTGCAGCTGGACGTGGACCAGATTCTCATCACCGCCGACGGCACCAAGGTGCCTCAGCCCAACGAGAACTTCTTCGCCAAGGCCTGGCACGAGATCGTCTCCTGCGTCACCTCCTACACCGTGGACTACAACGCCCTGGGCGATGTCCATGAGGGTGACGACGTGCTGGAGGTTTGGATCCTGACCGGCCGCGATCAGTCCACCGTGCTCAAGACCATGGTCGATGACACCTTCACCGCCAACACGGGCATTCCGGTCAACGTCATGCTGGTCGACCCGAACGCGCTGCTGAACGCCACCGTCGCCGGCAACGGCCCGGACGTGGTTGTCTCCACCGACAGCTGGAACCCCGTCAACTACGCCCTGCGCGGTGCCGCGGAGGATCTGACGCAGTTTGACGCGGAATATGTGCAGAAGAACATCGTCGAAAAGCTCGGCGTGGACGCCTCCTGGGTGCGGCCCGTAAACGAGGTGCTGTGCGAGGAGAACTTCTATCCCAGCGCCTACACCGCCTTCAAGTTCATTGACGAAACCGGTCACGAGGGTGTATACGCCCTGCCGGAGACGCAGCTGTGCTCCATCATGTTCTACCGCAGCGACATTCTGGAGGAGTATGGCCTGGAGGTTCCCAAGACCTGGGACGCCCTGATCGCCATGCTGCCCACGCTGCAGGGTGCGAACATGTCCGTGGGTATCCCCTATCCGGACATTGTGGCGCCCAACCTGTCCAGCTTCTACTCCATGATCTACCAGCGCGGCGGCACCATCTACAATGAGGATGCCACTCTGACCACCATCAACTCCGAGGCGGCGATTGAGGCCTTCGACATGTACACCTCCCTGTACAACGACTACGGTCTGCCCACAATCTTCGACTTCGTGAGCCGTTTCCGCTCCGGCGAAATGCCCATCGGCATCTTCGACTACACCACCTTCAACACCCTGAACGTCTCCGCCCCCGAGATCCGCGGCCTGTGGGAAATCGCCGTCATGCCCGGCACCTATGTGACGGATGAGAACGGCGAAACGTTGCTCAATCACGCCGGTCATTCCCAGGGCGCCTGCTGCATGATGATCGCCACCAAGGACGAGGCCATCAAGGCCAAGGCCTGGACGTTCATGCAGTGGTGGGTGTCCGCCGATGCGCAGGTACGCTTTGGCCGCGAGATCGAGGCCATCCTCGGTTCCTCCGCGCGCTATGCCACCGCCAACCGTCAGGCCATCGAGCAGCTGGCCTGGTCCGAGGAGCAGCTGGCCGTCATCCGCGAGCAGATGGCTTCCGCAGTCGGCTTCCGCGAGGTTGCCGGCGGCTACTACACCACCCGTCACCTGACCAACGCCGTGCGCAAGGTCACCAACGACAAGACCGATCCGCGTGAGACCCTCCTTGATTACGCGCGTACCATCAACGAGGAGATCGTGAAGAAGCGCAACGAGTTCGGCCTGCCCGTTTCCGAGGCATCCCCAAATACGTATTGAGGCACTCCGGAACGCAACGCCCACTGAAGCACGCGCTTCAACGCAGTATTAAGATAGGAGGAAAAAGCAGTCATGTCCACGTTCCTGAAAAAGTACGCCGCTCTCAGGAAGCGTAACGCCATCATCGCATGGGACAAGGCGAAGCATATGAAGTTCTGCTACGCCTTTCTGGCTCCCTACGCGATCCTGTTCCTGGCGTTCTACATCCTGCCGATGCTCACGTCGATCTACTACAGCTTCACCTATTACAACATTCTGGAGCCTGCCAAGTTCGTCGGCGCAAGCAACTACATTGACCTGATCCTCAACGATGACGTGTTCCTCAAGGCTGTGACGAACACGTTCCAGCTGGCCGTCATCACCGGCCCGCTGGGCTACATCCTCTCCTTCTGCTTTGCCTGGCTCATCAATGAGCTCCCCCGCTGGATCCGCACCCTCGCCGTGCTGATCTTCTACGCGCCGTCCATCGCGGGCAATGCGTACGCCATCTTCTCCATCATCTTCCGCGGCGATGCCTACGGCTACCTCAACTCCATCCTGATGAATCTGGGCATCATCAACGCCCCCATCCTGTGGCTGACCACCCCGGATTACATCATGCCCGTCATCATCATCGTGACGCTGTGGATGTCCATGTCCACGGGCTTCCTGTCCTTTGTGGCAGGCCTGCAGGGCGTTGACCGCGCCCAGTACGAGGCCGGCTATGTGGACGGCATCCGCAACCGCTGGCAGGAGCTGTACTACATCACCCTGCCCAACATGAAGCCCATGCTGCTCTTCGGCGCGGTTATGGCCATCACCCAGGCCTTCGGCGTGTGCGACGTGCCCATGGCGCTGGCCGGTTATCCCTCCACGGACTATGCCGCCCGTACCGTCGTCACACACCTGTTCGACTACGGCTACACCCGTTTCGAGATGGGCTATGCTTCCGCCATCGCCACGATGCTCTTCATCGTGATGATCCTGTGCAACAAGCTCATCCAGAGCGCGCTGCGAAAGGTGGGTACCTGATATGACGACCGTGAAGCATTACAAGGGCCCCGTCCGTGCAGACGGCACCCCCATCGAGCTCCCCAGGAAGGTCCTGCGCCTGCAGCAGACCGCCAAGGCCAAGAGCAAGAAGCCGAACCGCTCCGCAGCCGGCAGCTTCCTGATCTACCTGATGCTGGCGCTGGTCGCCTGCGCGATGGCCTTCCCGCTGGTGTTTGCCATCAGCTCCTCCCTCAAGCCGCTGGATGAGCTGTTCCGCTTCCCGCCCACGCTCTTCCCGCGCCAGCCCACCCTGGACAACTTCTCCGACCTGCTGGTCACCATGGGGCAGAGCTGGATTCCCTTCTCCCGCTACATCACCAACACCGTGTTCATCACCGTCGTCGGCACCTTCGGCAACGTGGTGATCGGCTCCCTGGCGGCCTATGTGCTGGCGAAGTACGACTTCCCGCTGGGCAAGCCCTTCTTCAGCCTCGTCGTGACCGCCCTGATGTTCAACGGCTACGTCACCGCGATTCCCAACTACCTGCTGATGAGCAGGATTCACATCGTGGACACCCACTGGGCCATCATCCTGCCCGCGCTGGCGGCTCCCATGGGCATGTTCCTGATGAAGCAGTTCATGGAAGGCCTGCCGATGTCGCTGATCGAATCCGCGAAGATCGACGGCGCCAAGGAGCTGCGCATCTTCTGGCAGATCGTGATGCCCAACGTCAAGCCCGCCTGGCTGACGATGATCATCTTCTCCGTACAGAGCCTGTGGAACGCCAAGGCCTCCACCGTCATCTACTCCGAGGCGAAGAAGACGCTGGTGTACGCACTGCAGCAGATTCAGGCCGGCGGCGTTGCCCGTACCGGTCAGGCTGCGGCGGTTACCGTCGTGGTCATGCTGGTGCCCATCATCACCTTCATCCTCTCCCAGAGCCAGATCCTTGAAACCATGGCGACCTCCGGTCTGAAGGACTAATTGCGAGAAAGGACGACCGCTTATGAAAAACGCCATCCTGCGTCTTTCGGCTCTGCTGACTGCGGTATGCCTGCTCGCAGGTATTCCGCTGGCCAACGCGGCCGACGGCTACGATTACGCCTATACCTACACCTACGATTACTGGGCAGATCTGCGCTACTCCCCCGACGCCTACCGCGTGAAGGACTTCCTGACCTCCGCCTCCCTGAAGCTGGACAAGCCCATGGTCAATCCGCAGGGACTGTTCGTGCGGGGCAACGACATCTACATCTGCGACACGGGCAACAACCGCATCCTCCAGCTGACCTACGCAGACGATCAGTACACCCTGACGCGCTGCATCACCGAGATCAAGGGCGACGTGACCCCCAAGACCTTCAGCGGCCCGTCTGACATTTACGTCGACGCCGACGGTATGCTCTACATCGCCGACACGAACAACAACCGGGTGGTCAAGGTGGATCAGGAGCTGAACTACCTGCTTTCCTTCGTCAAGCCCACTGACCCGACCTACGATCAGACCAAGTCCTTCCTGCCCGCCAAGCTCGTGGCGGACGTCTCCGGCCGCGTGTTCTGCCTGGCGACAAACGTCAACATGGGCCTGATGAAGTTCGAGGCCAACGGTACCTTTACCGGCTTCATCGGCGCGGCGCCGGTCAAGTACAGCTGGTACGAGCTGATCTGGCGGATGCTCTCCACCAAGGAGCAGCGCGCACAGCAGGCTTCGCTGGTTTCCACCGAGTACGACAACATCGCCATCGACAAAAAGGGCTTCTTCTACGTCGTGACCCAGACCTTTGACGTCAACGAGCTGAAAAGCGGCGCTGCGGAACCCATCCGCCGCCTGAACAGCCTGGGCACCAACATCCTGATTGAGAACGGCACCTACCCGCCCATCGGCGATATCCAGTGGGCAGGCGGCAATGAGAACCTGTCCCGTTCCGGTCCTTCCCTGTTCGTGGATATCACGGTGCTGGACAACGACGTGTACGTCGCGCTGGACGAGAAGCACAACCGTCTCTTCGGCTACGATCATCAGGGCAATATGCTCTGGGCCTTCGGCGGCGTTGGCAATGCCATGGGGTATTTCAACATGCCCACCGCGCTGGAGCATATGGGCTATGATCTGCTGATCCTCGATTCCCAGGCCGCCGCGCTGACCATCATGACGCCCACCGAATACGGCAGTTTGATCTACAAGGCCACGGAGGAGTACTCCAGCGGCCTGTATGACGAATCCGCCGATACGTGGCTCGAGGTGCTCAAGCGCAACGGCAATTGCGATCTGGCCTACATCGGCATTGGCCGTGCGGAGCTGCAGCGCGGCAACTACGAGAAGGCCTGCGAGTACTTCAAGATGGCCCGCGACGACAAGAACTACTCCGAAGCCTTCCGATACTACCGGAGCGATCTGGTTGAACAGAATATCGGCTGGATCTTCGGTCTGGTCGCCATCGTACTGGTCGTCCCCGCGGTCATCGGCTTTGTGAAGAAGCTCAGGGAGGAGGTGGAGAATTCATGAGCATCCTGACTGCTTTGAAGGATCGTCAGAAATGGGCGCGGTATGGTTCTTCCCTCAAGTACGCGACCTACGTCATGTTCCACCCCTTTGACGGCTTCTGGGATCTGACCCACGAAAAGCGCGGCTCCATGGCAGCGGCCAACACGATCGTCGCAGCGGTGCTGATCGTCCGCCTGCTGACCCTGCAGCATACCTCCTTCCTGTTCAACAACACCTACTGGCCCGAGGTGAACATCCTGCAGCAGTGCCTGAGCGTCCTGCTGCCGCTGGTGATCTTCGTACTGGGCAACTGGGGGCTGACCACGCTGTTCGACGGCAAGGGCCGCCTGAAGGACGTGTACATGGCCACCTGCTATGCTCTGGCTCCCTACGTGCTTCTGCAGCTTCCGATGATCCTGCTGTCCAACTGGATCACGGTGGATGAACGCGCGTTCTACGACATTCTCGGTACGCTGAGCATGGCCTGGTCCGGCGGCCTGATCGTCTGCGGCATGATGCAGATTCACGATTACGGTCTGGCCAAGACACTGCTGTTCATCGTGATGACCATCTTCGCCATGGCCGTCATCATCTTCCTGGTGCTGCTGTTCTTCACGCTGGTGGGCGACGGCATCGGCTACTTCACCTCCCTCTATAAAGAAATCACGTTCAGACTCTATTGACGAAAGGAGATAGCCGCTCAATGAAACGACGCATAATCTGGCGCATCGTGCTTGGCCTGGTGATTCTCCTGGCTCTGGCGCTGTGCGTGACCAAGGTCATTATTCCCCTGTTCGATACCTCCGATGAAGCCAGGGTCTTTGTGCCCGACATCATGCGCTACGTCGAAACCGATGAAGCCTTCACGCTGGAGAGCGAAAACCTCGTGTTTGCGCTGGACAACGACTCCACCCACTTCACCGTGACGGACAAGCGCACGGGCAAGGCCTGGAGCTCCGTTGCCTCCGGCGTGGACAGCGCAAGCAAGACCCTCACCGCCGAGCAGAAGCGTCTGCTGTCCGTGCTGACGGTGGACTACAAGGCCAAGAACACCAAGCTGGCCACCAATTTCACCTCCTTTGAGTACTCGGTGACCAACAACCTGTACCACATCGAATGGGAGTCCGAAGCGAAGGACGCAATCCGCGTGACCTACACCATCGGCAAGATCTCCCGCGAGTACATCTACCCCAAGGCCATCACCGGCGACCGTATGGACGCCTTCCTGAAGGCCGAAGGCCTGAGCTCCAAGGACAAGCGAACCATCACGGACGGCTACAAGGAGTACAACCCCAGGAAGTACGGCAAGAACGATGACGTGGCGACCCTGGAGGCCACCTATCCCGCCCTGAAGGAGGGCGTGAGCGTCTGGGTGGAGCGCAGCATCGTCAATGGCAAAACCCTGTCCGACGCCAACGCCACGAAGCTCGAAAACGCCTTTGCCGCAGCGGGCTACACCGCCGAGGACTACGAGCTGGATCAGGCCACCATGGTGCAGGCGGAAAGCAGCGAAGGCGCAACCACCAAGGCCATCTTCAACGTCTCTGTGGTTTATCGCCTTGAGGGCGATGATCTGGTTGTGGACGTCCCCCTGGACAGCATCACCTACAATCCCACCTACGCCATCACGGCGCTGAACCTGTTGCCTGCCTTCGGCACGGCGGATAACAAGGCGGAGGGCTACATCCTCGTGCCCGAGGGAAGCGGCGCCATCATCCGCTACAACAACGGCAAGACCACCCAGCCCGCCTATACCGCTGCGATGTACGGCCACGACTGGGCGCTGATCCGCAAGGAAGTCAACAGCGAAACCCGGATGATTTACCCGGTCTTTGGCATGGCCACGGAGGGCAGCTCCTTCCTGTGCATCCTGGAGGACGGCAAGTCCTGGGCCGGCGTGAACGCGCAGGTGGCCGGCTACAACAACAGCCCCGCCAATACCGTCAACGCCTACTACACCCTCATCCACGGCGACAGCTACGACGTGTCCGAGCGCACCAACAACACGGTCATCATGTTCGAGCAGCAGCTGCCCGCGGGTAAGCTCAGCCAGCGCTACCGTTTCATCGCCAGCGACAGCTACATGGAGATGGCCTCCGCCTACCGTGAATACCTGCTGGCACAGTACCCCGAGCTGAACCGCGAGGTGAGCGCCGAAGGCCATACCGTGGTCGAAATGGTCGGCGCGATCGACAAGGTACAGCAGGTGATGGGCGTTCCCACCAGCGTCCCGATTGCCCTGACGACCTACAGGCAGGCACAGGAGCTGCTGGAGAAGCTCGTTGCGGAGAATCTGCCGAACCTGTCCGTGCGCTATACCGGCTGGATGAACGGCGGCCTGAATCAGAGCATTCTCAACGGCATCCGGCTGATGCGCGAAATGGGCTCCGAAAAGGAGCTGAAGGCCTTTGCCCAGGCCGCCGGCGATGCGGGCGTGCCGCTCTATCTGGACGGACTGGTCTCCTACGCCCGGGACAGCGGCCTGAAGGAGGGCTTCATCGCCCTGCGCGACGCAGCCAAGTTCACCACCCGCGAGGAGGTCGAGATTCCCGAGTATTCCTCCATCTGGTACGGCCCGCAGGACTGGCGCGAGACCTACTTCCTGCTCAAGCCTGCCCTCGCCCTGAGCAACGTCAATGTCCTGAGCAAGGCGGCTGAGGATTACGGCGCGACCGGCGTTTCCTTCCGGGATCTGGGCAACATGCTCAGCGCCGATTACGATCCCAAGGATCTGACGACCCGTGAGCAGGCCCGTCTGGATCAGATGGCAAAGATTGATGAGCTGCGCGAAAAGGGTCAGCTGGTCATGACCCGTTCCGGCAATGATTACGCAGCCGCGAAGTCCGACATCGTGACGGACTTCGATCTGGACGGCACGGTATACCGCGTCATCGACGAGATCGTTCCCTTCTACGCAGCCGCGCTGCACGGCTCGGTGGCCTACACCGGCCCAGCCCTCAACCTCTCCGAGGATCAGGAGGAGCTGCTGCTGCGCTCCGCCGAGATGGGCGCAAGCCTCCAGTTCTCCCTGATGGCCGGCAATGTGCAGGAGCTGCAGGATTCCTGGTTCTCCGATTACTACGGCGCGGACGTATCCATCATCTACGATGATATGATCGCAATCACCCGCGAGTACAACGAGAAGCTGGGCGGCACCTTCAACCAGAGGATGACCGGCCATGAGCGCGTGGGCAATGTCACCATCACCGAATACGAAAACGGTGTCAGGGTGTACGTCAACTACGGCTATACCGATGCCGAGGTCGACGGCGTGACCATCCCCGCACGCTCCTATGAGACAAATGCCGCAAAGGAGGCGATCGAATGAGCTCTTCCCGACAGAACAAGCCGAAGAAGCTCTCTGCCTTCGGCCGTCTCCCGATGAAGACCCGCCGCTCCATCTCCGGCTACCTCTTCATCATGCCCTTTATCATCGGCTTCCTGTTCTTCATGGTGTCCCCCCTGTTCATGTCTCTGCAGATGTCCTTCAGCAAGGTCAATTCGGATACCATCAGCGCCAACAGCTTCACCATGGAGTCCTACTTCGGCTACGGCACCGACATCAAGATCAGCAAGGAGATCCCGCTGCCGGAAAACCTCCGGTATGACCCGGAGAAGTACGCGGAGAAGGATCTGACCAAGCGCGAGCTGATCGTGGAGCGGGTCGACGAGGTGCTGACCCTGCGCAGTGATTTTGCCTATGGGCATACCGTTTCCCTGAGCGAGAAGATCGACCTGCCCAACTATGTCTGGTACAACCCCGACGCTCTCAGGGAGGGCAGGTACGACGTCGAGCCCATCGAAACCTTCATGGATCTGGGCACCTCCTTCATCTTCGGCACCACCGTCCCCCTGAGCGAGAAGATTGATCTGCCCAAGGGCTACCAGTACAACAAGCTGCTGGAGCAGGACGGCATATACGCCGTGGAGCTCAAGGACTCACTCCTCTCTCTTGACAGGGATTTCACCTTCGGCAAGACCATCACGCTGTCCAAGGCCATCGACCTGCCCGAGGGCTACAGCTACGTTCCCGAGGACGAGATGACCGATGACCAGAAAGCTGCCAAGGCCGCCGTCATCCGGAAAGACGATGGGGCGGATATTCCCCTTTCCTTCGCCGTTTACCTGATTGAGAACGGCTTCACCACGCAGCTGAAGTCCGCGGTCGAGGCTGCGATGCCCGGTACCACCGTGCGCATCACCAAGACGTCCTCCTACGACAAGGCGCTGTATGCGGCAGAGGGCAAATTCGTGGTCAAGGCTGTGGTGCCCGCGGAGTTCGCGGTGTACCTGCTGGACAACGGTCACCTGAACCTCTTCGCGGAGGCGCTATCCGCCGTCAAGGGTCTGGCAGATGCCAGTGAGCTGAACCTGCCGGAGCACTTCACCTACGACAGGGCTGCCTACAAGGCCAAGAAGAGCCTGATCCTGCAGGTGCCCGATGAGTACGGCGTTGTCCCCACAAAGTTCGCCGCCTACCTACTCGACAACCATCGCGGCGATCTGTTCTATGAGACCATCGACGTGCTCAGGGACAGCACCAGCGTCTGCTTCCTTTACAGCCCGGAATACGGCGCGGACAACGCGCTGATCAGCATCGGCAAGCCACTGCCCACGGACATCACCTACGATGCGAACCGCTTTGCCAAGGAAGGTGTCCTGGACATCAAGCTGTACAAGCCGGCCATCCCGCTGTCCTTCGCGGGCACATTGATGTCCAACGGTCTGTTCTTCGAGACGCTCACCGATCTGCTGGGTCTGGACAACTACGTCAATGCCCTGATGGTCGATCCCCAGTTCAATCAGCTTCTGATTGACGAGATCACCAAGATGGTGCTGCACACCATCTCCATCCTGGTTGTCTCCTTCGTCATCGCAATACTGCTGAATCAGGAATTCAAGGGCCGCGCCTTCGTCCGCGCCATCTTCTTCCTGCCGGTCATCCTCTCCAGCGGCGTGCTGGTCAATCTGGAAGCCGACAACTCCCTGATGCAGGGGCTGCAGGATCTGATTTCGGAGCAGACGCCCTTCACGGTTACGGACTCCATGATGGAGATCCTGCGCCTGACGGGTCTGGGCGGCGATCTGCTGGACATCATCTTCGACCTGATCGCCGAGGTCTACGACATCGTCATGGCCTCCGGTATCCAGATCGTCGTTTTCCTCTCCGGTCTGCAGAACGTGCCTGCCAGCCTCTATGAAGCCGCGGACGTGGAAGGCTGCACCAAGTGGGAAGCCTTCTGGAAGATCACCTTCCCGCTGGTTTCTCCCCTGCTCATCGTCAACATCATCTACACGATCATCGACTTCTTCACCAAGATGGGCGGCGACCTGAGCGATCTGCTGAACGATAAGCTCCTGAACCTCCAGTATGACCACATGTCAGCCATGTCCTGGATTTACTTCCTGGTGACGCTCGCCATGATCGGCGTCAGCGCATTCATTGTGTCAAAGGTGGTGGCTTCTGATGAGTAAGAGAACGGTTGCCCATGCTCACCCCACCGAGAGCTTCTGGGTGCGTAACAAAAAATCCGGCGGCTACCTGATGAAGAAAACCCTGGGCAACAAGGTCTACAAGCTGGTGCGGTTCCTGCTGCTGTTCGGCCTGTGCTTCATGATTATCCAGCCGCTGCTGTCCAAGCTGTCCGTTTCCTTCATGATCGAGGACGACCTGTACGATTCCACGATCATCTCCATCCCGCGCCACCTGACCACGCAGAACTACGTTGACGTGGCCGGCGTGCAGCTGCTGAACTACGGCCCGGCCCTGTTCAATACGTTCTTCATCAGCCTGATGGTGTCGCTTTTGCAGGTTGCATCCGCCACGCTGGTCGGCTACGGCTTTGCCCGTTTCAATTTCCCGCTGAAGAAGTTCTGGTTCTTCGCGGTCATCGTCACGGTCATCGTTCCGCCGCAGACCATCTCCACCGCGCTGCATCTGACCTTCAAGTACTATGACCCCTTCGGTCTGGTCAGCCTGTTCAACGGCGGCAATTCCATCAGCCTGCTGAGCAAGAGCTTTTACCTGAACCTGGGCTTCATCTCCGTTCCCATCCCCTACTTCGTCATGTCCATGACCTGTCAGGGCCTCAAGAACGGCCTGTACATCTACATGATCCGCCAGTTCTTCTCCGGCGTGCCGGTTTCTCTGGAGGAAGCGGCCTATGTAGATGGCTGCTCGACCTTCAAGACCTTCTGGCGCGTCATCCTGCCCGACGCCATCCCGATTCTGGTTTCCTGCTTCCTGTTCGCCTTCGTGTGGCAGTGGACGGACACCTTCTACACCAAGATGTTCATCAACGACTCCGCCCTGCCCATGCTGAGCATGAACCTCTCGGGCATCGGCGAAGCCACCAGCAAGTGGAAGGAAAGCATGACCTACGCCGGCAACGTGGCCACCATGGGTCACAAGCAGCAGTTCGTCTCCACCGCCACGCTGATGGTCATCGCGCCGCTGCTCCTGCTCTACCTGTTCGCGCAGAAGGGCTTCGTGGAATCCATCTCCTCGACGGGTCTGAAATAAGATTTTTCCGATTCCGTTGCAGGAATTCCGGAGCAGCACGTCGAATATCAAATTTAGCTGGTAATTTACCATATCCCACATTTGTTCTTAGTCCCATAATAAGCGTTGGGAAAGGCGGACGATCAGAAGCGCGGAGCCCTCGTAAGCGCAAGGTATTGGAATGCGGCCTGCCGCTTCCGACCAGGCAAAGCTGCTTCTGTCCCGCCCGCCCAACCGGCGATTATGAGGCGAGAAATAGATAACACAAGGAGGTTTTCCCATGAAGAAGTTTCTGGCTATGCTGCTGGCCGCTTTGATGGTGCTGGGCACCGTTTCCGCGCTGGCTGAGAACCCCTACGAAGAGTACGGCGTTGAGATCTACACCGACGAGAATGGTGATCCCATCGACCTGGGCGGCATGGAAATCATCATCTGCGACTGGTGGTCCTCCGACTGGCACGACAACATCGGCAACGCTGCCAACGGCGCTGCTGAGGCGACCGAAGAGTATCGCCTGTGGCTGGAAGAAACCTACAACTTCACCATCAAGCAGGTCGCTGCCACCACCTGGGGCGATTCTCCCACGGACTTCACCAACATCGCCATGACCGGCTCCGACATCAACTATGTCTGGATCCTTCGTCCCGGCGCCTACCTGCAGCCCATGAACGCCGGTCTGTTCTATGACCTGTCCACCCTGGACTGCCTGGACTTCTCCGAGGACAAGTGGAACGACATCGTCAAGGATCTGACCACCAAGGGCGATGCGGTGTATGCGATGCGTCCCGAACCCGCTGAGGCTCGCAAGGGCATCTTCTTCAACAAGCGCCTGCTGGCTGAGGCCGGTGTGGATCCCGATTCCCTGTACGACATGCAGGCTGACGGCACCTGGACCTGGGCTGCCTTCGAAGAGCTGCTGGCCAAGCTGCAGCAGGATACCGACGGCGACGGCCTGATCGACAAGTACGCCATGATGTCCTTCTCCTCTCACCTGCTGCCCGCCGCGGTCGTGTCCAATGGCGTCGGCTTCGTCATGGTGGACGAGAACGGCAAGTACTACAACGCCGCCGAGACTGACGCCTTCCTGGAGGCCATGAACTGGGCGATGGATCTGGTCAAGAAGTACGAGATGCCCGCTCCCGAGGGTGCTGAGTGGAACTACTTCGAGTCCGCCTTCATCAATGGCGAGGTCGCGATCCAGTGCCATGAGGAGTACTTCTCCGGCTCTCTGGCCAACATGGAAGATGACTTCGGCTTTGTGATCTTCCCCAAGGGACCCCAGTCCGAATCCTACAAGTGGGCTCCCACCGACAACGTGTGGGTCATCCCCGCCTGCTACGATGCTGAGCGCGCGTGGAAGATCGCCTTCGCGTTCAACCTCTTCACCGATCCCACTCCCGGCTACACCGAGAGCGACGACTGGAAGTCCGGCTACTATCCCAAGTACCGCGATGACCGCGCTGTGGACGAGACCATCGCCATGATGCGTGACACCTCCACCCAGTTCGTGTGGTACACCGACCTGATCACCGGTTATGATCTGGGCCGCGACTACATCTGGGACGTGTATGGCCAGGCTGCGACCCCCGCGGAGCAGGCTGAAGCGATGCGCGGCACCTGGCAGGCCTACATCGACGCTGCCAACGCCCAGTAATCGTCCGGGCTGAACCCATGAATCGCATTCCAAGGTAAACCACCTGGGCGGGATAGCGCTCGCTATCCCGCCCTTTCTGTACCCAGAACACGTATCCTCCGTCCGCGTTTTGCGTACAGGAAGGGCTTCCCCCATAAAGCCAGAATAGGAGTGTTTCTCATGAGCGCATACCAGGATTTCCTCGTTTCCGGCCGGCTGGACCTCATTCCATCCCTGAAGGATTTCTACGCCACGGACTTCCGCATCGGCGCCGCCGTCTCTCCTCGCTGGATGCTCCGCCCCGAATGTGACGGCGCGCTCCGCAAGCACTTCAGCAGCCTGTCCGCGGAGAACTGCATGAAGCCCTGCGAGCTGCTGGATCATGCGGCAACCCTTGCATCCGGCGGCAACGATCGCGCCGTCTTCAACTTCACCCGCGCCGAGCCCGTGATGGCCTATGCAAAGCGGCATGGCATTCCCGTGCGCTTTCATGTGCTGATCTGGCACAATCAGACGCCGCGCTGGTTCTTCACCGAGGGCTGGTCGGATGCGCCGGACGCACCGCTGACGGATCGGGAGACCATGCTCCGCCGGATGCAGCACGCCATCGCGGATGAAATGGACTACGTAAACCGCACCTGGCCCGGGCTTGTCTATGCGTGGGATGTGGTGAATGAGGCCATCGAGCCTGACCACAAGGCCCCGAACATGTTCCGCACCAAGAGCTGCTGGTATCAGATTCTGGGTGAGGATTTCGTGCCCATGGCGTTCCGCTTCGCCCGGGAGCATCAGGCAGAAGGTCAGAAGCTCTACTACAACGACTTCAATGTCGCCATGCCCGACAAGGCCCCCTGGGTCTACCGGCTGGTGAAGGCGCTGCATGAGGAAGGGCTCGTGGACGGCATCGGCTTCCAAACCCACATCGGGCTGGATTACCCGGACTTCAGGGATTACGAACGGGTAGTGCGCGACTATGCGGCGCTGGGACTGACCATCCAGGCAACGGAGATGGACATCCGCGTAGGCGGAGCTGATCCCGCCAGCCAGATGAAGCTGGCCGTGCGCTACCGCGATTACTTCGCCATGATGCGACAACTGCGCCGCGAGGGCTGCGACATCGACAGCATCACCCTCTGGGGACTGACGGACGATCGCAGCTGGCTGATGGGCTGGGACGGCCCGACCTACCCGCTGCTCTTCGACGGACTGCTGCACCCAAAGGCAGCCTTCTTCGGCGCGCTGCTGGATGATGCAATTCCTGCCTCCATGGAGGACGTCAAGGAGGATTCCGCCACCCCGATCGCGAAATCCTACAAGGAACCGGCGAACCATAATCCTGTCATGACCCAGCGCTTCGGCGCAGACCCCTGGGCAATGCCCTATGGTGACCGCGTGTACCTGTACATGACCGGCGACTTCTATGCGTACGAGGATGACGGCTCCGTCGGGCCGAACCATTACGGCAGCATCGACTGCCTGCATTGCCTTTCCTCCGACGATCTGGTCAACTGGACGGATCACGGCGTCATTCCCGCTGCCGGGCCTCATGGCGCCGCCAAATGGGCACGGAACAGCTGGGCACCGGCTGCAGCGCACAAGACCATCAACGGACAGGAGAAGTTCTTCCTGTACTTTGCCGACAGCGGCAACGGCATCGGCGTACTGGAAGCCGACAGCCCCACGGGCCCGTTCCGTGATCCGCTGGGGCATGCACTCATCAGCCGCGACACGCCGAACTGCGCCACGGTGACCTGGCTCTTTGACCCGGCGGTGCTGGTGGATGATGATGACCGCGCCTACATCTACTTTGGCGGCGGCATTCCCGAGGGATGCGCAGCCGACCCCGGGACAGCCCGCTGCTGCGAGCTGGGCGACGACATGATCTCGCTCAGGGGCGAGCCGGCTGCCTTCCATCCCCCCTACCTGTTCGAGGACAGCGGCATCGTCAGGGTCGGCGACCGGTATGTGTACTCCTACTGCACGAACTTCTCCGTAGCGCAGGACGCGCCGGTGCCCTTCCGGTGCGGCGAAATCTGCACCATGGTCGCGGACAGCCCGCTCGGGCCCTTCACCTTCGCGGACCGCGTGCTGAAGAACCCGGCCGACTACTTCGGCATCGGCGGCAACAACCATCACTGCATGTTCCGCTTCAGGGATCAATGGTACATTGCCTATCACACCCAGACGCTGGAGCGCGCCATCGGGCTGGGCAACGGTTACCGCTGCACGTACATTGACAGGATGGAGGTTGCGGAGGACGGACGCATCCGCATGGTCGTAGGTACCCATGCCGGTGTGCCGCAGGTACAGGCCTTCGACCCGTTCCGTGAATTCCCGGCGATGACCGCTGCCGCGCTGGCGGGCGTGACAGGCCTCCAGACCCCTGCCGGTACGCTGCTGTATACGCAGCTTCCCAACAGCTGGACGATGCTCTCCGGCGTGGATTTCGCTGACGGCGCGAAGGCGCTGACCGTGAAGTACCGCTGCGTTTGTGACTGTACGGTCTCCATTTCGCTGGATGACGTGAATGCCACCCCCTCCGCCGTCATTCGGCTGGCAAAGTCCAACCCTTCCCCGCGCATCCTGCAGGAAGCATTCTGTGAGCTGCCCGAGGGATTCTGCGGCAAGCATGATGTGTACTTCATGTTCAGCGCTCCGGCGATGCAGATCGGGACATTGAAGTTCAGTTAAGTGAGTTACATCTGCATTATAGTTCATTTTCCGGTTCTTCACGGAATTCTGGGGGATTAACACGCTAAAGTATGTCATGGCTTCGCCTTGAGAGGAACGGCAATGAAGGGCTGGCCTGCATTTTTCGGCATCAACCCTCTCACTGAAACCTTGACTTTTTCCCCTTGTTTTCGGAAATCCCCCAGGTTTCCGTGATGAGCCAAACAAATGGGGCGCATCTCCGACGGGGAGACGCGCCCTTCATCATCCTATGATTGGCATAACTTCCGTAACAGCGGGCGGCGGAGATTCCATCCGCTCCATCATCGCATCATGAACAAGCCACCCTACCGGCGGCCAATCCTTATCAGCGTTGAGAAAACGTCACCGTGCGCGGCAGGTATTCGTTCCGGCAGGCTGCGGGAAGCGAGGCGTCCGGACGCCCGGCAGATCGCAGCGCAGCCAGGGCGGAAAAGCGCCGCGCAAAGACAAAAGTCCTATCAAACAGCACCCAAACTTACGCCATCAGCGCCACAATGGCCTCCACCGCCGCTGCCTCATCCGGGCCTTCCGCGATCAGGACAAGGTCCTTCTGATCCTCGACGCCCAGGGACAGCAATCCCAGCGTGGACTTGGCGTTGACGATCTTCTGATGGCGGGAAATCATCACCCGGGCCTCAAACTGGCTGGCGGTCTGGACAATCTCGGCAGCCATCGCGCGGGTCAGAGGCTGGTTTCCGGGAAAGGTGATGGGCTTACGGATCATATTCATTCCTCCTGTGTGTTCTCGTCAGAATGGGCTTGCTCAGCCGCTGCTTCCTCCTCCTCAAGGGCTTTCACGATCTCCATGAGGCGGCGCATACGGTGATTGACGGCAGATTTGGACAGCGGCGGCTCAAACAGCTGCCCCAGCTCAACCAGGGACAAGTCGGTATTATCCAGCCGCTTCTGGGCAATCTCCTGCAGCGCCGCCGGCAGGGAGCGCAGTCCGCGCTCGATGACATAATGGCGGATGCCCTGCACCTGCGCATCGGCTGCGGCGACAATCTTCTCCAGATTGTGCCCGTCGCAGTTGATGGCACGGTTCGCCGCGCCGCGCGCCTGCTTGCGGATGCGTACATCCTCCAGCGCAAAGACGCTGCTGTTCGCGCCCATCATGGCCAGTGCATCGCTGATCTGCTGGGCGCTTTTCAGGTACACGACCGTCGCGCCCTTGCGGGTGTAGGTATTGACCGGCAGACCGGATTTGTCCAGCAGGCGGCTCAGCTCCTTGACGAGGTTCTGGTCGCTCGTGGATATCTCGAAATGATACTCCTTATCCGGGCTGGTCATGGTCCCCGCACCGAGGAACGCCGCGCGCAGATAAGCCTTGCGGCAGCATTGACGGGTCATGGGATGCCGGACCGTCGTGCGGCGATAGCGGACATTGCCCTCCTCGTCCTGCTCGATCATGTGCAGGGCGAGCATCAGCCGCTGGCTGTCCTCATCGCCGATGGTCAGCACGCAGGTGCGCTGCCCCCCCAGACGGGCGTGCTGCACATAATGCAATCGGGGCGTGATGCTCATGCGGGCGCGCAGCAGGCGGAAGATGCGCCGTGCCAGCGCGGCATTCTCCACGCGGTACTGCACCTGCACACGGCCCATGCCATGAAAGCTGAGGCTGCCGCTGGTACGGTACAGCGCCGTCAGCTCGCTGAGCATACAGCAGCTCTTGCCCAGCGGCAGACGGCACAGCTCGTCCTTGACATTGGCTGAAAACGACATTTAATGCTCCTCCGCGCTGCTCTTCCACAGCGCCTGCTCCAGCGCCAGATCGCGGTGCGCCACCGTCGCCTGCCAGCCCTTTTGCCGCAGGAGGTCACCGATGTACTCCGAAATCGCCACGCTCCTGTGCGCACCGCCCGTACAGCCCACGCCGATGGACAGGCTGCGGCGGCCCTCCTCCCGATAGTGCGGCAGGAGGAACAGGAGCAGCTCCTCCAGCTTCCTGACGAACTCCTTCGTGACCGGATTCTCCAGCACAAAGGCCTTCACATCCGCATCCAGCCCGGTATGCCGTCCCAGCTCCCTGACATAGAACGGATTGGGCAGGAAGCGCACGTCAAACACCAGATCCGCCTGACGGGGCAGACCGCGCTTGAAGCCGAAGGAGGTGATCTCCACCCGCATCGTCGAGGCCTGCTGATCACCGGCGAAAATGCCGCCCAGCCGCTGCTTCAGCTCCCGGGTTTTCAGCGATGTGGTATCAATGATATAGTTCGCAATCTCCCGCAGGGGCTGCATGATATCGCGTTCCCGCGAGATGGCTTCCGTGAGCGACACCCCCTCGCGAGCCAGCGGATGATCGCGGCGGGTTTCCTTATACCGGCTGACCAGCGCTTCATCGCTGGCTTCCAGAAACAGGCATTCGATCTCGTAGCCCAGCTCACGGCTTTCCGCAATCAGATCGCTGACAGCCTTCGCATCAAACATCTCCGCGCTGCGCACGTCCACCGCCATCGAAACCAGCGGATATCCCACCGTGGACTGCTCGAAGGCCTCCATCATCTTGAACATCATCGTGGGCGGCAGGTTATCCACGCAGAACGCGCCCATATCCTCCAGATACCGGTTAACGGACGTCTTTCCAGCGCCGCTCAGACCGGTCACCAGCAAAAAACGCACAGAAGCTTCCTCCCTGCCCGGAAAGCCGGGCCTTTTCGTTTGCATCAGATCTCCCTGACCGGCGCGTCCTCCCCCAGGATCCGCACCTCAGGCTCCAGCGTGACGCCCTTTTCCTCATGGACAACATGCTGCACATGAGCCATCAGCGCAAGGAAATCCGCCGCCGTGCCGCCCTTGTTGATGAGGAACCCGGCATGCTTTTCGCTCACCTGCGCACCCCCGATGGTATACCCCTTCAGGCCGCACTCGTCGATCAGCTGCGCCGCGTAGCCCTCCGGCGGACGCTTGAAGGTACTGCCCGCGGAAAACTGCGTCAGCGGCTGCTTTTCGGCACGGCGGGTGTTGAAGTCAACCATTTCCCTCAGCAATTCCTCCCGGCGGCCCTGGGGCAGCTGGAAGGTCACATGAGTGATGAGCTTGTTCTCCCTCATCAGCCGGGAGGTGCGGTGCGAGAACCTCATATCCGGCCGGCCATAGCGGAACGGCTCGCCAGCCATGTTGAAGCCCTCCACCAGCGTAACAACCTGACTCATTTCCCCGCCATAGGCGCCCGCATTCATATACGTACCGCCGCCGACCGTACCGGGAATGCCGCTGGCGAAGGTCAGGCCGCCCAGATTCGCATCCGCTGCCGCCACGGACAGGGTACTCATCATCGCGCCGGCCTCAGCCCGGAGCTTGTCGCCGTGAATCTCGATGCTCTGCATATCCCGGCACATCCTCAGCACCAGTCCGCGGATGCCGCCATCCTTCACCAGCAGATTGCTGCCGTTGCCGATGATGATCACCGGCAGCGCCAGCTCATGCGCCTCCACCAGCGTCTGTCTGATCTGCTCAGGCTTCTCAGGCGAAATCACCATATCCGCCGGGCCGCCCAGATGCAGTGTGGTATAGCGCGCCATGGATACGTTCCGCTTGATCGAAATATGCTCAAAGCGCGAACGCAGCCGTTTCTCCAATTCCGTTAGGGATGCCTCATACATGCGCATTCCTCCTGTCCTACTATTTTACTATATTTTTTGCGATGTAGCAAGCAGAAGTTTCTCCTATACCATAATACTAATTCTCATTAAAAATGTTGCACCGAGCCAGCGAATTTTTCGTTCTGGCAAAGCTGAGTGAAGCGAGGCGTTACTTACAGTACGGTGAGCGGAACGAAGCAAAGCCAGAGCGGAAAAGGCGCTGTGCGAATGAAACATTTTTACTGAGAATTAGTATAATATATGCGCACCGGGGCACTGACAGACACATAGGTGTGTCCATGATGCCCACAGCCCGTCAAATTTTCGGGAGCCGGGGATACAGATCAATTTCGATCCTGCCGTCGGCTCCCTTGGCATATTCAATCCGGTGAAGGATCGCCTTGAGCAGCGCGTTACGCTCCTGGTTGGTCATATCGTCGTAGCTGTCCAGCAGTGCCTCCGTATGCGGAATCAGGCTGGATTGGGTGGCTTCACCGGCTTCCAGCCGGGAAAGCATGTCCTCCGCAGCCTGCTGACGCTGGCGGATTTCATCCAGCGCATCGGTGAGCTTCTCACGCCTTGTGCGGAAAACCTCCAGCGTGTAAATCCCCTGCTCCACCAGGTTGTATGCGTTCTCCAGCTGCAGCTGGATTTTGTCCGCATCCTGGGTCAGGTGCTCCAGCTGGCGATTGCAGTTGGCGATGTCCTCCGCGTAGCCCACGGTATCAATCTTCACCCGGTACC
>JBJEUF010000126.1:0-2293 GCA_051883695.1 Aristaeellaceae bacterium
CTGGCCATCAGCCAGAAGATCCTGGGCCTGCCCGTGATCGCCATCTACGAGAACGGCGCGATCATCGACTCCTGCGTGAAAGAGGATGCTACCCCTGAGAACGTGGAGGCCATGATCAAGAAGTACGTGTAAGCGTACATACCCCTGTTAGAATCCGAAAGGTTTCTATAAAAATCTAAAGCAAAGGAGGAAAGAAACATGAGCATCCTGGCTGGCAAGAAAGTCATCATCATTGGTGACCGTGACGGCATTCCCGGCATGGCGATCGAGGCCTGCGCCGAGTCCGCCGGTGCCGAGGTCGTGTTTTCCTCGACGGAGTGCTTCGTCTGAACCGCCGCTGGTGCAATGGATCTGGAGAATCAGAAGAGAGTCAAGGAGTTCGCTGAGCAGTATGGTCCCGAGAACGTTGTCGTTCTGCTGGGCGCCGCTGAGGGCGAAGCTTCCGGTCTCGCTGCTGAGACGGTCACCAATGGTGACCCCACTTACGCCGGTCCGTTGACAGGAGTCTCGTTGGGACTCACGGTTTACCATGTGTGCGAGCCCGAGGTCAAGGCAGAGTTTGATGAGGCTGTTTACGATGAGCAGGTCTCCATGATGGAGATGGTTCTGGACGTTGATGATATCATCAGCGAGATGAGCAGCATCCGCGAGCAGTACTGCAAGTACCTCTAATCGGTAAGCAAGACATGCCAAGAAGGGGGCGGTGGCTGTAGCCGCCGCCCCCTACATCTTTCTGTCACTATAAATGGCTGCAGGAGTCTTGCACACAGAGCCAACAGTACAGAAACGAAGCGCGACAGCGGCAGGGATACTGCTGCATCGATTTATAGCGATTGACGGGCCTTTCGGCCCGGGAAAAACAATACAAGAAAGGCTGTGGACATTATGAAAAGTGTCATCAAAGGCGCCGGATATATTCTGGTGCACACCCCCGACATGGTCCTGCACAACGGGACCACGCAGACTACCGAGCGTATCGTCAACCCCGAGAGCGAGTATCTCAAGGAGCTGCCCAGCCATATCCGCTCCTTCGACCAGGTACTCAGCTACTGGCCCAACCAGGTCTATATCGGCAACAAGACCCCCGATGAGCTGGCCGCTGTGGAGCAGCCCTGGGCTGACAAGGTCTGCGACGTGAATGACCGCTACGGTCACTTCGGCCAGATCATGCCCCAGGAGGAGTTCCTGCTGCTGATGCAGGCCTGCGACGTGTTCGGCCTGGTGAAGCTGGAGCAGGGCTTTGTGGACGCGAACCGCGCCGCCCTGGCCGCCAACCCCATCATTGACGAGACCATCATGGCCCGCATCCCCGAGGCCCAGACCGACGGCGCTGAGATCGCCCGCCTCGTGGCCGAGGAGCACTCCGAGGGCCTCTATCACAACGGCGCCCTGGTTGGCTGCGTCAACCGCGCCCACGACATCGACGTGAACCTCTCCGCTCACGTCATGCACGAGAACATCGTCTCCAAGGCTTCCTCCGTCATGGCCCTGCTGTCCGGCGTGAAGAACGCCGGCATCGACAAGAGCGACGTGGAGTACGTCATCGACTGCTGCGAGGAGGCCTGCGGCGACATGAACCAGCGCGGCGGCGGCAACTTCGCCAAGGCTACCGCTGAGATCGCCGGTCTGGCCAATGCCACCGGTTCCGACGCCCGCGGCTTCTGCGCCGGCCCCGCCCACGCTCTGGTGGAGGCTGCCGCTCTGGTCCAGTCCGGCGCCTATAAGACGGTTGCTGTCACCGCCGGCGGCTGCACCGCGAAGCTGGGTATGAACGGCAAGGACCACGTCAAGAAGGGCCTGCCCATCCTGGAGGATATGCTGGGCGGCTTCTGCGTGATCCTGACTGCCAATGACGGCGTCAGCCCCGAGGTCAACCTGGACATCCTGGGCCGCCACACCGTGGGCACCGGCTCCGCTCCCCAGGCTGTTATCGGCTCTCTGGTCACCGATCCTCTGGACCGCGCCGGCCTGAAGGTCACCGACATCGACAAGTTCTCCCCCGAGATGCAGAACCCCGACATCACCAAGCCCGCCGGCGCCGGCGATGTGCCTCTGGCCAACTACAAGATGATCGCGGCTCTGGCTGTCAAGCGCGGCGATATTGCCAAGACCGACATGGCCAGCTTCCTGACCGAGCACGGCCTGACCGGCTGGGCTCCCACCCAGGGACATATCCCCTCCGGCGTTCCCTACATCGGCTTTGCCCGCGAGGACATTATGGCCGGCAAGATCAACCGTGTCATGATCATCGGCAAGGGCTCCCTGTTCCTGGGCCGTATGACCAACCTGTTCG
>JBJEUF010000127.1:0-2204 GCA_051883695.1 Aristaeellaceae bacterium
GCTGCTGGAAAAGAAGGACTTCGCCTATATCACGGTGAAGGAGATCTGCGAAAAGGCGGGCGTCAACCGGTCTACCTTCTATCTGCACTACGAAACGATCCATGATCTTCTGGCAGAGAGCGCCCGATTCATCATCGATCAGTTCATGGAGGCCATGCCCCATGACGCATCGGAGTTCATAGCGAAGCTCCAAACCTGTCCGCTGGAGGAACTGTACCTCGTCACGCCGGAATATCTGACACCGTACCTGAACTATATCCGGAAGCACAAGCGGGTCTTCCGCACCACCTATGAGCAAGCCTCTGTCCTGGGGATGAACGACGCGTACCATGCACTGAACCGGCATGTATTCACACCGATTCTGGAGCGCTTTCACATATCGCCGCTGGAACAGAAGTATCTGATGCCGTTTTACATCAACGGTCTCATGGGCATCATCCATCAATGGCTGAAGGAGGACTGCAAGGATTCCGTCGAGCATATCATTTCGGTGATGCAGCTGTGCATTGCCAAGCATGAACGATGAAAAACACAACGCCGCCCCGGGCACTCGAAGGCCCGGGGCGGTTTTCGTCACTTCATCCCATCCATGATACTAATTCTCGTTAAAAATGTTGCACCGAGCGCAGTGAGTTTTTCGTTCTGGCAAAGCTGAGTGAAGCGAGGCGTACTGGAAGTACGCCCAGCGGAACGAAGCGCAGCCGGAGCGGAAAAGGCACTGTGCGAATGTAACATTTTTATTGAGAATTAGTATGAGGCCGCTTTCCGAATCTTCCATCAGATCGCCGGCTCCGCGCCGCTCATCAGCAGCTCCGTGTAGCACATCAGGAAGGGCGCAAGGCCCTTCGCGTCATTCTCCACGACGGGCTCGGAGATGTAGTATTCGTAGCTGCCGTCGCGGCGGCGGTTGTTCTCCGGGCCCAGGCCGGCTACCAGACAGATGCCGCCCAGGTTCAGCTTGCCATCCCGTTCGGACAGATAGCGGCTGCAGATGCTGCGGAAGATGCGCGCACCCACCCCGGCATAGGACGCATCCAGCATCCCCAGCCGCGCGCCCTTCAGATAGAAGTACGCAATCATCGCGGAGCCGCTGGTCTCCGGGTAGTTGCCCGCACGGCCTACCTGATTGGGCACCTGCCAGAGCATGTTCGTCTCCGGGTCGATATAGGGAAGCAGATTCTCCGCCAGCTCCTGCGCGATGGCTGCCATCTCCGCACGGAAGGCTTCGTCCTGCACCTCGGCGGTCACGTCGATCAGCGCCGCGCTGAACCAGCCCAGGCTCCGCAGCCAGGGGTTCTTGGAGCAGCCCGTCACCGGATCCGCCCAGAAGGCGGTTCTGCCGGCGTCATAGCCATGGCGGTACAGACCGGTCTCCGGGTCATACATGCGCTTGCGCACGGTGCGGAACTGACGCAGAATATCCTCCGTATGCGCGCCGTTTTCCATCTCCGTTGTATAGCGGGCGTAGAACACCTGCGCCATGTACAGGCCATCCAGCCAGACCTGATTGGGGTAAATCTGCTTGTGCCAGAAGTTGCCCTCCGGGGTGCGCGGCTGGCGCCGGAGCTGACCGTAGAGGGTGTCAATCGCCTTGCGGTACTTTTCCTTGCCGCTCATGCGGTACATGTCAAAGAGGACGCGACCCTCGCAGATGTTGTCGAGGTTGTAGTCCTCCTCCCTGTAACCGCGCAGGCTGCCGTCCTCAAATACATAATGGTCAAGGAAATGCTCGGCGAACTCGTAGTACCGCGCTTCGCCGGTGATGCGGTGCAGGTTCAGCAGGGCGATCATCATGCATCCGTCGATATAGTTCCAGCCGTTGACCTTGCCCTCCTTGATTTTCTCTATGTTCCACAGCGGCCTGTCCGGGGTAGATTCCGCCATCATGCGCTCCACATAACGTTCAATCACATTCATGCCTGTGCAGCCTCCTTTGCGTTGCTGCTATCAGTATACCGTTTCCGGGCTGTTTTTGCAATAGGCTGTTGCCGGGCAGATCAGGGCGACCTCATTCAAACTACCAGATTACGCAATGCTTCATCAGGTAGTTATTGTTCCCAAATGTGCAGGCCGAAGGATTCCAAAGGGCGATCGGAAAGCCCTTTGGTCGCGCCCGCAGGCGCGAAACACCTTCTGTGGTAGGAGTGTTTCGCTTCTGCGGAAGCGAGGAGGGGGCTTTCCGATCGCCCCCTCCACCCCTTCGG
>JBJEUF010000128.1:0-8551 GCA_051883695.1 Aristaeellaceae bacterium
GAGCTGGATGACGATGAGGATGAACAGAATGAAGCATAAGGAATGCTGCCCTGTGGAGCCTTTCCTCCGCAGGGCTTTCACATGGAGGAAAGCATGGAACTGATCATTGCTGAAAAGCCCAGTGTGGGCAAGGCCATTGCCGCTGTGATGGGCGCGAATCTCCGACAGGACGGATACCTGCAGGGCGAGGATTACCTGGTCAGCTGGTGCGTCGGGCATCTGGTGGAGCTGGCGCTGCCCGAAGCCTATGACCCCCGATACGCACGCTGGCATTACCGGGATTTGCCCATCCTGCCCGAAGTCTGGCAGTACACCGTTTCCGACAGCACCCGCAAGCAGTTTGAGGTGCTGCGTTCCCTGATGAACGACAGCCGGGTCACCGGCATCATCTGCGCCACCGACGCGGGGCGCGAGGGTGAGCTGATCTTCCGCCTGGTCTACGAAAAGGCCGGGTGTCACAAGCCCGTTCGCCGCCTGTGGCTTTCCTCCATGGAGGAAAGTGCCATCCGGGAGGCGCTCCGCCATATGAAGCCCCTGTCGGATTACAACAACCTGTATCAGGCGGCACTCTGCCGGGCGCAGGCGGACTGGCTCATCGGTATGAACGCCACGCGCCTGTACTCCCTGCTGTACGGCCCGACCCTGCATGTGGGGCGCGTCATGTCCCCCACGCTGGCCATGATCGCCGGGCGCGAGGCAGCCATCGCCAGTTTCCAGCCGGAGACGTTCTACACGGTCAGGCTGGATACCGGGATGGGCTTCACGGCGCACTCCGAGCGCATGGCGGACGAAAGCACTGCCCGAATGCTGGAGAGGGCATGCAGCTGTGAGCCCGCCCTTGTGACGAAGATTGAGCGCAGGAACCGCTGTGAGCATCCGCCCCAGCTGTACGACCTGACCACCCTGCAGCGGGACGCCAACAGGCTGTTGGGCTACACCGCCCAGCAGACGCTGGACTACGCGCAGAGCCTGTATGAGAAGAAGCTGCTGACCTATCCGCGCACGGACAGCCGCTATCTGCCCCATGAAATGGTGGACAAACTGCCGGAGCTGGCTGCCCGGGTATGCGAGGTGCTGCCCTTTGCGGCAGGGACGCAGCTTGCCATGCACACGGACAAGGTGATTGACGACAGCCGGGTCAGCGACCACCACGCCCTGATTCCCACGGCTGCTATGCCTGACCAGACCTCCGCCGTCAACGCCTTGACCACCGGGGAGCACGACCTGCTGAACCTGATCTGCGCCCGGATGCTCTGTGCGCTGGACGATGACTGCGCCTATGACGAAACCACCGTCACCATCTCCTGCGGCGGGCACAGCTTCACCGCGAAGGGCAGGCGTATCACGCAAATGGGCTGGCGGCGCATCTGGCACAGCTTCCGGGGCAGCCTGGGCGGTCGGCTTGCGGAGGAGGAAGAGGCAGATCTGCCTGCACTTCCGGACGATGTGACCGATGGCATGGAATGCCCCTTTCCCAGGGCAGAGGTCCGCGAGGGCCGCACCACCCCGCCTGCCCACTATACGGAAGGAGCCATCCTCCACGCCATGGAGACCGCTGGCAGGCAGAACATGCCCGAGGATGCGGAACGCAAGGGCATCGGCACCCCGGCCACCCGGGCTTCCATTCTGGAGAAGCTGATCGAAACCCGGCTGATCGAGCGCATCGGCGACCGGCGGAAGAAGGTGCTTGTGCCCACAGCCAAGGGCAAGGCCCTGACAGCCATCCTGCCGGAGAAGCTCCAGTCGCCGCTTCTGACCGCGGAGTGGGAGCAGCGGCTCAAACGCATCGAGCAGGGCAAGGAGGCCCCGGAGGATTTCATGCGCGACATCCGCCAGCTGGTCACCGAATTGACCCGCGACACCCAAAGAGCGGAGAACGCGGAGCAGCTGTTCCCGCCCCTACGGGAGAAGCTCGGCACCTGTCCCCTGTGCGGGGCGGCCATCACGGAGCGGGCGCAGGGCTTCATGTGCGAGAACCGCGCCTGTACCTTCGCCCTGTGGAAGCAGGGCGGTATCCTGAAGGATGCGGAGAAGCCGCTGACCTCCGGCGAGGTGCAATCCCTGCTGAATACAGGCATGGTGAAGAAAACCGGCCTGCGCTCTGCCCGGACGCACACACGCTATGATGCCACGCTGCGTCTGGACTTCAACCAGGACGGCAGACCTGTGCTGCGTCCGACCTTTGACTGAAAGGAGCGTAACTATCATGAAGAAACTTCTGTGTGCACTGCTTGGTATGCTGCTGCTTCTGGGCACTGCGCTTGCTGACATTGATGCGTCCAACGCGCCCGCGATTCCCGCCGGTACCCTCAGCGCAAGTATCGTGCAATTCACCTCCAACCAGACCTACGCGGTGTATTCCGCTCCGGACAGCAAGAGCATCCGCGGGGCAAAGGGCCGCGCCCGCGTCAGCACCAACGGCTGGATTCAGGTGTTTGGCAGCGACGGGGACTGGATTCTGGTGCAGTACGACATCACGGACGAGCACAACCGCATCGGGTACATCTACAAGAACGCGCTGCCCAAGGACGTGGTGGTACCGGAGCTGGCGCTGACCAGTGTGCCCGCTGTGGTGAACTATGACGTGGCCGTAACGGATGACCCACTCATCAGCCAGACGCCGCTGGCAAGGCTCACCGAGAACACCAGCGTGACGGTGCTGGGAGCGATGGGTGACTGGACCTACATCGAGGGCGTGGAGAATTCGGTGCGCTTCCGGGGCTTTGTGCCCACGGAATGCCTGTCCGGTACGGTGACCGATCTGCGGGAGGCCAACCGGGCCATTGTGGGCAGCTGGCGGCTTTACGCGGGCAGCTCCATCAACGCCAGCCGCATTACCTTCCGGGAGGATGGTACCATGACGGGCCGTTCTGCGCTGGGTGATGGCCGGGAGGTGGAGTGGTCGGGCAACTGGTCGCTGCTGGAATACGACCCTGCCCGGGGTCGTTACTGGAATGATGCGGAGTTCGAGCTGACCCTGACCCGGGGCAATGCAGTGGAGCAGTACGGATTGCGCATCTGCCGTCAGGCAGCGGAGAACGGCGGGTACCAATACGCGCTGGTACTGTCCGACGGGCCCAAGTCCAGCGGCATGGTGCTGTGCGAATGAACGGAGAAAGTGAAATGATCCTTCGGGATACACAAGACGGCTTTGCCATTTACCAGCTGAAGGACGCGCCGGAACTCAGGGGGCTGCGGTTCGCGAGCCTTGTGGAGCTTCGTGCCGACGCAAGGCAGATGCGCAGCAGGGTGCATGCGGTGGTCGAGAAGGCTGAGAACATGCTCTTTGGCAGCAAGGCTGATGCCGAACAATTCCTGCGCACGGAGGGCTTCACAGTTGTTCCGAGTGAAGAACCGGATGTGATCTCCGTGCTTAGTTCGACGCGGATGTCCGCGAACATTTGCCTGGACTACGGGGTCGATTGTTGTCTGGTGGATGGCTGCAATACCCGTGGCCTGGATCAGCCGGTCAGCAGGGAGAACTATCTGCTGGCATATGCAGGCACTTTGTCCGATGATGTCCTGCACCTGGGGCAGCCGGAGGCCATGCTGGAGAGCCTCTTTTACCGCTTCAATATGGAACGCCCGCAGGACTTCCAGGGGCACAGCCTGAGCGTCAGCGATGTGATTGCGCTGAAGCTGGATGGTCAGGTGACCTGCTATTACACGGACAGCTTCGGCTTTGAGAAGCTGCCAGACTTTTTGTCCAAAGATGAGCCGTCCCGTGAGAACTACCTGCATAACGCCGAAATGCTTCTGGAAGATGATTACAACATGCTGGATGGGATTGTGAACAACGGCCCCAGAGAGGGAGCATCTCAGGCGACGGAGAAGCAGAAGCCTGTGACCGACCGTGAAGCGACTGACACGCCCCATACGCATTCCAATGCCCTGGTCTCCAAAGAACCGGAACGATAAAAAGGAGAAGAAATAATGGAGAACAACATGAACAATCCTGCCCCTGCGCAGGAGCGGAATGAGATCACCATCAAGTTTGGCAGGGGGCTTGTCAGCGCCCCCTTCACGGCCAGGACGGGCCGTGAGTGCGTCAGCATCAGGATTCCCCATGCTGACCCTGCGGACAAGACGCCCTGGCCCAGCATCATCGTGGCAGCGAACCATGTGCATGAAAACAGGTTCGGCAAGGGCATGTGGATGAAGCTGCCCGCAGACGGCGAAACGAAGCTCTATGTGCCCGAGGTCACCGGCCAGACGCCTGATGGCAGGAATGTCTACAAGAATGCGGTGGTCAAGCTGTCCAACACCGAAATCAAGGCCATGCTGGAAAGCTATAAAGAGCGGAACCCCGAGAACCGGGCTGCCAAGCCGGACAAGGCGCAGCCCAGAAAGAATCAAAACATGGAGCGGTAAGGTATTCAACATAAGAGGTTGATTTTCCTTATCCGGAATCCTATAATAAATTCTGGATAACGCTGCACATAAAGGAGTACAACATGAAGAAGCATGGTCATTATTGCAAGGTCTGTGGTGAGCATAAGGCCAACGAGAAGTTCTCCGGCAAGGGGCATGCAGCGCATATCTGCAAGCAATGTGCCGCTCTCTCCGTGGAAGAGCGAAATCAGGCGATGACGCTGAACCGCATCATGAATCTGCCCATGTACTTGTCCAAGGAGCAGAGATCCTGGCTCCGGAAGCGCTGCGGGGACCAGCGCCCTGAAATTCGTGAGGCTGCAGAATATGCCTATGACATCCGATTTCCCCATGCCAAACGAAACGAACAGAAAAAGCAATACCATGTGGAACATCTGACCCTGATGGTCAATGACGAACTCTTTGATGCGTATGGCGATGAACTTCCCCTGAATGCAGTTTTCCGCGTCCGAAGAAAGGATGGAACGATCTCGATTGCGCAAGATGGCCAAGAAACGGCTGTGCAGCTTCCCCCAGATCGGATGACCAAGCTGCTCAAATGGATGGTGCATTCGCTGGAAATCTTCTGCTGGCAGGAGGATTACGGAACCAGGAGCAGTATGCATCAGCTTCCCGACGAGGACTGGCTGGATATGCTGGAAGAGGATGATGAGAACGAATGGGTGGAGCTTGAGCTGGAGGACGATGCAGAGGATGATCTGATCGAGTTTGATGGAGCAGAAGAAGCGGACATCCCTGTTCGTTGGCAGCTTGATATCACCTAGCGCAACGGAACTTCCCAGCAGGTTATCTCCCGCGCCTTCCTGCCCGATCGGGTGGAAGAGCTTGTGTGGCAGCTGATGGAGTACCTGTTTCCGGAAGATGAGGATGAACCAGAAGAATAGCGTTGCTGGACGCATAACCCAGCATCCAACCGGCATGAGCAATCTGCCGGTTTTTGTGTATCCAAATATCCGAAAGAGAGTGTTACGACCAATGCCGATTGATCAATCCATCGAATCCTTTGAAAACTGGCGTGACCGTCAGCATGACCGCCCTGAAACGGACAACGACGCTCCGGATGCGCAGATCTCGCGCAGCTTCACCCATGATCATCCGGATGATACCACCATGACCTACACCCGCACGGGAGAGCATGCCGAGCTGAAGCTCACCTTCACCTCCAAAGACCCGGATGCTGGTATGGAAGAACTGCTGTATGAGGGCGATCAGGGGGAATCCATGGCGGAGCTTGCCGCAGATCTTTATGCGGAGCTGACCTCATGGCTGGATGCCCAGGATACCTCCTCCTTTGCAGAGCAGCAGGGAATAGCCGCCGCTCCCGACATGTCGCTGGTCTACGGCGACTATACCCGCACAGCCCTGTATGCGTTTGAGGACGCCCTCACGGAAGCTGAACGCAATCTGAACCAGCCAGTTATGTGGAAGCCGATCGAGACAGAAAAGCAGGACTGGCTGTATTCCGGCCAGCACGAAGCAGATGCCGAACGGGGCTGCATTGGTCATCTCCGGGGCGACTTTGGCAGTGATGGCCATGCATTCTGGACGAGCTGGTTCGACCATACGCCCGGGCTGAAAAGCGCGGCATTCCGGGAGGAGCTGCAGTCCGTTGTGAATCACCTCCGCAAGGAGGGCGGCCTGCTGTCGGGCTTTAACGCCATGCGCAGCCAGTGCCGGAGCGGGTTGGCGTGCGATGACAGCTATGGCTTTCGTACGGAAACCGCGCGCTATGAATACTGCCTCCGCTGCATTCCTCGCCGGGATGACTATCACTTCTACCTGTACTGCTATGACAAGGACGGACAGCGTGAGCATGCCCGCGAGAAAGCCGCGCCTGTGCGCGACAGGAAGCCGAAACCTAAGAAAACTCATGAAATGGAGCGATAAGACCATGTATCTGAATGAACTGATGACAAAACGACACATGACCCGGGACGAACTTTCCCATCTGAGCGGTGTACCCGATTCCACCCTGCGGGGGATTCTGAGTGGCGGTGTTCAGTTGGAGCGTTGTCAGGCCGGGACGTTGTACCGTGTCGCGAAAGCCGTGAACACGACCATGGAGGAGCTGCTTGACGCTACCATGGCAGCATCCAAGCCAGAGTATCCGCCCTCCCGGCCTGTTCATGAGGCGGGCAGCCTGATGCCGTTCTATGTGCTGCTGGACGCAGTGATTGGAATCCTTCGTTCGGAAGGCGAGCTGGCCTTTATGCGGCAGCTTCGCCAGACTGACTGGATTGGCCGCTATGACAGGAACAGGATGTACCGTGCTGCCCTGCTCCTGGTGGGGCTGAACGACTATCTTTGCAGGAAGCATAGCATCACCCCGGATGCCAGGTATGATGCTCTTCGACACCTGCGGCTGGACAGGCCGGTGTATTCCCTGGATACGCTGGAGAAGGATGACTGCGGCTCCTATGAGCAGGCGAAAGCCTGGGCTGAGAATCATGCGATTCCCGAGCTGGCGCGGTTCAGCATCTTCCTGACGGAGGACGATCTCCACCGCAAAGAGTGATGGGGCGTCCTTCATGTGATATGACTGACCAGCAAATCCTCAGGAGCATCCGCACACTCGTCAGGGAAGAGTGTGCCAATTACCGATACGGCTACTGCCTTGAAACAGACGACAGGTGCCATGTGATCAATCCAGACTATGACACGATTCATGACGGGACGCTGGATTGCGACTATTTCCTGGACTGCGTGCTTCCGGCAGACTGGACATTGAATGACCTGGTGACTTATGCCCTGTGGTATGACGAGGATGGCGATGACGATGATCTGCCCAGGGGAATGAAGCGGTGCGAGATGTGTCGGCAGCCCTTCACCATCGCCAACAACCGTCAGATGTATTGCCCGACCTGTGCGGAGATCGTGAGCCGTCAGCAGGCTGCCATCCGACAAAGGAAAAGCCGGAGACTTCATCGCGAAGCCCGGCTTAATCCTTAGGTGCTTGTGTTGCCCATCAGCAGTGCTTTGATACAGTCCTGCCGCTGGTGCAGAATGCGGACAACGATGACCGCATCTTCCTGATACAGATAGAAAACGCAGTAATTCTCACAGATCAGATACCGGTATTCCGTGTGAACAGGAATCAGGGCATCCAGTGACTGCCCGCGTCCGGGAAAGGTCGACAGCGAGGTCACACATTGCTTCAGCGCAGCGATGATCCTTTGCGATGCTGCCGGATTGCAAAGCTCATCCCGGATATAGCTGCGGATGCTGACAAGATCTCGCCTCGCTTCCGGGGAAAGTGTTACCTGTGCCATGTCAGTCCTCCAGCCCGGCGAAGGCTTCATCCACCGTCAGCCCGCCCTCTTTCCGATAAGCTTCAACGCCCTTCGACAATTCGGCCAGTAGCTTCACGGAGGCCTGCAGCTTTTCGTAGTCCTCAAGGCTTTGTACTACGTATTTACCCCTGCCGTTTTTCGTCAGATACACGGTGGCACCATGATCGCAGGAGCGAAGCACTTCGCTGTAGTTCTTCAGATCGGAAATCGGAACGATATTCGTCATCATGATCAACTCCTTCCTCCAACAGTATACCCGAATTTACCGTCAAATTCAACCCGATATTTCACGGATGAAGCATTGCCTTTTTGTGAGGCTCGACAGGGGTATGGTCAAATACATCTGCAGAGCTTCATCCTAAAGCTTCTATCTGCCCCCTTTGTCACGGTTCAGAGGGTCGCAAGTACAGAAGAATCAAGGGTTTCCGGTTCCCTCACGGAGCCGGTTTTGCTTGTACTGACCTGCAGGTCATCCCTTAAGAAAACACACTTCTGAACCGTGACATTTCATGAACAGGAGGTGCCCATGAACCCCTTTACGACCGAGGACATGAACCTTGTCTGCCTGTATGATCCCGGCAATCGTGCAGGCACGATCTACGAGCTGCGCGACATGCTGCGCTACCTCATGCCGAATGAAACAGCGCTGCGGCAGCTCGCGGAAAGCGCCATCGCCAAGCTGGAGGCCATGACCGATGCGGCGTTTGACGCCCTGGCGGAGGACAGCCTGCCTTTTCTGGCGGATGATTAACGGATAGGAGGAAAACGGATGCCTACAAAAGCGCAAATCTATGCGCAGATGGCGGATGAGACGGCCCTGAAGGTCACCGGGAGCTATCTGGACTGGGCAGCCTTTCTGACCACCATGT
>JBJEUF010000129.1:0-8546 GCA_051883695.1 Aristaeellaceae bacterium
GGCGCGTCGGCGCGGAGGACTGCGACCCGCAGGCGGCGCTGGCGCTGACGCGGGAGTACGGCATCTCCGCGCGGCTGACGTTCAGCAATTCGCTTCTGCGGGAGGAACACCTCGCGGACAGGTGGTGCAACGATCTCTGCCGAATGCTTGAAGCCAACAACGAGCCGCAAAACGGCGTGATCGTCCATTCGGAGCTGCTGACGGAGTACCTCCGGCGCACGTATCCCGGGCTGTACCTCGTGTCCTCCACCACAAAGGTACTCACGGACTTTGCGCAGCTGACGCGCGAGCTGGAAAGAGAAGAATTTCGATACGTCGTGCCGGATTTCCGGCTGAACAAGACATTTGATAGGCTGAGCGCGCTGCCCGACCCGCTCAAGGAGAAGGTGGAATTCCTCTGCAACGAATGCTGCTGGTTCGGCTGCCGGGACAGGAAGCAGTGCTATGAGGCCGTCAGCCGCAAGATTCTGGGCGAAGACGGAGCGGAGCACCGCTGCGCCGCGCCGGACGCCGGCGAGGGGTATCGCTTCTCCAAGGCCATGGAGAATCCCGGCTTCATCGGCATCGGCGACATCGTGAATTCCTATCTTCCCATGGGCTTTACCCAGTTCAAGATCGAGGGCCGCGGCCTGGGCAGCGCGCTGATTCTGGAATTCCTGCTCTACTACATGACCAGGCCCGAGCATCAGCTGAAGGTGCGGGAGGAAATCTATCTCAGCAATGCGCTGGATCTGTTCTGAGGGCGACATCCCAGCCAGTCAGGCGTTCGCACAGATTGCCATCCCGGCTATGCAATGCCGCGCGAATCGGAATTGCAGGAGTTGACCCCATGTCGAAACGATATGCCGCCGCATCCACGCTCACTTCATTTGCCTGAGATAGCGCTCAACCTCCTTTTTCTCCATACCGCCTTCCTCCTCCAAGGCCCTGCGCAGCACATTCATGTAGGCCTCTGCCGGCTTTGCCCGTTCCGGTTTGCGCTCACAGGTCAGCGTGAAGATGGGCGCGCCGTCCGCCCCAATGCCCAAACAGACGATTCTGCCATACCACTTGGGCGAATTGCCCTCCTGAGCCTGAATCTCATGCAGCTGGCTGCGTTTGATCCGGTACAGGCGCACAATGGCCTTTCCGCAGGGCGAATCGCGATAGAAGGCCACGCCGCCACCCCATGAGGAACTGTGGTTGCCAAAGCAGACCGATCCGCGAACCTCCGTGAAGTACGTCCCTGTCCAAAGCGTCTTGTCGCTGCACCCGGCATAATGCCTGCCGTTGTCTTTGCAGAAGCCGCCCTGAATATAGCAGGCAAAACGCTCGGCGCACATGTTGGAGCCATAGGCGGCATACCACACGTCGTCATCGTCTTGGGCATGCCAGCCCTCCCGCAGGAGCTTGCCGCGCAGCATGCCGTTGTCAATGTACGCGTATGCGTCAAGCCTGCCGTAGCTGTTCTCCACCTGCACCTGCCGCCGGATGTACAGCGATCCCTCGCCCTCGTAACGGTCCAGACGCGTCAGCGTGTCATCGTCCACAAACCAGACCTCGCCCAGCGCAGTCTCCGAGGCGCTCTCGCTGATGCCGGGGAAGCTGCCCAGATCCGTCATCGCATAGCCGTGCAGGCAGGCATGGCCGCCCCATTCCGCATTCTCCATCAGGTATTCGGCGGACTGACCGCGCATCAGCGTGCCGTAGGTGAACACCACGTTAGGTTTGCCCTGCCATGCCGCATGCATGCGCCGGACAGCCATGTTCTGCACTTCCGGCACATGACCCTCGGAGTAGAAGCACCTGCCCGCCGGGTTTTCCTCCCACGCGGCGTTTTCCAGCGCCTTCAACTCGCGCGTCATCAGCTCCGTGAACGCCGGACAAAAGGACGGCTCCTTAGCGATCAGCCTTTGCGCGCCTGCCGCGCCGAGCATCGTCAGGATCTTCAGCCTGCGCCCCTCGTCGTCATGGCCGTGAATCAGGATGCCGTGCGCAAAGGCCTCGCTCATCATCGCCGAAAGCGACTTGCGCATCCCGGCGTCCATCCGCTCCGGTGCCCGGTTCATCAGCCAGATTCCCGCAGCCGTGATGGCGTAGGCGGCCTGCCACATCATGTCCGCGCGCGCCTCAAAGGGCATTGTTACGTCGCGCAGCAGGCTGAAATGGTTCTCTACGTCGAGGGTCGAGAGCGCGTCCCGGACAAACCCGACCAATCCCTCCGGCTCCGTCCGGCGGTAGTCTCCGGCAAACGCCGACATCCTGAGCTCGTCCGCCTCGCGCCACGCCGGGCTGATCGACGCTTCGCCCCTGTAAATCGTAAGCGGCTGGGCAAACATGTTCTTCATGGCGTATCCTCCTCTGACAGCGCTTTGCTGTTTCTTTGATGGATACATTATATTTCTATTTCAGCCGCAACTGTGGAAATCAGATTTCCAGGCTCACCACGTCATCCATCGTGAATCCAATCCTTTTCTCAGGCTTCTCAACGATGATTTCAAATCCTCGTTCGTTTTCAGAAATGCGGATTTTTTGATACTTCTCCATCACGCCATTCCGCCTGAGGGTGATGTTGCATGCTGCTCCCGCCTTGAAGGCATACACCAGCATTTCTTCGTATGTCGCGCCCTCCGCCATGCTGCGCTCCGTCCTGAACTTCGGGAACCTGCCGTGTTTCACCTCATCCCTGATGGTATCCAGAAACGCTTTGAAATCCGCATTCCTTCCGGCAAATATCTTCTCAATCCGGCTCTGGCAGTACGGCGTGAGCTGGCACCAGATATCCATGGCCGACTCCAGACTATACGTCCCGTAGATGCCACTGTCGTAGGATTGCTGCAGGGCCATCAGCAGGGAGGCCACCTGCGTCACGTTGAACTGAAGCACCAGCGGATGCAGCGTGTCGGGCGTGTGATACCGGCGGTCCCCGTGCGATCCAGCCACCTCTTCATAGCGGATCGGCACGCGCACTTCATGACCGGCTGCGCGGATCGGCTCAGGCGCCTTCCTGGGTTTTTCCTCGCACAGGGAAGGGTCGAGCCGCCGGAGATCATTTTGAACCGTCTTGGGGCTGACGCCGAGCCGATCGGCCAGCTCTCTTTTCGTCAATCCATTGCGGTCATGCAGGAGCCGGACCAGCTCCACACCGGAATCCCGCTGCACCGGGATGACCCAATCCGCCTGCACATCCTCCAGCTCAACGTGGTATCCGCTCCCGATGGCGCGAATCCACTCAAGGAACTTCTCACGGATTTTCTGCTTGAACACCGGCTGGGCCCTGTACGACTGCAGGTACGCCCCCATACCGCCGCTGATCGCCGCCAGCAGCTGCGTGTCCGTATACTCCGCTTCCGGCCTGTCAGCCAGCTCTGTCACAGCGCTATCCAGAATCTCCCTCATGACTTTGTCTCTCTCCGGCTGCTGAAAGGGACAACCACAGGAAAGCATTTCCCAAAGGCGGGGATACCGTTCTGTATTCATACGCATTTTGTCCTCCGCTCCATATCGTCCATTCGCTGCAATCATCCCGGCAGCCCAGATGCTTCGATTATAGCATGCCGGTCATTTTCCTGCAACGCAGCTTCCGCCACGCCGGATGATCCGGCAAGCGGTGTGCAGTATCCTCGCTGGCATGCTGACCTTTCCAGCATAAAGTCCCGATCACCGATAGGATTCTCCATGGCAACAGAAAAACCGCCAACGGCGCAAGCCCGTCAGCGGTTCATGGCACTCCCGGCAGGCTTCCAAACACCTGCCGGAGAACCCTCACAGCTCGATATACGCCTTCAGACTGGAGGCGATCTGACAGGGCCTGCCACCCGGCACAACCTCATGGACGCTGCCCGACGCATCCTGACAGATCATGATCCCGTCCATGTTCAGTTCCTCGATCACGTACCAGCTTTTCGCCAGCTCCGGATGGCGCAGTCTGGCCCTTCGGGTCGCCTCAACCACGTTCAGCCGGGGCGACGGACAAATCCCCGTCAGCTCATGTCCGTCAAAGGAGGCTACGCCAAGCTCCTGCACGTACTTACGGTAGTCGTCAGCGAACGCGCAACCCAGCGCACTCTGTGCCTCCTTCACATCCTCCGCAGAGACCGAAGCGGCGCAGCAGAAATGCTCTTTGCTCCGCATGACATCGACAATGCTCATAAAGACATCCCTCCGGAAAGACAGATTTCGGCAAAGCTCTTCCAGAAGCTTTCCCTTTGCGTTTTGAATGCAACCCGGTCTATTCTGCTTGCCCCTTCCAGCTCATGCCAGATCAGGTTGTTGCCTCCCTGCATATGCTCGGCCTCCGTCAGAATCGCCAGCGTCGAACCCGGATCCTGTCCGATGTGATGGAGCTGATAGGCCTGCCCTGTCGTAGGATCCAGCGCGGCAAGGCCCTGCCGCATTCTCTGCAGATTCGTACGGCCAAGCTCGTCCACAAAATCCGGATCCACGCTCCGCACCAGAGCCGTCTTTCCGTTCACCATTTGGGGTGACAAGCCCGCATTCCTGCAAATGTCGTATTGCTCCATGCTGGCAAAGCCCTTGATCACGTCCAGCGGATAGCCCGATTGCTTCTGAATCATAGCCGCCTGATTCATCGTCAGGCCGTTTATCGTCGCGCCCTTCAGCGCAACGGCTTCTCCGGCGCCTCCGGAAATCGCGCCTGTGATGGCTCCCCACTTGAAGCCCTCGCTGCCCGCAACCACCGCCGCCTGCAGCGCCGTATCCATATCGCCCGTTTGAATGCCTGTGACAATGCCGACGGATACGCCGCCGAGCACGCCGCCCGAAACCGCGCCCAACGCTCCGGTTTTTGCCGCAACAGCGAAGATCATGCTGCACGCGGGCGCTCCGCCTGTAACGGCCGAGACCGTCACGCACACCAGAATCACGCCGGTGCCGACGGCAACATTTTCGATGACCTGTTCATACGGATCGACATAGTCCGTCCACGGCTCAACCGCCGTTTTCCCGTCATCGCCCAGTGTAAAGATGTATTTTTCTCCCTGAAACTGGGCTTCCAGCTCGGCGAGCGTAAAGCCAAAGAAGACGTTGGCCTGCGAATTGTACGCCAGCTCCTCCAGATACTCCTGAGAGATATACACCGCGCTGACGTTCTCGACAAAGTAGTCCTCGCTGTTCAGCGTGCCGACCAGCCGCGCGTACAGCGTGTCCTCAATATACGGCAGCAGCGCAGGATCGTTCAGCCCCTTGAAATCCGGCTGACTTTCCGCCGCGGCAAAGCCGGACAGAAGAAGCGTTCCCAGCAGCGAAAGCATAAGGAGAAGCGAAGCCATTTTCTTCATTCCAGTCACCCCTTCCTCACTTCAGCCTGTCCGGAGAAAAGCCCTTGGCGATATACTCCTGCAGCAGCGCATCCGTTCCGACAAAAATCGTCTTGACCGTGGATTCTCCGGTATAGCGGTTGCTCACAGAGATCGTGTAGATGCCCTCCGCGTCATACCGGTCGCCGTCCTTGGCGGGGCGGTTGAACCGCTCGTCCTCCACCACGCCCGTCGGGCTTTCCACAAGCACAGAGCGCTTCACGTCGATATCCAGATAGCGCGAACGCGCCAGATCCAGACGGAAGCCGTTCTCCGTCACAGAGGTGTTCTGCAGTTCCGCGCCCGTGACCAGATCGAAGGGATAGACCATGCAGTTGCCGTTGCGCACGGAGAACCGGAAGGTGATCCTGTAATTGCCGTATTTGCTGGTGATGTGCTTGAGATCGTTGTCCTCCACCTCATAGTAGAGCGCCGCCTCGTAATCGCCCTCCTCATTCAGCACAACCCGGGTATTCGCTCCCGATGTTCCGGAGGCGAGCAGATAGTCCGTATAGACCTGGGGTTCTCCCTTTCTGTTCTGATAATCCGTATGGCGGATGACCAGCGTTCCCCGGCCGAAATCGGTTTTGGACACGCCAAAGTCCTGACTGAAGCCGTTGACGTCATCCGAAACGACCAGCTTGTCATTCCCGCCGAGCGCGTCGATATCCTGCTCCAGCTCGAACCACAGCGTCACCGAATCGCCCAGCGTCTTGATGAATACGGGCGTATCCGTGCCGCCGTCCACAACGCGCGTAAAGCCGCTCATCAGGAACCGACCCATCCTCCAGCCGAAGTGCCTGTCCTTGCCCGTGATGGTATTCGATTTGGCGTAGCCGGTATCCACGCCCGCGTCGACGGCCTCCGCGCCGAAGTAATACATGGAAATGCCCAGCTTATCAAAGCAGGCCTTGAGCTGCGTCATGCTGTCACGGTACTGCCCAAGCTTCTCGTAGACCTTCACCGCCGTTTTGTAATCGCCCGCCTCCTGACAGGCCAGAGCAATCGCATACCGGCACGCGCGTCCCTGCTCCTCGCTGTCCTCGTAGTCTCCGAGCGCTTCAAACAGCTTCAGCGCCTCCTCGTACTCCTGTGCCTCCTGATGAAGCAGTGCCTGCCGGTACCGGCATTGCTTCGCGCGCATCACGCTGTCGTTGTACGCGCCCAGTGCCTCATACAAATCCGCAGCCTTGGCGTACTGTCCTGCCGCTTCCAGCCCGGCTGCCTGAACCGCCTTTTCATACGGGAAATCCGCGCGGCTGATGCCCATGTCAAGCAGCAGCGCCGGGCGGATTCCCAGCTTGTCCGAAACGGACCTGGAGCCGAGGCTTCCGCGCACATCCACATAGCACGCTACATCCTGATCCTTGCCGGGCGAGCGCAGCCACCAATCCGTCTCGCCAATGCCGATGGACGTAATCCCCAGAAAGCGCGCGCCCTGCTCCCGCGCATAGGGTGTTCCCGCCAGCTTGCGCATTTCCTCCGGCTCAAAATAGCGGCTGGCCTGCGCGTAGCTCAGCAGAAAGACGATGTCCTGCGTATCATCGCCCGCATCCGTCGTCCATTCGGCGTTTGCTTCCGTCCGATTGCCCACAGCAGTTTCCACAATCACGGAGCGCTCCTCATCCGTAAAGGCCGCGTGCAGGAATTCCCCGTTGAGCCATTCCCGAAGGCTGCTTTCGCTCCAGCTCACATCCGCCTTGCCGGCGTTGTACGGCTGACAGTCAAGGGCATACCGGCTGACCAGCAGCGCCCTCCCCTCGCCTTGGGCGAGGATCAGCCACTCGATCGGCTCTGCACCGTTATCAGGCTGATTGTCCTGCTCATAGCTGCCGAACATCACCACCGAGTCGGCCTCCGGCTCCTCCGCCTGCGCGCAGCCAAAGCAGAACAGCAGCAGAGCCAGCATCAACGCAACAGTCATCCGGTACTTCATCGACGTTTCCTCCCCAATTCCGTGTATTCCGGCCAATCGCCATTGTATTCTGCCAACCGGAGGCCGGTCATTCAGGCGGGTCATGCGCTGCTTGTGCCCCGTCTCCGTTTTGATGAGCGCGCGAATGACCGCCGGTTCATTGCAAACGTGCTGCTCGGGCAACACCTCTCCGGTGATCGGATCGACGCCCTCCGCCAGCTGCGCGAGAATCCGCCTCGCTTCCCCGTTGTTCATGTGCAACCCCTCATCCTTTGTTGAATCATGATCCCTGAGACTCAAAACCTTTCGCGTAGATTTCCCGTGACGATGCGCCCCTGAGTCGCCATACAATCATTATAAACTGTTTGGCCGCATTTTCAAGCATTCTCAGCTATGTTTCCGGAGGCCAGCAAGTGCTTTTTCATTCCCAAGCATGTCGCACAGAATCCGCATCACCGGTGCCGGATTCGCAAATCCGATCTTGATGACAGCCGCTGCAGGATGTATGATAGGATTGATCATGCGGAGGAACTGCTGATTCAGGCCTGTGCCGGGACGCAATCCATCAAAGCCGGCCGGGCGACGCGAGGAAGCATCGCCGGTATGCTCACCGGTTTTATTCGTCCGTATTGGTTTTTGGGGGGCTGGATACAGAAATGATTGAACTCAGGAAAATGACAAGAGCACTTTGTCATGAATTATACAGGAATTGGCAGAGCGATGCGTCTATCTACATGGACATGTCCCTGTTCAAACCGTATGTATATGATCAGGCATCCGTTGACAGGTATTTTGATGCAAAGAACGAGCCCTCTCGCATCCTGTTTGCCATCATGCTCGACAGCAGACCCATTGGAGAATTGCAGCTGAAGCGTATTGATTGGGAAAAGCGGAATGCACGCTGAGCATCCACATGCAGAACGACGCCGTGAAAGGAAAGGGCTACGGGACGCAGGCCGAGCGGCTGGCGGTTCAGTATGCGTTTGAGAAATTGGGGATGGCTGTCATCCATGCGGATGCCGTTTTGAAGAACACCCGGAGTCAGCATGTGCTGGAAAAGGTGGGCTTCCGCCTTGTCGGGGAGGATCAAATGTTCAAATCCTACCGCATGGAGCGGTAGCTTTCGGCTTCTGTATATCCATACCAGATCAAAACGGGAGCAAGTGCCATGAATGAAATCATCACGGAGCGGCTCATCCTGCGGGCATTTCGGGAATCGGACTACGACGATCTGTTCGAATTTCTCTCGCAGCTGGAGCACGACGAATTTGAGGGCTACCCGGGCATCACCTATGAAAACGGCAGAAAGCACCTTGATTACCGGGTGGGGTCGG